>JAEOTO010000033.1 GCA_016839805.1 Candidatus Hermodarchaeota archaeon
ACATCACGGAAAAAGGCAATCGCCTCCTCCTGATTCGAGACAAACACCCGAACTGTCCAAACACGGTGAATAAAACTGACTGAACTCTTTTCAGAAGGCATAACAGCCCACCAAATACATCCTCGTTATCCTGAGTCATAACTGTTGCTCCTTTCAAAGAACCGTTGCACTGGAAATTCTTGTTCACCACAAAGCCTTAATAGGAAGCACGTCGTGAGTGGCGCCAGTTAAAGTTGAACTCCATGAGGAGGCATACACATGGATTTTGAATTCAGTCAAGAGGAAGAAATGTTTCGAAAGACCGTTCGGGATTTTGCCCAGAAGGAGATTCGCCCATATGTGCGAGAAATGGACGAAAAGGGTGAAATGCCAAAGGGTCTTGTGAAGAAAATGGCAGATCTCGGTCTCTTAGGCATTACGATTCCTGAAAAGTACGGTGGACCCGGTGGTAATTTCATGTTAGCCTGTATTGCCGCAGAAGAACTCGCACGGGCTGACCTCAGTATTGCCATACCTGTATTTTACCTTGTCGAAGCCAGCTGGGCCTGTGTTTTTGCGCGCTATGGCACCGAAGAAGCTAAACAAGAAATTCTCCCCAAAGTTGCTTCTGGCGAATATTTCTTTGGAATTGCTACAACAGAGCCCGCTGGAGGCAGTGATATCGTCGGGGCGACGAAAACCACAATCGATGAGAAAGGTGACAAATACGTTGTAAACGGGGAAAAAGTCTACATTAGTGGTGTCAAAGAATCAACAACCCTGATGAAAGGACGTTACTTTACCACAGCATATATGGACAAAAATGCATCACCACGCCATCGTGGTATCTCAGCGTTTATTTTACCTGTAGAAAAAGATACACCAGGCCTTACCCCAACTCTCTTCGAAGATTGGGGACGTATGGGGATCAGTACTGGTGGCTTTGCCATGGAAAACGTGGAAATTCCTAAGCATTGGCTCATCGGCGAACCCAACCGTGGCTTCGTCTATTCAATGGAAGGCTTCTCCGCAGCACGGGTCATCATTGGCGCCACTTGTATTGGTGCGGCGCTTGGTGGACTCGAGATTGGCATGGATTATATCAAACAACGCAAGGCCTTCGGCAAAGAACTGGGTAAATACGAAGGCATCAGCTTCCCACTCGCCGATTGGTACAGTAAACTCATGGGTGACCGCCTGGTCATGTATCGAGCCGCTTGGACCATGGACAAAATGTATGCAGGCAACGAAAAATACAGTCACTTTGACGTCGCCCTCTGGACCGCCATGGCTAAACTCCGCGCTCCAATCGACGCCTTTTCCATCCTAAATGAGGTCGCTGACTGGCACGGAGCATTTGGCTATACTAAAGAGTGCGAGATCGACCTCGGTATTCGTGGTGTTCGCAGCTACTCAATCGGTGCTGAAGGTGGCATGAATATCATGCGACTCATCATTGCTCGCGAACTCCTAGGTAAGGAGTTCGTCCCGTATGATCGTCAGAAATAGATTATCAAACGAGCATAATTAGGGAAAAAAGAGGAACAGGTTAGCGTAGCGAAGAAAATTAGATTGAGCTTCTTCTTGTTCACTCCCGTAATATAGAGGCGCAAGGTGCCTTGGCTATTCCTGGTGAGTTATTTACCAGGTTGATGCCATTCTCGTGTTTGGTGAATGAATCGTTTTGCCTGAATATATCCTAGTACCAAGAAGAGGAATGCTACGATCCAAAGTGGCATGGTGATTGATAACAGTGGTGTCGTCAATGGTTGAGGGAATTCAGGGGGGTACCAATATTCCCACATGAGAGCAGGGTAGAGAAAGGCTGTGGGAATTAGAGTGAATCCGATGCTAAAGAGGAGAATTACTATCAGAAATTTCTGCATCCAACCTGGTGGTAATTCATTATCCATTTTTAGTCCTCCAATCATACATTAGCATTGGAACTGTAAACGTATTATTGATACATTCTTTCTTAAAAAATAACAATCCACGGAATTCTTTGTATTAGAACAACTGGCTGGTTCTCCTAAGTCATATTTCGCTTGCCGAACCAGTTTTATGTCCCAACATAGTAGAGAGTTTGGATTCGAACCCTTAAGGTATTATTTAGAGGGTTAATCCAAAGAAATCCACAGCATTGATCAACAGCGAATAGCTGCCTTGGAACACTTTGTGTGGTGACCATGGACCTAATTGATAAGAACATCATGTTTGAACTCTTAGTCAATTGTCGAGTGTCCTATCAGACGCTAGCCAAAAAAATGAAGCTCTCCGTCAATGGAATTAAAAAACGAATTGAAAAATTAACAGATACAGGAATAATACGTGGATATAGTATTCGACCAAGTCTTGCTATGATGGATGCTGAAGGTGTTCTAGCCCTTATCACCACTGAAGACCCAACCAAGAGTGAAACCATACAGGATATCATTGGAAACCATCCGATGATTTATGCTGTGTCTCTACAAACTGATGGCAGTATCATTTGTTATGGATTTTATCGGGGTTCACAAGGACTTGATGAACTGGGTACATTTCTTCGGCAAGTACCTGGAGTAACGAATGTAGAAATCCACACCATAATGGCGGAAAGGGGGAACAAATGCGAATTAAAACAAGCTCACCTAAAGGTCATTCAATGTCTTCGAGAAGACACGCGAATGCGTATTGGTGAAATTGCGACTCGCAGCAGACTCACGCCGCGACGCGTCCGTAAAACCCTCAAAGAACTGACGACGGAAGGTGGTTCAAAGATGATCGGATACCTTCCGGGAAAAGGTCCAAGCGATATACGGACCATGCAAGCTTGTTTTTATCTCCGTGTGGACTGGGATTTGAACGCAGGCGGTTACACTGCCGTCGTTATTCGCATTGACCATGATGAAGGCACAGAAGAAAGGAGTAACCTCGTAGAATGGCTTAAAACCCAGTATCCGTTCGCATTCTGGTACGCCTATTCATCCGCACCAAGTCCAACCATTTTTAGTGTCTTTGTCGTGGAACATATCCGTGAGGTAGGTAAAATTGTCAGTGAAACCACACGTGCTCCTGGTGTTACCTCTGTGAAACCCCTATTAGGGTATCCTACGAAATCTTATCCAGGATTGCGTGAAAGTTACTTCGACGAACTAAGACAGAAACTCGAAAGCAAATAGAGAACCCAGATTATTCCACAACAAGTGATTCCGCTTGTAAAAGAGCTTATTATCGATTATTGAACATTTTTAAGGAGTATCAACTCCTAATATTCGTGGAGGGATGTTTCCTGTGAACTGGCCCCCAGGTGTCTTACCAGAACCGTATTGGTGGACGAGCTGGGGTGAGATGTTCGTTGGCATCATGGTCTTGATCATACTCATCCTCGTCCTTATCTGGTTCGCTAAAAATTACAAGAAATGGTAGATGAACACATAATCTTGAAGGGAGGGTAAACCTAGACCTCCAACCCTCCCCGCTTCTTTATTTAAGGAAGTTTGGAATATCAATTGCACTTCACACGTCTAGTATTTGGGGAGCCGACAAATATGGTATACAATAGATTATGGATACTTTGGAGGGATGGATTATGGTTGAAAGGAAGACACAAGCCACAATCCTAATGATAGTATTAGTGTTAATTTATCCGATTTTCTCACCGTTATTCCTTCAAATTCCTTATTCACGTGGACCGTTAATCCCGTCACCCCAATCCACTCCAAGTATTGCAGCAAATTCCGACAGAAAGGTTGAGTCACACAATGTGAGGAAGTATCCTGGTGGGAGTACATGGTTGAATTTCACAGACGATGTAACACGAGGAAAGCCTCCTGACATATTTGTGAAATCATCTGATCATCAGCGAATCGTTATTGGAGCAAAATTCTTTGGAATGTGGAATTGGACCGAGTATCACAATCTATCGCCCACTAAGACAATCAGATTTGACACTTTTGAAATGCCCTTAACTGGACATAGAACGGAAATTGGTGACCCTGAACTTCCAATGGTGACTCGATTCATCGAAGTCCCCAGAGACGTCGATGTCACTGTTGAGCTTCTGTATAATACGTCTGTAATGCTGCAAAGAAATAATTTTGTATATCCCTATCAGGGGTTTGAAATTCCAATAAATTGGAGTGGTGCTCCCCCCACCTACGTGAATTTGAGCATTGTCTACAATCCCTTCCATCTTTATTTTTACCCAACTAATCGAGTTCAACTTTCTGGGGGAAATTCTGTAGATCCGATTATCATTCGTGGACATCGCGTAGTGGCCTTGAATATTTTCCCCGTTACATTTTCAGCCTTCACTAATGATTCTCTCGTATATCCGAATATGGAAATTGCCCTTAAGTATGATCGTCAAGCCACAATCCAAAGCCCTCCTGCTAATCTGGTCTCACCGATTTTTGATGAACTATTGAAAGCCATAATTTTGAATTATGCGTCGTTAGCACAACCATATCCAGATTCTAACCAACCTCGAATGAAATCACAATCCATAGGGGCGGCAGCTGATTACCTCATCATTACTACTGATGCCTTCAGAGCAGCGGTAGAACCACTTGCTGCCTGGAAACAGCGAAAAGGTCTCTTAACAAAAATTGTTACCGTTCAAGAAATCACGCAGGAAACTTCGAGTGATGCTATTCGGACAGCAATTTCTGGTTACATCGAAAATTCTTATTATAACTGGCAGTTAACTCCTACCTATATTCTCTTCGTTGGTGATGTCACAGATATCCCAACCCATTATGCATTCCCCTATAATGTCTTACATGGGGAAAATATTAGTTCAGACCTGCCATATTTCACCCTTACTTATGGAAGTTACATTCCTAACTTCTTCTATGGCCGTCTATCCGTAGATACCGAAGAAAACGTCACCTCAATGGTGAATAAAATCCTAAACTATACGATAGAGCCAACTTCGAATCCAGATTTCTACAGTAGTATTGCGTCTTGCGCGTGTCTAAACTTCCTTGAACCCCAACTCTTCGCAACTGCAAATTTCGCTGCGGATTTTCTTAGAGGTCAGGGATACTACGTACACGATGTTGAAGGTTTACTTCCTTATTGGGACTCTGTTCCTTACAGTTTGGAAGATGGTCGAATACTCGCGTATTATTTCGGTCATGGTAAATCAAAGAATTTCGAAAGAAACCCCCCATTTCATAGGGATGACAGTGATGGCTGGGGCGCCCCTTCTTTTACGGTTGAGGAGGATTTTAAGTTTCTAAACATTCCTGATCGCATGTATCCACTAGTTCTGAGTATGGCCTGTAATACTGGCTGGTTTGATGGAGAAACAGATCAGGACAATCTGCGTGATCAAGGTCATTCTGGATTCTTTGATGAGGATTATGACTGTTTTTGTGAAGAACTAACTCGTCTGGAAGAAAATGGTGCAATCGCGGTCATTGGAGCTACGCGACCCGCTCCCTTTCAAGCCACTCAATTGGTGTTTTTTGGGATGATTGGTGCGCTTTTTCCCGAATTTATTCCTCGTTATGTAATGGAAGGCCCACTGACTTTAGGTCAAACGCTTTATTTTGGTCAGATGTGGACTTTTAGTGGTTTTCATTTCTTTTCTGACATGCCGTTACATGGTTTTCTACAATTTCACCTCTTTGGAGATCCTGAGATGACCATATATACACGTCTACCAACCGAGTTGGCTGTGGAGTTCCCCGAAGCAATTGGATCACAAGGATTGCAATCCTTCGTAGTGAAGGTAACGAATGAAAGTTCAGGAGCAGCAGTTCCAAAGGCAATGGTGTGTCTCCAAAACGCAGAGATTCATGAAGTCGCTTATACAAATACACATGGTCATGCTTTCTTTTTTGTTGAACCTGAGTTTGCTGGTGAATTGAATATCACGGTAACCTTGGATAACTGTAGGCCCTTTTTGGATGTCATTCGTGTGACAGCCTCTGGTGCTTATGGATTTTTGATTCCTGATCGGGGAGATGCAACCACCGAAATTACGTTTCAGGGCTATGAATTTCGAGCAAGCGAGCTAGTCACAGTAGAGGTTGACGGGAAAAGTTTTGGGGAAATGAGAGCTGATGGGCAGAGGTTTGTTGAAATCGTAGCAAATCTGCCTGCTGGAGTAGGTTCAGGTCCCGTGAATTTTATTGCCTCCCAAGAAAATCCAGAACGGACGGCGGTTGTGTTATTTGGTTTTGATGAACAACCGGATCCTTTCATTTATTGTCAGTGGGATAGTACCACTTGGAATATTGACTCAGAGGAAGGCGAGAGTAGTTTCCCGCGATGGGACAATCCCGATATCCAGGTAAGGAGTCTTACTGATTTCAATCCGGTTGGGACTTATAATCTGAATGCACTTAACCCTTACGTGATTGATGCCACAATCCATAATGGTGCCCCAGCTGATGCTACTGGCACATGGATCATTTTTGAGTGGGCGGAATGGGGAATTGGCGCAATTCAATGGACAACTATTTCCGACCATTGGATTCCACTGATTCCCGGATACCAAAGCGTGAACATCACTTCCCTGCCCATTTTCCCGTTCCCAGGCAGTCTTCAGCGATGTGTGCGGGTACGAATTGAACATCAATATGATCTAAATCCCCATAACAACATTGGGACGGAGAACCTGGCTTTTATCTACGTTGATCCCCACCTTTCTGGTGAGGTGAACATCGATTTCGCTCTTCTTTTCGTTGATGGCATTCAACCTGAATTGAACCTTATTGATAGTCAATCCGGTGATTTAGATCCGAATTGGCATGCCATTATACAAGCTCCATCTGCCTCGGAAATTACTGCTGAAGCATCTTTAGGGATGGCTAGTGTGACAGTGTCTTTGTCTTCTGATGTTCAATTATTCGAAGAACGAACGTATCTTATTATAGGTAGAATCGGAGACCAATTAGTTGGGGGCCTTGAGTTATACATCATCAAAGCAGTACCTCCTCCCCCGCCTTGGTGGATCCTCCTCCTACTACTCGTCATAATTCTAATCATAATTTGTGTGATAATACTCATTCGGAGAAGACTCAGACCATAATAGCCCCTTAAAGAGAAAGATAACACCCTGAATATGAACAACAGAAGGAATGCGAATCAGCTGCATATCAGATGATTCAAGCATTTGAAAATTAGCATTATGTTCATGAATAATCTTATACAAACGAATGCGTAGATATTCTACCACTTTATTTTCGATTGTATCGGATTAGTATTAATATCGTGACTAAGATTGTTGGAATGATTACCAATAGGGAAAAACCCATCAGACTACCAATGAATCTGGCCTGATCTTCAGTAAAGATGCCATAGATGTGCATGTTATGGTCGATGAGTTCACGCGTAAATTTGTAGGTATAAATGGCATGCTGCGAGGCCTTGAGTTCACTGGTGTGTTTCAGAAGCACGCCATGGGTATTCTGGAAATACCAGGTTTCTTCTGTTAGTGCGTAATCATCGTCTAGAGACAGGAACGCAATGGAGTGGACTTGCCAACAAGAGTAGGTTCCTGAGGATAAGCGTAGGTGTTCAGAGGATACGTAATATTCACCTGGAATTGTAGGGATTTGAACGGTGACTCGATTGAACCATGATTGAGTGTTTATCCAGAGTGGAGGTTGTAATTGGGAGCCTGTCTGGGAACCGTTTTCGAATAGGGTGTTCCAGGTGTTTATGTCAAGGTAGATTGTTTCATTTAATGTATCTGTCCTGTTTGAATAAAAATCGACAAGTAGAACGTGCTCACCATGTTCTAGTGCCCATCGCTGAATGGTATACTGTTCATCCCAGTCTTCATAGGCACCATGGGTTACATGATATTCCAACGTTAAGCCAATTGGAAAAGAATTAGCCAATGAAGTACAATGGAGTAATAAGAAGGTAATTAGGAACAGCAATGAGAGTCCCATGATACATTTTAAGTGGGTCTTCATATTGACTCCCGCTTTTCCGTTTATTATGACTTGGAAGCTGAAGAATATATCTAGCTAACAGCAATATAGATTGCTCCTCATTGAAAAGAAAAAAGGTCACCGGGCCTTCAGGATTCCCTTCCCCTCCATTCTGGCACTTCCCGGTCCCAACAAATGGGTGGCACTGGACCTTTTAGGACACGGATTAGTGTCCAAGCCGAGTTAACCTGAAGGCCCGGCTTTGCGAGCAGCGTTTAAAGGTCCTGTCCCTGGAAGTCGGTGGTTCGGTTGTTATGTAATCGTGATTAGCGACGAGAAGTTGTTATGGCAAAGTTGAATCGATCTCGGGGAGTGCCGCGGGGATTTTTCGCACCAGTTGCAGCACGTTCTGCAACAGGCATTTTCGCGAATTGATTTTTCTTCTGTTTGGTTTCTTTCTTATCGGTCATTTTTGTTCCACCTCCCTGACGGATCAGGGCAATGGACTATAACCATCAAATCGCATATTATTCGATGGGAGCTTAGCAGTGCAAGATATGGAAAAAAAAGAACGCCAGGTGACCTGTTTTTGCACCAAGTGGTGCAAAATGTATACCACAAGAATTTTCTCCAAAAATGGATAACGGGTCTACAGAAACCCCAGATTTATGGATCTGTGGGATTGGGTGACTCTTCGGTTGCTGAATCGCTTCAATACCGATCTACCAACAACAGAGGGTATCCGTACTGGAGTTTTTGAAGACCCGCTAAGAGCTAGACAGTGATGGGAGCCGGTGAAATTCATGTATTCCACCAAGGTTTTCTCTCACACCCGTCGGCATAAGGCGACCATCGCAGCATATCGGACACGAGGTTTAGCAACCGGAGATGGGTTACTGCATCCGGCAATGAAGCGCTCGATCGCTGACATTTCAACCAGTTTCCTTTTTTCAGGTTTGTACTTAGCCATTTTCTGATCCCTCCAATCGTGTTTTCAATCCGGGTCCCGTTCAGGTCCCGCATTGCACATGGATACTGTGTTTCTTATGATATGAATCGATGGAAACCGAAGAGTGCAAAAATCTGGAGAACAAGCATCATGTTTGAGAAGGTTTGAACCGGCGGGTGAAAAATCAGTTGAAAACCCTTTACGTTTTACTTAAAATGGAACCGAAAGATTATATTTTAAATCGTTTTATGGGTGGTCGGTGACCCCATGAACAAAGTCGAAAAGGAGCCCGTTATGGGGATTTTTGCGTTACCCGCGTTTCCCGTGGTACTAGTTACTGTCGAAGAGAACGTGATGACTGCAGCCGCATTTCATTTTTACTCTTTTGACCCGCCACATGTCATGGTGGGCATTCGTCCTCAAACCCTCACATATCAACTGATATTGAAACAACAAGAGTTTGGTATAAATATACCCACAACTAAACAGCTTGATATTGTCCGGACTTGTGGGGCAATTTCGGGTCGTGAGGAGAATAAATTTCAAAAAACCGGTTTAACCCCTAAGAAAGGAAAGGTCATTGATAGTGTGATGGTAGAAGAATGTCCCGTCAGCTTAGAATGCCGTGTGGTCCATGAAGTTCAGTTTGAGGGAAGTCATCGCTGGTTCATAGGTGAAGTAGTAGCTGTACAGGTTGATGAACATTATTCACGGGATCAAGCTCTGATGTTTTGGATACGTCAATATCGAGAAGTCGGTAAAGTGCTGCTTGAAGTGGAAAGGAGATAATGACTTTGATACCATTACTTTATTCTTAACAACTGGTCAATTTGAGGGAGAAGAACCCCCGCTTTCCCTTGTAGGTGCACATTTGCTATGGGAGTTAACGATGTTGTCTCAACATTGACTTCGATGACATGCCCACCTTTCTGTTTCACGAGTAGTGGAAAGGATGCACTGGGTTGAACCAGGGCAGAAGTTCCAATTACTATGATGGCATCAGCGAGTTCAATTTCTTTAAGGACCTGACCCATTACCTGCTGGGGAAGGCTTTCACCAAACCAGACCACGTCAGGTCGGAGTTGTGCTCCACATTCCGGACAGGGTGGGATACCTGTGGCAGGGCTAGTTAACTGGCTTTTATACGCACATTCAGTGCATTTGATCATCCAGATATTTCCATGTACCTCTAAAATTTTAGTTGAACCAGCGGTACGATGAAGGCCATCAACGTTTTGGGTAATTAGTGTCTTGAGGAATCCTTGTTCTTCCCATTTTGCCAGAGTAAGATGAGCTGGATTAGGTTGACATTTTGAAATAAGGTTTTGCCGCCAAGAGTACCATTCCCAGACAAGTGTTGGATTTTTGTTAAACGCCTGAGGTGTGGCTAGATCCATGGCGTTATATTGTCGCCACATTCCGTCTTTTCCGCGAAAAGTGGGAACATTGGACTCCTTGGAGATCCCTGCACCGGTTAATGTAATAAGATGGTTAGCTTTCCGTAGAATTTCAACACTTTGAGATAAGCGGTTCATGGTTACTGCTTCTCCTAGAATGTAAAAAACTGATTAGTGAATTTCGAATATTTAGGTTACTCTTTCATTATCCATGAAAAGGGTACATTTTTTAATAGGAGAAATCACGGAAGGCAGAACTGAAGGTAATTAACCATAAATGAAGTGCTAATACAAACACTTGGTGATAAATGATGACAGAAACGTCGCGTCAGGGCTTGAGATTGCGAATCGTAATCGTTTTTCTACCTAATATTCTTTATTTTGTTATTTTGGCGATTGCCATTATTCTTACTTGGATGTTTCCTCAGATTCCATGGCAGTTGCTACCCGGAGCAAGTCTGCTCTTTCCTTGGCCTTTACGGTTTATTGAGCTCTTTGGCGGCATGATTCTTCTGATTCTGGCTGTCATGTTTATTGTCTGGGGTGTTATCTCACTTGGACTCCAACGTGCTCAAGGCAGTGAACTAGGTTCATCTAAACGTGGATCATCCCTCATTACTACAGGTGCCTACGCGTATTGTCGCCACCCACAAACCCTGGGGTTCATCTTTGCTACTCCGGCTTTTGCGCTGATCTTTGACTTCGTCCCACTTCTTATTCTCGCTCTCCTCTATACTCCCCTCTTACTAGCCTTGCTGGGCTATGAAGAGGTCGAGTTATTACGTCGATTTGGCGATAGCTACGGAGTGTACCGTGAAACAGTTCCATTCATTATTCCTCGAAGAAAACGGATAGTTCCTCAGAAGTAGAAATGAACCATCATTAGTCTGAGCCTACTCGATGATTAATACACTGAGGATATGGACTATTCAAAACGCCAGCGACGTCGAATTGCAAAAAATAACGTCAACGCGATTATTACAAGAAGACCAAGAACAAGGATTGTGGGAGCAAGCCAGGGGTTGAAGACTGTTGGCGGAATAAGCGACACTACAGCAGTACCTAAGTTACTCCATGGACCATAGAGACTGGCATTATCGCGAGCTCGTACGCGAAAATAATATGTGCCGAGTGGAAGGTTCGAAACGAGGACGTTCGTTGAATTGATGATCCAAGTAATATCAGGACGATTGAAACTAGGGGTTGAATCCATTTGAAGCTCATAATCTTCGATTACACCATCAGGATCATAAGCGGGAGTCCAGGAAGTGATAAAAAATCCGTAGGGATTGATAGGATTTACACTAGGCAAGGCAATAGGACCCGGGGCACTGGCACCATCAGAATCAAACTTAACAAGAAACCCATTTGTAGAATTAGTTAACCAGCCACTAGTTGTCCCAGAAAAATAGAAGTGTTCCAGACCAAGAACCATTTTTGAAGGTCGACAATTACCTGCACCACCCCAATTTCGTTCCCAATTGAGACCACCCGTATCGTTGTAATTTAATAGACTGAGACGATAACCGGTACTTGGATCCTCGAATTCCCCTCCGACAAAAATTTGACTTCCCCTCGTTGTGACACTAATTCCTTTATGAGTTAAACCTGTTTCATCAAACTCAATCCAGAGAAGGGTTCCCGAAGTATTATATTTTTGCAAGAAGAGTACGGGGGTAGTACTAATATTTTCAGAGAGTAAAGAGCCAGTGACATAAACGGCGCTATTATTCACTGCGATTCCACAAGCTTGATTATAAGTTTCGGAAAATCCGGTCACGTTCCACATCATAACACCAGTAAAGGAAAATTTTGCCAAAAAAGCATTAGCAGCCATACTTGTGGATTGATCAGTATAATCTCCTACAAGATATACCCCATCTGAACCCAGAGCAATATCCGCTCCACGATTTACTGGAGCTATTCCCCATGTTTCGTTCCAGATTTCTATACCATTAAAATCATACTTGACGATAAGCGCATCCACATTATCCTCAGAATGTTCCACCAGTCCACCAACATAGATACCATCGAATCCAACCACGACGCATGTAAACTGTTCAGCCGATTGATCCCCATAAGAGACATTCCATAACTGATTACCATTGAAATCTAACTTCACGAGCAGCCCATTTGCTCCATTAATAATTGATTTAGTTATTCCTGCGAGATAAAGTGCATCTATATCTGATGCTAATGCATTTGCAGATTCATCAAAGTGTGTCTGCCACGTCTGGTTCCATAGATACTCCCCTTCGATAGTATATTTGACAAGAATAACATTCGATGAAGCACTCAAGGAAGGAGATTGCGTCGATCCTCCAACGAAGACAAATCCAGGAATTGTTATTACCGCGTTAAACGTTTCATTAGGTGGCTGCATCCAAAGGATACCCCACGGATCACCTAACGCAAGGTCATCTATAAGCAATTGTCTAGGGTTCGGAAAACAATTGGCAGCAGGGAAAGTAAAACCTAAAACTAGTAGGGAAAGAATCAAGAACCATAATCCACGCTGCTTCATTGATACGAAAACACCCTATTTGATACAGTGTTTATGACAGTTTTTAGGTATTTGAGGATTCGTTTCGGGGCAGAATTAATCGATTACGCTTTCTTAAGGGCATCACGGATTTTCTTAGCCTGTTTTTCTAATTCCTTATTCGGAGGCGTTTGGCCATAATAAGGACCAGCTTCTATACGAATACCGTCTCCTGAGAACCGGGGGATGACATGGATGTGAATATGGGGGATCTCTTGAAAAGCAGCTTTACCGTCGGCTAGCCAAACATTAATTCCCTCACAACGTATCCCCGATTTGCGTAAAGCTGCCGCAATTTGTCCAGCCACTTGAAAGAGCCGACCCGCAAGTTGAGGATCAAGAGCTTCAAGGTTCGCAGCGTGAGACTTAGGTATCACCAAAGTATGACCAGGGTTGATAGGACGAATATCAAGAAAGGCAATGATTTCGTGGTTTTCAAAAACAACATGGGCAGGAAATTTTTTTGTGACGATGTTACAGAAGACACAATCGTGGGATTGTTTACTCATACCTTTGACTTACACGTTCTTTCTCATAAATGTCTATGTTCTTCGAATGCTATGGCTTCTAGGTTTCTGGACGAGCCTTATTGAGAATGGGAAAGATTTGTTCAGAATTTTTAATTTTATCTCCGTCAACTTTGAATTCGGCTGGATGAATGAGGATGGCGTGGGTTTGGTCTCCGCCAACTCCGCCATGATTTCCAATTAACTCCTCATATGCGGCCACAGAACCATCAGGATAGACTGGGCTAATCAGAATCAGAGCTCCACTATCAGGAAATTCTGCAAGTCTTCTTGTGTATCTGCGAAAGCTATTTGTGGAGAACCTGCTGACTGACAGTAAGATTTTGCGTTTGGTGGTTTGAGTATGAAGGCGTGGACTGGTCAACTGTTACGTGTGAATCTGTCAAGTAAGGAAGCAAGCATTGAGTCTTACCCCAAGGAATTGGCTCTGCAATTCGTGGGTGGACGCGGGTTTGCCATGAAAATACTTTGGGATGAAGTGCCAAAGGGGACTAATCCTCTCTCACCGGGAAATAAGTTCATTGCCGCTGTGGGACCGTTATCGGGGTTAGCAATGCCCAATGTGGGAAAGACCATCGTAGCGGCCAAAAGCCCGTTAACTGGTGGTTACGGAGATGGTAATCTGGGTACCCATTTTGGTTCACAGCTAAGACGTGCAGGATATGATTTGGTTGTCGTTGAGGGGAAAGCTGATGCCCCTTCCTATATTCTGATCGAAGATGCGGAAGTGAGTATTCTTGATGCTGATAACCTATGGGGGATTGGTGCTTATGAAGCGGAGCAAAAACTTGAGGACCTTCATGGAAAGAACATTGGTACGCTGATGATTGGTCAAGGTGGCGAGAATCTCGTCAAATATGCAACTGTACGTTCTATGATGGGAAGGTCCGGTGGACGTCCAGGTATGGGTACTGTTATGGGATCAAAGAATTTGAAGGCTCTCGTTGCCAAAGGGTCAAAGTCCCCTGAGATTGCAGATCCTCAAGCATTCCGGCAATTGGGTCGAGATGGGTTCAAGGATATTCGGGATAAACCCAGTTATGATGAATGGATGTCTCAGGGTACTATGCTCATCCATGCCTGGTGTCAAGAATTCAGCGTACTACCCAGTTATAATTTCCGTGAGGGTCAGTTTGAGCATGCAGAAGCCCTGAGTGGTGACACAATGGAGAAAATGAAGGAAAAGACGCGGGGTTGTCCTTCATGCACAATGCAGTGTGGTCATTGCATTAAAGATTCAGAAGGGAAATCTGCTGAGCTAGATTATGAAAATGTATCACTTCTTGGATCCAATATTGGTATGCGAGATCTTCGGGAAGTCGCTACTCTTAACCGCCTCGCAGATGAGTATGGATTAGACACTATATCACTGGGTAATACGATAGGTTTTGCAATGGAAGCATCTGAAAAGGGGATTTTAGATGAGAAACTGGACTGGGGTGATTTCCATGCCACAAGTCAACTCATCACCGATATTGCCTTTCGAAAAGGTAGTCTTGGATCTGACTTGGCAGAAGGCACTCAGCATTTAGCCAAAAAGTTAGGAAAAAGTGCCCTTGATTTTGCGATGCAAATTAAAGGATTAGAAATTTCGGGATATGATTGTCATGCTGCACCGGGAATGGCTCTTGCCTTTGGTGTTTGCTCGATTGGGGCGCATCATAAGGAAAGCTGGGTAATCACCCACGAAGTTGATGTGGGTCGAGATACCTATGATGAAGGCAAAGTCGATAAAATCATTGAGTTGCAACGAATTCGCGGTGGGATGTTTGAGCAGCTAGTTGGTTGTCGCTTCCCATGGATTGAACTTGGCTTTAACCTGGAATGGTATCCTAAATACTTCAATGCAGCAACAGGATTGAAATGGACTCTAAACGACTTTTGGAACCTAGCTGATCGCGTGTATTCTTTGATTCGGTCTTATTGGGTTCGTGAATTTAATGGCGAATGGGACCGAACCATGGACTATCCACCTCAACGCTGGTTTAAAGATCCTCTCTCAGTAGGTCCTTTAGCTGGAGCGAAGCTTGACAAAGAGGGTTATGACAAAATGCTATCATGGTATTACAAGAAACGGGGCTGGGATGAGCGGGGTATTCCAACCAAGACTCAACTCAAGGAACAGCAATTGGAGTGGGTTATCCCTGAGCTAGCACGAGTCACAGACCTTACGTGACCTAAAAAAGAAGTAAAAACAAATTTTCTTAGACATAATTACTCAGCAAAGTGGATTCGAAATTCACACGCTGGATCGCCTTGGATGCGACTTGCTGTTTGTGTAACTCGGGCAGTGTACGGCAGGCTGAGATTATCAATCCAGCTTTGTAGAAGGCCTTCAAGCATTCCTGAAACAACTTCACAGTATCTTAGGTCAAGAGTAGCCTCGAAGCTGTCCTGTTGGCAGATTGGACAGGATTCCGAGCGAAGTAGAAGAGTGCGATCATCCGTGAATTCAAGGGAGTCAGGTATTGTTCCAGTTGCTAATTCCCAGTTCTTTGACAAGAACTCGTCTACGCGGTTGAGGAAGAGGTCAGGAGAATTGGGAAAGTAGTTATCTGGGGGTTTTCCGTAACGACTGACGAGTCCCAAGAGGAGTTGTGTTGCCATGGATTTTCCTAATGCATGGAGGGCGCGTTCGATGGCTGTTGGATTACCTTGGTACTCCACTGAGAGCGATTCCACTAATCGGAGATAGAAAATGGGTAGCAATGGTCCAGAGAATAGGGGTAATTTATCAGTGGGTGCAGGATTTTTGGAAGCCATCTTGTGTGTACCTCGACTTTTGCTTATGAAAAGCTATGCCTTTTACTCTTCGTTTGACTTAGTCTCTTCAGTAGATTTAGATTTGGATACCGTTTCTTTTACAGCAGATTTGACTCGCGCAGCCCGTGAGGCTTTTGCGGGTGCTCGCTCACGGAGCTGACGTTCGGCTTCAGCAAGTGGTCCTGTAGGAATTGTGGTAGGTAAGGTGGGTGCCTGTCCAGTTAATTGGGCGATTTCAACCGATTTCTCTGCCCACAGAACTTGGGCTGGGTGGACGCCTGCTACACGCCAGTAAAAGAATCGATCCCAGAGCTTTTCTTCAATAGAAAGAACTCCTGCGGATAATGAAACAAGATTCAATCCTAAACGCTCAAATGCTGTAGCTACGACCTTACGGACTTCATCGCGGATTTCTGCTTCATCACGTAACGCACTCATGAATTCATGTTCTGAAAATTTGTCACGCATGACATTATCAATGAGTGTTTTGAGGTATTCAATGAGTTCCTGCGAGTTCATGGGAATTCGTTGGTCATGTAGCGTCGTGATGAGTTTACGGGAATCTTCGACAACAAAGGCAAAGAGTAGCCCATACGGCTCTTGCAGTCGTACAGATCGTTTAAAGTTAGTTTTGCCATCGGCGGTTTGCGTAGGAATGTCATATTCTTCACGGCGCCAAGACTTTCCAGTCCAGGTTAACCGAGCTAGATCTGATGTTTGGGTGACCCCAGTATTAGCATAGACATGGACCCGACCAGTATAAATGAAAACAACATTTGTTTTAAAACCTTGACCTCGCCAACCGGTTTTAATTAACGGTGAAGGGAAGGTTTCAATACTGTATGGAGTTTCACTCGGTTCCCACACTTCATATACTTTGAATTCGCGGTTACCGTTGTTGAATTCCTCGCCATAGGCACAACATAACCAATCTGGAGGAACGTATATTTTGGCATCTTTTTCGATAATTTCAATTTGCTCCATATCACGTTCCAAGTCGGGGGGATGATAGATAAACTGGGGTAATCGTGCGTCTGATTCAGAAATTTCCGCGCCCGAAGGAAGTGTACGCGTTACTTTCTGACCCGTTGAGAATCCACCGAATGCAGCGATTCGTGTTAAGCGGCGGATTGATCGAATTGCTTGGGCGCCTCGATCTTTATGTGGAGCTTGAATCATTTGCGTCCAATAATTTTGTCCACCCAGATCACCGATCGGAATGCTTGGATGCGGTCCTAGTACTGGGTCCGGAGCCATTAAACAGATAGTTTTTGCCACATGAAAGCCTCCTTCTTATAACAGCGATTGATTCCAACCTCAAATAACTTCTGGTATTGAGTTTAGAAACCGGTTATTTCATATCGGTCTCCTAGTTTTTCTTTTTTAGCTTCCTCCTCACTTCGCCATTCTTCGATGTACTGTTGAATTTTTTGTTGCAGAACTTCGTTGCTTGATTGAGCTATCCAGTCGAGGTTAATATGGACATGGTCACCTCGAAGTGCGAGTGTTCGAGCCACTGAGTCAAAGTAGCCGCCTTGTCCTTTCTTCCCTAGAAACCTGATGAAAGTATTGAAGGTACCTTGTTTCTTATTTTGATAGCTTTCAAGCATACTTTCGGGGACAATTGACATTTGTTTATTGATGAGTTTACCTACTAATTCATAGATGGCTGTTTCGACCGTAGCTTTATGCTTCACTCCACTTTCTAGAAGTGTATAGAAGTCAATAAGTCCTGTGAAACATTGTTTGAAGAAATCATGGCTTGTTCGCTGGAAATCAAGAACTTCACCAGTGGCTTTTATGTACACAACATCCTGCACAGCATCTGATCGCTCAACAACCAGATTCATGTGTTTTTTCCATTTCGTGAAACTTTGAGGATGCTCTTGAAGTTCAGGGAGATATACTAGAGGGACATTGATGATGATCCTACTGAGTTTAAGGGCTTTTTCAAGATCACCACGATAAGGTTCCGTAGGGGGTAATCCTTCCATTTCAGCTACGAAGCATGCGCGATAGCTAGTTAAAATGAAATGTCCGTTTTGACCCCGAACCATGAGAGGTTGAGTACCAGAACGGACTCCTTTAGCAATCTTTCCCTTTGCCACAAGAAGGAGTGTTTCTTCTTCGCGTGGTAAAATACTTTTGACGAGTTTCAGTTTCTCTGTTGGTTCCAGTTCCCACGTCATGGCAGTTGACCAGCCTTTGTATGGTTGATTTTTCTACAATATGCTGATTGGATATTAGACTATTGTCCAATGAATCGAGAAGCGAAAAGGTCAAATTGACTTAGAATTTCATTTGTAATACTGGGTTTTGTATTAGTTAATGCAGTTTTGAAATGAGTCATGGTTACTTGTGATGCTTCCAGATTTTGGCGAATCGCGGCTAAGACCGCTTTGCGGCATACATTTTCGATATCCGCACCTGAATATCCACTAGTTTCTGAAGCGAGTTGATCTAAGTTCACATCCTTAGCAATCGGCATGCGACGAGTATGAACCGTAAATATTGCGCGTCGAGCTTCTTCATCAGGTGGCGGGGTATAGATGAACATGTCAAATCGCCCTGGACGAAGTAGAGCGGTATCAATGATATCAGGACGATTGGTTGCTGCTAAAACGACTACACCTTGAAGTTTTTCCATCCCATCTAATTCAACGAGTAATTGATTGACAACCCGTTCACTAACACGGCTATCGAATCCAGAGCCCCGACGAGGAGCAAGATTATCCAATTCATCGATAAAAAGTACAGCAGGAGCTGCTTGTCGAGCGCGTCGAAAGATTTCAGCGATAATCTTCTCGGATTCACCCACCCATTTGCTCATGACTTCTGCGCCGCGTATAGAAATGAAATTCGCTTGACTTTCTGTAGCTACTGCTTTGGCAAGAAGGGTTTTCCCGGTTCCCGGAGGTCCAAATAAGAGTACACCTTTTGGTGGATTGACATTGAACCGCGAGAAAATATCAGGTCGGCTTATGGGCAGCTCCACGGCCTCTCGAATCGCTTGTTTTGCGGTTTCCATTCCACCAACATCATCCCAGTGGACCATTGGAATTTCAATAGCGATTTCACGGAGTGCCGAAGGTTCGACGACTTGACGTGCTGTTCTAAAATCTTCAGAGGTTACCACAATTTGATTCATGACTTCAGGAGATACTTGCATTTGTTGTTCTTCGATTCGTGGGAGTACGCGACGTAAGGCCCCAAGAGCCGCTTCTTTTACGAGGAAAGCTAAATCAGAGCCAACAAATCCATGTGTTCCTTGAGCAAGTTGCTGTAAATCTACTGATGAATCCATGGGTACCCCACGAGTGTGCACTTGTAATATTTCTAGCCGTCCGCGAGTATCTGGAACGCGAATGTGAATCTCACGATCAAAACGTCCAGGTCGGCGAAGAGCGGGATCGAGGGCTTCAAGTCGATTGGTCGCAGCAAGAATATAGACCTGATCGCGATCTTTGAGTCCGTCCATTAATGTAAGCAGTTGAGCGACAATTCGACTCTCCATTCCACCAGATTCACGGCGTGATGCGATAGCATCAATCTCATCGATGAATATAATTGCAGGTTTGTTTTTTTCTGCTTCATCGAAGACTTCGCGCAGGAATTTTTCGGATTCGCCATAATATTGGCTTACAATTTCGGGACCGTTGATTACTCGGAAGTAGGCTTCGCTTTCTGTAGCCACAGTTTTGGCGAGAAGGGTTTTTCCGCAGCCGGGTGGTCCATGTAGAAGAATTCCTTTAGGTGGTTCGATTTTAAGCCTGGTAAAGAGTTCAGGATGGCGTATCGGGAGTTCTACGATTTCGCGAATTCGATGAATCGCATCATCTAATCCACCGACATCGTCATATGTCACTGTAGCTACTGCTTGTATTTCCTCGGGCGCTTCTTTCAGCAATTGAATTTCTGTATTCGCCGTTATGGTGACCGTTCCCGCAGGAACGGTTTTTGCTACATAGAATTTGGCTTCACCTAATGCAAAAGCTGCTTTTCCTACGGCAATAACTATATCCTTTTTGATAGGTTTGTTGAGTAGGTTGGTTTTCAAGAGCGATGCTGCCAATTCTTGGCGATAATGAATCTCCTCACCCTTCAGCGGAGTTAATACAATGCTTCTAGCGGGTTGTGTTTCAGTTCCATGGAGAGTCACCAAATCTCCGATGCGCACACCAGCGTTAAGCCTGGTGAGACCATCCATTTTGATTACTGAACGATTGTGAAGTTTTTGGTCTCTGTAAGCCATGGCGCATATGCTTTTCTTTCCTACTATCTCAACTACAGAGCCATCTGGTAGCTGAAGTTGGTCTAAGAAAATAGGGTCAAGACGAACTGTGAAGCGTCCCACATCGACTGCACTGGCTTCAACAACCCGTAACGATGTCACAGACACTCTGGCCACACACCATTTTCACTACTTGGTATGAAAGGACTTAGTATACCCCTCGCGAGCAGCATATTTAACTCCGGCGCCTGATAGGAGATTACAAGTTGAGAGTTATGTCTACCCCAAAGCCAATTGAGGTTCTTTTTGATACAGGTCATAACGATGAAGTAGCTCCAGACGAACCAGAACTTTCCCTGTTAGGAGAACTGCTCAAAAAAAATGCAATTAATTTTAACTTTACTAAGAACCCCCTTACCCCCGATTTATTTGAGAATTGTCACGTTTTGGTGCTTGGGAATCCTCTTGACGCAGCATTTACTTCAGATGAAATTTCAGCCATCGTTTCTTTTGTTGAATCGGGAGGAGGACTGTTATTGATTAGTGGAGCGACGATATTTGGAAAAGGCGGTGATTCGGCTCGTAGCACTAATCTTAACACAATAACAAAGGAATTCGACTTTGAATTTTCAGATAAGGCAATCGCCATTTCGGAGGAACAAATCACAGCCATACCAAGTGCGCAACATCCTGTCGTTAAAGGTATTCGTCAACTTGAGTTTACCACTGGAACAAGTATCAAACCAGGTGATACTAGCACTCATCTTTTTCGGGCAACAAATATTCCAGGTAGCCCGACAATAGTAATTGCTACAGAGAGTGGAAAGGGACGAATATTAGCAATCGGTGGTGCTACACCTTTCTTTAATGATCATATTCAGGCTAGCGATCATGACTCATTTATAATTCAAGCTCTTTATTGGCTAGCTGGAGTTTCACCCATTCCTTCAGTTACACGGTTAACGACTCCAAGTGAGGAAGTTGATGAAGTCCTAGCCCAGGAGGTAATTGATGACCTTCGGCAACAGCTTGAGCGCTTAGAACGAGAACTCAATGAGCTTAGAAATACAATCAATACTAGTTTGAAAGAAATGGAAAAAGTCATCCGAGAATTCCAACAAGATGAAGAGTCGACCTAGTCGATATTTTCGAAGTTACTATTTGGATGTATAAACAACTAGTTTTTCGATAGCTATTCGCCGCTCTAATTGGATTGCCCCAAGATTTTGTAAAGCCTGAAAATCTACAATAATTTGAAAAAGCGGTCGATTCAGTATGGCGGCTAGTTCTTCTATTGATCGATCATCATTAACAGCTTCTAGTAGTGGATGGAGTTTGGAAGGAACCTGGCTTTCGGTGACAGTATGAACACGAACTGGAACATACCGTTCAGTGACAGCAAATGGTCGAAAAAGATAATCAATTAACGGCTGAAATTCCCGGAATGGACTTAAATCACCTAACCAATCTTGTAAGAGTTCTCCTTTTTGAAGTTCAATTCTTTTAATAAGCATACGCATTCGCGTTCGAATGGCAGCGAGGTCATGGGTTGAAAATGCAGCAACGTAGATATTTTGCCCATATTCAATGAGAATCTTCACATCTTCTCGATCGATGACCCGTAACCGTCCATCTTCCCGCTCTAATGTTCGTAGTTGTTGACCTTCCTCTGAGATGCGCCCAACAAGATCAGATAAAAACATACTCACAGCTGATAGGAAACCGGTAACGAGATCAGGTTCCATATTTTCAATCTGGAAGTCTTTTTGCAATAAAGTCCGTCCATCCCGATAGACAACATACAGACTATACAGTTGGGCCATATCAAAGCACCAAGGTCTAATTCTCATTGATAGGTATGAAAAGAGATAAGCTTTACTAGAAAATAGTTAACGCAATAATAGCGCTACTATGTTCGGGCTTGTGCGATTCGGTGGATTTCTCTGATGATTTCAGTGGGAGTTGTGAGTTCGTCTCCAATGTAAGTACGCCCTGAAGTGATATACGCCATATAAAATGCTAGAAATGGCACGAGTTTATCTTCTTTAATTCCAACCTCAATATAGTTGGCTTTATCAAGTTCATGGGCTCTTTTGTGAGCCCAATCTAAAATGACGTTATGATGGCGTTTGCCCTTAATTTTGAAGAACTCATGATGCAAATTAATTGTTATTAGCGGAATACGGTCACCTGCTAGGAGGAAACATTGGTGAAGCACGTCTGCGATGGCTTCCGGTAATCCCAAGTCAGGTGTGTCATTGCTGCTTAATTTGATATTCGGTAGGAAATCACTAAAGACGACGATCAGGGGAAGAGTACCAGGATTACGTCGTCGTTCGCGTTTAATGGTTTCACGAGCTCGTTTTAACCCGGCAGCAAGTGGGGTGTAACCAGAAAGTCGAAGGGTCATCAGTTTGGCCACTAAACGGGTCCAATTTGTGGTGGGAGTTTGCACTTCTGCAGCCCCCCAATCTTTCAATGCTATAAGTCCAACCCGATCTTTTGTACCCTCGAGACAGTTCTTAAAGGCAATCAGGGAGAGTTGGAGTTTTTCGAAATTTTTTACCATAGACACGCTTAGATCGACAACGAAGATAATCGTGAGTGGCGTTCGACTACGAAAACGTTTTTCCCGAATATCACTTGCTCGAATCTTGACTCGGGGGGTTCGATTCGCTGCAGGATCTTGAAGAAGAGAAGCGGCCGTAATGGTTGCGGGAATATGAATATTCCGTGGCTTACCTGAAGGTAGTCTTGAACCTAATAGGACCCCTCCCTGAGCGGTTCTAGAATGTGCAGATCCAGCACGTCGCCCCACTTGTTGAATAGACCATTTCGGGGCTCGTTGTCGTCCGAAATAACGGGGTTCTAGTAAATCTTCAAGATGAAAGAGAGGTCTACCTTCCTCAAGTCGGATGAGTGAGGAGGCGGAAAAGGGTTTAGGGGACCTAGGTTGTTGTTGAATCGAGATTTTTGCAGATGATGGGGTTGACGTGCCAATCGTTGGGGGGCTCGTAGATTCACCTCTATGTCTTGCACGATGATATTTTCCTCCCGGATCTGGTGGTCTATCTCCAGAGGCGAGAGAGGGCATCACGGAGTACGCACGTCTATAGCGCCGCATTATCCGTTCTAATAAGAGTACTAATCCTGCAGCAATAATGCCTCCAATTACGAAATTTACGGGAAAGAGCGGGATTAGTAAACCAATTGCTAAGGCGATGACGATGTAGAAACATACAAATCCTAAATACGAGCATCGCCCTGGCGGACCTTTGCTAGGTGGGGTTCCAAAAAAACGCTGATCATCCTGATTGCTATCTAGCGGATAGTATTGACCAAATTTCCGAGTAAGCTTCTGGTGCTTCTCTTTATCAGAAGGGGATTTATCCTTCGATTGAGGGTCTTTCGTCTTAACTTTCTTTTTTGCTTCCTTCAAGGTGGAACTAATATCTGCACGAGTGGGAGGTTCTAAGATTCCACGTTGTCGGGTTCGATGGCTAAGGGCTAGTGATGCAACTGTTTCAATGTCTTCAACTGTCACTTTCGTTCGACCATCAAAGGCTGCAAACGCCATGGCTGTCTTTGCGATTACTATATCTGGACGTGCACCATCTACTTGTAAACGTGAGGTAAGATTTGCGATAAGTTGCATCACGGCCTCAGGAATTACCACGTCTTTCATGCGTTCACGCGCTGCAGCGATTTCTTTGCTTAATTTCTCTTCTTTAGGGGCCCATTTTGCATTCATTGTTTTCGGATCACGTTCAAATGCAATATTCAACCGAATAATTTCGACACGTTCTTCTTCCGTAAAGGGGCGATGGATGGCAACATGGAGGGGAAATCGGTCTAGTAATTGGGGACGAAGTTCGCCTTCTTCTGGATTCATTGAACCAATGAAAATGAAACGGGCAGGATGACTTACTGAAATGCCTTCCCTTTCAACGACATTAACACCTGTGGCCGCAGCATCAAGAAGTGAATCAACGATGTGATCAGGAAGCAAATTCACTTCATCAACGTAAAGCAGATTCTGATTCGCATCAGCTAAAATCCCTGGTTTTAATGCAGCGACGCCATCCCGAATAGCTCGTTCGACATCTAAACTACCAACGACCCGGTCCTCAGTAGCACTTAAGGGGAGATTTATCACGCGCATTTTACGTGTTTCAGTTTCGAGTTTCTCCTTCGCTTGAAGCTTCGTCAAGCAGGCCTCACAAAGGACAGAGTTATCATCAGTAGAGCAGCGGAATTGACAACCTTTTACGACTGGTATTTCAGGTAATAGAACTGCCAAGGAGCGAACAATCGTTGTTTTTCCTGTGCCTTTAGGTCCAGTGATGAGGAGACCTCCAATACGTGGATTGATGGCATTGAGTAGAAGAGCAAGTTTCAATTCATCATGATTGACAATAGCTGTGAAAGGAAGCGTTACCCGCGTTCCAGCCGTCTCATCTAGGACCAACGTGTGACCCTCAACCACTCATGCCCTTCTGCCGCTTATAGAATTTTGGGAAGAAGCATCAGTAATTATCTTGTTGGATATGGAATGGAGGGTTCAAGCAAAAACTTTAGTTCAACAGGCGCAGGGTGTAATCTATGACAACCCAGCCACCAAAGGATTTTCGTAGTGGTCTCGGAGCAGCTTATGTTGCGACCCGAGATCATCTAAGCTACCTGCTAACTGACTTGACTCCAGAGCAGGCGGCAAAAAAGGCTACTCCAGATTCACGGACTATTCTCTATTATCTAACCCATATCGCGAATTCAGAACTCTATTGGCTGGCAGCCACAGGACGAAAAGTTATCGTCTATGCAAAACAGGTTCCCCTTGATATCGCAATTGATCTCTTAGACGAAGTCCGTAGTCGTATTCTACGAGAACTAAAAAAGTGTTCAGAGGAAGAACTCAGTTTTCAAGCGCCCACGAAGGGCGAAAAGCCTAGTCTCGGATGGGTCATATCCCACATTACGCTCCACGCATTATATCATAGTGCAGAGATTATCTTCACACGCTACGCAGTAGGGGGATCAGACTTACCCAATGATGAAGTGGAAGATTCATGGAGTCGTATGATGAATGCGATGGCGCATCTCATCTTTTTTGTAAAACAGTAAACTCGTTAAAAGCATCTTGAAAAATCTTGAATGACGCAGGATCAAATAAACAAAATACAATACGACGCAACGAAGTTTTCACTTGATTGAGATATTCTATCGTGGCTGACAAAATGACCTTCGCGGCCCGTTCTTTGGGGAAACCAAAGATACCTGTACTGATCGCTGGGAAAGCAATACTTCGCAAACCTTTTGCATCAGCAAGTTTCAAACTATTTTGCACTGCGCTAGCGAGTTTTTGATCTTCTTCACCTTCACCCCAGCGAGGGCCAACTGCATGAATAACGTAGCGTGCTTTTAAGTTTCCACCAGTGGTGATAACTGCTGTACCAACTGGTGTGCCACCAATATCATTGCATTCATGTTGGATAGCAGGACCTCCACGACGACGAATCGCTCCAGCGACTCCCCCACCCAATTGAAGTGATTCACCTGCCGCGTTCACGATCGCATCTGTTGCTAAATCGGTGATATCACCTTGGAGGAGTTCAACCATGACCTTGTTGATAACCCGCCGCATGCAACAACACCCATTAGATCAACCACTATTTCCACACACGTTTCTATTTCAACTTAAAAATTATCCCTTGAGAGGAATATCTTTCTCTTAGTAGATTAGGGTGGAGGCGGAGGAAAGACTGGAGAGTATAACAAACCCGTTAATCCAGCAAAGATGATTAATCCCCAGGAGAGCATGATCAGGAAGAGACTGAAAAAGAATGCACCTCTTTGCCCCGGTGGATCAACGAGATTCAGTTCTTCATCCAGGTATTGGGCTTTGAAAGCTGCTCGAACATAAAATATTGCGGCTATACCAAGTGGCACCCATATCAGGTCGACAAAAGTCCAAACCGTGAACGAAATGGCTGCAATCCCAGCAAGAACTCCTCCAAGCATAGTCCAAAGGTAGAAGTCAGCAAGAACGAAAGCCCCGGTTTCCCAGAGGACACCAGTAACCATTGCAAATGGTTCGCCATAAGGACTTCCCTTGAAGCGCCGCCCGAGGTATCCTACGATATATGCTTCAATTCCGCGGACAGCAACAACACCAGGAATGTATACAGCAGGTAAGCCAGAATATGTGATGAGCAGACCTTTGCCAATTAGTTGACCCATCACCGTAACGATTAAGCCAATTTCGGGACCGTACAAAATGGCAACAGCAAAAATAAGTATCGATGAAGCGTCATAACTGCCAAGAGGGGTAGGTATCACAATACTGGCGAATGAAAAAACCGCCATTAAAGAACCCAGAATCCCAAGGGTGGCGACATACATTGATCGCGGGGATTTGAACTCGATCATAAATCCGTCCTCTCGGGTTGGTGAGTGTGGTCAACCACGCGTTGTTATACGTGTTGTATATAAGCCTTGTGTAAAATGGCGTAGGTTCATAAGGAAGTATTAATCAAGAACAAAGTCGGTTCAATGCAGCGAGGGATGTTGATGTCAGAACACCCTGACACCCTGAAAAAAAGGCTGGAAACCAGCATTCATTCTCTCACACCAACCCCTGGGTTTGCACAACTTATACCGGAGGTAGGAAGTAATTTCGTTGCCTGCTTGCCAAAAGCTTCTCAGTTATCTCAGGTTGCAGGTCTGACAGGTCGAATCATCATTGTAAAGGGTCAGCCCGAAGCCGTTGGTGAAGTGGATTTTGGATGGGCACCCTTTATGGGTCAGGTGATGTTGAAAGCTTACAGTGTGAATAATCAAATTCGCTCGGCAATATCTTTACGCTATTCAGCGGCGATTGTGGAAGCAGCTCGAAAGGCTGGTTTACAAGTTGTAGGTTTTAGGTTACCTGAAAACCATCCTGTTCCTGCGTGTATGACACTTCTGGCATTGTCAAGACTCAAGTTTGTTCCTGAAGTCCTTTTTGATTGGGGAGCTCATGGTCTTGAACCACTGGTTATTGTATTCGCTTCTAATCCAGAAGAGATAACCCAACGAGTTCAGGGCATTATCAAAGAATTAGTAATCGATGAGTGATGATTTCTTGTTGACTACGCCAACTACGAACTCCACACATAAACAGGCTGTAAGTACCGCCTTTGGAGCACTTGCTCCATTTTATGACGCATGGTATCAAACTCCCTTAGGCAAATATGTTTGGACAGTAGAATCTGCAGCCATAAAGGCCCTGCTTCCTGACCAACTGCAAGGTGTAATTTTTGATATTGGCATAGGAACTGGGATGTCACTGACTCTACTTTCATCAGAATCTGGTCAAATTGTTGGAATTGATATTGCCTGGGAAATGTTGGATGTCGCTTATCAAAAAAGTCACAACATAACTAGAGTGCATCTTGTTCTTGCTGATTGCGAAAAATTACCTTTCCGAGAAGAGGTTGCTGATTTTGTATTTAGCATGACTGTTCTGGAGTTTGTTTCCAACCCCGATCAATTCCTACAAGAAATTTGCAAGTCTCTCAATCCAAATGGGTGGCTGCTTCTTGGAGTTTTATCTTCTACTAATCTCTGGGCGGCAGAACGTCGAATTCGATGCTTCGTTAAACCCGATGTGTTTCGTTTTGCACGGTTTCCCAGTCCCTGGCAAGTAACGCGTGCACTTTTCCGAAATGGATTTATCCAGATTCAATATCGAGGTGCCGTTTATGCCCCTAGCTTCACTCCCTCACGGCTTTTAGCAAGTTGTGCAATAATTGAAAAAAAACTGAGTCACCGGTGGCTA
This sequence comes from Candidatus Hermodarchaeota archaeon, assembly GCA_016839805.1. GTDB lineage: Archaea > Asgardarchaeota > Hermodarchaeia > Hermodarchaeales > Hermodarchaeaceae > Hermodarchaeum. The sequence continues at coordinate 28,076 of JAEOTO010000033.1, forward strand.
TGGCGTGCTCTAGGAGCGTTTCTGGTGATACGTGCACAAAGAACCAAATAACCTTACGAAATTTTTGATGTAAATCTTTGATATGGATCTGTACCAGGTTCTAATGGCTTTGACTGATCTGGATATTCAATTATAATTCGTTTTTTCCGCGTAAATGTTCCAATGATATCTGATTTCCTACCTGATTCCTTAATCTCTTTGATAAGTTCATCTGCAGATTCGGGTTTGGCAATGATAAGAAAACTTCCGAAGGAAGAACAATAGAGAGGATCCCAATTCAAATAATTAAAGAGTCGAATACCCAACTCATCCCAAGGAACATTCTCATACTGAAGCGTGATTCCACGCCCCGTGGTCGCGAATAGCTCCATTAGTGCCAATCCAAGTCCTCCTTCCGCTAAATCATGCATCAATAATATTTGCTCTTGGGGGAGAGATTGTACTATGGGCACCACAGAAAATACGGATAGATCTTTGGCTATCAATTCTCGTTGTGAGCGGGGAAGAATCGAATCGATGTGTGAGGGTTCAACATTTGCAACAAACCAAAGTGTTTCTCGCCCAATTGGACCAACAGCGATAATAACATCACCTGGCGAAATTTTAGGTAATTGGCGAGGTTCACCGGGTAACATACCAAAACACGTAGTGGCTATGAATGGTACTTGCAGGCCATCATAACCTCCGGTGTGTCCACCAATGATTTGTAGATTAAGCTGTTCTGCTTCTTGACCGAGTTGTTTCAAAGTATCGGTAAGCCAGGTCTCTTCCGTATTTGGCGGATAGTAAATTCCCAAAGCAAGATACTGAGGTGTTGCCCCAGCCATAGCCACATCAGTTGCAGAATAGTGTACGGCGAAGAATCCATAGAATTGATGTGGAATACCTATAACTGGGTCAGTAGAAACGACTAAGTTACCATGAACCATAGTGGAACCATAGTCTAAGGTTACTGTTCCAGGGTCTTGAACACGAGGTAAAAGAGGAAAAACAAGACGTTTAAGTTCAGCTAAATTGAGTTTTCCTTTAGGAAGAGACATTACAAGGCAACCCCTAGAGGAACAACACGTTTTCTTGTTATAATGCATGCGGTTGCAATGAGTGAGTTGCTACAATCCATTTTCCAGTTTTTTCCGTCTCTGGAGCCGTGGTTCTAGAGCAATCAAAAGTGTTGCTAGGAGAATAAGTCCCGCGCCAATAGCTTGCCAAAAAACAACAGGTTGTGCCATGAAGAAGATGCCAAATATAACTGCACTAATTGGATCAAGTAAAAGAATGATGGAGGCGGCTGAGGCATCGATTTGTTCAACACCAATATTTGTTAGCGTATAGGGAATTGCGGTTCCAATTAGTGCAAAACCCAGTAGGAGGAGCCACGCTACCGGATGAATGATGAGTTGAAAGCCAATGATTCTAGGATCAGTAATGAAAAAACTTAGAATGACTATGACAGGTCCTATCCATAACATTGCAAAGAAGTACCCCCAAAATGTCGTGACAATCGGTCGATAACCTTCATGACCACCCCATTTCCGTCCTAGTACCACATAACAGGCTGCAAAAATTGCATTTGATATTGCCAAGATGATACCTGCTAAAGGAATGGGAGCTAAATAGGGAGTTAGGGGTAGCGAGACTATCACTGCCCCAGCAATCGATAAAGGGACGGCGACAAGTCGAATTGTCGTAAATTGCTCTTTCAAGAAGATACGACTCAGAATGAGCGTGATTGCAGGATAGAGGTAAGTAAGCGAAACAGCCACAATGACAGGCGTCCCAATTGCTATTGCTGTGATGTAAACGATGATAGAGAGTGCGATGCCAATTAACCCATAAATAATGAAGTGACTAAGGTGCTCTCGTTTTATCATGACTGTCCGATACGAATAAGCTACACCCAGGGCAATGAGGAGGTAAAGTACCGTAAAGATAGCGCGGAAAAGTGATTGCTGTAATGATGGAACACCCATAAGACTAAGATAAAAAGTAAAGACGGGGATGGTTCCAAAACAGACTGCTGCAATAATTAAACTCAAATGATTCAGGACCCGTGATTTACTCATCCCAAATCGCCTTTTCGTGCAACTTGTCAGTCAGCATTTTGTTGGTCTTTAGCTCAAAACTCTAGAGGGCTTATGGAGGTAGCACCGCTTTTTAATGCTTGTAAATTCGTTGTCTTGAATCGACGGAGTTTACCATCTTTTGTTACCGTATCCCGAAGCAACTTAAGGTCGACGCGGTCGTCAACGGCAGCAAGAGCCCCAAGCGAAGCTATCCCAATATAGCGGACATGACCTAGTTCTTCAGCGATTCTTCGAATCCGAACTTGATAGATTTTCATCTTGTTTTGGTCTGGAAGATCTGCTAGCCCCAGTTGAACAGCTGGTTCACCTAGAATATCAGCTTCGAGTATGAGTAGCTCACTACTCAAATCTGGACTGATTGCACAACACTTCTTGAAAGCTGGGGTTGATAACGCTATGAGGACATTGGGTTTATGGAAGTTTAATTCATAGATAGGGTCAGAAGATATGGTAAGATCTGCTGTACAAGCACCTCCACGAGCCGCAGCACCATGTGATTCAGTTTGAAGTACGTGGAACCCTTTCTTTGTAAAACTAAGCCCTAATATTCTGCTAGCAGTAACTACACCATAGCCTCCATACCCTGCAAAGCGGAGTGTCAAATGCATTTACGCATCACCTTTGTTATTCCAAAGCTCTTGAAGGTAATCAATTAGTGTGGGACGCTTTTCTTGTTTGAAGACCCCGAGATCAATGGGTTTTTCCTGCAAGGTTATTTGATATCTTGGATGCCCGTTTGTTACTCCAGTTTTTTTCCCTTTCAAAGCCTTCAACATCCATGCACCAGGTTGACGTCGAAATTGTTCCTGTTCTTCGGGAGTAAGACCGGTTTGGAATTCAGTTAGAAACTGTGCGGCATAGGTTGGACATTGTGAAATAATTTCGATGAAAGAAAAGCCTGGATGGATCATGGCTTCCTTAAGAGTGGCAACAATTTCATTGACATAATAGGTTGTCCAACGGGCGACATAACTGGCTCCAGCTCCCAGCATTAGTTGTGATAGATCAAAGGGAGTTTCAGGGTGTTTAGGATAGGTTGAAGTTTGGACATGAAGAGGGGTAGTAGGAGCTGATTGACCACCAGTCATTCCATAATTGAGATTATTTACCAAGATGACAGTCATCGGGATATTACGTCGGGCCGCGTGGATGAGGTGATTGCCCCCAATGGCTGCCCCATCCCCGTCTCCAGTAAAGACAGTGACCTGCAATTTGGGATTCATGATTTTTGCTCCAGTGGCAAAAGCAATTGCACGGCCATGTGTAGTATGGAGGGTGTCACCCTTAAAATGCGGACTGGGAATCCATGCTGAACAACCAATCCCTGATACACTGAGTATGTTTTGGTGTTGTAATTGTTTATCTTTGATGAGGTCATCGACAGCTCTTACAAAACAGTTCAGAATTGTGCCATTCCCACAACCTGCACAAAAGGCAGTCGGTAAATTCCGCAGATATCGTTCACGATAATACTCCTGAGGTTTTCCTAAGTTGTTTTCAGATTTATTCAAGCTGCATCAGCCTCCATTACTGCTTTCAGGATTTCCTTGGCATCGTGTACTTCTCCTGCCACCTTTGGGATACTTATGACATCAGCTTGGCAGGCAATTCGAGCGACCTCATGAACCATCATGCCCATATTCATCTCCACAACAAAGATTCGCTGAATATCCTTCAATAACGCTCTTAGATGCGCTTCAGGAAACGGCCACAATGTTTTCAATCGGACAAATCCGACATTCACACCATTCTTTTGAGCAGTTTGAACCGCATGATAAGCCGGACGAGCAGCAGCCCCAAAGCTTACCACAATTGATTCAGCAGAATCAAGATAACTAACCTCAAGATCCAATTTTTCTTCATATAGAGCCTGACCTGCCTGTTGGCTCTTTTTAAAAATCCATTCAATCGTTGCACGATGAAAGGTAGGAGTGTAATCACGAACGCCATTCGGACGGTGTGCGGATCCCGTAACTAGGAGATTGTGTCCATCGCCAAATCGAGGCATTTCGTACCTCAAGAAGATTTCCTCAGGGCGAGGATGAGATTTGGTAAATCGCTTTCGATTAAGAACAGGAAATGCACCGGGTTTTGGAATTGTTAGGGGTTCACGCATGTAACAAATCTCACCATCTGCCATGACCAAAGTCGGTGTCCGAAACTTCTCAGCGTAGTTGAAAGCGTGAATTGTGAAATCAAACATCTCTTGAACAGACCACGGGCTGAAAGCAATAGGCGCAATATCACCGTGAGTGCCATATCGAGCTTGCATGACATCTTGTTGTCCTGGCATTGTAGCCTGACCTGTGCTTGGTCCAGATCGCTGAGCATCAACTACCACAACAGGAGTTTCTGTAAGATACGCATATCCTAGATTTTCTTGCATAAGGCTGAATCCTGGACCTGAAGTGGCAGTCATCGTTTTCCCACCAGACCAAGATGCTCCTATGATTGCAGCCATCGATGCGAGTTCATCTTCCATTTGTACAAAATAACCCTTAACCTGTGGAAGCCGTAGCGCCATTTGTTCAACTATACTTGTTGCGGGTGTAATCGGATATCCAGCAAAAAATCGACAGCCAGCATAGATGGCGCCTTCAGCACAAGCAACCCCTCCGTCAACAAAATATAATCCAGCCTTCATTCATCTTCCACCTCAACCATAATTGCGGCATCCGGACATCGTTTCTCACATAATCGGCACGCCACACCCTTCTTTCCACGAACTAGCATGCATTTCGTATCGCCACCTTCACAAAGATGTGGACTATGACCTCCCCACGGCGTTGGAGTATCCTCTTCCAACACCTTCGCCGGGCAAAAGAGAATACATATACCACAGCCTTTGCAAAGGGTTTTGTCAACACTGAGTTTAATGCTCCGTGGAATTCTTCATTCCTCCTCAGTTCACGTAGGTCTGATTCGCGTCGATGAATTTGTATGATTACCTAAAGTTTTATGGAAAGACGATACTGACGTTTCTACCATGTCAGAGCCACAATCCCATCGAATACCACGATGGATTACAGCTGTGTTCATGTTCGCCATTACTATTGTACTCACCACTTTGACATATTTTATTGATATTGTGGGAGCCATCTACTATTATGTTAGTATTCTCCTCGTGCTTATATTCTGGATTTATGTTGATCGGCAGCTTCCTGAAGGGTTAGGGTTTCGATTCGAATCACGATGGTGGTTGCAATTACTCCTTGGCATTCTCCTCACTGGAATTGTTCTTTGGCTCATCATCTGGCTTGAAGTGCTCTTGGGCTGGATCATACTCATCCCAGTTTTTCTCGACCAGACATTATGGCTTATTACTGGAGCTCTTGCCGTGTATGCGACAAATCAGGCAATGGTTGCAGTTGGAGAGGAATTGGTGAGCAGAGGATACATCCAACAAAATCTTGCTACCCGCTTGACGATGCCTTTTACAATTCTAATTTCAGCGGTCATGTTTGCTATATTTCATGTCCTAAGTATGGTCTATTATTCGCTTCCACTCGTGTTAGCAATCATCATGTTTAGCAATATCATCTTAGCCGGTATCTTGTTTGGCATAGCGTTTGCTCGGACACGTAATCTCTGGTTACCCATTGGTCTCCATTTTGGATGGAATATGGTGTTATATCATATTGTAGGCATTAGGGGATATGGACTATTCCAGTATCAAAGTATTAGCCTGGAGATTTTGACTGGGGGGATTATGGGTCCCGAGGCAGGATTGTTAGGGACAGTTGCCTTTCTGTTCCTTATTGCGATTGTGTGGATTGGTACGAAAGAATCTGGTGGGCTGCTCTTGCGGATTTTTAATCGAAAACCGCTGCTAATGTTTGCCTTTGGCTTCTTGGTCATTCTAATACCGGTAATATTAGGACTAGTGCTTGCAGGTCTGTGGTTCTTTCTCATAGTGTGGATTATATATGCGATTTTTTTTCTTCAGGTTTGGGAAAATCGCATCTTATGTAGCCATTGTCCCTATTACGGCTCGGAGGGTCGAACACTACGGTGTCATGCTAACTATGGGTTATTCAAGCTTTGGAAATATAATCCAGCTCCCATGAGCCGCTCGGAACAGGTTCAAATGGTGATTGGGGTAGCGATTATGATCGGATTCCCCTTTCCTCTCTTATTTTTAAGTCAACAATGGGTTTTCCTGATTTTCGCCTCATTTGGAGCTATTGTCCTCGGAGCGATTCTTTTTGATTGGTTATGTGTGCGGTGTGTGAACTTTTCTTGTCCATTTAACCGAGTACCTAAGGATGAAGTCGATGCCTTCCTGAAGGAGCATCCGGAGATGCGGAAGGCTTGGGAAGAAAAAGGTTACCAAGTTGATTGATAGGGTTTCAGTCTTTGTGGAATTTCATTGCAAGGGATGTGACGCGTTCTCCGACCAGTTGACTGTTGCGAATAGCAATTTCATCTTTGGGGGTTCCTCGCCACGTAAATCCTTCACTTTGGAGACCCGTCATCCCTGCCCAAGCCTCCGTTACAGGGTTACCAATACCACCTGTCACAATCATTCCTTGTGCTAAGGCGTAATTTATAATGGCTCCCGCGGTGGGTTCCTGACCACCATGGCGAAGACCAGCCGCTACAATTATGCCCACAATTTTATCCCGAAGTCGATGGTCTAACATTTTCCGGGTTCGCGAACGATCAATGAGATTTTTTAGTATTCCAGGTACAGTAGCAAAATAGGAAGGACTAGCGAAGATGATGGCATCCGATTCTTCCATTTTATCCAAAATTTTTGGTATGTCATCTTTAGCATCTTCAGGACAGGGTTTTTGGCGAACACAATTATCGCAACCCGTACATGGAAGGAGTTCATAATCAGCTAAGCGAAGTAGTTCAGTGTCAACACCCGCGAAAGCTTTGGCAGCATCTAGAGCTTTGGTCAATAAAAACTCAGAACTTGATTTTTCCTTTTTAGGAGAACCAGAAATCCCCAACACTTTAATTCCCATAATATCGACCTCAGCGATTAGATACTAACTGTTAAGGAGTTCCCCAAATAGGTTTCCGGTTCCACACCGAATCTAAAAAGATCGGAGACAGACAGCTCTAGGTTTTCTTTCGAAGAATTTGTTCAATTCGTCGCAAATCAGCGAGAGTATTCACGTTGGTAAATGTTTGAAGTTTTTTGTCAAACCGTTGTAAAGCATTAGTGGAAAGGTATATGACACGTCCAACATCATCAATCAGACACTGCATTCGAGGATGGTCAGTTCTTAAACATTCAGCTGCCACTTCTTTTGCTGCATCGGTCTCAAAGACAGAGTGCAAAGGTTCAACCCAACCATTAGGCCACCGAGGCACAGCCGCATTATGATTTTCAACCATACTCCACAGTATCTCGAAATACATTGGATGTATAAGAGGAGAATCGCAGGGTAGAAGTTGTGTGTAAGGATGCCGTGCATGTTGAAACGCTGTTAATGCACCAACCAAGGAACAACGATACTCAGATTTTATATCTGTAAAGATTTGATTTTCAGGGAAATATTTTGCGAATTCATCGCGATCGGATTTCGAATGGACTACTACAAGAATTTGATTCGCATAGGCTTCGCAGGCATCGATGACGTGTAAGAAGAGAGGTTTACCAGCTACAAGTGAGAGTGCCTTAGGCTGTCGAAATCGGCTACTTTGTCCACCGGCAAGAATTGCAACTGTCACTGGTTGCACTATTATTCCTCTCAGAAAGGTACAATATTCAATTAACGCCGCTTCAATCCGTTCTCAAACTTAAAGGTACTGATGAGATGAATTATCCGAATGAATAAGAAAGATAATGTATATTGGTGTTGTATATTCACTACGAATTTTATTTTGACTTAGAAAAGATATTTAGAAAAAAAATGATTGGAGAAGGAGATGGTCTCCCCTCCAAGTCTATCTCAATATCCTCACATACACCTTTAAGACACGAAAATAAGGACTTTAACAGTTTTAAAACAGATTTCAAAGATTAAATGACAATATTTCGAGAATAAAACTGTGAAGATTACCCAAATGACGGAAAAAAGGCAAAATAGGCTAACTAAGGCTGTTTTTATCTACAGAAATCTAGAAAATATTAGATTAAAATAGCTCTTCTTGGCATAAAAGTCGCTATAGGCTCAATTGGATTTCCAGAAGTCGACAGGTGCAATTTACTCATGAGGTTTGACCATGGAATCTGATGAATCGTTAGTAGCTATCGAACAACGGATTTTATCACGGTTAACGGCTCAAGATCAGAACCAATTGTCTAATTTACTTCGAAACATCATTCTATTCATCAGAGCAGTAAAGGGTGAACCTCTAATCGCGGAGGAGAAAAGCTATCCAGCTCATCCGTTGTTTGACCATTCAAAGCATTTTGGAGGTCGGGAAGCCGCAGAAACACTCCAGTATCGGTTAAGTCTTATTGACCGCTATGAGGTTACAAGTGCGCAATACATTGAAAAAATTTTGACCCTTGACTACCCAGCAGCCTATACAAAGAAATTGACAAAGCGTACTGCATTGATTCTTCGAGAGCTTCATGAAGACCCATCAATTCCGAAATATAAATTAGCAAAAAAGGTGGGGACCACTTCTCGTGTAATTACTACGGAATTAAAGAAATTACAGCATGAGTTTGCTTTTCAGATCATTACATCCACAGACCCGCAGAAATTCCGATTAGTGAGTCAAGGTATTTTTTTCCGTTCTAAATCCACCCAGCATTCTGAGCAATTAGAAGATTATTGTCGTAATCAACAGGGCTTTCACCGATTGTTTCAGTTAGATCGAGATATGATTAGAGGTGGCATAGCATTTCGATACCCAGATCAGCCTGAATGCCACAGAATGTTTGAAGAAAAGGTTCGCTGGCTGAGAGACGAATTTCTTGACGAATATTATCTTATTCGAACCAACGGTTTTTACTATTCTTTATCATTTAGTATGTATGACCCAGAAACTAACTCATTTTCTTTTGACCCAGAAATCATTTCTGAAGCACTCACTTCGTACATTAAACAACAGCGAGTCACATTACCCGAGATGAAAGGAATCGACTATTCAAAACCGATTAGATTTGATCGCGCTGATTTTTTACTCGCTCACTCTTTGTATTCCACTGGTATCTTAGCACAGTCTGATTTCAAACAAAACCTCTTAAGACAACATGGCATTGATTTTTCAAAAAAAACCATTTGGAAACGTGAACAGCGGTTACGCAAAAAGAACGCTGCATATCCCATTATTGAGATGCAAATTCCAGGATTTGATGAACACGTCTCTTTTATTGTTACTTGTTCACCTTTGGTTTGCACAACGATTCGCGATTTTGCCTCCTTCCTCCCATATGTGATTTTTTTCAAAACTGATTCTGGTTGTATCTTTAACATTCAACGTCCAGCTCACAATCCAACATTATCCAGTCAACTTCTACATTCTATTCATAATGAACCTGGTGTTTTAGATGTCAAATTACTCCGATATCAATGGCGCATCCTTTCAACCCGACATATTGACATCGTGGATTACTGGGATGAAGAAGAGCAGCGATGGAATATTGAAGAAGGCGCGATTTGAAGCATCAGGAAGGTGAAACCGTAGCATGTGCCCCAACCGTCAACCGGATCTAAAGGACCTGAAACCAAGGCAAGACGAATTCACAATTTTGAAGCAACTAGTAGATACTATTCTGAGAAGAGCACAACCCAAAGAAGACAAAAATGATCTCAAATTATTTCTCACAAATGTCCTTCTTTTTATTCAACGAGTGGAGGGATTAACGCTTTCAGAAAAAGAAAAGCAATATCCACCACATTCCCAGTTTTCTCATGCTACTTTTACTAGGGGCCATCAAACTGCGCAAGGATTGAAGAATCGATTAATGATTATCGACAGATATCGAATCAAGAATGCTCAACGTATAATCAGCATCGTTGCTTCTACAGCATTAGCGACACCAAAAGCAAGACTAACTCAACGACAAATCAACATTATCCTTGAACTTTACCAAGAGCCCTTATTACGGCAATATGAATTAGCCCGGAAACTATCAACAACTCCACAAATAATCAAACGCGAATTGGATGTTCTACGTCAACATTTTTCTTTAGCAGTGATTCATGATATTGACTATCATAAATTCAAACTTGGATTTTTTGAAATTCAGTTTCGAACTAGATCCATTGATGCCTCCAAACGTCTAGAACAGTTCTATCGTAGAACCCCGCCCCTCTTTTTACACCAAATTAGATTTGATCAAGACTATCGAATTGGATTTATTACATATATGATACCGGACCAGCCACGTGGAATTCGCCTTCTTGAAGATCGTGTTCAATGGTTGAAGGATGAGTTTCTTGAAGAATATACCCATTTCCGGTTAACTGGCGAAGCTGTCTCGATCTCCTTTGATAGTTATGACTCGTCTAACGGTGTATGGATGTTAGGAGCAAGAACCCTTGCTGAAACGATGCTGCAACATGTTCAAAATCGAGCTCAACCATTTAGACAACCACGGGGGTTTTTTTATTCCGAACCAATGCCGTTCGATCAAGTCGACTATATTCTGGCTCAGACTCCCTATATTTTTGGTAGAAAGAAACGAATTGAAGTGCGGGAAAAAGTCCTTGAACGTCATGGATATTCTCTATCGAAGGCGGCTATATGGAATCGCGAACAGAAATTATGGAAAGCGGGTGTCTATCATCCCACCATTTGGTTTAATATTCCTGAGTTAGAAGAGCTGGTCCAATTCAGTATCCAGGGTAGTCCTGAAGCTTGTGAACGAATCCTTCGAATTACATCCATTCTTCCTTATACTTACAGTGTAAGAACGGAGATTGGTGTGGTCTTTATTTTTCAACGACCAAGTCGCTGTTCTTCAATAACTGGATTATTAACGCGTTTGATTAGTCATGAAGAAGGAGTTTCCAAGGTAACCCTGTTCCGATTCGAACCCTCCTTTAGTCCACAAATGCTGACTCATACTGCCGATAGATGGGATAGTAGTCGACAACGCTGGATTCTCAGAAAAGACGATATCTAAGATTTCAGCGATAAGAAGATCCACGAATAATAACTTCAAAGAACCGATCAACAAGCCGTTTAACGATATCAACCTTTGTTACCTTCTGAAGTCCCTGCCACCCGCTACTACTATTTACCTCTGTCACAACTAATCCCTGGTTGGTTTCGAGGATATCAACTCCTGTGTATTCCAAACCGATAGCCTTTGTGCATCGAATTGCTAGTTCAGCTAATTCTGAGGTTAGTTTACAGGATTTAGGTTGGGCACCCTGACGGATTGTAGTTTTCCAATCCGAGCCAATACGATACATCGCGGCGAAAGCTTCTTCTCCGATTACAAAGACACGAATATCCCGGTTTCCATGTTCGAGAAATTCTTGGACATACATCACATACCGATTCGCTTCATGTGCTCGGAAAACTCGGCGGGCTATCTCGTGATCTGAGACCCGGGTCATTCCTACGCCCCCGGATCCAAATAGAGGTTTTACCACAACATCTTTGTAGCGTCGGAAGGCTCGTAATGCGTCTCGGGCGTATTGAGTGACTGTAGTTCGTGGAACTGGAATTCCTGCTTGTTCAAGTAAGCGGAGCGTGTAATATTTGTCTACAGCTTTTTCGATGGCATGAGGGCGGTTCATGAATGGGATGCCAAGACGTTCAAGGCAATGAAGAGTATCCATTCGTAGAATGACCTGCTCTAATGATCCCCCAGGCACGGCACGTGTAAAAACTCCTTCAAGTGTGGTCAGATCCTCTTTCTTGTATTGAATCCGAGGTTGTGTACCACCCACTCGAACCACTGTTTCGGCTACATCAAAGACCACACATTCAGCATTTCGTTTTCGGATATCTGCAACGATACGGCTAGTTTCCCAACCCTCAGGCTCAGCGGAGGCCACTCCCACACGTTGTATTGGTTTTCCCATAATCCTTCACCTGCGAAAGATATCACGTTCTGCATCACGTAGAAGCATCTGTGCTGACCCCTTACCCCATTCATACGAATAGCCACGAATTACAATGACAGCGTTTCCTTCATCCGCTTCGCCCATGAGTAGTCCAGCCGCCGATGCTAGTTCATCCGCTACTGCAACTTTTGTTGTTCGTAATTCGTATCCAAAAAGGTCCTTGAGACCAATATAATTCTTTAGTGGGAGTAAACCTGCAGTGCCAATAGCTAAATTGATTGCCCCTTCACGGAAAGGGCGACCATGAGTATCCGAAATTATAACCGCAACCTCAACCCCACACATTTCATGAATGGTCTTACATAATTGGCTAGCTGAATGGTCTGGATCTTCCGGGAGTAATGTAACTGAATCCGCATCAGGAACGTTTGATGAATCAACTCCTGCATTAGCACAGATGAAGCCATGTGGCGTTTCGACAATTAAGTGACCTTGTTCTGCACGAACAACACGCTTAGAGGCTTGTAGAATTACTTCGATTAACTCTGCACGTTTCTTTAAAACCCGAGCTAAATCCTTGGCAGCATCGGAAGGTGTAACTGTCGATAGCTTCACAGTTCGTCCTTCAGCACGAGAGATAATCGTCTGGGCAACCACAAGGATGTCACCATCTTCTAAAGGGAATTGATTCTCTTTGCTGGCTTGGCAAATCAGTTTCCCTACATCATCACCTTCTTTGATGATAGGTAAACCTGGTAAGGTTTGAACAGTAAACAATGAAGAAGTTGGCTTCGTCACTGGCATTGTTGAGGTCCTTCGGCTCTCCGTTATTCCAACTTAAGAGTGTGCCGCCTTAGAAATCAATAACGAGAGGAAAGTTATAAAGACGAGAACAACTGCAGCAGTCATAGCACCCGTGAAATTAAATCCCAATATCTCTTCACGGCTCTGCATAAAACCACGAGTGCGTGGATTCAATGAAACACAAATTCATAAAGTACCACATCCAAAAGGATCAGCTCGTCCGTGTACCCAAAGACTACCTCAACGAATTTGGAACTGGCGACGTCTACCTTTTGGATACAGGACCCAAAATCTACCTATGGGTCGGAAAAAAATCTACACCGGACGAAAAATTCATTGGCGCAATTACCTCAGTTTGGAAAGATCAAGATCGAAAAGGTGCCGCCAAACTCATAACAGTGAACGAAGGCGAAGAACCTAAAGAGTTCCTTAACTTGTTAAATGGAAAAATCAGAGTTACGGATCAGGATACCGAAGGAATTCTAAAACGCGTTGCCCTTAAGCAACACGAATTCAAACTCTTTCGCATCCACATTGAAGGTGACCTCAACCTCTATTACGAAGTTAAACGCTCCAAAGATTCCCTCGATACCGGTGACGTTTTCCTTTTAGACACCTATAATAAAATGTACATTTGGCGAGGCCAGAAATCCAGCGCCTTTGAACGCTGGGAAGCCATGACTATTGCTGAGGGCTATGATGACGAACGAGCTGGACATCAGGAAATAATTATCGTTGAAGAAGACGAAGAGCCGGAAGACTTCCTCCAAAGCCTAAAGTAATTAATCAGTTTTGAAAAGATGTAGGAAGCCAAGTAGGGGCTAAGAAACCCAGGCTTGAAAAGAAATGCTAGTAAACCCAAAGCCCCTCTTAACTTATTTCCCCGCTGGATACTGTTCCACACCCGTCCAGAATCCACCATTCTAACCCAGTCGAACTCTGCTCCAGTGCAGGCGAGTAACCACTAGAGCAGAGTGAATGACTGGTTAAGTGGCTTCATTGAGGACAAGACTGAGGAACTGTCCTAATCGACCTGTGTGTTGAATAGCCTTGATGAGCCGAGCCTCGTGCGACGCCTTTTTCACGAGAAGATGATTCTCGCGGACGACGGCGAGCTCCGTAAGAAGGTCGTAAAGACGACGAAGTTCCATTCGATCTACTTGCTGAGAGAGGCGTTCCAGGAGGCGAAACACATCGTCGAGTGCAACCTTCTCAAGTTGATCTACATTGTCCGCGACTTTTTGCGACCGTAAATAGGAGCGAGCCAAGCGTAATATTTGGTCGCTTGTATCATTTGTCCCTGTGGTCACGGCAATTCCCCTCAGGGTCGCCATTTTACGCACCCCCAATGCTGGCGACGTTTGAGACTTTTTGACCATTCGGCTCAATACGGACTCGGACACCACTAGGAGTTGCCTCCACGGTAATCCGACCGTTCAGGCCGTAGGTATCCTTCACTAACTCTATTAGCAAGGATCCGATTGCTCCGATTTCTCGGAGATCTTCATCACCTGTCTTAGGGGTAATGTCTATGTCGATAGGATAGGCATCAACAATGCCAATAATTCGCTGGGTTTCTTCCATCAGTTCTGTAGCCACGTTTTTCTCCACCTTTCTTAACACAACTGGGAAAAAACAGAAGAACGTGAAACCGGTGCTGAGGAGTTCATTAGAGTAACTGAGCAAGCCATACTCAGTCTAGTCAAAGGTCAGAACGGGAATGGGTTCGTTCCTGGGCACATTTTTCGGTTTTCACATCCGCATTTGCTTTTCCCTTGGCGAGTGTGTTTGCTGGAATCCAAGTAGACAATGTGCAACAGCCTTTATATGGGGGTCCTTCACTCCTATAACGGAGCTGACAAAAAACCGAATTAAAACAATAGAACCATCCAAAGCTTAGTTTGAACCTTAAACGCGATTACCTCTAAGCTTTCTGATAATCGGGATTTGAGTCCTGTTCTACATTTTTGCTGTTTCGTCAAAAGGAAACTTTTTATGGGAGTTTCTTTCTTTCTGACGATGGTGTGGCGCGCGTGCAATCTGTGGTCGAAGTGGCAGATTTACTCTCCACCTTGAAGCACAACATCCATGAAGTAACCCTCCCAAGTGAAGAACTTTTCGAAGTTGACCTTCTGCTTGATAATCTTCGGCTATACGCTAAACGGGTTAAGGGTATTCCGTTTGACGAGGATGACTACAAAATTAAGCCACACCCATATTTTGACGGAATGGTTCTTCCGCCCCGTGAGAGAATGTACAATTCTTTGCTACGACGGCTTAAAGTCATTCTTCGGTTTAACATTACCTCATATGAAAAAGTGACGAGGGATTTATTACGTGGTCTAGTATCCGATGAAGTTGATCGGATTACAGGAAGAGAAATTCGCTTACTCACTTTGTTATATCAGCGACCCAATACTCCTCAAGCTCAAATGGCTAAAGAGTTGAATATCAGCCTCCCAACTATGCGAAAGGATATCCGGGCTCTTGAGGAAAAAATTGGTTTGCGGTTTGCCAACCTGATTGACTGGGGCCGGTTCAAATTACGCCATTATGGAATATTCTTCATGACTGCGGATGTTAAAATTTCTCGTCGTCTTCAGAATATCTTCAATAAAGAAATGTCAACATATTTGACCAGAGCAGTTTTTGATACAACTTTTCGACGAGGATTTGTTGGTTTTAGGCTTCCTGATCAAGGAAAGCCGTTGCAACTCTTTCAAGAACAACTCGAATTTCTCAAAGAATATCTGTTTGCGGACTGTCAGGTTCATGAAATTAAGCAATATTTCCAATCAACATGTTTTGATCACTTTGACTACGATACTAGTACATGGTTAATTGAAAGTGATGTTTCTACCTTAGGATTGTTGAATTTTGTGCGTGAGAACTGGGCGATTCTTCCTAAACCAAGAGGTTTGTCTAATACAATAGCACGTGCATTCGATCAACTGGACTATTATTTGGCTTCATTTCTCGTTGGTGATGGAAATGCACCAATGAAAAAGATTTTAGACAGATTGAGTAGCATTGGGGTTGAAGCTCCCCGCACAACAGTTTCTACACGGAAAACTCGCCTTTTGAAAGAACGCACGATGGAGCCATATTTTTGGTTCACTACCCCACAACTACCGTTCTTTATTTCATTCGCCGTTAAATGTGAACCTTATATTGCGGAGCAGATAGCGGTGGCGGTAGCTCAAATGCCATTGGCTTTCGCCACAGTCTCTAATATTGGATGCGTAGTAAATGTGAGTGTGCCTGCGCGAAGCCTTGGAACCATATTGAATCTTCTTTCACTTACGATTGAAGATGAGGGTGTGGAAGAGGTTTGGCAGATGCAGCAATTTAAGAACGTTGGATCTCCTGATCCAGCTCAAATTGCGCCTAAATGGAATGGTTCGTATTGGAATTGGTCTGAAGAAGAATTCGAGATTCCTTCTCTTGGTTTAAAGTATTAGATGCGTTCGGGCGAAAGGATTTTGTTTGTCTGAGTCCAAGCTATGGGTCCTTTGATACGTCATGGTGGTGGTGGATGTTATCCAAATTAAAGAATCGATTCGTGAAGGAGATTTCATTGAAACCCAAGAAGGACTCATATTCGATGTAAAGGGATTAGTGCACCCACCTAACCGGGTTATTGCTTTTCTTCGTTATTATCCATCGCCAGAGGGTAAGAGAAAACGTGACGGAATCACCTATGCTAAAGTCTATCATTTAGCTGAACGATTTGACATCCTACGAAACCGGTATCCTCAATATCTGTATCAAGATCCGGTGTTTGGTCGGGAGGTTCAAGGGGTTCCCAATGAGAACGTAAATCGAGTTTATCGTCCCACTCAGGTGTTAGAGCACTTAAATAATTTAGAGCATCGTGATACCCTGCAACAAGATGTAGTAACCTTTGCGAACATAATCTGTGAATCTGCTCGGGTTAAGCTATCCGCCTTAGGAATCTCTGGGAGTATCCAAGTGAATTTACATGGACCTAGTTCAGATATCGACCTCATTGTGTATGGAAGACGAGCAAGTCGGGCAGTTCAACTAGCCTTACGTCGATCACACCTTGCCCCTGAACAGGGAATTACTGGATACCATTTGGATAATTATCGACAAGTGTACAATCTGAGATGGAGTGGAACTGGGATTCCGATTGAGACTATGTTGTTAGTGGATGAATTGAAGTCCATGCACGGAATATTTGGTGGTTACCACTATTTTATACGAGCAGTCTTGGATCGTGCGGAGGCAAAGGAGAAGTATGGAGACCGTACATATCACCAACTTGGTCAGGCACGGGTACAGTGTCTGATAACAAATGATCGTGACAGCCTCTTTACCCCCTGCCGGTATGAGATAGATGAAGTGGAATTTATTGAGGGAGAGCAAGTTCAGAATATTCGTGAGATTGTGAGTTTTCGTGGACGCTTTGCAGAACAGGTAAAACGGGATGAAAAGGTAATCGTGCAAGGGATGTTGGAAAGGGTCGAAGTAGGTAAGAAGTCATGGGTACGATTCATACTGGGTGATAGACCAACGGATATCTTAATACCAAGTAGTTTGCTTGGAGTATAGTGTGGGTGGGATTATAGGGTGTCGCGTCACCCAAAAGATAAGGATTTTGTGGAAACCACAGAAGGTTTGCTATTCACAGTAGTTGGATATCTGCATCCTCCAGATGCATATACGGCTTATTTGAAGTACCGTCCAGATGCTGAAGGGAAATGGGAAAGGCAAGGCATCCATTATCGTAGAATGATGCAAGTTTATAGTGCTGCCGAAGTTCAGTCGAGTATTAATTGGCTCCAGGAAAACCATCCTGAATATGTCTCACTTGATAGGGTTCGGGGCTTTGAATTAACGTTAGTACCCTGGAAGAATATTATTGCTTACTATTTGCCTGAAGTTCGACTTGTAGAGATAATAGGAGACCCGCAGGATCCATTAGAATCAAAGACCAGCGCCCTCGTCTCATTACTTTCTGAGGCTAGTGGAGTGCCCACGAACCGGTTTGGCATTACAGGTTCATTACTATTAGGGCTTCATAATCCAATGTTCTCTGATATCGACTTACTGGTTTATGGCCGGGAAAATGCTGAACAAGTCCGTGATTCTATGGATCAAATGTTTGGTGAGAATAAGGTCAAGCCATATTCACCAGACGAGATTAGAGGATGGCAGTATCGCCAAGTGCAAACATTGGGTATTCCAGACGAATTTGAAGAGCAGATAGCCTGGTCTTACTGGCAGCGAGGTCGTTTCAACCAAACAGCGTTTTCTATTAATCCTGTATGTACTGATGCGGAGATAATGGTTGAATATGGACAGGAAACCTATTCTTCGGTTGGTCCAGTTGAATTCACAGCGACAATCATGGAGGATCAAGGAAGCCTTTTCATTCCTGCTCGATACTTGGTAGGTGATATTACGATGGAATTAGGTGATATTGAACTCCCCGCGTTGACCGATGTCTTGTCATTTGAGGGCATATTTTCAGCGGTCTTTAATAAAGGCGACCAGGTTCGCATTCGAGGGACAGCTGAAGCGGTTCGAGATAAGGAAGGTAATATCATCCGGAACCAAGTAGTTGTGGGATCGTTATCTACTCAAGGATGGATTATTCGTCTCCCATCATCCTGATGTTTCGCGTTTTTTTATGACCGTATCAGTTTTGAGTAAGAATTTTATTAGTGGACAGAGTCTAACGGTTGCAACCGATAGTGGAGTGATGAATTCTTATGCCTAGCTTGGAAGTCGTATTGTTAACAGGTCGAACTCGACGACAGGGTGTAGGTCTTGAAGTAGGAAAATTGAGTGAGATATACTTTGAAGCAACAACGCAGATTCGTCTTGATCCTAAGGACCTTGAAAAGCTGAAAATCGAACCTGGTGATATCGTCGAAGTAACGACGGACCATGGCACCGTTGTGCTTCGAGCTGAGCAGGCACCCCGAGCTAGTGAAGGAATGGGCTTCATACCTTATGGACCATGGGCTAACTGTGTCATCGGCGGAGATACAGATAGCACAGGTATGCCCACAATGAAAGGATTGAAGGCAACTGTTACTCCAGCGCCCGATAAACAGGTGTTAAGCCTTCAGGAATTATTTGCAGAGATGCGCAGCGCTGCTAAATAGGTTGGTTTGGTTCAATTCAGATAGGGTAATTTCATGATAACGATAATCATACTAGGTGTGGCGATATTCGCTGGGTTGCTCGCAATTCTAGTGGCGTTCATTTTCTTTCGATTAGTGATGCGAAGTGATGAAGGTAATGAACGTATGCGCGAAGTCAGTCAGCTGATTGAGGAGGGAGCACATTCCTTTCTCAGTATTCAATACCGTGTGCTCGCAGGCTTTGTCGTTGTGATGGCGATAATCATTACTCTTGCTGAGTTCTTTTTTAGTGGAACGGGGCTAGCCTCCGTTGCACTGGCAGTTGCCATTTCGTTTGTGATTGGTGCATTTGCTAGTATGACAGCTGGTTACGTAGGAATGGCGGTGGCAACCAAGGCCAATCGTCGGACTGCAGCTGCTGCCGCTGCTGGGGGATTAAATCCGGCTTTTCGTGTAGCCTTCCGTGCTGGTTCGGTAATGGGATTAATCATTAGTGGTATCGCCTTGATTGGAATTGGAGGGTTGTTTCTTACTTGGAATGTCATTTTCCCCTATTTCGGTCCCGTTGCCTTATGGGAGATTATCGCTGGTTTTTCCTTTGGTGCAAGTAGCATCGCTCTCTTCGCTCGAGCGGGTGGTGGTATTTACACTAAAACTGCTGATGTAGCAGCTGATATTGTGGGAAAAATCGAACAAAACATTCCTGAAGACGACCCGCGTAATCCTGCTGCAATAGCAGATGCAGTCGGAGACAATGTCGGCGACGTTGCTGGAACGGGAGCTGATATCTTTGATAGCAATATCGCTGCGATTCTTGCGGCAGCCATTCTTGGGGCTTCCATTGATCTCGTTTTGATCTTAAATGGTATCATTACGCCGATTCCTTACGGTTTAATTCCGCTGATCATAGCAGCTCTCGGGGCGTTAGCGTCAGTGGCAGGTGTTTTTGCTGTTCGGACACATGATTATTGTGAACCTGATTGTTCACTGAACCGTGGAACCTACTTTGCTACTATTCTCTTTGCTATTCTTGTTGTAATCGTTCTATTCTTACTCCAGATACCCATCGTGATTGCCATTTCCGGCGTACTGGGGCTTTTAACCGGAGTACTCATTGGTTTTGTGTCAGCTGTGTTTACCAGCGATTATGGAGCGGGACGATTCCAACCGGTTCAGAGCATGGTCCGATCATCGGAAACCAGTCCTGCCACTCTTGTGTTATCCGGTTATTCCTATGGCTTGCTCAGTACGATTCCATCTGTTGTTGGGATTGTTATTGCGCTGGTTGCATCGTTTGTCCTTGGAGCTCTGATTCCTGTTCCGGGTAATATTGGGTTCTGGCAAGCGGGAGTATTTTCTGTGGCTATTGCGGCTGTTGGCTTGCTTGCAACCAATGGTCTTGTAGTGAGTTCTGATGCTTATGGGCCAATTGTTGACAACGCCCGTGGGATTATCGAACAATCAGGAGCCCCGGAGGAAGCTATTGAAGCATGTGATAAGCTTGATGCTTTAGGGAATACGACGAAGGCGATAACGAAGGGTTTTGCCATTGGAGCGACAGGATTCACGGTAATTGCACTTTTTGCCGCGTATATTCAACTTGCCTCTAATATGACTGGAGGGATTATCTTCATTGATTTGCTAAATCCCGTCGTACTTGCGGGAGCCTTGATCGGTGGAATTTTGCCAGCGGGTTTCTCTGCTGCATTGATTCTTGGTGTCCAAAAAAATGCAGATAAACTCATCCGGGAGATTCGACGTCAATTCCGAGAAGACCCAGGTATACTCGAAGGCACAGCAACCCCTGATTACGATCGTGGCATCAAAATTGCGACAGCAGGTGCGCTTCGGGAACTTCTTCCAGCAACCATTGCCGCGATTGTCGTCACTATTATTACGGGCGTCGTGTTGGGATTAGAAGCCTTGGCCGCGTATCTAGCAGGAGCGGTGATTACTGGATTGATCCTCGCGCTGTTCATGGATAATGCTGGGGGAGCTTGGGATAATACAAAGAAATTCATCGAATCGCCAGAATACAATCATGACCGAGAAGATTATCACATCGTTCATTCCGCTGCGATAACGGGTGACACTATTGGTGATCCCTTCAAGGACACGGCAGGCCCATCAATCAATACGTTGTTGACTGTAATCTCACTTACAGCAACCCTCTTCCTACCACTAATTTTTGCTGGTCATCTTTGGATTCAAAGCCTTATCCTCATTCTAATCCCATGAATCTATAATAAACTAAATGCTCATTTCAATGTTAGATATCGCCCTCTTTGATGAGCCATCGTTGACGGCTTTCATCCCATCGAGTATAGGTGTCAACTGCCGAGGGTGTGCCGATGTTATCTCCCCGGCGAACAGCTACTACGTCCGTCACACCAGAGTAATTGCTCAAAGCCTGTACAAGCTGACCGGTGATTGCTCCACAGCGACTGGGTTGATGGAAGGAGATGAAGACTCCGGAATCAAGAATGGAAATAAAGGAATATGGCAAAAGGGAGGGTAAAAGAGCAACTTGATCACGGATTTCGTTGTTGCATTGAACAAGTAGTGTAACAAAGGATTCGAAAAACGGCGCTTCGTAATAGACCATAGGCGCGTGGATTTCTTCGTTGCGAAATCGGAGAAGTTTTGCCCAGATAGTTTTTTTGGACAGTTCGAATCCGCGTTTATCTAGTTCCTTCTTGATGAACTCGATGTTTAATGGTCGTACATGGTTGCGTGCTAGTTGTCCAAGCAGAAAATCTAGTTGGCTAAAATGCATAGGTTCAGAATATTTCAATCCATGGGGTTTGGGGATAGAATAACTATGAGATTGGATAAATTGCAGCATGGCTTCTGAGACGAGTGGAGAATCGCATATCCATGAATTAGATTTAGTATCATAGGCATCAAATGACATAGTATAGGCGGCGTCGAGAGTCCTCGCGATTGTCAAATCTTGAAAAAACGCATTCTGAAGCCAGGTTAATCTTTGATTAAACAACTGGTGTCCTTTGGGTTGATCTGGAATTGTGAAAGTCATGAACCCAATACGATAGTCTTCATCAAAGGTGAAAGCTCTTAGAAACAGAGGTCGTTCGCGCTGGATAAATTGCACTAATTCCTTTGAGTGGTCAAGTGATTTTGTGCGAAAGATTATGAGCATATGCGCGAGTTTGAATTTATGATAATCAAGAAAATTTGCGACGGTAAAACCAAAGTAACGGCGAAGATCCTCTAACTCTTTTCGAATGGTGCGAGGAGTTGAATTAACTTTTCTCGCTAATTGGCTACTAGGAATAACAGGGTCATCATAGAGGTGAAGTAGAAGTCGAACTTTTCGTGGAGACAACCTGAGTTCTAGTGGATAGGGAGGTAAGTAGGAGAAGGCTGTCATGATGTCGATGATTCGGTGAACATCAGTTATTTCGTACCGTTCGATTAGATCAAGTCGTTGTTCAAAGAAATCAGCTAACTCAGGGCTAGAATCTAGGTGCGCAGCAAAGGAAATGCGAGGATGTGGAGGAGGAAACTTTTCAGAATCAGGAATCGGTTCGCCTCGAGCCTTTTTGATGAATAAGAGAGCATTTGCTAAAAAGAGTTCAAGACTTTTCCTATCTCCTTTAGGCTGAGCCTTCCGAATAATGCGATTCGTTCGTTCTTCCAGTGACGTCTCTGAAACAAGCTTCATTAAAGAAATTCAAGGAATTTTCCTTGTTAAAAAGGTCATTAAACTGGCAAGAGAAACAAGCTGAAATTACTATGCGAAAGCCTAAACCTCTACAGAGAGTGGCGTAGATTACTAGAAAACGGAGATTAATGCGGATTAAATTAATAAAAAACCGCTGTTTAGTCATATTTTCTCAAAAAATAGTTATTAAACCACTCAATCGCGAATTCAATACCTATTGGGAGTCTATTACCCGATTTTTATACTCTTCCAGGATTAATTCGTATTAGTCCTAATGTTTGGAACTACTGTTGGACAACGCGTACAAAACAGAAGTCAGGATCTATGGCGGAATAGGTTGGGTTACTACCAGCCAATCGGAAGGGAATTTCAAAGCCATTAGTGAATTTACCTATTCTAAATTAACAGTCTAAGATTTTTTAGAAAGAGGGAAAAAGTACCCGTGATAAATTTTGGACACAAGTAACTTATGAAGTGAATAACTATGTCATTATCAAACCAATCTCAATATAACATTTCACCCTATGTCAATCAACTCCAACTGTCCTCTAATACACAAAAACGCGCTGAAGCCATTCTCTTTGACGTGGACCGAGCAGGTCTAACATCTAGGAAAACTCCTGAAAGCCTCATTGCAGCGGCACTCTATATTGCATGTATCTTAGAAGATGAACGGCGGACTCAGAAGAAGATTGGTCAGGTAACAGGGGTTTCACCACAGACGATTCAAACACGCTACAGGCAACTCGTCCATGAACTTGAAATTTGATCGGGCTAGCCTCTTATTTAATGTGTTCTGAGAAGTAAGTGGTCATGTGACCTAGAAATCCAAGCCCTTATAAGCAGCGTGAAGCGAACTTTTTCTGAGGTTTATCAATTATACCTCAAATTTCTCAGACTCATCTCGATATTTCTGATTATAGTAATCGACTTGATTTTTCTCCCTCAACACAGTCACAAGCAGAAGATATCCTCTTGAAGATCCGGGAATCGCAAATTAATTTAAAAAAATCCCCTAACACCCTTATTGCAGTAGCCCTCTATATTGCGGGTATCTTAGAAAACGAGCCCCGAACAATGGCTCAAATCAGTCAGGTCACTGGTGTGTCCCAAGGTACGATTCAAAAACGGAAGACCGAGATTGTTCGTGAGCTTGGAATTCGAAGAGAATAACTAGGTCAGGATTATATTCCGAGTTGGAAAACTTGGAACCCCCTCTTTTTCTTATTGACACTTGGTCAGGGCGAACCGCTTAAATGACAGAACCACAATGTACATTTACACCGGAGCTAAGGTGCTAATTGAGGTTCAAGGTATGACTACGAAAGACACTGATGCAATTCTAGCAACCCCTCGGACTCGCATCACTAAGCATGTAATATGCCCATTTTGTGGTTGTCTCTGTGACGACATTGAAGTTGCGGTAACCATGACCGGACCCCTCCCACGAGTTCCTGAAGGCACCATTGTTGAAGCCTTGAATGCGTGTCGAATCGGACATACTAAGTTCTTGAAGGTTCGAGATGAGTATCGTATTTACAAACCAGAGCTACGGTCCGGTTCGGATAAATCCGAGGTAAAACATGTGTCCATTGAAGAGGCTGTACAGGCAGCAGCAAAGATACTTGCGAATGCTAAACGCCCTGTGATCTATGGCTTGGCGAGTACCTCTAATGAAGCAAATGTCAAAGCCTTAGAACTGGCTGAAGTATCAGGCGCTATTGTAGATAATACCTCATCTGTGTGTCATGGTCCAGGGATTGAAGCGGTCCAACGTGTAGGGATTGGCACCGCTACCTTAGGTAAAATCAAGAACTATTCAGATTTGATTATTTATTGGGGTTGCAATCCAATTGCCGCCCATCCACGTCATACACGACGGTATTCGCAATTCATTGAAGGTCTCTTCCGACAGGTCGAAGATCGTAAGATCTATCACATCGATGTTCGCCCTACACGGTTCTCTGATCAAGTCACTAATTTCATTCAAGTTGAACCTAACAAAGATTATGAGTTATTACAAGCGGTACGATCTTTGCTTCGTGGACATGAATTACAGGCTTCAGAAGTTGCAGGAGTTCCCATGCGACAGGTTCGTGAGTTAACAGCGGATTTAAAAAACGCCCAATTTACCACGATATTCTTTGGATTAGGACTAACACAGAGCCACGGAAAAGACCATAACATCTCAGTTGCCATCGACCTGACAGCCGATTTGAATCATTATACTAAAGCAGTAATTATGCCCTTGCGTGGACATTTCAACGTCACTGGATCTAACCATGTATCAACATGGACCTATGGGTATCCTTTTTCAGTTAGTCTTGAACATGGTGCTCCATATTACATGCCCGGTGAAACCAGTGCAGTGGATGTATTAGTCCGGGGAGAAGCAGATGCATTCTTTGCAATCGCGGCAGATCCTGCAGCCTCATTTCCCGCATCCGCGGTCAAGCAAATGCTCAACATTCCTGTGATTGTCCTTGATCCGAAGCGGTGTGTTACAACAGAAATCGCTGATGTCGTCTTGCCTTCGGCGTACGTAGGGATTGAGGCTGATGGTGTTCAAACAGCATACCGAATGGATGGCATTCCCTTGCAACTGAGTAAAATTGTTGATGCTCCTGCAGGCATCAAAAGTGACGATCAAATCCTTGATATGCTAGTCCGCGAGGTCTGCAAGCTAAAGGGCATAAAACGCTATCCCTATTAAACTTCCAACTTTTCAAGGATTTTAGTAATTGTCCAACTTTCAAAATTTGAGATAATGAAATCAGCTTCTGAAAGGTCATTTGACGGATTAGTAGTTGTCAGGGCAACACATCGCATCTTCGCAGCTTTGGCAGCGGCTACACCAATCGGTGAGTCTTCAAAAACAAGACATCGCGAAGGTCTAACCCCTAATGTTTGAGCGCCAAGAAGATAGGCTTCAGGATCTGGTTTCAATCGAGTGACTTGAATTCCATCAACAATAGGATGGTTTCCTTCCAAACCTTGACTTTTCAGAGCCGCAGCAATATTTTGAGGGTGACCCGTGCTTACAAAGGCGATAAGCAATTTGGCATCTACAACCGAGTGATAGAATGCAAGAAATCCTGGAACCGAGTTTAGGTCACCGGATGCCACATGTTCACGGTAAAGGGCACGGCGTTTATCAACCCAAAGCTTGTAATCTTCAGTGATTCCATGTTCTTTGAATAGAGTGGTCATGATTGAGACTGAACCCACTCCGAGAAACCGTGATTTCCATTCCTTCTCGGTAATATGTATATCTAGAGAGGCTAATAACTCATTGAAGGTCGCTAGGTGAAGAAGTTCACTTTCAACCACAACTCCGTCAACATCAAACAAAACAGCTTCAATTTGTTGTCTAGTGAACATGGATTAAACTATCTCCGTTCATGATTGAAAAGAAAGTGTTCGAGGTCCTCCAAGGTTCCCGAACCATCGATTCGATATTGAAAGCGTTTAGCTTCTTTTTTAGCAGAATTGCCAATCTCTTTGGATAGAATACCTAGCCGTCCCTTTTCTTGATCAAGATCCACAAGGAAAGTTGTCATACTCAAAGCCGAGGCAGACATATCGCTGATGGAATCATTGCCTGCCATGAGGCATTCCTTGGGTTTTCGATTGATAAGGTCTAAGATGGTTTGATAGTATTCTGGACGGGGTTTACAGTAAGACATGTTTTCAGCGTGTGTCATAAGGGTGATCTTCAAATCCGCAATATTTGCCCATCCAAGTCTGGTGCGAGATGCTAGTTCAGGGAAGATAGGATTGGTGGCAATCACCACTTGAATTCCAGCGTCTAATACTCTTTTGAGCAATTCCCGCCCATAAGGAACCACAATTACAGTATCTCCCAGTTCATGAAATTTCTCTTCATAGAATTGCTTAAATCGGTTATTACATTCTTCGTAGCCAAGGGACAGCGTGTCTGCAATGAAATTATTGGTGAAAGCTTCAACGTTAGTTTGGCTACCATCATTTTGAATCATCTGCAGCGTGGATTTGAGAAGTTTTTGAAAGAAGGTGGCTTCATCAAAAAATTCCGAAAGGTAAGGATAAGCGAGTTTGGCATAGGCAACGAGGAACTGGTCCTCATTGAAAAGCACAAGGGTGTTGTCGAAATCGATTAGTAGAGCCTTGATTGTCAAATGATGGTGCCCCATTGTTAGCGATTATTCATAAAAGGAGGCAAGGGTGTTTTTTATTTTCAGGATTCACTAACACCTTTGACCTCGATGTTTAATTTTGATGCGATATTTTGAATAAAGAATGTAATAGCAAAAGGAAGCGCGTTATATTCTTCTTGAAACCCTTCAAAGCTAAGCGAGTGAACCCCTTCATGGCCAATCACACCAACTCCCCCATCCGATGAGACGAAATATTTTACTTCAGCTAATTGTCCATTTGCTTCAAGAAGCGCCTTATACAGTTTGAGTTTATCCACTGATTTTACTGCATCAGCATCAACGATAGTAACGAAGAACCGCACCCATTTATCACCACGGTCAATAATTAAGAAGAATCGTCGTTCTTCGATTTGGTATGGGAGTATAATACGATCCTCAGTTGAAATTACGCGGTAGGTTAGATTCATTTCTTTAAGATAGCCTTCAATTTTTTCCATTGTTGTCGTCATGAAATTAACCTCAGTAGAAAGAACCATTCATGTCCAGCGTTAGAAAAACGTTTCTTCTCATAAGCGGTTAACGGGGCTCTGGAATCATGAGTAAATGGATAAATCATCATGGGAAGGTGGTTTGAGAGAAAGATTCAGGTTCTTCGCAATAGTGGTTATGAAGTAGACAACTCCATAGGGAATGGCTCCAAATTCTTCGCGAAATCCATCAATGGTCAATATCTTTACACCTTCATGTCCTACGATTCCTACATCGCCCTTTTCGGTAATGAAATATTTCACTTCAGCTAATTGTTCATTCGCTTCCAAAAGTTTGCGATACAACGTGACCTGCTTTTTCTTGCTCTGTATCAGGTCATGTCGCATAACGAGAGTCCAGAAGCGGACGAAATGCTTTGAAACATCAATTATTACGTCATACTTCAGCTTCTCTTCAGGCACTGAATAGGGAACTATTATCCGCTGGATTTTCCCTTCAACGGGTTTGATCTCATAGGAGAGCTTCATTGATTTGAGGTAAGTGGTCACGATATCAAGGATTTCTGACATTGAAGCTTCTCCATGAGTTAACGAATAGTCAACAGAACTTAAACGGGTTAAAAAATGCTATCTAAGAATCATCAGATCAGTAAAAAATTAGAGAGAGGTGCAATACTGCACCTTGAGAAAGTTATTCTTGAACAGCTAGCTTTTCCTCTTCACCAGCTTCCCCACTTTTCACTCCTAACATTAGTAGAAAAGCGATGATAAGGACAACGACGCTAAATGGCCACATTAGAACGTAGTTACCAAGTGGTTGTCCAATCAGGACTCCACCATACCAAATGATTGCTCCGCAAAGCACTGGACCCACCATAGCAGCTAGCGATGCAAAGAGATAGTAAATTCCGGTAAAGGAACCCATTCGACGTTTCCCAATCTCCCATACTAGTACGATGGATTGGACGTTAATCATCGCCCAGAATATACCAGCAATTAGGAGAAGTGCCATTGTAAAAATGTAGATCATAGTCGGAGCGAGAATTGGTACAAATGGAATTATCCCGATGCAGATAGCAAAACCAACGATGCCTATCATAATCGCTTTTTTCCGGCTAATCACATTGGCTATGAAACCAGCTGGGATGGCAAAGAGAACGAAGGTGAGTGCAAAGGCAGTGAGCATGAATCCAGCACTGGCACGATCGATTAGCAAGACGTTTTCACCATATAAGGTGAAGAAAGCCTCCAGAGCCTGATAAGCCAGAAACCAGGAGAAGATAGCAAATAGAATGTAAATACCTGTTCGATCTTTACTTCGAAAGACTTCTTTGACGGCAGGCGCGATACCAAGGTCTTTTCGCTCTTCAACATCCTCTGGTACTGGGGGTTCCTTGAGACGCCACATTATAATGAGGAGACTAAGTACCATGATTAGTGATGCAAAACTGAAAGAGATGAGCGGTCCAATGGGAATCCAACCGATATAACCTGGAAGTCTATAGAGAGTTGTACCCACAGCGAATGCAATGATTGACCCAATTCCACCCATGAGATTAATGACACCGTTCGCTTTAGTTCGGTGTTCGGAAGGCGTGAAATCCGGCATTAATGCAACGGTTGGTGCGCGATAGATAGCCATGGACACATTAAAGATAGCAATTATTGCAATAAGTACCCAGAAGCCCCAAGTATAGGGAATAGCTCCTGCGATGGGAATGAAGATGAAGAAGACGGAAGCCAGGGGAATACCCACCAAGAGATAGGGCATTCGTCGACCCCATCGTGTTCGAGTTTTATCTGATCTACCCCCGATAATAGGCTGCAAAATAAACGCGGTAATATTATCGAGAACCATTACCAGACCAATAATCAAAGGAACAGGGATTAAGAAAGCGAACACACCAATGAAATCCTGAATATAGGGTCCCAGGAATGTGTTGTAAAGTGACCAAGAAAGAGCAGTCGTGAAAAAGCCCAGTCCAATGATGAATGTAAGACTCCAACTGAATTTTTGTTCAGCCATTGCTTCACACCATCATCTTAACATAAGCTCCTCTTAGCATGTAGAGAAGCGTAACCAGCAATCTAGAAGGTTCTCCACTTAAGTGTAACACCATAGTGGACAAAAAAATTAGGCTGAAAGAGGGATTGATCGCCCGCAGTTGCGACATCGGGCGTGTTTCTCTTTGGTGAGTAGCCAGTTGTATAGTTTGCGGTGGATTAGGTTGATATGGCCGCAGACAGGGCAAGTGATGGGTTTTGTGACAGCGCGTTGTTTGGAAGAAGTCACGCTGGACTCCATCACAGTTATTTTCATCACGTCCCTTTTTTTTCACTCAATCTAATCGCTTTCGGGCGGATATTTAAACCCTTGCTTTTCGGTATACGGCGACATTATCCCCTGATTCCCGTAAAATAGACTTATCCTGTGTTTTTTCGTGTTTTGAAGGATTTAAGCCGACTAAGAGGCGTATTCGGGATTTAAGGAATTCTAAAAGCATTATTTTTATACTCAGTAATACCCGGAACACTTCATACACACCACACTGACAACCGACGAGCTATTATAGGTAGCTGTCAGAAAAGAATCGCCCCCACTAGTTTTGGATGAGGAGCAGAAATGTCACTAAGCAATGAAGATCTAATCGTACGAGCTCGACACGCCCAACAAAATGCTTATGCACCATATTCTCAGTTCAAAGTTGGTGCTGCCATAGTTACCGAGGATGGACAGGTCTTCACCGGTTGTAATGTGGAAAACTCGACATTCGGAGCGACAAGTTGTGCGGAGCGAAATGCTGTGTATTGTGCGATTTGTGCTGGTGCTCAAGTCTTTACTAAGATCGTAATAGTGACTGATTCCGAAGAACCAGTGATGCCCTGTGGAATTTGTCGACAGGTATTGTACGAATTCAACCCCGATATAGAAATCATAGCTGTTAATGCGTCTGGGAAAAAAGATCGTGTACGCCTTTCGGAGATTTTGCCTAAAGGCTTTGAATTGGAAAAAAAGAGGTAAACTAAGCGTTTCGCGTCATTGTGGTGCGAATGTACTTGAAAACTAGCACAAGCAATTCTATGTCCATCACGGGTCCGAAGGCGATGCGTTGGGTATCGTTGGGTTCGGCGTAAAGGAAAACATTGGCGTTCTTCTTCACGATGACACTAGCTTGGTTGGCTTCAGCGTAGACATCCATGCCTTGAAAGAATTGTTTAACGTATTCGATATCAAGAGGCCGGCTGAGTTGGATGTTAGCATAGCCGGATTCAGTACAGTGAATTTTCATTTTCCCTAGAAAGAGCGCGTCATCAGCGACGGCGGGTTCAGCCTCCTGTAAAAGGGAGAGGAGGGTTTGTTTAACCAAGTCTTTCCTCGCCATTATCATCCCGCCAGCTATAGTGTTGGTTCTCCATTATTTCAACGATGTCATGCTATGCCTAGTTTTGCGTCCAATTAAGTTTTCTCGTAGCGCATCAGTCGGGTTTTAATACGACAGGTAAACGCAGGAGAATCCGTTATTGTATTGCTATATAAGTATTCAATACCCGGTGATAAAACGATGATTGCTGACCGTTATGATGAACGTCCGGAAGAAACTGTCACAATGTATGGTGCGACGGGCACCACGATTCGATGGTTAATCAATAAGGATAATGGGGCCAGGACCTTTGCGATGCGCCGGTTTGAAGTACAACCGGGTGGAGAAATCCCCTTGCACGATCATGATGCAGACCATGAGATTTACATTCTCTCAGGAGAAGGGATTGCGTTTACCGAGGAACAGGAAATTACTATTAAACCAGATATGTTTGTATACGTTCCACCAAATGAGGCACATGGCTATCGGAATACAGGTGATAGCCCCTTGATCTTTTTGTGTGTGATTCCGCTCTTAGAGTAATAGCATGGAAAACGCGATTACTAAGTCAGTTTTCGCCGTAATCGTCGTCCCGTAGGCGTGTTAGCTAGTCCACCAAGAGCAGTTTCACGTAGACTCTCAGGCAAGGCTTGACCGACTTCTCGCATTGCTCCGATTACTTCATCAACAGGAATACGGCTTTTTATGCCTGTTAAGGCTAAATCAGCAGCAAGGAAAGCCTGCATGAGAGCTCCTGCGTTTCGAAGGATGCAGGGTACTTCAACTAGACCCGCTACGGGATCACAGACTAAACCTAACATGTTAATTAACGTAAGAGCCACAGCGTGTCCGACCATAGTGGCGCTTCCTCCGGATAGTTCTGTCAATGCCCCTGCCGCCATAGCAGCGGCGACACCGCATTCGGCTTGACATCCGCCTTCAGCCCCCGATATAGATGCATTCATCGAGCATACTATTCCAATACCTGCCGCTGTGAACAGGGCAGTGATAATCGTTTCTTCATCGATTTGTAGTCGTTCTTTAGCAAATAGTAAAGCCGCTGGAACGATTCCACAACTTCCCGCAGTGGGACAGGCTACGATCTTCCCCATGGCAGCGTTGACTTCAGCCACCCCTAAAGCTCTAGCAACTGCTTTGCCAACATCTGGGTTAAGGAATTTAGGTGTCCGAGCGAAGAACAGTTTGGCATCCCCTCCACTTAGACCACTGACAGAGCGAATGTTGTCAGTGACTCCACGGTCGAGTGCTTGTTTCATAACTTCCCATGAGATCACCATTTGTCCACGAATAGTACTTGGTGATTCATTTTCCTGTTCAGCTTCGATAGCCAGAACGATTTCACCGATAGGTTTTTTCTGGCGTCCAGCTAATCTGATGAGTTGTTTTATCGTCTCATAATACATCTTAAAGCACCTCAATAAATGGGAGGAATAATTCGGACGATTTGCGCTTTTTCCTCTAATTCCTTAATCGCCTCGGGTGGAAGAGGTTGGTCCATTTCGATAGCCATAGCGGCAAGACCACCTCGACGTTGCCGGCTGAGATTCATGGTGGAAATATTGACTTTGTGCTGAGAGATGATAGAAGTAGCTTTAGCTACTATGCCGGGTCGATCACTATGGATAGTGATGAGGGTATGGTATTCACCTGAGAGTTGAATAGGCAAACCATTGAACTCTACAATACTGATGTTCCCTCCTCCAACAGAGATAGCTGTGATTTCAAAATGCATTCCACTGACACCAGCAATGAGAAGTCGAACAGTGTTGGGGTGATAGTCATCACCTAAGTCGACTTTTTGAAAATCTAATTTCATGTTCTGTTGTTTCGCAATTGCGAGGGAATCCTTAATTCGTTCATCAGCAGCATCAAAGCCTAGCAGCCCAGCCACAATTGCTTTGTCAGACCCATGACCCTTTCCGGTAAGCGCATAAGATCCATGGAACTGAATAATAGCCTCGTTAACGGGTTCTCCGAGGATGGCTAAGCTGATTTGTCCGATCCGCACAGCCGCAGCCGTGTGTGAACTCGATGGACCGATCATGATTGGCCCAATAATTTCGAAAACACTGTCAGCTTTGCCCATTATATCCACCACCTATTGCTGGGTAAAATTTGTTCTTAAACGATTCGTCACTTCTTTGAAAGAAACCACCACTCTCACAAGGTTGCACAGAATCCCCGTTGACAATCTTCGAAGATTTCGATGAAGACGTGGTGAAAATACTGACAGGCTTTGACTAGACCCGTTCGACCGGATTCCGTGAGTTGATATTGAATCTCCCTTCCAGATCGATGCCCTTGGATCAACTTCTTGCTTTCAAGGTCCTTGAGGGCAGGATAAAGGGTTCCAGGAGTAGGTTTGGTTCCGCGACGGGCTTTAAGTTCTCGTGCAAGTTGTTGCCCATTCATTGGTCTTTTACTAAGCAACCATAGGAGCTGAAATGACAGAAAACCGCGCATGTCGCAGCAGTCTGGAGGGCAACATTGTTGGTCCTTGGTTTGGGAGGTCATAGGACATATTGGACGCCCAATACATTTAAATATTCTGATACGTTATCGGTCAAACAAGAGTTGGCGACTACGTATGACTCAAGATAAGCCTGTTAGCAAAATGAACGATGAAGAACTCAAAGAAGAAGTCAAACGAGCTTACGCAGAGCTGGCGAAGGCTTCGAAAGGCTGTTGCACTGATAAGAGCTGCTGTGATAGTGGAAGTTCATGGTCACCTAGACAGAACAGGGCTCGACTCTTTGGATATCCGGTCGATGAACTCCCTAAATCATTAACTGAATCCTATGCCGGTTGTGGAAACCCAGTAGCTTTGGCTAGTTTGAAGGAAGGAGAGGTCGTATTAGATCTTGGATCCGGAGCAGGACTCGACGCCTTCATGGCAGCTGAGACTGTTGGGGAGACTGGTAAAGTAATTGGCGTCGACATGACCCCAGAAATGGTCCAGAAAGCCGAAGAAAATGCAGAAACCATTGGAGTGAAAAATACCGAGTTTAGGCTGGGTGAAATTGAGAAGCTTCCTGTTGAAGATGAAATGGTTGATGTAATCATCAGTAACTGCGTAATAAATCTCGCTCCGAATAAGGCGAAAGTGTTTCAAGAAGCGTTTCGCGTTCTACGCCCAGGAGGGAGACTCATGGTCTCCGACATGGTTATTATCAAGCCACTCCCCGAGGATGTCCGTGAATCCATAAATTCATACACTGGATGTGTCGCAGGTGCGGTTTCAGAAACCGAGTATCTTGCTATAATTCGAGATGCTGGATTTGAACGGGTTAAAATTGTTGAGAAATCTGGAGCAGGATATGTAGCGAGCGCTAAAGTGGAAGCGTTTAAACCTCAAAATTAATCGGGTAATTCTTTTTGATGGTCCATTGTCGTCTAAAAGTTAGTTCCCTGTGAATAATACTGCCTTTATCCAATGATGTGGGGTAATGGGGCGACGAAGAGAAAATACCAGAGAAGGAGGCTAGTCAAGAAGATACTTACGCAGACGATAAGCCAATCTTTGATGACAAAATTGGGGAAGATGAGATAAGTTCGGGTTGGCGCATAACCAAAACCTCGTCCATCCATAGCTAACGTAAGCGCGTCGATGCGTCCTAGTGCGGAGAAGAGCAGGGGCATAAATGTAAATCTAACTCGTCGAAGGAATCCCCGAATAATTCCCTGATCAACTGGGATGCCTCGTGCTCGTTGAGCGGCCTGGACGGTGTTCGATTCTTTATCGAAAAGTGGAACTAAACGAAGGGCAAGAACAAGCGTATATCCATATCGATAAGGGATTCGGAGTGATGTTAAGGCTGCAACGAAGCGGCTAGGATCTGTGATGGCCACGAATAGTGCACTTGCTAAGACGATGTTGATGAGCCGAAAGGCGAGATTGATCGCATTTGCGATGCCTGTGATTGTAATTGGGAAAAAGGGACCAAATCCTGGGGCAAGGGGCGGAATGAGATAGAAGAGGATGATGCCATAGGATGTGAAGAGGAGTTGTACCATGGCAATGAGGAGGATGAAGGCGATGAGGCGACGGAGTCGCCCAAATGCATATCTGAGATTGATACCAGCACCAATATAACCGAGGAGGAGAAACACGAAGATGGATAGGGATACGATATCAGAGACTAATGTGACTGTGAGGATTACAAGAAGGATAAGTACAGCGAATTTTGTCAGGGGGTTCAGCCGATGGATAAACGAATTCCGTTGAAGGTAGCCAAAGGAGGATGTGCGCATTTTCATTATTCGGATTCGACCTCCAATAGCTTTGGTTCGTGACCGTAGGCTGTTTGTTCGAACATGGTTAGGTATTCGAGTCCTTGTTTGACGGGGGCATCGATGAGCAGGCGACCATCGTAGAGGAAAAGGAGTCGAGTACAGTATGTTTCAGTAATTGCGGCGTCATGGGTAGCCAACAAGATAGCTGACCCTTGTGATGCTTCCTCATGAACAATGGTCATGAGGCGATGAACGTTGTGATAATCTTGACCGATGAAAGGTTCATCTAGTAAGAGGACTTGCGGTTTGTGTAATAAGATGGATGCAATTGTAAGACGCCGTTGTTCACCCAAACTCAAAGTGTAGGGCGATTGATCTTGGTAGGGGAGGAGTCCGAATGCATCCAGTACTTTTTCGGCTTGAAGTTCAGCTTCGTTGGGTTCTGGAATCCCAAGATGTTTTGAAGCGAGCAGCACTTCTTCTTTCACAGTGGAAGCGAATAGTTGGTGGAGTGGATTCTGAAAAATTAGCCCAATACTGCGGGCTAGCTGAGAAACTGGTTGTTCATGGATATTCTGCTGATTAAGATGTATTGTTCCAGAATCAGGTGTAAGCAATCCCATGAGTTGGAGTAACAATGTCGATTTTCCTGATCCATTGGCTCCCATTAACGCGACAATTTCTCCCGGATGCAATGAAAAGGTCAGATTCTGCAGTGCTGGTCGTGGTGTTGATTGTTCCTCGATTCTTGGATAAGTAAAAGTGAGGTTCCGAATTTTTAATAAATCCTGTTCATGGGGAGCTCCGGAGGGAACTACCTCTGAATATGATAATGGGTGAAGGGCAACCCCCAAGTTTAATAAAGTCGTAGGCAAGGCAGAAAGCTGGTCGGGTCTTCCATCGTAACTGATGCGTCCTTCATTCATGAGTAGGATACGAGAAGCCAGAGCTAGAAAAGGTTTGATTCGGTGTTCAATTACCAGAATCGTTCTACCCTGTTTGTGCAGATCTTGAAGAGTGGTGATAACTTCGTTTGTAGTCTGAGGATCGAGTCTTGCCGTGGGTTCGTCAAATATGACAATGGGCGATTGAAGTGCTACAAACGAAGCGATTACGACCTTCTGTTTTTCTCCCCCGGAGAGTGTGTGGGTGCTACGGCTCCGGAGATTATCACCATTGACAGCTTTTAACGCCCATTCAATTTGAGGTTTAATCGCTTCTGATGGATATTGGAAGTTTTCAAGACCAAATGCGACTTCATTTCTTACATTGAGGGTAACGAGTTGGTTGTCAGGGTCTTGTTGAATGAGGCTAATTGAACGGGCGAGATCACGGATTGAATGTGATTTAGTTTCCTGCTCTAGAACGTTAACAGACCCCTGGAACGTGCCTGGATATTCGTGGGGAATAAAGCCTGCGAGACAACGAGCTAAAGTGCTTTTTCCACTTCCACTAGGCCCTGCTATGATGACAAAATCTCCTGAGTAAAGTTCTAGATTTAATTCTTGGAGTGCTGATTTGTCGCTTCCTTCGTAGGTGTAGGTTAGATTGGATATTTGAATGACAGGAGGAGGTGAGGTGGTATAGTTGCTAGGTGATGACAAGGCTGACGACCTTCTGAATCCAAAACCATCCGGGATAATTCTTTGCAACAAGCCTTAGTCCATCCTCGACGACGAGGATTATTTCGTGGTCAGTAAATATGTCTTCGAGGGAGAATGTGGCACTATACCCATCTGAGGATATTACCTGAAGTACTGTTGCCGATTCTAAAGGTTGGGCGTCAGTGAGGATGGTGACCAATGGAATTCCGGTGTAATTCTGGAGAGGGAGATGTGTGACGGAACCAATAAGTTCAGCTTCGATGGTAATTTCCTGATCTGCATAGGTGAAGTAGGAAAATCCGAATGGCTGTGATACCTGTCCAACAACCTCACAGCTGAGTGGATCAAGAACGGGTCGCCATACAAAAACAGCGTAGAGACTAGCCCCAAAAGCAATAACAATTAGAAAAATGAGAGCTGAAAGACGATAAGGGCCAAGACGTCGCCAGATAGATCCCTTTGATCTCAGCGAAGGTCCTGTAACTGTTGAGCGGTACACACTGGATTCCAACACAAGATGAGTCGTTGCATGGCCAAAATAGCCACCGAAAATAATACCTGACGAAAACGCGAGAATTATCAGTAGGGTAAGGAAAATTAGAGGGGCACCAGAAAAGAAGAAAAGTTGAAAGACGATGACATTGGAAGCCGCGGCAAACCCTGCGATAATTGACCAGAAAGGTAGAGAATCCCGCTTGCCAATTACAAAGAAGCCGATATCAATGATCAGGCCTTGAATGAGACTGACTAATACGACGATAATTCCATGGGTGCTTCCCGTGAAGAATTCAACGAATCCCTTGAGTAGACCAGTCGCGGTTGCTGCACCGGTTTTTCGGATAAGCCCCGTTGCTAAAATAATCCAAAATACGTGTAATCCACTAATAAACTGGCCAGCACCAAATGGCGTTCTAATAGCTGTGTTCAAGAGGAGCCCAAGATAGCCGACAAAGGTACTCAAAGCTCCGCCTAGTGCACTAAGAACAGCAATCGTGACAAGGTCACGAGTTGTGAAGTAATAGGAGGTAGCTGAGCTGTTCATGTCTTCACCATAATAACAAGGTTATGGGGGGAAGCTATCCCGAATGATTTCAATTGTCATGACATTTCGTACCCAACGTGCTCCAGCACTCCCAAAAAACCAGGTAGGTTCTGTCGTTTGACTAGCGTCATCGTTACTGTAGGTTCCATCAGGAGTTAAGAAGGCCAGCATTGGGCCATCAGTCCATGCTGTAACCATTGTACCATTAAAGACATAAGCTAGGATAAGATCGCCTTGGTAGTTATACACTGTCTCATTTGGATAGAGATTATAATAAGCGAAAGCTTGCGCCCAATCAAGAGCGGTTACATTCACAATATCGTCATTGTCGATAGTTGTAACCAGCTCAATGATTGCAGGAAGAGGAACACCTTGGTAGGTACCATTTCCACGCCAATTACCCATTTTATTCTGATAGGAGGTGAATCCTGCTAGATTGTGCATCAGTGCCAAGTCGACCAAGTAGACGTCCCGTTGTATATCGTCGTCAATGACGGTAAAGTGGAATGATCCACTAATATAGACATCGTGTAGTACTTCAATCGTGGCCACATTTCGAACCCAACGAGCTCCTGCGCTGCCAAAGAACCAGGCAGGATGCGTAGTAGCGTTCGCATCATCATTGCTATACGCTCCATCATTAGGTAGGAAGGCTATTCGAGGTCCATCGCCCCACGTTTTTGGAGTGGTTCCATTATATGAATAGGCGAGTACCAAGCCCCCTTGTAAGTTGGCAACCGAACTATTGGGGTAGAGATTGTAGTAAGCGTAGTATTGATAGTAGCCGTCAGATGCGTTGACTCGGATAACATCATTGGGGTCCATTCCCCCAACGAGTTCAACAATGGTGGTTAGCGATACGCCAACATAGGTTCCGGTTTCACGCCAGTTGTTGAAGCGGTTCTGATACGAAGAATCACCTTGATTAGGAGGAATTGATGAAAGAAAAGTGAAATTGAGATTAACACTGACGTCTCTATTTATGACGCGAATATCTACCTCACCTGAGGGGGAGTTCGGATGCTGTGACACGAATAAGGTGAAAGATGCAAGTACACCAACTGCGATGATAATCGCTGTGAACACCATAACTAAACCAAGTTTCATACTGCTTGGAGTCTGAGACAAGGAACTTCACGTCCAAGTTTCGGGATAACATTTTGATGATATGCACATCGATGCATATCTTACATCTTCTTAAGCCTTACGCTGTGAGGAGACTTGGTACAAAAAGAGGAGAGAAGACACCGACTCAGAAGAGCGCTAGAAGTGCTAACTTCATCGGTGCCAAAGTTCTTCACGACGTTTCTTTTCTAATTGAGGGAGGTCGTGCCAGAAGATAGATTTGCTCTTTATGGGTGCGACTCGCTTGAGAACAAAGACTAACATTGCTACGATGTTGATGAACAGAATGTTGACAAGAACTAAGATAAAGCTGATTCCGGCTATGCCCAAGTGCAAGGGTACATTGACTGCGCCACCAAAATATACAGGTCCCATTAACGCATAAATTAGATTCATGCCTGCATTGACGGCTGGTGGCATTAATGAGGCAGCAATAGCGACTCCAACTAAACCGCTGATTTCTCCACGGGTCACAGCCATGGCAACACCGGCACCAGAAGCAGCTGCGACAATGATGCCGACGACGATCCCAATGGCTAGACCACGGGAAATCATCTCTGGCGTTGGCCATCCTGGTAAGATAGGATAGAGAATGGGTGCATAGGGCATGAGGAATGCGCCCATGATTATCCCCATTACCATAGCGATTAAGAGACCATAGACTTCGTTTTTAATTCCTGTTAATACTAATCTCCGATCCTTGATTACGGCTCCAAGACTGAGGCCAAGAATTGGTCCCATGAGTGGAGCGAGAAGCATACTGGCAACAATGAACACTGGGCTGCTGGTGGCTAATCCGATTGTGGCAATGATGCATGAGACGACAAGAAGTGCGAGGAAGTCAAAGGATAATCGTGTTCCTGCGGCGATTTTTCCATAAATTTCTTCAACGGAAAGTCGCTCAGTAGGAGTGATTTTTTCGACTTCAGTTTCCATAGGTTTACTAGCTTCAATCGGTAGAACGTCGATGATTCCATAATGTACTCCGACACCGATGGCTTCAAGATCTGTGAGGATTTTCTGGCTTTTTCCAAGTGCAACTCGGAAGATGAGCATAAAACCAGGAGCCGTATGAATTTTTGCGATATTACGCACTTGATCTTTTTCTTCTAAGAACTCCATGACTTGTCCGACTTTTTCTTCAGGTAGTGTAATCTGAAATTGACGCATGTGAGTTCACCCGCTCGTATTAGAGCGGTTACCCCCCTCACAATAACTGCGTATAAGGCTTGCGATTTCAACAGAAAAATCAGACCAAGCCCGAGAAATTCGGAACGGCAGAACGCTTAATTAGCTGATATACCGTATTGGCGTCATATCGCCCCATCGCAGCGGTATAAATCATCAATTTGTGATGGAATCATCATGAAAGGACGAAGTATGCTGATAAAAAACGGGTTCGTCGTTGACCCTAAGCACAATATCCATGAAGTGAAAGATATCGCTATCCAAGATGGCAAAATTGTGGAATCCGTTGACCCCGAATCTGCTGAAGTAATCGATGCGAAGGGTCACATGGTTGTTGCAGGAGGGGTGGAAATCCATGCACACCTAGCGACACCAAAGGTTGATTCTGGTCGTGTCTTACGGTGTGACCAATCACGGATGGACCCCTATACATACTCTGACATTTGCCGTGCCGGAGTCTGGGCAAGTGTTCCTCCCACTTTCATGACAGGATACAAATACTCGCAAATGGGCTATACCTTTGTCACCGAAGCTGCTTCTGCAGGACTCGTCGCTCGTCACACCCACGAAGAGCTAGATGAGATCCAACCTCATGATAAAATCATGTTTCCACTCTTTGGAAACTATCAACTCATTATGGATTACGCTCGCGAGAAAGAGCATGAGAAACTCGCTGCATTCGTTGCTTGGATGCTCGCAGCTACAAAAGGCTGGGCAATCAAAGCGGTTAATCCGACCGGTGTCTGTGATTGGAGTTGGGGTGGTAATGTCGAAGCATTAGATGAACAAATCGCGTGTTTCGATGTAACACCACGAGATGCGATTACTGGTTTGCTCGAGGGGGCAGAAAGACTTGTCCTTCCCCATTCGCTTCATCTGCACGCGAATATGCTAGGACGCCCTGGAAACACTGACATCACCATAGAAACCATGGAACTTGCAAGTAACCGACCAGTTACCAAAAGAGAATCAGGATATAATCTACACATGACCCATATTCAGTTTCATTCCTATGGTGGCGATAGTTTCGTGACCTTTAAGTCAGGGTCTGAACCGATTGCAAAGTATCTGAAAGCCCATAAAAATATCAGTTGCGATTTGGGTCAAGTAGTCTTTGCAGATACTACTACCATGACCGCGGATGGTCCTTGGGAATGGATTCTTCGGGGTATCTCTGGAAGCCGATGGGTAAATGATGATATCGAAGTAGAGTGCGGTGGTGGTGTAGTTCCATATGTCTTCAAGAAGAGCTCCCGCGTCAACGCTATCCAGTGGGGAATTGGATTAGAAATCGCCTTACTGGTGAATGATCCATGGCGTGTCATTCCGAGTACGGATCATCCTAATGCAGGAACATTCATCAACTATCCATCTATCGCTGCCTGGCTCATGAGCCGTAAAGCTCGTGAGGAAGTCTTGAAAGATATCCGTCGATTAGCTAAGAAGCGCATGAACCTCCCTGCGATTGATACTGAATGGTCAATGCAGGAATACATTATAGCAACTCGGGCAGGTCCTGCTCGAATTCTAGGGTTACCGGATATGGGACACTTGGGAATTGGTGCGACTGCCGATATTGCGATGTATAATCTCAACCCCCAGGAAGATTACAGCAAGCATCCGGATAAACTCATTCGTGGACTTTCTCAAGCGTGGATGACTATCAAACATGGACGCGTGGTTCAGAAAGAAGGACAAATGGTAGCAACACCAAAGGGGAGCACCCACTGGATTGATGCCGAAGTTGAACCGGAACTAGCTAAGGAAGTTGAAAAGGATATTCGAGAAAAATTCATAAGCTCTTATACCATTGCCTTCGAAAACTATCCTGTTTCAAAACGATACCTCCACCGGTCAGCCCCTGTAAGATTAACAGCGATTTCCTAAGTCGGAAAATTAATAACCGCTAGATAGATGCTGTGTCCCGCTTCAGTATATTTTATCATAATTAGGAGACTGGAGCGAGGGTGCATACCAATGCGAAAAGTTCGAGATTTCACACCAGCAGACGCTGAAGGACTAGCTAAGTGTATTAACGAAAGTGAAGGCGGTTGGCCTGGTGGTCTTACGTCTGGTGTACAACATACGGTTGAACATGTCATGGAAGATTATCAGCGACAAGTGAAACTAACGTGGCTCATTGCTGTCGATGAACGCAATCAAGTTGCTGGTATATCAACACTGCACCCTCGCTTTGAGGATCAAGAAGCGGCATATCTCGGTTTTCTCAATGTCTCAGATGCCTTCAGAAAGAAAGGATATGGCAAAGCCCTTCTCATCGAATCCGTAGAACGTGTGAGAGCATTGGGTTACAAACGTCTTTTCCTTGGCACCTGGGCAGGGAACCTTAATGCGGTTCCTGCATATAAACGAGCTGGGTTCTACTGGCGACCCGATACAGACGTATGGATGGACAATTACATACCCACAGTGTTAGATTTACCCATTACTAAGACCTTCTTCCAAAAGCATAACTGGTATGATAGCTTTGTTCGAAAAATCGAAATTGAACCTGATGACATGAAGCACCGTGGCCTTCACGTATACGAGCTCTGTTGGCAAGAAGATGCTGATTCACTTCGCATTATGGTTGACCGAGAAAGTCGTGGAATCACCCTAATTGAAACAAACGATTTATTTGTTGAATGTTGGGTCGCTGATCCCGAGCCTGCTCTAGGTCTTCCCATTCCGGTTGAATGGACTATCCGTAATAAGGATGCAACAACACCACTTCATTGTAAATTAAAAGTGACCTTACCTAAGGGATTTCAATTACTTGAGAGCCCCTCCCCTCAAGTCACAGTCCAACCGGATGAAACTGTAGCACTCAAAGGAGTTATCCAAGGGAGTGTGACAGTGGTTCCACCCATCGAGGAAAAGGCAGCATTAGCAGTCAAGTCCCAAATAATGTTGGGTGAGATTCCGGTTCAATTCGAAACCGGATTACGTGTGAAACACCCCATTGAAGTATCAACAATTCCAACATCACTGTGGTGTCGACCTGGAACTGATTATACTCTTGACATCGCCATTAAGAGTAATCTAAAATCATCAGCCCAAGGAACCTTAAAACTCCGCATACCGAAGAGCCTCCTTATTAAGCAAAAACAGTTTGAATTGTCATTATCACCCGAAGGTTACTCCGGAGTCAGTATTGAAACTTCAGTCGATCCTAATCTGAAAACTATCGCCCTTCCAATTAGAATGCATGCTAATCTCCAAGTCAATGGACAACCGATCCGTACTCGAACCGAAACAGTATATTTGCACTGCCTAAACCGTGGTGGAGTATTAGTTACACCCTTTGATGATAAACGCCGCTTACAGGTGCATACAGAACAATTGCATTTTTCGATTAACCTTGCGAAGGGAGCACATATCGATCGACTAACCAATAAGCTGACTAAACGAGAACATCTTCGATCGCATTGCCGTGAAAGCCTGGGACCACCTTTTTGGCCCTCAGAACAAATGCAAACACACTTCAAACATGATATTCACCAGCCTAGTGATGAGATAACGAGCATTCGAACATGGATGGAGTGTAAACGATTCCCAGAATTAACGTTCTCTAAAATCTTCATAATATCTGGAAATTCAGATGTTCTTCGCATCAATTATGGATTTGAGAACACCAATTCGACGAAAACACATGAATTCAAGTTATGGGTTTCAAGTATGCCCGGATCATGGGACAACTTGCATGTGATTCCCCTTAAAGATGGAATACTTCGAGCGGAATTTATAGAAGGTGAATTCTTTGCAACTGACCGTGAGTTACCAAAGAAACGAGAGGAATGGGCAGAAACCTGGTATTGCGCTGAACGCCCACACAAAGGTGAGGTGACTGCGATTCTCTGTTCTCCAGAGATTTTCTACGAAGCCTCAGGAATCACCTTCATTAATTTCCAATTACAAGTACCACCAGTTTCACCCAAAACACAGGTGCACCTACCACCATTGTACCTAGTGTGTGGTATTGGAACTTGGCAACACATGCGACAGTTATGGCACCAACTCTATTCAACCAAGCCTGAAAGCGAAATACC
Source organism: Candidatus Hermodarchaeota archaeon (assembly GCA_016839805.1). Lineage (GTDB taxonomy): Archaea > Asgardarchaeota > Hermodarchaeia > Hermodarchaeales > Hermodarchaeaceae > Hermodarchaeum. Next base: position 71,945 of record JAEOTO010000033.1, read on the forward strand.
AGAATTACCTGTTTATGATGCTGTGGATGTTCGAATAGAGACTCAGCCCCCACTCTTTGATGCACAAAAAGAATTAACGGTTCCAATTCAAGTGCGACACCTAGTTCATCGTCCACTTCAGGGTCACCTACGATTGAAGGCTCCAAAAGGATGGAGGATCATACCTCGAACCTATAAGTTCAAAGACTTAACTCGAGATAACCCTCTAATGCTCCCCATTACATTAACAGCAACTACGAAAGAAGAAATCAACCCAGATATCCTTTCTGTCCATGCACAGGTGCAAACACCACTTACCGACTACGGCTTTGATTTACCAATAATCCTCCAGGGCAAACCTGGCAGAGTTACAATTTCCACAACAAGAGAACATAACCAAAACATCTATGTCATTGATAATGGTACCTACCAACTAAAAGTCGCAGCTGGGTTCGCTGGAAGCGTTATAGCCTTGATAAACAAGGCAACAGGTACAAATTACTTGAAATCAAGTTTCCCCGAAGCTGGTCCGCTAGCCTGGTTTAATCCCTGGTATGGCGGAATTCGGTTTGAGCCCTTTCCATCCAGTCAACCAGGTTGGTTTCCTACCAAATTGGATAAGGAATCTTGGTCAGTCAAACGCTTCCAACGGAAAGGGTGGCAGGGTGTTACTATCAGTACTAAACCCGGGAAAAAGGAGATCAAACTTAAGGGATTCAAATTAGAGCTTCAGGTCTTGACTCAACCGTTCAGTAACATCTTTGCACTGATTGGACGCGTTAAAAACCTCACAAAAGCACCGCGTCAAATCCGCCATCGAATAAAGGCTTCGTTACCCGCAGAAGGTTCACCAGCTGGGATACAAACCGTCATTCCACGAGCCACAACAACCTATCATCGTCGTACTGGTTTAGCCCATTCTTGGCCTACCACCTCGCTTCATCATTTTGGTGTGGAGCACATGAAAGATGATTCCACGCTTGTCTTCATTAAGAAGCAAGGTCCTATGGGTGAACTCTATCAGGGTATCCTTGGTCAAGAGGTGATAATGATTAATAATGAAGATTACCTCAATGTGGGACCCCGGAGCTCAAATGAGCAAACTAGTTTCCTTGTTGTATCAAAAGAACCATGGGAACGGGCTGAGGACTATGCAATACTCGAAACATTAACCCTTTAGCATTAACTTGTTGAGAGAAAGCGGTTAGCTATCAGTATGTGAGTAGAAATGATACCATCGTTCGATTGTGGATTCAAGACGAGGATCGGCTTTCACCATATATGGAGCTGTCGGCGAGGTATCCTTGTTTTCAAGTGCTTTCATAAGTGAATACTTTTTTTGTAGTTGGTTTTGAATCCATGTTTCTAACGCTTTAAAATAGGTCAATTGTATCTTGATTTCTTCTTTATCACAAAGTGGGCCATGACCGGGTACAATCGTTTCGATTGGCATTTCAAGAATCGTCGCAAAGGTATTCATCCAGTCAACAGGATTATTGGTGGGGTCACCTGCATAGGGATATTGTTGACAAAAAACTAAATCGCCGGCAAAGAGGATGTGTTCTGGTTTAAAGAAAACCATGGAATGACCAGCTGTATGACCACCAGTATGTGAAATTACTATCTCCTTCTCTTTCCCGAGAACCATGGATTTTTCAAAGGTTTGGGTTGGGGAAATTATTTTGAGATTTCTCAGTTTGTCCCTAAATTCAGGTTCACGCTGAGAGTAGTATTTGACCATTTCTTTGAGACCTGAAGGAGACCAACGTTCCTTTAGTAGTTGGGTGTACATCGCAGCCATTGCTGAGCTAGCGATGATTCGGGAATTCTTGAATTCTTGAGCACCAAAGACATGGTCGGAATGGTAGTGCGTGAGAATGACATCCGTGATTGGTTTCCCAACTTCTTGAAGAATGAGTTCACGGAATTCCTTCGCGATAGGTGGCGTCATACCTGTATCAATAACAACCACGCCCTCTTGTAGTCGAATGCAACCGACATTTCCATATGTTGACCCGTCAACTACAGCCCAAGCTGACTTACTTACCTGTTTGAGCTTCATTAGGATCGTCTCCTGCGTGATTGCTTTGGTGGAATAGAGGCATTTAACGCAATTTATGTTATAGGTTTTATAGTAAGGGAGAAAGATGTTAAGATAGCTATGTATTCAGTATTTGTTCAGATTAACTCGTGGAGATATCAGCAATGTCGAGAGTTGAGAAAAACCGCCAGCCATTCAAGCTGCAAATAATGGATTTGCTTTTACAAATTGGTGTACCTGCAGGTATTGCGGATGAAGTAGCAAGTGAAGTTGTGAAAGAGTCCAAAAAGGATACGTCAATTGAGATCATTCGGAACATGACACTGGATAATCTCAAAATGCATGATGCGGTTGCAGCAAAGAAACTTGCCAAACGATTTGAGTATGTTGAGCAACGTTTAATGGATGTGCCTCAGAAAGAAGGTAGCCCAGCAGGGAAAATCTATGATGAGGAAGGACTAGACGAACTCTTAGAAGATGATCAGATTACTGCAGCGGAACTCTTTTTCATGGCAGGGCGAGAGGGGCGCAGCTGGCAACGAAAAAAAGACCACCGGGATAGCGGATCAACCGAGTTAGCTCGCGAGGAATACTATGAGGACTAATCACTCCTCATCAAATGAGGAGCCAATTCCTGTTATTACCCTACCAGAAGAGGCTATTCCCAAATCATGTCTTCGATTGTTTATAACCACTATTGTTACAATTTTCATCGTTATCCTAGTCTTCATTGATCAGGGTCTTGGATTGTGGCCCATTGGATACTATTGGACTCTTTTTGTGGCAGGTCTAATCCTCAGCCTTTGTGTGATTAGATTAGTACTTTTGTTGAATTTACGCTGGCGAAGAGTAGGCGAAGAAACATGGCTGGAGAGAAGGGGAGAAGAAATCGGCTGGCCCCTCATGATACTTGCCTTTACGATACAGTTTGTTTTTCCCCAGATCCGTCCGTTTCTTCTTGGGGCTATCCTTGGAGGAAGCTGGCTGATCGTAATAAATAGCATTATCGAAAGAAGAATCCCTAACATTGGATTGTAAAATTAACCAGTTTTGGTAAGCATTTCTATGATTTTAAAAAGCTCACTAGCCCGAACCGGTTTGACTTGAAATACCGTTGCCCCTGCTTCAAGAGCTTCTTTACGAACGGTTTCATCAGCACTGACAAAAATAATTTTACTATCAGAATTGATTTCAAGCAACATTTTCGTGGCACTAATCCCATCCATTCTGGGCATCCGATGATCCATGATAACTACATCGGGTTTCGGATTTAGCCTAAGAAATTCTTGGACCGCTTCATCACCATCATAGGCAGAACCAATGACTGTATGACCTTTCACCGCAAAGAGCGCTTTGTAAACCTGGTGAAGATTCTCTTCGTCATCAACGATGAAAATCGATGCCACAGACTGCACTTCCATCTCACATTTTTCTTTCAATATTGACTCGGTTTAAGCCTACTACTTCGAGCCGTATGCAAGCACTGGTAGCTATAAAATTCAGGTTTGAAGAGAATATCAACCTTTCCTTACGCATCCCCATTTTGGTTCCTTATTTCGAAAACCTATCTAAATACCAAGTCAATGATTTTTAAATAGGTTAATACGTCCATCAAAAAATCAGCGTTTTTTTTATTCTTTTGCATACATTATGTCCTAACCCGCATATTCTGAAGGATTGGTATCAAAAGTTGCCTTACAATGAGCACTACAAAAATAGTAACGGGAGCCTAGATAATCACTGTATAGGTCCGTAGTTGTCTCGACGTTCAATTTACAAATCGGATCGATGGCTTGTTTAGATGTGGGAGATTGTGTCTTTTCTTCGGCTTGGTTGGGTATTGGGACTGGTATTGGTTTGAATCGTCCTAGTAAAAGCGCATTGGTGACAACGCTAACGCTTGATAACGCCATGGCTAACGCTGCCCACTCGGGGCGAAGAACCACATAAGGATAGAGAAGACCGGCGGCGATTGGTAGGAGAATGAAGTTGTAGATTAATGCCCAAAAGAATCCTTGTCGTATTTTGGAGATTGTTTTTCGACCAAGTTGCACTGCTGTTACGACATCAACTAGATTATCACGTACCAGGACAATATCTCCGGCTTCAACTGACAAATCAGTGCCAGAACCTAGGGCGATGCCTACATCGGCTTTTGCAAGTGCAGGAGCATCGTTTATTCCATCACCAGCCATTGCTACGATATGTTGTTCTGATTGAAGGCGTTCGATTTCCCTTGCCTTATCTCCAGGCAGTACTTCAGCTATGACTGTTTCAATTCCTGATTGTCGAGCTATTGCTTGAGCAGTTCGTTCCTTGTCCCCTGTGAGCATTACAACATCAATACCCATTCTTTGTAATTGCTGAACAGCCAGCGCAGAGTCCGGTTTGAGCGTATCTGCGATTGCTAGAAGGGCAAGGAGTTTTCTATCTCTAGCCGCAAAGATTGTAGTTTTTCCATCCTTTTGAAGTTGAGCTATATGGGGCTCCAATTCGCCGATATCGACGTCGTTTTCCTGCATGAACCTATCATTGCCCACCTCAATAATGAATCCCGCCACTGATGCCCTAACACCTTTACCAGTAATGGAATTAAAATCGTCAATCTCTAACATCTGGATGTTGTTTTCTTCAGCATACTGCAGAATGGCAGTGCCTAGTGGGTGTTCGCTAAACTTCTCGGCGCTAGCAATGAATGAGAGCGCCTCCTGAGCATCGACATCTCCAACGGGAATGATATCTGTGACGGTTGGTTTCCCAACAGTGAGAGTTCCAGTCTTATCGAGAACCATTTTATCAACTTGTGGGATGACTTCCAAACCATCACCAGTCTTAATGAGTACACCAAGTTGGGCTCCGCGTCCAATGCCGACCATTAATGCAGCTGGTGTAGCTAATCCCAATGCGCAGGGACAAGCAGCAACGAGCACAGCGATAGCAAAGCTTAGAGCTGCAACCCAGTTAAGCTGCGGGAACCACGGTGTATAGGTAACAAGAATAAGCCATACTGAAAACACAGCCAGCGCCAGCAAAAGAATGAATGGAACGAATCTTTCGGCAATAGCATCTGCTCTTCGTTGAATAGGAGGTTTATGAGTTTGGGCGTCTTCGACCATCTGAATAATCTGTGCAAGCACAGTATCATGCCCAACCTTTGTGGCCTGCATAGTGAGAACACCAGTTTGGTTAATCGTCCCTCCAATAACCGAATCGTCTACTTTTTTACTAACAGGAATCGATTCGCCCGTAATCATTGCTTCATTCACAGAAGACTGCCCCTCTACGACGAAGCCATCAACCGGAATTTGAGCGCCAGGTCGCACTATAAGTAGATCAGCTACTTCCACATCATCTGTAGGAATTGTGAGTTCCTCTCCATCCCTTAGAACCACGGCTGTTTGTGGTTGGAGATCCATGAGGGCTCGAATCGCTTGCGATGTTCGTCCCTTAGCAATTGCTTCAAGTGTTCGTCCAAGGAGAATGAACATCAATAACATCGCTGCAGATTCATAGAACGCCATTTGCCCGGGAAGCACAAAGGTGGCGGCTACTGAGTAAAAGTAGGCAACACTCGTGCCTATCATGATGAGTGTATCCATGTTCGTCTTGCCATGACGAGCAGCATTAATGCTCGATTTATAGAACGGGTATCCAGCGTAGAATTGAACAGGAGTTGTGAGAATGAAGAGAATGACAGCTGGAGTTATTCCTGGGGGTAGAACTGGGACAATGAGTTGAGGAAAAAATGAAATAATAACAATCGGAATCGTAAAAAACAGGGCAAATACAAACCGATACGAATAATAACGAATTTCGCGTCTACGGGTCATGGCTTCCCGATCAATATCCACTATGGTTTCCGCGACAATATCAAAGCCAATCCCCTTTAGGGCTCGCCGAATAATTTTGAGTGTAACTAAGTCTTCATCATACTCGATAACGAGACGACCAGACATAGCCAAATCAGCAACCGATAAGACACCATCAATCGCTCCAACAGCCTTGGTGATGTAAGACCACTCATCTGGACGTGGGGACGGCGAAAGAGCAATGGTCATTGAGGCACGTCGAGGTTGATATCCTGTGGAGGCTACTAGCTCTTCTAACTCCTCACGAGTAGTCTGACCAACGATAAAATCAATGGTCGCCTTCTCTTCTAACAGATTTACTGAAGCTTTGGCCACACCTTGATTTTGTACAAGTGCTTTTTCAATTGTTGCCACACAGGCTGCACAATGCATGCCTTCAATCCGCATAGAAAGTCGTTGCGTTTTCTG
>JAEOTO010000034.1 GCA_016839805.1 Candidatus Hermodarchaeota archaeon
ACTTTCAGCTCGATGAATTGCCCTTCTGTGTGAACCGTGCATTGCCTAGTTTTCCCACATGTTAACCGTGCATCACAAGTGAGAATTTTGAAAACCTTCAGAATCATTTTTTCCTATGCAGGGGGGGTGTTTTTTTTTGTGAAGTGGGCATTTTACCGTGTATTTTCAGGGCAATCTTACCATGTGCTTCTGTCAAGTGCACTCTTGTTTGACCCTTATTCGGTGAAAGTGTGAAAGAAGGGGGGCATGTCTTAGCCATTTTCAGAAGATTATTAGCCAGTACATAATCAAGGAATCTTTTTCATTTTTGCCATCTGTTGCTGGAATCTTTCTATATTCCTATTGGTCTCCTCTCCGAAAATCATTACAAGTCCTTGGTATTTCTTCTCCAATGCCTCTAAGCGTTCCATCACAGTCTCGCCTTGTTCAGCGAGATCAAGAAGGGGAAGGGTACACTTTGCACAAAACCGGCTTTCTGCGACATTTTCAAACTTACATCGTGGACAGATCAGGGTTTCAGGTTCTGGGAGTTCGGGTAATGCTCTTGGTTTGGGAATGGGTTTCCCCTCAGCTTCCAGAAACGCGGCGACGGTATCCCGTTCTGTTAGATGGGTATACTTGTCGATGATGTTACTGGAGGGGGCATAGCCCATAATGCGTTTAGCTTTGTCTTTTCCTACTTTTCGAACTAACCGCGTATTGCGCATATGTCGAAACAGATGCGGATAAACCCTTTTCGTTATCCCTGCGCGTTTGGCAGCGCGGTTAAGAATACCATGGACAGTTCGGTAGGGTATATCAAATAGTAGCTCATTGGTTTCATTGCCATGGAGGCTCTGTAAGTATTGGTTGAGCCAGGGAATGGTTGCATGGCTGACATAGTAGTAGTGTTCGCCTTCTTTTCCTCGTACCCGAATGGCGGTTTGGCCGTGTTTATCAATGACATCGTTTATCTGGGCATTGAGCAGTTCGCTAATCCGGGCCCCCGTGCCATATAGCATCATAACTAGCGGTTTATCTCGAAGTCTTGTGCAGCCATCGACGAGTCGTTGTACTTCGTCTGGTGTTAGTAGGTCTTCGTCTTGTAGTCGTTGGCGATGGCGGAGGGCGTCTCGTACTGTTAGGCGGTCAAATTCTCGGGGTAGGTCATCGTTGTAGAGCCAGCGCAAGAAGACCTTTAGTGTTCGGAGATAGACATCTTTGGTGACTGGATTCTCGTATTGATCGAGCCACTGCCCAAGATCCGCTGCTTTAACCTCCGTCCACGGTTTCTCATTTACAAACTGATGAAACCGCAAAACGACTGCACGGTAATGTTTCTTGGTGGCGGGGCGGAGGTTGGGGTTGGCGAGGAACTGCTCTAACATACCCTGTATATGGTTTCCATAGTTAATATGTGTTATCTTTGAGTATTGGCAGATATGTCTTCGTTATATGCCATGACCTTTGGAGGAGATGATTATCCACACCCTATACTACACGAAACAATCAGATAAACCGTATCCGGAGTTATATCAGAATGTTTTTGGTTCAATCAGTATTATGGTTGACTACGGTGTTAGGGAATCTGACATTAGATTACACGGTTTTTTCGCACTATAGTGCGAAAAGTTTCTCAAAGACACTTATCTGCGTCTTTTAAAAAAGAGAAGAAGGGAGATGCGTAGGGTGCATCTCTCCATCTTCTGAATCTATTACAGGTTAGATACACTCGTTATCACACTTGGTTATTAGGGAAGTTTCTCAACGATTTTTGCTAGTTCTTCCATTGTGAAGGCTTTCATTGTCGTTGTCCGAACATTTCCACCGGCACCTAAAGTTAAGAGAAACTGCAAAGCTACCTCGTCAGAGGGTCCCTCTGCAATCGCTACATAGTCGTATTCACCCATCGTCGAATAAAATGCAACTAATTTCGCACCAAGTTGCTTCAAGTACGCCGTAGAGGCCTCAAACCGTTTCTGAAAGTTCTTCATGTCTTTGATGCCTTGATCCGTTAATTTCATCAAGGATATATAGAGTGGTATTATTTTCCCTCCAGCATGAACTAAGTTACCGTGCTACTTAATTCCCATCGGTTCAACCCTAATTGCAGTGCATCATGAAACCATAGAGAGAACTCGCATCTCATTCACAATTCCAAAACGTTTAGAATTTTTTTCGAGGTGCTAAGCATGGATACGTTTACCTTCTTCCCTGAAATGCCATGGAAGACCGGTCTTGGATAAAACAACATAACCCAACGCGGTCATTTGGTATTTATTATTGGTAATTTCTGTCTACTTTATCGCAGGCGGTTTGTTTCCATGAACATTGCCCAGTACCTTTCGTTTCTGAAGCCAATAGTAGGTGGTTCTACTTTGAGGATCTTGACGGCAGGCTGCTCTGCCCCAAATGTCTTCTTCACTTTCTTCAGGCATGATTCGCAATAGGGTACTCCTCGAAATGCGATTGCTCCCTTCGAATCCTTTGCCCCTATGTGCGTCTCTTTCTCCTTTGGACCACAACACAAACTACAATAGCTTGGCCACATTACTTGATCTTCAAAAAGTACCGCCTTGAATTTGGGCTTGTTAGTAATCTCTCCAGCCACATATTCCAGAATAGATGTGGCGCGGGGGTCTTTAGCGCCTCTAAAGGCGTGGATTTTCCCTTTGTCGCTGGTCACGAAGACCATTCCTCCGGCAAGCACTGGATGTGATTTGATTTTTTCAGCTAGTTTGAATTCCCACCGTTTCATAAATTTTGAGATGTTGAAACCATAGAGTCGCTTATCCTGCAGAACTGTCACAAATGCGAATTCACCTCCCACCACTGGAAGGCTGGCACTTGGACCAAGGAAGTCGAAAGTCCCCTCTATTACGGCTGTCCAGTCAAATCCTGTGAATGCCATCCGACTTGTAGACAGGTCATAAGCCATCAATGCTCCGAAACCTAAGGGCGTGACGAAGAGGAACCTTTCGTTTTTAGTGAGCATTCCAAAAATATTGGGCTGCGAAGGTTCCTCCTTTCCACTCTCGAGGTCAAGCTTGAAAAGTCGGTCCTTTGGACCGTGGGTCAAGATCGCATTTCCTGAAACAAGACAAGGACTGCAATTTCGTGTGCCAAAAAAGCCACCATAGCCTTTTTGTTCCCATGCGAGTGTACCGTTAACGGCGTCGATAGCATAGAATTTTCCTCTGGACGTGGCGAACCCGTAACCGATAATCAACAGTTTTCCTTCAGCTAGTGTCGGGGCGGAGTAACCCTTGTAGTCGCCTTTGAAGGTCCATCTTTTCTGTCCTGTTTGTGCGTCGATGGCGTAGATGTGCTTGTCCTTGCAGGCGAAAAAGACCAGATCATGGCCGACTGCGAGGGGAGAAGAGATATCGTTGCCTGGTGAAAATTGCCAGCGTTTTTGACCGGTTTGTGCGTCGATGGCGTAGAGGTGTTTGTCTTCGCTTGCAACATAGACGATTCCGTCAGCGACAACCGGGGTTCTTTTAATTGCTTTCCCTGTTTTGAAGGTCCATTTCTTTTGTCCCGTGGCGGCGTCCAAGGCGTAGAGGTGCTTGTCTTTGCTCCCAAAGAAAACCATGTTGTAAGCTAAGGCTGGCCAGGATTCGATGCTACCGCCTGCTTGAAATTCCCAAACCTTTTCTAGCGGGGCTTGAACAGGACTCCCGTCGCTGCCCGTATACGCGGCGTCTCGTCTAACCATTGGCCAACCTTCTGTGCTCAATGGCCTCTCTTGTGGGATTTCTGTTTTCTCTGGCTGCGTTACAGTAGGCAGCCTTTTTCCGCAATTATTACAATATTCGAGTGAGCTTGGCATGGTCTTTCCGCAACCGCTGCAGACCACACTACTCTCGGATTCTTCCTTATCACCTAAACCCATGATTCTGTCTCCTATGTGTTGGTCACACGCTGAACTACCGTTGTAACATGAGGAGCGTATTCAGAGTAACCGAGGATATTCTTACGATGGCGTGTTTGAATTCTGAGTAGTCAAGACCTGCAACAGGTCTTCTCATAACTAGTAAGACCACGTCGTTCTCGTCACTGATTGCAAAGTGCGTTACACCCGTCTGAAAGGCGTTCCAGACAAGCAGCTGCCGATAGAAGGGGAGGAGGTTCTCCGTTGGCAGGGGACATACGGCTGCACTGAAAATTAGATCTGAATGTGTTTCTCCCTTTGGTTTGGTAACAAAGACCTGTGTTGTTACGTTTGCATATGAGACGAAAGTGCTCGCCATTGGTACCTCGCCCGTTACCTTCTCAGGTAACGGGGATATGCGTGAATCGAATTTTTTCAAGCAGCGGTTGACGCGTTTCACACTCGCCTTAAACTCGTGATCCGTCACTCTAAACACTTCTTGTAACCCGTTGAGTTTCTCGAAGCTAGGTAAGAAGCACAATAGCGTGAAATAATAGCACACAGCATTTGCCCGGGATTAAATAATAGGAAATTAACCCGCGCATGAATTGTCAATCTTCTATCCCAGCAAACAGACCATTCTCTATACGCATCATCGACGCTACCTGACTCACATACGACATGCAGTTCAGGCGTGCGAATCCTCGCACTACAGCATTATCGGAAACGGTAACTAATTAATGCTAATGATTAAGCGGCACGAATTAATACAAATAAAAAATCAGTTTACAAAAAATGTCACATAAAACACATTTGATGCCACATTAGGACCATTTAACCAAGATTACACGGGTCTTTCGCACTATAGTGCATAATTATTCAGTGCGTGTTCATTGGCTTCGGGGCTCTGATTTCTGTTGTTACTTTGAAATTGCTTCAAGGTTACGGATTTTTAACGCCATTGGTGGTAGGGTGGTGCTGAGGGTTGTTAATGGAATCGCGGTGGAAGAACGTGCTACTGGTTGGGGGGCTGATTGTGTGTTCCTTTCTTCCCTTGCTCACAGCAGTGCCCTCTCTGCCTTGGGAGCGGGGATTGGTGATGATCGAGCTCTTCACAATCACTAGTCTCAGTTATCCTGTTTGGCTGCGCATTGTTCTGCATATCCTTACTTTGGTCTTGGTGTTCCTGTTAGTTTTCTTTGGGGATCGGTTGGGGCGCTTGGTCGCGGTCTATTTTGGGTGTCTGTTCTTCTTTTTCGCGATCACCCAAAACATTGCGGTTCTCCCCACCTATGGACTCACGATTTTGCTGGGGAATCTGGTTCTTCTAGCCACTTTGGGCGGTTTCTGGGTATGGGAAGCTTATCATCCCCAAAATGAGTACTCTTTTAAGCGGCTTCCCTGGTGGCGATATTGGCCTTTGCCCTTTGTCTTTCTAGCCTATTGGTTTCCTTATGGTCATGATTTGCTTCCGGATTTCAATCCCCTGCTGTTCTTAACCTCAGATTTTGGAGTCACCTTCTGCGCCACCGCTCCGCTCATCATAGCGCTGCTCACTTGGATTTACCCACGGGTTGATTCGCGGCTGTATTTGGTGACGTGTTTTGTCGGAGCGCTGATTGGGGTCTTCAATATCTTGGCTCCGTTCACCATGCCGGGGTATACCCTCTGGATGCTCTTTTTGCATACGCCGCTGATTTTCATCTCCTTCTATGGGCTCCTGCTCCCACGGCTCGTTAAAGATTCGGCGTCGTAACTGGAAGTTTACGGTGTTGGGTCTTCTTGCGGACCAGTTTGATCATCTCATCGAGGGTCTGGGTGGCATTCATCTCTTCTCGGGTAATGAGGAGGGTCAGTTTATCGTTGGTCTTCAAATAGGCGGCAGGATATGTGGCATCTGGGACCTGGTATTGGGCATTGAATTCATCGCGGTGGAGAAATTCTACTGAAATACCTAAACTCTGAACGAAATCTTTCCACTCTTGTTTCATCCCGAAATTTCCGTAGGTGACGGCACATAAACTGCAGGGATATGTGGATGGTTTGACGATTTTGTGGACGTAATCTTTCAAGGCATTGATTTTTCCGCTATCGGCGTTGTAAACAAACAGTAACGTAGGTTGGGTCATAACGGGCTAACAGGGACAACGCTTTTTAAGACTATCAAATTCGCGAACGGAATCATTCTTGGATGAACCGCCCATTATCGCGGGATTCTGAAAGCTGCTGGACTCGCTGTGCCAACCACCCAATGCGCGTAGCGGTACGTGCGTCGAACGCCGGTACGTAGGGTTTGATGTCCAGGAGGGGTGTGCCATCGACAATATCCACCTCTTGAATGTGCAATCGGATTCCTTCGACTTTCAGTAATCTAACAATGGACAGGCCAATGGGGTTTGGGCGGCTAGGTCCCCGCATCGCAAAGACTCCGCGTGTGGTGGTGTCCATGTAGGGTTTGCGCTGCAGTGGACCCGGCTTGGCTAAATGAAAATGATACAACAAGATGAGATGGGAGAAGCCCTCCACGTCCTGTAATCCCTCACGAAACTCGGGAAAGATTTCCACAACACCTTCCACGTCCTTTGCGGCGGTCGGCTGAATGGGGGTTCCCTTTGCCTCGGTGAAGGGTGAGTGGATTATTCCGATGACCTGATAACAGATTGGTTGCATGAAACCACCACTTGTTGGAACTAATATCTTTTTCAATTAAAAACAGGGGGTCAACCTTTTTATTCCCGTCATCCGATGGTGCGCGGAGGATTTTATGATGACTTCGATTATTGAAGTGTTATTGGATTCCTTCGAGCTTGAAGCTAAACAGGCTCGTTGCGTCCTCAACGTTGCCAAAGATGCCGACCTCAAGTATACGCCGAAAAAGGACCTGCGGACCCTTGGCGAACTGGCTAACCATCTTGCCCAGGTGCCCTTAATTGATCCGAGCATATTTGTCGGCGAACTCGCGGATGTGGAACAAGCCCGAGCGCGTGAGCAAGAATTGAACCGGACGACAATCGCTGACATGCTTGGGATCTTCGATGAGGGCGTGAAATCCATCAAAAAGCGGTTTAAGGGGATGGCGGAGAAGGAATTCTTTGCTAAGACGCTCAAGCCCTTTTATGAGACGGGAGCAGCACGTAGCTGGGCACATTTCCTGCCTGATATCATTACCCATATCGCGATGCACAAAATGCAGTTGTGGATGTACCTGAGGCTCGCTGGCGTCAAAGTCGATATGATGACCTATTATGGGCATCACCCTGAATGACCTCCACCCCGCCTTTGTTACTAGGGTAATAAAGATAGTTAAGCTTCAGTTTTGTTGCGCATAATGAAATAGATGGATTGGTAACGTTCCGGATGTTTGCTGTATCCCTGAATCTCGCTTTCCGCCTGCTCTAGCGCTGTCGCCAGTTGCTTGTCGGTTGGATTCTGGCGACGAATTTGTTGGACCGCTTGGTTGAGGGGCTCATAATATTCGTTCCACCACACCTCTTGACCGAGGATGAAATATTTCTCTAGTTGATAGCCACACGCTGTAATGTGCTCCTTTTTTTGGTCTAGGTTTCCCACGGCATCATGAACCACTAAGTAGCCTCCCAGCTTGAGAAACCGTTTCCACGCTTTTAGCCCCTGTTTAAATCCGATGACAAAGATTGAGCCCTCGACCCAGAGAATATCAAAGCTTGCAGCCGGAAAGTCCATGGTCTTTAATGAGCCCTTGACGACGTGGACCCGGTCACGGAGTTCCGCTGCTGTAATTTTTTCTTCCAACCGTTGTAACGCGTCAGGATCAATATCAATGCCGGTTACGTCGCCACCACTAAGCTGTGCCAATTCGAGGGTGGGTACTCCCGAGCCGCAGCCGATATCCAAAATCAGTGGCTTGACCATGGATGGAATTTGTTGAAATGCCCGTCGCAGATGAGGGAGCAGGCGGTGTCGGAGTTGGTCTTGCAGGTCATTGAAGGCTCGTTTATCCGAGATCATGTCACTACAACCCATTTCCGTGGTGGTTTCAGGTATTTGTTTTGATGACAACTTTCCGTTCTTTGCCTGTTAGCATGTGGCTCATGGCATGCGCCTTAGCCATGAGGGTATTCTTATCACTTCGACTAACTCGCTGGAAAAGCTGGATAGTCAGTGTTTCTCCTGGTTTTTGAAAAACGCGGTTCCAGATGCCCACGATTTTCCCGTTGACAAGCACCGTGGGCTGTGCCTCGCCCCCGACATACACGTGCTTCTCGTGTTCGGCTTTCACTAATCGAGTTCGGAGCTGATAGCCCTTCGGATACGGGTCTTCGTAGGGCAGTAAGAGGGCTGGGAGTGATCGTGGAGCTTTGAACTTCTTCAAGACCTTATAATCGGATTCCAGCATAAGGTATTCGTCGGAGTGTTTCTTGATTTGGATGGGGAGCAGCTCGGATTCAAGGGCTGTTAATGCAGTTTGGATGGTTGTTTTCATTAGCCCGGTCCACCATGCAATATCTTGTTCGGTGACCGGGCCAAAGGTGCCAACGTAACGTTTCACTAGCTGAACCAACGCGTCTTCGGCGCTTAAGGATTCGAGGTTGAGGTGCGGATACACGGTGCGTAAAAGGGCATAACGGTTCGCATGTTGGGTCAAGATGGGATCTGCAAATTTCTCACTGAAGATTTTGCCCTCTTGCATCAGCACAGTTAAGGTGATATTCACGTTTGTCATGCGAGAGACGTTTCTGCCAATCTGTCGTTCAATGGTGCGAACGAGTCCGGGAGTCATTGCCTGTTTAATTAGGCGTAGAGGTTTAGGACCATCTTTCAGCACAGTATATACCGAGTCTGCGATGCGCTGGTATTCAGAGTAGGGCATCC
Organism: Candidatus Hermodarchaeota archaeon; assembly: GCA_016839805.1. Taxonomy (GTDB): domain Archaea; phylum Asgardarchaeota; class Hermodarchaeia; order Hermodarchaeales; family Hermodarchaeaceae; genus Hermodarchaeum. The sequence continues at coordinate 8,705 of JAEOTO010000034.1, forward strand.
TCCACCCTTCAAGCAGCTGCTTAATTTGGGCTTCTGGCATACGGGTGGCTTGAAATGCCATGGGAGCCAATGTTGTTGACATGATGAACAGGGTCCGGCGCATGGCTCCAAGTCGAATCAAGGTTCGGTTCACGTAGAGTTCTTGGTCTAATGCGCTACGCTGAAACTTGATCATCCGGGCAAACAAGGAGAGGTAGGGCGTCGTGGCACTGGTAGCATGCAAGCCGATAATGTCGTCGACGACCTCAAGCACACTAGCTGCGTGTGAGGCCTCTAACAGGTGCTGTTTATGGAGGAGGTACTTGTTCACCGCATCCTCTTTCACTTTCTGCATAGTAAACCCTGATGTCGCTTGATGATTTACATCTTTTTGATTTGTCTTGAATATAAATCCGCAAGACACACGTTATTATCTTTTAAGTTGGGAGGAAAATCCCATATCAGTGAATAACGTCGGAAATACGAATTGAATCCATCGGTTTTTTATATCAACAGACGGAATAGGGCGGATTGTTGCTTGGAAGGAAGGTTTCGCCATACTATCGAAGCGTAATAGCTAATCCAGTCTTACTAGGGACTGACACCTTCCACAATTCATAGACATTAATTGGCTACAGGAGCAAAGGAATATGATATATAAAATAAATTCAACCATTTCTCATCCAAAACTAGGTGCTTTATTTCTGATTTCAGTTCTCCTGATCTTCCCTCCACTTTTCTCTTCAACATTAATCAGCATAACTAGTGCTTCTGAATCTGCTGTATCTTTGTCTTTGAGTGCGGAGATACCAGAAATTCACATTCAGCCCCGAGAACTGTATTCAGGGGGCTCTGTGGCATTAGCTACTCCTCCGCCACCGGCGGTCTCTGATATCCTATGGAATCGGACATATGGGGGTACATTAGATGATAATGGATTAGCACTCCTCGAATGTGCAGATAAGGGCTTCATAATTACTGGGGATGCCCGTAGTTTTGGTGCGGGTGGTCTGGACATCTTTGTGGTCCGAACAGATCCCTTAGGATATCTCTTATGGAACCACACGTTCGGTGGAACCGGGGATGATGGCAGTCTTTCAATCGTTGCCTGTGACGATGGCGGCTTCGCTATCGCAGGATTGACAAATAGCTTTGGTGCCGGTGGGAGTGATATGTGGGTTATCCGAATCGATGCTAATGGCAATCATCTCTGGAACCAAACCTACGGAACTGTGGGAGGAGAAACTGGTCGATCAATCGTAAAATGTACTAGTGGTGGGTTTGCCATCACAGGTTGGACTAGTACGACAGGTGATACCGATGCTTGGTTGGTCCGTATTGACGCGAATGGCAATGAACTTTGGAATCAAACATATGGTTATGATCCAGATGTTCATACTAGTAATGATCGAGGCTACTCGTTGGTAGAATGTTCAGACGGAGGTTTTGGAATTGTTGGATATACTCTGGGTCCTACTCAAGAGACGGGTGATGAGGATATCTGGCTAATTCGAACCGATAACAGTGGAAATCATCTATGGAACTACACCTATGGTGGTGCTGACAGAGATTGGGGACAAGGACTAACCCTATGTCGGAATGGTGATTTTGCCATCACCGGCTATACCCACTCTTGGGGCTCAGGTGGTACTGGTACGAACAATTTTCTTGTGCGCACTGACTCTAATGGAAATGAGTTGTGGCACCGCGCTTACTCAGGATCATATCCTGACTATGCTTATTCGGTCAAAGAATTACGCAGTGGAGGCTTTGCCCTTGCTGGCATTTGGAGTTGGTCGGGCATGTGGGTTGAATGTACTAACAGCACTGGTTACACCCAATGGCGAGGTGCGTATGGTGGTCACGGTTACGATGTAATTGAGTGCAGTGGAGGTGGTCTCGCGCTCATCGGACGGACTTCCGCCTTTGGAGCAGGAGGATTTGACATGCGTCTTGTACGGTTACAGCCAGTCCGTTGGATCGAAACGCCTACCGACCAGATATATGAATGGGGTGAAAGTTTCCGATATGATTTGAATGCTACTTCGGATGCAAGTATTGATTCTTGGTGGTTAAATGACACATCCGTCTTTACCATTGATACAATGGGAGTCATTACTAATCAAACCGCTCTTGGAATCGGAGAATATCCAATAGAGGTGTGTGTAAATGATACCCTAGACAATTGGAGTTGGGCAACCTTCACAATTACTGTCCAAGATACCACACCCCCAACGTGGGATCAAACACCGACGAACCAGCTCAGGGAATTCGGGACTGATTTCCAATATGACGTAAACGCCTCCGATTTAGGGGGCATCGATTATTACGCAATCAATGATACAATCAATTTTGCCATCAATCCTTCTACGGGAATCATTACAAATGCTACGGCTTTAGCTGTAGGAGCCTACGGCTTAGACATTTGGGCGTTCGATATCCATGCCCTTAACTGCACAGCCACAATTCAAATTACCATCGAAGACACGATTCCTCCACAATGGGACCAGTTACCCGTGAATCAGCTAATAGAGTTTGGTAATCCGTTTCTTTACGCTTTATTCGCCTCTGATCCCTTCGGCATTGATCATTGGTGGATAAATGATACAGGAAACTTTGCCATTAGTGCTGAAGGAATTGTCACCAATGAAACAATGTTACTTGTGGGCTCATACGGGCTGCGGGTACGGGCCTATGATGGTCACAACCTCTATTGTTCCGCGGACTTTACCATTATAGTCGAAGATACTACGTGTCCTGTTTGGGTTTCTGAACCCACCGACCAGGTGTTGGATTATGGACAAAATCTGGATTATCAACTTACAGCTTGGGATCTGTCCGGGATTGACCAATGGGGCATCAATGATACTGTCCACTTTGCCATCACCAACACAGGACGGATTGTTAACATGGTCCCCCTTGGATCAGGAACGTACTATCTCCTAGTCACCGTCGATGATATCTACAACAATGAGTTATCAGTAACTATCGCCATTTTCGTTCGCACGACGACTCTTGATGGTACATCACCACTTCTCCTGTTATTACTTGGAGGAGGAATCGCTGGAGGCGTAATAATTACTCTCCTGATAGTAGGAATAGTATATTTCCTGATGCGTCGTAAGAAACCCAACACCTAAAATCAAATATCAATCCACCTTTCGTCGTAGGGTACTCCCGAAGAAAACAGTCCATAGTGATACCCTGTAATCCAATTGGACAGAACATTTATGCACATCATAACGACAAGGGATGGGATACCTTCTAAGGGGTGTTCAGTTGATGGATGCATCATCGACGAATCGACTACAGGAAGGAACGGCCATTATCAGAGATGCCAGTCATGGTGCTGCTAGCCAGGGCTGAGCCGAGTGACCAAGGGTATCTGAACGAAGACCACACCCCTTGTGGGAGGGTGAAATATTGAGTAAAAGACGGCTTGCGTTTTTAACGATACTTAGCTTACTACTCTTTGCTTACGTTCTGGGTGCTCCAGTGACGATGATTCCCTATCTGATAAACGTGTGATATTTTTTCGGAATCTCAAAGCCAAACTTACAGTGCAACGCACCCGTCAATGCCGTTTCAATCAGTTCCATAGTGACTGGTTGATCAAAGATAACGTCCCAGTATTTTTTGGTAAATCCAGCACTGCAATGGCAGAAATTCGCTGATATTTCGTGTTCGATGCTGTTTTTAATCGCTCCACGGACCCAAGGACAATAACACACGTAGTATCGTTTCATCGCCTCGTTGTCAGCTGTGAGCATTGCTTTGATTTGATAGGGAATTTTTGTGTTGATAATTTGGGTCCCGTCGCGAATCCCAGGCGAGATGGTGGGAGTATTTTCTGCATAGGCGATGACATCGTCATCGACGTATTGGGCATATTCTAATGTGCCATCCTTTTGATGTTGGCGGAGGCGATCGACGAGTTCTTGGTGCTTGACTTTCAGGAATTTATCAATATCGCCTAATTGGAGCAGAAGCTCTCGATCTTTTTGTGCCGGTTCAATCGGACGGCCATGCAAGCACGGTGCGAGTAATGCAATTGTTTCCTCTTCACCCAGGTGCTGTTCAAGGCGTTGCATCACGACTTTAGTGACAGCGGGTTTGGTTTCGGGATCTACACCTAGAGGAGGGAGCTGAATACAGGCAAAAATCTCATCACGGACCTGTTCTCCGTATTGTTCCGCTACCCGGTCATACAGATTATCCATGGCATTATAGGCTTCTGCGATATCAAGGATTTCAGCGATGTAATCATACTTTTGTGCGAAATTACCATAATGGATTAAGGCGCGAAGCAATTCCAGCACAGCATCATTATTGTTGGACACTAACGCTTCGGTATATTCCAAGATTTTTCCAACGGGAATAGAGTCCAGATCAATCTTATCTGCTTTCAGAAAATCTTGCAGCTCATGTAATCGCCCAATAAAGGCTCTAGCCTGTTTTTCATCGATGTTTTTATCCAATAGATACGCTTGAAATGCTGCTTTATCCATAACGATCCACCATCTCCTTCTTACTCGATTTACTGGAATATTATTTCATGGTTCCTAGTTGGTTCATAAAATCACAGAAAGTGCTCCATGAGGTGGGATTTCCGAATTACATAGTTCATAATTTTAGATTGATTAGTTATCTTCTATTCTTTTCATCAAATTGAGTTCAACCACCTACCCCCCTAGTTTTTTAGGAGGTTGAAGGGTAATAGGGTAGCTTGAGGCTGTTATTTTGTTCAAAGCTGCTAACATAAAGTTCTCAGAAATGAAGAACAAAGATATCCTTGATAATAAGGGGCAAAAAATTGGACGCGTCATTGATTTTCACTTCCTGTATGAAGGCGGGAAAGTCAATCTCAAGAGCATCGTGATGGGTGGCGGTCGAATTGAAGAATTCCTGGAATCAGTCGGCCTTCGAGCCGATATTGATCCATTCTTCCCGCTGGAAGTAATTGACCGCTTTGAAAACAATCAATTGCATCTCAAAGTTGAGTACGAAAAACTCACCAAGCCTGTGGAGTTGGGTCCAAACGAGATGCGACTCTCCACCCTCTCCAAACGTAAAATCATTGATCTAGATAACAATAATATCGGAAATATCATCGATGTGGTGTTCGATGAGAAAGGGAGTCCCTGGTTTGTTGTTGGCGGAGGCTTTTTCGAAGAATTCTCCGAACGCATCGGCATTAGACCAGACATTGACCTCCTCGTTCCCCAAACATATGTGACCAACATTACCGAAGAAGCGATCAACATCAAATACTCTAAGATGCAGTTGTCCACGACAGCTGAAGCCGACTGGGAAGCACACAAACGAGAACTCACCAAAGAGCCGGTTCAGGTTGGCTCATCTCACCAGTTCTTATGGCTTAGCGAACCACCCGCACGCAGATACTAGCGTGCTACCCTTTCTGCACACATAACAGGATAACCCCGTCCTATTCGCCCTCATACTTCCCTTTCAGCTCTTGAACCCAACGCTCCAATCCATGTTGCTGGATTTGACGATTAGCCTCAATAACTTGTAGCAATCGTTCCTTCAAGGGACCCGTCGTTAATTTTTCACAGGGAAAATCTTGACATAGATAACAAAAATCAAGCTGCTTTTCGGCACAACAGGTGCGAACTGGGCAATCCGGCCACCAGGACCAGCCTCCACCCTGCTTACAGCCCTTACAGGCTTTATCCTGAGATGCCAGCCACTCTAGCCCTTTGAGAAAGTCATCAAAGTCAAAAGTTTTGATATTTCCCGCAATTAATCGAAGCGATTGGTATCGCTGCGCCAACTCTACCAGACGCTTAGCTGGTTCCACGAATAACCCACGATGATATGCACACCGTGCACACAGATACTTTCCACAATAAGAAACAGCTTCACTCTCCATTGATCACACCTCTAACTATTCCTCTAATATTCATGGGAATAAGTGGATTTCTAGTCGGCAAACCGTTCATAGGGCGTTAAATCTCCGACCCAATCCTGTTGGTTCACAGGCCAACTGTATGAGGGACTGCGGGGCTTACAAACAATTTCACGAATCTCGACCTTTCCCCGTTCAAACAAATGCACCGAGTTTGCCGCGGTTACTACAATGGCGGTATCCAAACCCACCCACGACCCTGCTACTGCCACCACTTCTTCCCCTTCTACTAAGACACCGTTATCAGTTGCCATAAGCACAACTCCCACGCAGACAGCCGTTCCTGGACTAAATAGGCGTAAACACTGTCGGAATAGGGAACCCAGGGTGGGGATTTTCTGATGCTCGAATACTGCTCCCACATTGTACAAGGGATCTGTCGCTCGAATCATGGTTGCACCACTCTCAACCAACTGCGCCCAAATCCCGGAATCGGGGATACCAATTTTCAGATCCCCAATAGTTGTGCCTTTAATTTTGGTCCCTGCCGCTGATGTAACCACGATAAGCTTAATCGGTGATCCCTTTAGCAGTTTTGTGGCTTTCAGTGCACTCAAACCTGTTTCTGATGCTACTACGAGTTTATTCAGTTCTAATTGCTGCACCCGTTCGATAGCTAATTCTAAGGTTTTTTCTGTGTTCACGCTACCACAGACATCAAAATAGAAAATCGATTGCAGTCGACCCATTTGCTTTGTCAAATACAACACTCCCTATAGCCCATTGGGCAGTTAAAGAGAACCTAAAAAGGCACTACATTAACCTCGTCGTAGCGGCAACGTAATCGAATACGCCAAGCTCTAAATCAGTCTCCGGAGTGCTCTATTTCTCTTCGATTTTCGCTAAAGATTTGGCAAAATTCTTCTTTTCTTCCAAGTTTGCCATACGACCAATCATTATCCGTTGAGCTTGAGGCGACCCTGCTCCATGCATAGATTCGGTTAAGTATCCCACCGCGGCACGTCCCAATGTAAGATTTTCAATTAATCGGAGAATTTTCATCCGATCAACTGTGTTGATGCCTTCGGCACCCACCAGATATTTTTCAATGAGTCTTCGTGTTTCTGGGTCCTGTAATTCTTTTGCACTAGGACAGGTCACGAACAGTCCTCCGGCGATGTCTTGGAGCAATCGTGCGATTTCGAATGGAAATCGTGTTACATTCTGTTTACACACATTCGCCAACAGGATATCCACCAGATAATTTCCTGCGCCCGTTACTGTCCCACATGATGAACATGCCATCCCACAGGCATACAGCGTTTCATTCAAATGAATCATCTCAGTAATTTTGTCCCGAATGTGAGACGCATTTTGAACCCCATTATATTCTGCAATCGTGGCTGCTGCCCCAATCAAAACGTCTCCCACACCGACCTTGCATCCACCGTAACTTTGGCGGTGATAGGCTGCAAAGCTTTCCACAAGGCGTCCACAAAATTCTGACTCGCCATCCATGAAGATTCGCTCATGGGGCACAAAGACATCCTCAAAAATCACAAGGCATTCTTGACCACCATACTCTGGATTTCCACAGTCAATATCCCCTTCGGCACTCTGATCCAATCGCCGTAAATCACTGGCTTGCCTTCCATAAAAATAGGTAATCCCTTTTGCATCTGCGGGAACCGCACAACAAATCGTGAACTTCTTCTCCGCATCGCGCATAGCCAGGGTTGGCATGAGCAAGTGTTCATGTGAATTGACTGCACCGGTTTGGTGTGCTTTCGCTCCCCGAATAGTTACCCCGTCGTCATGACGTTCGACCACGTGTACATATACATCCGGATCCTTTTGCTCGGAAGGCCGTTTACTCCGATCCCCTTTAGGATCAGTCATACAGCCATCAATCACCCAATCATGAGCTTCGACTCGTTTCATGTAATCGATGAACCGTTGGTGATATCCCGTCTTACACGCCTGGTCAATCTCGTAGGTTGTTAAATACACGGCGTTCAGGGCATCCATGCCCACACAACGTTGGAAGCATGTGCCGCAGCGTTGTCCTAACAATCGCAGCATTTGGACCTTTTTCTCGAGGTCCTTAGTGCTTTGATGCAGGTGACAAAACCGGTTAATGGTATTTCCTGTTAATGAGGAGGTTGCTGTCATTATCTCTTGGTATTGGGCTTGATGGGCTAAAGCATAGGTAAGCGCGATGGAATTTATTGACGATTGAACAAGAGGATGCGACAATGGATCCGTAAGCTGTTCACCTGCAAAGAACACCTTCAAAGGGCCACGCATTTGTAAACTCTTTCGATACTCGTCAGCTGTCATTAACACCATGCAAATCCAACCTTACTTGAAGTGTCTACACAGCATATCACAGCTAGAAGACTACTTTTAGATTTCTAAAGAGAAAACAATTTACTGGAGAAAATGTGGTTACCCCCCTTCATCTAGTCTAGTACCTGTAAGTTTTGAAATGTGAACAGAATCTGTTTGTTTGTGCTGGTGTAATGTTGGCTTGATTCGATTTCAATACATTGAAATGCCTGTATTTCTGACCAAACAATATGGTGTGGGAGCAGTGTGAAGCACGTTGATGTGTTGGTCATTGGATCCGGTGCCGCAGGATTAACCGCTGCGATTGAAGCCCGTCGAGCAAAGGTTTCGGTTCTTCTTATTACAAAAAGTCTGGTAGGGAGAGCTAATTGCTCGTCTGTAGCGATGGGAACCTTTCGCGTAGCACACGAGAGTGATGCGATTCAGCAACATTATCAGGCTACACTGGAAGCGGGGCGATTTCTTAACAATCCGCAGCTGGTTCAGATTCTTGTGACGAATGCCCAGTCAGCCATTCAGACCATCAAAACTTTGGGTGTACCCCTCGCGATAGAACCCTTTAGAACAACGATTGCCAAAAAGCGACCCGCGGGTATCTACCTTACCGAGGCCCTTGCCAACGAGGCACAGCGTTCAGGCGTGAAGCTCCTTGAGAGAACCATGGCAATTGACCTATGTATTCAAACCAATCGCTGTCTGGGAGCCATTGCTCTTAACGTGGATTCTGGGGAACTTCTTACCATCTCGGCTAAAGCCACCATCTTAGCCACTGGTGGATATGCGCAAATCTATTCACGAAATGATAATCCACCCCGAATAGCTGGAGATGGTTTGATGTTAGCCTTTGAAGCGGGAGCCGAACTCCAAGACTTAGAATTTGTCCAGTTCGTCCCCATGTTTATTGATCCAGGCATCCCCCGGATTCCTCTCCTTGATTGGCTAATCGAATCTACAAAACACCTCAGCCCTCAAGGACCAGTACTGAACACCTATGGAACTCCATTTCTTGATACCTATGGCTTATTATTGAAACCAATTCTACGAGATAACCTAATTGTGGCCATCGAACGCGAACTTTTCAAAAATCAAACACACACGGATTACGTACTACTAGATTTGACGACCCACTCACAAGCAGAAATCGAAGATTGCTTTGAGCTCGAATACCAAAAACAGGCTGTTCGTCCATTATTAGAAGTCCTTACAACAAAACAGCTCCGCATCGCTTCGGGAGCACACTACACGATGGGGGGCGTACGAATCGATATGTCCTGCTCCAGCACTATCAACGGCTTGTTTGCTGCAGGTGAAGTAACAGCTGGTATTCATGGCGCGAATCGATTAGGAGGAAACGCACTCACCGAAATTCTGGTCTTTGGTAAACTCGCCGGACAAAGTGCCGCCAACTACGCCCGACAACAAAAACCGGTTAAACTTGATAAGGGACCCGCAAGAGCAGCGAAAGAGCTCATTCAAGAATTCAGCGAATGCAAATCAACGCCTATTGACACATCACAGATGAAGACATCGATTCAAGCAATCGTATCCAAATACTGTCGACCGGTTCGAAACCAACAGGGACTGCGACGAGGGATTAAACAGTTAGACCAAATCACAGAAGAGCAGTTCTCTCAAGTGTATGCACCAAATTATCATGAGCTAGCATCCGCATTTGAAGCCCGATCAATGCTACACCTGGCACATTTAGTGTTCAAAGCAGCCTTAGCGCGGCGTGAGAGTCGCGGGTCCCATTTCAGAATGGATTACCCCACCCGTGATGAGACCAATTGGCGGAAAACCGTTGTAATACGGAAAGAGCGTGAACAACCAAAAGTACGATTTGTAAAAATTAACGAAGCCATTTGATAGTGGCGCTCAGAGAGAAAAGCAACTGAAGGCGATGTTTCATCGTCATCGTTTTCTCTCAAATATTTGTAATATGGGTCTAGTCCTCAAGTCGTTCAAGTTTGAAGCAGACGGGACGGACACCATCAGAACAGGCTGTATACATGATGCCGTCTTCCATCCAGTTGCGGAAGTTGCCGCCCCAGTTGAGCACGGAGAGATCTTTGTAGATGTCGTACCAGGCCCAATTACAGAATCCGTCAGGTTTCTGTCCTTTTTCAACAATGAACTCTTGGCCATCCTTGAAGCTTTGGCATTCAGTAGCGGTTTTTCCCGTCGGAGTCACGTAGTCTTTACCAAACACGTCTTTTGGATGAAACCGTTTAATGATTGTGATTTTAACCTTAGGCATATATTCTCACTAGAAGGGAATATCGTCTCAATCTATGAGATATTTAAGTTTATGGTAACCGGCGGGATTAATTTTCCACTTTTAATACTAGAGTTCCTTTTACCGTTCATCCTTGAATGAAAAAACCCCTTCTATGGGTCTTTCAAAGGCCTGTGAAATCCGGTGTGCTAAACGTAGAGAAGGGTTATATTTTCCCTTCTCAAGAAACAAAATTGTCTGACGCGTAACTCCTACCATCTTTGCCAACTGTTCTTGGGTCCATCCACGCTGTTCGCGGAATTCTCGAATTCGCGTCTTCAATCTTAATCTCCACGTCTATCATAGATAATCATCGACAAGCCCCACACCGAATAACCCACGATCATCAGACTCGCTAGCGCCGCGAAGAACGGTAGGGATACCGGTGGAGTACCTACCAGCAACCAGGTCAGTGCAATACCAACACAGATTATAGTTGTCATAAGCATCGCAACAAAGAAGCCATTCCGTGAAGCGCGATTGAAATTGCTTCCAAGGCGTTCATCTTCACGTGCCCCTATACGGAGGAACCCAAACCAACCGAAGAACCCCAAAAAGCCTAACCAAGCAGGAGAACCTGTAATAGGATAAAGGAGTCCCAGAAGTCCGAGGAAGCCAACCAATCCTAGGTAGTAGTACTTCATGAGCATCCACCTCGTGATGTTAACTATTTCTAACGTTAAAAATATTTAACATTTACGGTATACTACAATAAGAATAGGGCGTTCAAGGCGAGAAATAAATACAACAAACGGCACCGTACCTTTTTCGGGTGTAACTTCAATGCTTTTCATTATTCTCTCAATTCTGTTGATTTTAACGGCGATTTTCACCATATATTTTTGGGTGGATTTCTTCGTCCGAAGGTTCATTAGTAAATGAAAAGTTTGGCGAAGTCAAGTCGAAGACCAAAACAACAACCCCCAAAATGGAAGATACTTCTTTTTTGTTTTCTTAAGAAGTACCACCTAGCTTCACAGAAGAATTAGGGCGACCGTCCAGACGAACCTTGCTTGAATTCTGTGGTTGGGTATGAAAGCATTAATTAATTCGCTTATGCAACCCTCAGGCAACGAAATAGGAGGGATATCAGAGTTTGCAAAAAGCAGTCTGGATTAGGCTAGTCCTAATCGGGATTCTTCTACTTCAAATACCCATAATCAGTATACCTCTCACTAAGACACCCCTTCATGAGAAGGCAGTTGCAACACCAAAACTCCCCTTACCCGATGTTAACCTCGACACGCAGGTCACCTGTGTTCTCAACACCACGCATTCTAATCCATTATTCAGGGTACCCATATCTGACCCTGGTCTCTACAACTTCACTCTGACTTTTGCCGTCAACTATAGTGATCCCTGGGCTGGAGTTAATTTCTATCTTACCCTCTATGATAGCGCTGATGAATACCAGCCTCAATTAGATCAGTATTTTCCAATAGATCGTCAATTTGAATACAACTCCTGGTGGATGATATTCACCGGGTTTTCAAGCCAACATGTCACCGAGTTCATGGTGGTCCAAACCGGATTCGCCTTTGTTGAGTTGGAACTTGGATGGAATACTCCGTGGGATCAGGTCATCGCGAATTTCACGGTGAGCCAACAATATTCCTTTACTGATGCGACGTCTACGCCTCTTGCACAACCCACGAACATCCAGTGGACCGAGGACAACGCATGGAACGTAACGAAATTCACTATTCCCTCAAATGACTTGTACAATATCACGTTGGTAAGTCACGTTCCTTATAGTACTACAGCCGGCTCGTCGGGTGTTTCAGATTTCTATGTTTTTGAAACCCTGGCATTATTTGATCTAGTTTATGGCGCGTACCTAGGCTATTCTCAATGGACCCCAACATGTAATATTCCCGCCGGTCCGGCGGTTGGTATTGCCACCTGGATTGAAAGGAAAACGATTCCATTACCTGCTGGGGATTACCATCTAGTTGGTAAAAGTAATCCATTCTTGTTCCTTAACGGCACCTACGTCGAGCTAACTGTCTACGTTGAGCAAGTATCGACACTCGCTCTGGGTGCTAACGAATCCCTAACATTAGCCTTTGATGCCTCGGCACCTGTTAATGATGTCTATGTGGCAGTAACGGTTCCCGGTAGTTCTCTTATCGATTTCTACCTCAATAATCCTGAGGGAGGGAACTGGTCAATTGCTTCCTATGATGCCTTGAACGCATTTCTCACGCCTCCCACATACGATTACTATGTGGATCCAACATTCAACGTTACCGTGGAAACCCACTACCAGTATGCCGTTTCCCTGAATCAACCGGTTTCAACCTTCAATCCTTGTTCAGGACTCTTGGGTGAACGGTACTTTGAGCCATACATGTTCCAGGGAACTGAAGTGCTCTACCTAGATGGAGTTCCCCAATGGGCTACCTTTCCGGTAATGGGAGGCCCAATGAATTTCTGGAATACGTTCTTTCTTGTCGTACAAGGCACTCCCGGGTTTATCGGACCACCAAGCGCGACCTTCAACATCAGCTTGAATCTGGATAGTACACCCCTTACCCAACTCACACCTGCCACGGATCTCGTTGTACCAATTAATCAGACCATCGGTCCATTTTATCATGGGTTCCTTTTGCCTGTGGAAAGTGGTGTGACGTATGACATCCGGCTCACGCCAAATTATACTGCTAATGGTGCAGTCATGTTACAACTCCTGTCAGCGTCCGGTCAATTCTACCATGATTGGGGCTTCGGTTCAGGGTGGCCGCTATACAAAGCAGTCGGTATTTCAGGCATAATGGCGCCAGGTGTGATCGCGGCATTCAACGTGAACGACACTGCAGCACTTCGCTTCATAGCTGTACGAAATGCAACCCTGCTCGTGGTGGCGATGGGTACACATCCCATGTTAGGTCCAAGTGATACAAACGAGCTTAAAGTCAGTATATCGGCGACGGAACCTACAGATTACACGATCGGCTCAGACTATGACGTAACCACTACCACAACAGAATACGATTTTACCGGGTTCAACGTGCCAGTCATTGCAGGGTATCGCTATCAGATTAGCCTCACAATTGACTACGGAAGCATGTTCGCTGCGGGAATCTTCTTCGATGATGACGGACACACCCCATTTGACATCGGAATGCACGGTCTATGGGCAATCGTGGACCATAGAACAGTAATGACCTTCACAGGCACTTATATGGCCAGCCAAACCGGCATCGTAACCTTCGCCCTCATCCACGAAGGAACCGCCCGCTTCTCCATCACCCTTATCGATGACCAACCACCAGTCGTCGAAATACTTGCACCCGAATGGGCAGCATCGTTCGAATCGGGTGACATCATCATCAACTTCACCGCCAGCGACGAAATCGGCCTCGCTTCCCTTGTTATTGGAACTGATGGAACAGAAGAGAGCATACCTGTCGACAGCACCAGCTACACTTACACCGCCCTCAACCCAGGTGTACACCTCATTTACATCAGAGCTGAGGATACCCAGGGGAACACTGCTACCGATAGTGTCGCCATCCTCATCCTCCCCGATCCGGCTTCGTGGACCCTCGGACGAGACGCAGCCTACATCTTTATGACGTTAATACTCATCGGAGCTGTCGCGGGTACCGGGGTAATCTGCTTTCTTCTCGGTTGGTTCATCAAAGGACGTCGAAAATCCTAGCTGATAACAAATCTAATGAACTCTACGCTGAACAGACTTCTGTTCAGCATCCTCCCTTTTTTTCTTCGCCAAGCATTTACCTGACATGCTGTGAAATTGCTTCAAGGATCTGTGGAGCTACTTTTGTTGGAATATCATGCCCCATACCTTTGATAATGAATAACTTCGCGCCCGGAATGGATGCTGCTGTATCCTTGCCCCCTTCGATGGGGACCAGTGGATCCGCATCCCCGTGAATGACTAAAGTAGGAATTTGCACGTTTTGTAACGCTTCTTTTCGGCTCCCCGATGCTAGAATTGCTGCCAGTTGCCGAGAGGTGCCCTGCGGATAGAAGCTGCGGTCAAAGGTCCGCCCCGCCAGGTCACGCACATAGTCTTCATCGATAGGATAATGCGATCCAGATAAAATCCGCTGGCGTTGCACTGAATACTCAATGTACTCGACACGATTGTCCGGAGGCGTCTGCTGTAATAGAGCTAGTGCTTCGGGCTTCGGTCGGGGCAAATCTGGGTTTCCTGTTGATGACATAATCGAGGTTAATGTACGCACTCGTTCCGGATAATGGATGGCAACGCTTTGCGCTATCATCCCGCCCATGGAAACTCCCACTATGTGGGCGGAATCAATGTTCAACACGTCAAGGAGGCCCACTGCATCCTGCGCCATATCGACCACTTTATACGGGACTGAAACCGTGTCACCTTCTTGCACACCTAGCAATAGTGACATCACGTTTGGCACCCCCGCGGCCTCAAACTTGGTCGATTTACCCACATCACGATTATCATACCGAATGACCCAAAATCCCATGCCCGCCAATTGTTGACAAAACACTTCTGGCCATCGAATCATCTGCGAACCTAACCCCATAATCAGCAACATCGGTGAATCCGATGGCTCACCAAACGTATCATAGGCTAGCTCCACGCCATTAACCTTCACAATCAATTCTTTGCTTTGTTTTACCTTACCCAAGATAATCCCACCATCCACCTATACCGTCACTTAATGTTTTAATCCTTACTTCCCAAATTTCCTAATTACTTAATTATCTTCACAGTGAAGACGTTAAAAGTAAGTGGTCGTCGACTCGTTACATTGGTAATGGGTTACTGTTTTCTTTTTGGTGGAGATTATTTTTTCATTTGGCGTCGGACGTGGTAAGCGAGACCAAACATCACCAAAGTTATGAGGGTTCCAATCACTGCCGCGATAACGAAGTAGAGCAGGAGAATTTCACCGGTTAACAGGAAATAGCGCGTAATGAAGTACATGAGAATCCAATAGATTGTACTCGTTATCAGCCCAGGCGAAAACTCGCGGAGTACAATAGTTTGCAGTAGATGCCAGAATCCATTCGTCACGAACATAAAGGCAAAACTCAACGGCCATATAACCCACACCCCACCAAACACCTCAAACAGGACAATACCGACCATAAACACCAGAAAAATCATGAGATTGAACCCAAAGAACATCCGCCCCGAATACTCCAGATAAAAGGTCTTGCGCATCATCTCGACGAAGCCCTCACCCACGGTCAATTCTTCAATCACATGTACACAGTAGGCAATCACATACCCCCAAAACAACACGCTCAACGTTATTTCCATCATCCAATCACCACTAACTAATTCTCACTGAGTTACACCTCAACCACCATAAAAGACTAGCAGCACAGATTAAATCTCGATTTCTTTCGACGCAATATTCTGACTTATTCTGTTAGAAGAAGTAAATGTTCATCAAACGGTTCATTTGTAAAAATGGATGCACCAGGAGTCAAACAACAGCTCTCCTGGTGCTTAACAAGCTGCTGGTGCCATTTCGTTTATGTACCCTCCAAACCTATTGTCGTACACAGCGATTACAGGCGAGCTGATATGATAGATACATACGAAAAGGTGTATTACACCGAGCTTCTTCCACATGAATTCCAAAAACGTTTGAAAGAAAAGCCTGTGGCTTATTTGCCCTTAGGTACACTCGAATGGCATGGTGCTCATCTTCCCTTAGGCTCAGATAGCATCCAAAGTGAGGGATTAATGGTGGCATGTGCCCGTCAGCTGGGGGGAATTGTAATGCCCCCCATATATCTTGGACCTGACCAGGCAATCCAAGCTCAGGACGGGCAGACATTCTATGGGATGGACTCAATACCTGATACACTGCCACCACGGCAACTCAAAGGAAGCTGTTACTGGGTTTCTGACGGATTCTTTAAATTACTAATTGACATGATTTTAATCCAAATAAAACGCGCAGGATTCCAAGCGGTGTTCGCAGATGGACACGGACCCTCTCGTTGGTCATGGGTGAAAGATCTCCCAGAGCGTGAAGCACGATTCGGATTGAAGCTGTTCGGAGTTACCTCCGATATCAAACGTAAATGGAAATATCAGATCGATCACGCAGGGCAGAATGAAACATCGATAATGCTGGCTCTCAGGCCCGAACTAGTTGACATATCAAAGCTACCACAGGACCCATCAATTTCACCAGAAAGAATCTTGGGCAAAGACCCACGTCAAGCCACCGACAAGTTAGGGAAAAAATATTTGGACGCGGCTGTGAATATTATCAAAGAAAAGTTCGTCAAATCCGGTTTATGAGGAAAATGTTCACCGGAAAGAAGCTAACAGAAATGAATGTTTAGATGGTTTCGTCTCTCTGTTTTCGAGGTTTCTTGGCACGTCGCCAAGGTCGAGGAATAATCAGCGGCGTCGTCTCTTTATAGACTCGATACGGTTCTCCAAACCGTTGCTCCAGTTGCGGCTCTTCCCGTCGTTTCAGCCAAACCCAGAGGAGAATAAACACAATCAATGGGATAATGATAATCGCGGTAATAGACTGCGCCAACCAGCCAATCCCACTAAGCAAGATCAAAAATCCCAAAATCATGGGATTCCGCGTATACCCATACAATCCTGTGGTCACCAATTCCGTCGACTGTGCCCCATCATCCACATCTCCCCACGGCAGACCCTGTCCCGCGCGATACAACTGATAAACCGATCCCCAACACACCAACCCCCCACTAATAATCACAACTGTTCCGACAAGGAGATTGAACGGAAACGGTGGAAACAGCGGCACCCCCAATAATCCATCCGTTAATTTCCCCACCCAAAACGTCACCAACGGAATAATAACCACAAATAACAACACGACAACCGGTATCACTCGCCACGATAATCTCCGGTCCTTTCCCTCAGTTACAGGCTTATCCATCAACACACATCTCCATACGTTTCCCATCCCCACTATACACCCAAAATCAAAATTAATGATTTCCATTCACTTCTCTAAACTCTGTGGATAAGGAAAAAAGGGGTCCACCCTAAACCAAAGACATGAATGATTTGTTTCACATC
>JAEOTO010000035.1 GCA_016839805.1 Candidatus Hermodarchaeota archaeon
AAAATGAGCCAATTATTTCGTATCGATTTACATGAGGAAGAGGATCTCTATCGAATTGCTGAAATATTGAATTTACCCTATATCTTCAAGGGAAAGAATTGGTTCATATGTAGTGATGGGATTTTCATCTTTCTGTATGCGGGTTAATAATGTAACAAATAGGAGAGAAAAATGTTGGTTGAGGAAATTATTGTCAAAGAATGGGATCTTTGGCATTATAAGACTCATTTATTTAGAGTTGTTTTGAGCGATGAGCAGGAATTCCGTGAAATTGCGGAAGAACTGAAAGTTCCCTTTATTTTCAAAAAAGGAGAAGAATTGATGTGTACTGATGGGGTGTTACTTTATTTTTATCGCTCTTGAGGAGGATGTTTTACAATGGCGAGAATTGTTGAAGTGAGGAATTGGGGAAGAATCACTCATGAGGACAAAATCAGTGTGTTCTACATTCGAGTGAAGGAAGAGAGCAAAATCTATGAAATTGCTGAGCGGTTAAATCTCCCCCATATTTTCAAGCAGGGGGAAGAATTGATGTGTACTGATGGTCGGTTACTGTATTGGTACAAACCTAAATGAGATGAGTGAAAAATGGTTAAAGTAATCGAAGTAAAAGAAATGGATAATATCAATATCTCAAAAATTCATCCTCTTCCCATGGTGCAATTACTCACATCAGAGGATTTGTACAGGATTGTAGAAAAACTTGGTATACCTTTCATATTCAAATTAAAAGGAAAAAACCACCTTGTTTGTAGCGATGGACATCTACTTTTTCACTATAGGGATTGAAGCTGAAGAAACTAATGAATGAATGCTACAAGGTACAGGCTTTTCTGTAAACGATTTCCGTCAACCCTAGTCCTAGATTATTCGGTTATTCCTAGGGTCCGAATGATGAGGCTTTGGGAGACTTGTGCTGTATGGAGCGGGTATGTTGTCGGGAACATTGGTGTTGTACGATTGGCTGGGGTGGACGACCACTTTATTTCCAGCTTTATTTGCTCATTGTTGTAATTGAAGATTGAGATAGGACTTGTCTGAAAAGGCGATAGTAATCATGAAGGAATGAAATTTATTCTTTCAAACTGAAAAGGAAGCCTCTTGAAGATACGATTGAAAATTAAAGTTTCCATAGAATTTGATCAAAGAACTGAGTGCAATATCCTTCAGCTTGCTCACAAAGATCTTCATCGTCAAAGAACGTTTCACTGTCTAGTTTCTGTATCTTTATTGAGCCCTTTACTAGTGATGATATTGGTGCGTCTTCCTGTAACAGTATAACAGAACGTCGTAGTTTTTCAGGTGCTGATGAAATCGTAAATTGTAACTCGGAAGTTACACCAGAGTTGTCTGCATCAAAATAAACAAAAAGTATAATTTCTGCCCAGTTTCTAATCAAGTGCTGGCTCTTTCTAGTAAAGTGAATGTTTTCATCTTGATTATAAACTGGATCATCTGGATAATCTTTTACTAAAAATACGTTGTTAAACCCACGTTCTTTAAGACAATCCCGTAGTTTTTCTAGCCGTAACAATGTAGTTTCGGGAGGACGATAAGCACCTAGAATTAGAATTGGAACCAGTGCTTTCTTATTAGCCCTGTATTTTGCGTATTCGAAAAACATTCCTTCTCAAATCTGCTTCAATAGAAAACCGTATAAATAGAGAGGAATATAAGTATTTATCTCGATAAAGTTTCATATATCTAGTCGGAGGTAGAATACTCATGCATATTGTTTCCCGAGACATAGTACGTGCGCTCGACGCGTTTAGTAACGAAACACGTTTACTAATTGTGGATGAACTTTACATTAATGGTGAGTTATCATTTACTAGTTTACTCAAGAAGTTAGGCATTGAGAAAGCCACACTTACATTTCATTTGAAAAAACTAACTGCCGCAGGAATACTAGAGCATTTCTATAGACACACTCTAGGAGATGATAAATATTCGTACTATGGTCTAACTACTTTTGGTAAACGCATTTTTCTTAAAATTACGGATGCATTAATTCCCAAACCAGTAATTAGGATTGAAAAGCCCAACTCGATTGCAGATTTCTACGGTGAGCTAATCAAAGACACAGAAACAGAATTAGATCTTCCTGAAATGCCATCTGGCTCTACAGCGTATACAATTACCTTAGATACTCGTGGAGATACCATAGTTGCTAGTTGCGATAAAGATGTAAAAATTAGAATATTTAAAGGGAGTTTTGTTTCAGATGAGTTCAAAACGGGAACGGATGAAAAAGCAGTTTCTTGACTTTGATGTTCTTAAAGAAAGCTGGAACCTTTATGATTTGAAAGACGGAACACAACTCAAGACCAAATTTGTATTGATAACAGTCATTGAAGAACCAGCTTCAGATGGATTTTCCTTAGGCTTTACATCAAAGATTGTCGTAGGTGCAATTCCTCCAATTAAGTTAATGGGGCAGCCATCAAGTCCATATACCCAGGAAGAATTAAGATCGTCTATAGCCAAACCTGACATAGATGTGGAAAATTCCCAAGAAGTTTGGAATAGCTACAGGCTTGAGAATGGGATTGTTCTTAAAATTAAGAATGTATTAGTTAATGTTTCTAGAACCAAGAAATTCGATTCGAAAGGAATTCCAATTTATTTAGTAGATACAAATGCAATTGTAAAAGTTTCCAAGAAGGATATGGATAGACTGAGTAAGGATAAAAGAATTGTAAAAGTAAAAAAACCGAGGAAAAAAGGAAAATCCTAACAAGGTCACATGAAACACCTCTTGTCCAAGTTTAGGTTGATTTTTTTTAAAAAAAACCCAGTGGAAATTATGTCATATGAAAATTGAAGTTTGTTCCATGATTCTGTTAGTTAATCTGATGTTTTGAATCCGAGTGGTTTTGAATGTACGGATTTCGTTGCGAAGGTAGCAGTATCCGTTGAGGTATTGGTGACCAAGGCTGAATATGGCGATATCGCGTTTGGTTTCTTCGCCTTTCTGATTTTGATAGGTGATGTTCGCGATGCGTTTTTCCATGAGGGCTTGGAGGAGTTGTCGAAGATTTTTGTTTTTTGACTTGAATGTGATTGTTCGTTCATTTGTAAACACGTAATCGGAGATTGGTTTCCATCCGGCTTGTTGGCTGATGTGGGTTTCTTTGAGGAGGCAGGCGCGGTTGTGTTGGATGATGCGGTCGAGTAGAAACTGGCGCCTTCGTCTTAGGTACTTCTCCCATAATATGGGGACTTGTTTGCTTTTGCCTTTGAGGGGGTCGGGGATGGGGGGTCCGCCGAGTTTGCGGTGGGTGCGGTCTTTGCTGTGGGGGAGGATGTGGAGGTCGCCGTCGAAGGGGATGGGGCGTCCGAGGAAGTCGGAGAGGACTTCTTGGTCGAAGGTGGCGCGGAAGGCGAGGTAGGGGCGTGGGAGTTGTTCGAGATTAGTGTTTATAGCGTGGGTGAGTGCGCTCCAGGTTTCGGGTTCGTTATCGGTGATGTACAAAATAGAGAGTTGGGTGTTGTGGAGGGATCCGAAGCAGAGGGGGTGGTAGTGGTGGTTGGTTTCGACGTCGATGATGGTGCCCTCATAGGGTGGGTTGCTGATGGGTTCGGTGTATTCGTCGAGTCCGTCAGGTTGGTTCACATGTTTTCACCCCAAGGTCACTCTGATTGTATTTCTGGTATTAATTGTCGCTATTGATGCTTTTGTTGATGAGAATTTCGCTTCTACATCCATAGATTCAGAATATCTTTGTTGTACCTTATATTGAGCATATATGTCTTCGATATCAATCCAATAATCTTGTAACACTCGAAAAAGCGATTTGCTTGAAGAAAATACATACTTTCAGTCATATACAATTTGAACAAGAGTAGCACGGGCTTCAGAATAATATCGATTTTTTGTGATCCCCCAAAATTTGAGAAAAGTTCAGACCAAATGCGATCCCGTTTTGGAGTCAGGATGATTTTAATGCTGTCTAATACTGTAATTATCAAGAATGGGTTTCTTGGAGGAATTTCCTTGAGTAAAATACCTACAAACAAACTATTTTCCATTGGTTTCATCGTGATGACCGTTGTTGCAATCGGCGGGATGGCAGGTGCAGGTATCATTTGGATAAATCACCAAAATCTGAACGCCGAAGTTAGCGTCCTTATCAGCGACTTTGAGCAGTTGCTTAGTAACTATTCAATACTCACCGATGATTACGAATCAATGGAAGCGACGTATAATGCGTTAGTTTCTGATTACAATAATCTGTTAAATGATTATAACGCGCTAACGCTATTATATGCACAATTAAACACCGCCTATCAAACACTCAACACGACCTATTACCAGCTTTGTGCATGGATTCGTGGACAAATTTTACCACTCCAAGTTGCAAATTGGGCGGAAGCGGTGAGGCGGGTATATCTCCCCTATTATTTGAGTCAAAGCACAGACACGAAGACTTTCTATATGAAGTTCGCGGAGTTTTGCCGTGATTTAGTTCTACACGCATCATGGCAGACCGACTTATTTACCAATGTTTCGAATGCCTTTGCTCCTGCTTTGCATTACGGGACCAACACAATGCAACTCGGCTATCGTTCGATGTATGTGATGGCGAAGGACAACGGTTTCACCTGGCAAAAGTTCCCATATCGTTGGGGTTGGGGGTTAAGCCCTGAACTGTGGGGTATTGATCTAGTTGTGACTGATGTCTACACCAATATTGATTATGAATACGACAGCGACATCACGACATACCAAGAGAATCCTACGTGGGATTATCCTAAACACCCTGTGGAAACTGCGTTTCGGGGGTTGGGTGATTGTGACGACCAAGCCATTTTGTTAGCGTCCTATTTAGAAGAATGTTATTTATTCAATGCTTCGGGGAACTATCCGTTTCAATGTGCGCTTGCCATGCACCACGACCCAAGTTACGCAGGCAATTATGCCCCTTTGATTGGTCAGCCATTCTATCACCTATCGTTACTAGTGCACATCGAAGACACCGCAACCTACACCGCAACCTATCCGTTACACCCATTATGGAGTCTTGGTAGTGCTGACCCGTATTCAGGTTACACTTGGTGCTGGCTTGACCCAACGTGGGATACACCGTTTGGCACGAAACCCTTGTGGTTGGACGGTTACTCTATGCCTTGGTCTATTCTCTCCATCGCCATCTGCGATATAGGTGGTAATGTTGTATAATCCGTTTTTGCACCTGTTCTTTTGAGCAGGTGCTCACCCTTTTTTTGGATATAATAGAATCGCATGAGGCGAAACAAATCATCTTTCCCATAATGGGGTTACTAGTATTTCGAAATTAACAACGGGAGTATCGCTTGAAACACTGGTGTTGTACGATTGGCTGGGGTGGACGATAAGTTGTTTAGAAGATGTTGTTGGGGTGGTCGATGGGTGTGTTGGTGAGGGTTAGTTGGGTGATGCGGGTGGTGTTGAAGGTGCGGAGTTCGTGGCGGAGGTAGCAGTAGCCGGTGACATATTGGTGGTCGAGGCTGAGGACAGCGATGGTGCGGGTTCGCGTTCTTTAGGTACTTCTATCTACTCTGGTAACAGCAATATCTCCGTGAGTTCAGGGGCGGGGCTTCCCCGCCTCCTACCCTTTTTTAATACCCACCGACGCTAGATAATGCATCACGAATGATGCTATGAGCTAACAAAAAAGGGTGGAGGGTGCTCCCAGGAGGAGCACCATAGTTGTGGCATATGAATCAGGCTTGGCAAATCTCGTTGATGAGGGTGGTGGCGTATTCGATGAGGGGTTGAGCTGCCACCTCAGTGAGGATGCCTGCGCTCAGGTAGGCTTCGACTTGTTTAATGAACGCTTGAAGAAGGTAACAGGCCGCGATTAGCTGTCCTTGCTCCTGTAATTGCAGAGCTGCCTCGAGTTTCTGGACGAGGCTGCGGGTCTGGCCTTGGTTGAGTAAGCCGTCTGTTTCTAAGGTTTCAACGTCCTCGATGAGTCCTTCAATGGTGGGGATTTCGATGAAGAGGCGAACCAACCACATATCAAGTGGGAGATAATAGGGATCACTGATTCCACCAGTAATGGCAAAGCCGCCGTCACGACAATTAACGATGGACAGCGCATACGCCGTGACGTAATCGCCGTAACTCAACTCCCACTGCTTGTCTCCGTCAGCATTAGTGCCAATCAACAACATGTCATAATAGTTCGTATAGCCGGCAATGACAAAGTCGCCCTCTGGGGTTTCTACCAAGGAATAGCCGTAATCGACGGTTTCGCGTTCATACATGTGAGCCCATAGCAAATCACCTGCGTTGTTGGTACGGAGTAAAGCATAATCCTGGTAGTACTGAAAGTCGTTCCACGCACTTCCGGCCAGGGCAAAATCCCCATTGGCACATTCGACTATTGCATATGCCCAACTGCCCTCGAATTCAGGATAAACGACATCATCTAACCTGCGACCTTGGGTGTCGGTTTTCATTAGCCACATATATCCGGCGCCGCCATAACCACCATAGCAACCTGCAATCGCTAAGTTACCATCGCGATCCTGGACTATGGCCCGCGCCTCATCATAAGACTCGCCACCGTAGTACTGTTCCCAGAGCTGGGTACCCCGTTCGTCTGTTCCAACCAGAAACATATCTATGGTCACGGTATCTTCGCTACCCGTACCAGCTAAAACGAATCCACCGGAATCCAACTCTACAACCGCAAAAGCCCATTCAGAAGCATCTTTGGCGCCATAGAAACCTTCCCACTCGAATTGTCCATTGGCATCTAATTTCACCAACAGCATATCTCCATATTGGGGAATGGTGGTGCTTTTGGCATAGAGTCCTGCGATTGCAAATCCCCCATCATGGCATTCGATTACATCTGAACCGACTGCGAGACCTGGGGCTTCGCGGGTGTATTCCCAGAGCAGCGTGCCATCTTCATCCGTCCTTACTACGT
>JAEOTO010000006.1 GCA_016839805.1 Candidatus Hermodarchaeota archaeon
ACCTCATTCGAGGTCGAAGTATTGAAGCAATGATTGCTTCCTGCGTCTACGCAGCCTGTCGCCTCCGTAAGGTCCCACGGACACTAGATGAAATAGCTCACCACAGTCGAATCAGCCGCAAGGAACTCGGACGATGTTATCGGCTCCTCCTTCGCGAACTCGAGGTTCGAATCCCAATCGCCTCACCCACCGATTTCATTCCACGCTTTGCTCAAGCGTTAGAACTAAGCGGAGACGTCCAACACACAGCAGCCGAAATCGTCGATTCAGCCCGTTCCAAAGGCATCACAGCCGGCAAAGATCCCACAGGTCTCGCCGCGGCTAGCCTATATATCGCCTCAATCCAAGAAGGCGAACGTCGTACCCAACGTGAAATTGCCGAAATAAGCCGAGTCACCGAAGTTACGGTGCGAAATCGCTACAAAGAACTTGTTCGTGAACTCGGATTGAAAGTTGAGGTCTGAGCAATCAGCTCAGATCCGGCTTTTCTCTTTTTCATTTGAAAAAGGTTCTGAAAATGACCAAAATCATTAGGAAAATCCTAGTACAATGCCATTATCATGATTCAATTATTAGCCAGTTTAAAGCACATCCAGTCTTTCAAATCGAAGAGACCTGTTCAATGATTTTTGTCGCCGTTTTTCACTCCGCCAAAAGGTAAATCAACAAGAACTACACCAATAACCGATACTCGGTTATCTCCGACTGATAACAATAAAATGGAGCGTAAAATGACTCATGAAAGAAATGCTCTGGCACAAGCATCACTGGCCTGAAAACGTTCGAAAAACCATTGACTATCCAAATGAACCCCTCTATAAAATTCTTGATAAAGCAGCTAAAGTAGCTGGTGATAAAACCTATACCATCTTCTATACCGAACGAACTTTTGCACACGTCCACGAAAGCGCTAATCGTATAGCCAACTTTCTCCACAGTAAAGGTGTCAAAAAGGGTGACCGAGTGGCACTCTTTTTGCCCAATATGCCTCACTATCCACCAATCTTCTTTGGCATCCTCAAGGCAGGAGCAACAGTTGTAACCTGTAACCCACGGTACAAAGCTCCTGAGCTTCAGCACCAGTTCAAGGATTCGGGTGCGAAAATGGTCTTTTGTGTAGACCATCCCGAACTCACACCAACCTGTTATGAGGCTGTCAAAGGAACAGATGTCAAACACGTCATCATTTGCAGTGTCAAACCTTGGCTTCCCAAATTCAAAGCCATCATTGGCGGACTTCTTGGAAAAATACCCAAAAGCCCCTACTATGAAGAAGGAATTACATTCCACTACGATGACATCATGGCGAACTACCCACCGAAGCCCCCCAAGGTCACAATCAAACCCAAGGACGACTTAGCTCTGATATTGTACACCGGTGGAACCACTGGTGTTCCTAAAGGTGCAATGTTAACCCATTATAACCTCTATACCAATGTCCTCCAATATAACGAATGGATTTGGCTTGAACCCGATGAGGGTGGACCCGCCGTTCCAGTTGACATTGGAAATGAGGTATACGTGGGGGCCTTGCCTTGGTATCACAGCTTTGGACTCACCTTGACATTGATTGCCTCCGCCCTTCATCAAAGTAAACTCATCTGCATTGCTGATCCTCGGGCAGGAAAACCACCATTTTCAGATCTCCTTGACTCAATTCAAAAATACAAAGTAACATTGCTACATGCTGTTCCAGCGATGTATGCTGCTCTCGCGTACCATTCCAATGTTGCCAAATATGATCTCACCAGTCTCAAAGCTTGCGGAGCAGGAGCTGCAGCTCTTGCCCCTGCAACAGCTAAAGCCTTTGAAGATGTCACAGGTGCTACACTCTTTGAAGGCTACGGACTTACTGAAACTTCACCTTTGGCATCAGCTGATCCTTCCAATAAACGCCAACGCAAGGATGGTTCTGTCGGATTCCCAATGCCTGATACTGTCATCAAAATCGTCGACGTTGATACAGGCAAGAAGGAAATGAAGACTGGAGACGATGGAGAAGTTGCCATTCACGGACCACAAGTCATGAAAGGCTACTGGAACAAATCTAAAGAAACTGCTGCTGTCATGCAAACTATCGGTGGCAAACGTTACTTCCTCTCTGGGGACATCGGACACTTCGACAAGGAAGGCTATCTAGTCATCACCGACCGCAAGAAAGACATGATCAACGTCAGTGGAATGAAAGCTTGGCCTGCAGAAATCGAAGAAATCCTTACGGAGCATCCAAAGATTCAATTGGCTGCTGTCATTGGAATCCCACGAGAGGATGATCCTGGTAACGAAACGGTCAAAGCCTACGTTGTTCTCACTCCTGGTCAAACAGCAACTGAAGAGGAAATCATGACCTGGGCAAAGACTAGGATGACGGCATATAAACGACCGAAAGCAGTGGAGTTCCGGGATTCACTACCGCAAAGTGCGGTAGGTAAGGTCCTCCGTCGAGTTCTTCGTGATGAGGAACTAGCCAAAATAGGTGAAAAATGGGAACCCTCAGGTTAACTAATCTCAGAGGGTTTCCTTCTCTTCTTTTTTACATTCTTGTTACTTTCGAGTGCGATTTTTATTAGTTTTTGCGAGAAGTTACATGATTTCTGCAGGAGTGCGTGATAATTTTACTCCAACGGTTTTTCACTAATTGGAGCCACTGGCTCTGCGTTGAGAGCGTCTTTCACCAATTTTAGTGTAAAGTTCAAAGGCGTTTGCTGGTGGAACAGTAACCTCGGTTTCGTCTTTTCGTTCCAATGTCAAGGCTTCAGAAGGACAGGTACTGATGCAAAGTCCACATCCAATACAGTAATCCAGATCAATTTGTGCTAGGTCGCCTTCGATAGTAATCGCATCCATTTGACAACGATCAATACATGTTTGACAACCCGTACAACTATCAGCGTCAACAACTGCATAGTAGTTACTTGGAATGAGTGTTGCTGGTTTGGGCAGTTTTTTCAGGTTCGTTAAGATACCACAGTGGCAGCCACAGCAATTGCAAATCACAAAGCCTTTTTGATCGTTACTTGGGCTACAAACTAGGCCGGCATCGTGTGCTTGGTCAAGAATTTTGAGCGCTTCGTCTACTGTGATTTCACGACCATATCCATTTTCAATATAATAGTAAGCTCCGGTCGAGAAGACCATGCAAACTTCTTCAGGCTTATCACAGTTGGCTCCTAGAACCTCTTTCTCACGCTTGCAGATACAAGGTGCGACGGCGATTTTACTTTGCTTTTTGATAATTTCTCGAGCATCTTCATGGGGTAAAATGCCCATTGAAGGAGACAGGCTAGCAGCAACAGGAATTACGCGAAGTTGAGGTGGGTCATTAGCAATAAGTTCTTCTCGCAGGGCTTCTTCCATATATTGCTCGAAATCCTCAGCTAACTCTTTGCTCATATGGTTGACTTGATGTTCGTATATGCCAACAGCAAACCATTCTGCACGATACTGTGTAATCCCCCCTTTGTGTGAACGGAAAATTAACCCCTTATCGGCTAAACGTTCCAGTAGCGGTTTGATTTTTTCTGGATCTCGGTTAGCTCGTTGGGCAATTTCTTCGACTGTTTCTGGTATGTAAGTAAGGTGAATAGCCATCTCAGCCTCTTCTTTAGTGAACAGCCGTTTAAGGATTCGAATTTCTACACCTGATTCAGTTTTTGGATAACCAACTGGGAGATCATCAAGATGTTCTCTTAACTGCTCATACACATCTTTAGGTTCCAACATTATGCACTCCGTGTTACTTGGGTTATGGTTTACTTTGATTTTTGTGCTAATCGCTCTAAACCTGCTTTTTCATAGAGCTTGTACATATTTTCTGGTGGGACACGAATGGCACTTTCATCTTTTTGTTTTAAAGTAACTGCTTCAGACGAGCAAGTACTCACGCAAAGACCACAGCCGATACAGAAGTCTAGGTCAATATTTGCTTTGCCCTCGTCTATCTTAATGGCGTCCATTTGGCAACGGTCTAAACAGGTTTCACATCCAGTACATAATTCAGAGTCAACAACAACAAAATAGTTACTATGACACATCGAGCTTGGTTTCGGATATTTTTTATAACTTTTCAGAATGTCACAACAACAGCCGCAGCATAAACAGATAATGGCACCTTTTTGATCATTGCTGGGACTGCAAACCAAGCCTGCTGCCTCTGCCTCATCGAGAATCTCCAACGCTTCTTCTTGGGTGATTTCTCGGGCTAGCCCCGCTTCAAGAAATGTCCATGCACCGCTAGAAAAGATCATGCATACTTCACGAGGATTATCACACCCCTCTCCCAGCATGGCGCTTTTCTTTTTACAAATACATTCCATGACCGCGAGCTTGCTTTGCTGTTTCACAATTGCTCTAATATCTTCGTACGGTGCCACTCCCAGCTCTGGAGTTATACTTGATTCTACTGGCACAGTGCGAAATTGGACAGTTTTTGGCTTAATAAGTTCGTCTCTGAGGGCCTCGTCCAAATATTGATCGAAATCTCGGGCAAATTCTTTGGTAATCGTTCCAAGTTGGCGTTCATAGATGCCGATGAGAAAAAATCCAGCTGAATAGGTGGTGACACCACCCTTTCGTGTGTGAAAAATCAATCCTTTTCGAACCATTTCTTCTAAAATCGCTTCGGTCTCAGAGGGCTCTCTTCCGAGGCGATTTACGATTTGGTCAGTAGTTTCGGGCATAATGGTTAGCTGTGTGGCTAGTTCAGCTTCTTCTTGGGTGAAAAGTTGTTTGAGAATCCGTATTTCTACTCCCGATTTAGTTTTGGGAAAACCAACGGGTAAATTGTCCAGATGCTCACGTAGGCTTTCATACACGGTATCACTACTCATGATGCTCACCCATGTTTTGCCTACATACGCGATTGTTCCTTGAATATCTTCTGTTAGTATTCAAAACTTGATAACAAAACTGAGTTAGAGTTTATGACCGCAGTTGGAGCAGTGCTTTGAATCCGGTTCTACCACTGATCCGCAGTTTTCACAATGATGCATAGATGATTTACCAGGAATATATCCGGTATCACGGGTTTTAGGCCTCGTTCTTTCTATGACTTCTTGTGTTTCTAGAATGGCAGGGAAATGCCAAAGGTATAATCCTGCAGCTAATGTAGCCCCGAGGAGTCCCATGATGATGTCACGGACACCATTCCACCAGAAGTTAGAATAGAAACCAAGCCACGGAAGGAAAACTGATAAAAATTCCTCAAGGATTTCCCAGGCAAACGCTACTGCAAGTGTATATAGAATCGCTGGGAGAATCACGAGAAGAAGAGGTGGAATAAGTGGAAACGCCTTCTTCCAGGATCTGCCGATATTAAAATTTAGAAGCAGTGCACATATAGCGGTCCCGTAGAGAAAGTGTGGAATCATATCAAGATAGGAGCCAGGACTGTATCCGCCGGTAAGTTGAATCCAGACGTGAGCACTGGTACCGAGAATAAAGAAAATTAGTGTGGTAATAAGCCAGACTTTGTCTGTTCGGAACCAAGAACCATTGGACATAGTTTCTTCTCTCCATTATAGTCCTCTGTCATAAGCACAAAAATTTGTGTATTTAGGGTCAAATCACAGCGAGGGGATGGGGATTTCACCATCGAAGAAAAAGCTGTTCTTTCGTACATATTGAAGATAACTCTGAATTTCCTGTTGAATCGTCTTCTTTGACCATCCAAGTATTTGCCCCATTCGGTCTGCGGCTATGGCTGCAATGTGTCCCTGGTATTCTGGCCGTACTAACCAGCAAACCTCCATTCGCCGGCAGAGGACATCAACCAGATGGAGTGGAGCCTCATGTTGGACGAGGTATTCTAACTCACCGATTATCCATGGAGCTACTTCAACCGGATAGACTGGATCTTCGAGTAATCTTTCACCTAACTCAGGATTTCGCTGAATTTCACGGAGAATGGTTAATCCTCCCCGTCCGTATTGCTGATACAGATGTTGAAGAATATGCGGGTGGAGTGCCGAATTGACAACTTCTGGCAGTGATTGCCATTCCTTTTTTGAAAGGCTGATGGCGTATGCGATTTTTGTTAGATTCTTTTTTCCTGAAAACTTTGGTAACCCGTGACGGTGACTTCCTTTCTTGATATGGTTAATGAGTAAATCTTCGGCCATTTTTCGAAAAGTTGTTAATTTTCCTCCAAGCAGACTGTACATGCCATCGTCTCGTTCTAACACGGTGTGTTTTCGGGATACATCACTTTCAGCTTTCCCAATTTCTGCCATTAATGGTCGAAGTCCTGCATAGGTTCCCTGAATAACCTCGTCGCTGATACTTGCTTCGGGAAAAAGAATTCTTATTGTATTCCGTAGGTATTCGGCATCCTCACGTGTGCAAACACACTCGGCCGGGTCGCCTGAATAATCCGTATCAGTCGTTCCAACAAGCACCCATTCATTCCGTCGAATGGCAAAGAAAAATCGCCTGTCATCAATGGAATTCATTGCGAATGTATCATTAATCGGGAAATCCTTCCGATGGAACGCTAAATGAACGCCTTTCGTTGGTCGAAGTATTTTTTCAGCATTTTTAACGTTTAACACAAGGAGTTCATCTGCCCATGCTCCTGTAGTATTGACGACAACCTTTCCTCGAATATGCATTTTTTTAGCGGTGGAATTATGAAGATCGATGGCTTCAAGGCCATTAATCCGGCCTTTGGCATCATGGGTAAAACCGATAACGCGAACATAACTCATTGGGAGTGCTTCTCCCTTCCACATTGCTTCTTTGAGTGTTTCAATTACCATTCGTGCATCATCGATATTCGAATCATACCACATTACGGCGCCTTTTGTTCGGGAGTCATCGAATAAGGGTTCGAGTTCCTTAATTGCATTAACGTCTTTTATTCCCTTTCCGCGTTTGAAGTTTTTGAAGCCAGACAAAAGGTCATAAAGAAACGCTCCGAGTCGCACTGTGCGATAACTCCAGCTTTTGGGCAAATCACGGGTTCCAAGCGTCCCCTCCTCTAAAATTGGATAAAGAAATCTTGTCGGTCGCGTAAGATGTGGTAAACCCCGGTCCCGCAACCAATTTCTCTCAGTGGTGGCTTCTCGAACTAATCCAAATTCCTTTTGTTCCAGATACCGAAAACCTCCATGGGCCAGTTTCGTGGATCGACTCGACGTTCCAAAGGCGAAATCATATTGATCGAGAACCGCGACACTTAACCCACGATAAACTGCTTCTAAAGCGACCCCAGCTCCATTAATTCCTGCGCCAATAACTACAAGATCCCAGGTCGTATCCTGCAATTCTTGAAGTTTCTGCTGACGATTGATTTGGCTGAATGAGAGCGTTTCAATACACTCCTGAGACATAGCCTTGCACCTGTTCTGAATGAGTGATTTAATCTTCTTGAGCTTTACTCAGGCATCAAATCTGCTTAACAAGGAAAAGCAGCAAACTCAAGTTAAACAAAATACTTTAGTAACGTGGTGCACGGAGGAATCTTGTAACTGCTAAACTGGTTGGGAATTGCGAAGAGGTTTAGGGTATTGACAGTTCATAGCTTCTATGTCGTTGGATTAAGAGAAGGCTTCCCACTCTATAGCCGAAAATGGACCCATTCCGACGTAGATAGCGCACTTCTCTCAGGGTTCCTTGCAAGTATGGAACACATGGCTCAACAAGTCGCTGCACAACACGTCAATGTTGTGAACATGAAAGACCGTCGCTTTTTCTTTCAAATTGATGAAACTAATGGGTTGCTCCTCGTTTTTATCACAGACGTCAGTGAAAGTTCTGCCCGGTTCCGCAAATACCTCTCCCTTCTCAACAAAAAATTTGTCAAAATGTTCAAAAAACAACTCGAAGAACTCCACAAAGACGGCACTACTGATACTAACCTCTTCAAAAGCTTTGACGAATTCATCGACGACCTCGTCCTTACCTGGTGGATGGGCGAAACCACCGTATCAGCCGCAAAGATAATGGACGTCTTCGAAGTCTTCACCATCTTCTTCAACACCATTCTACAAAACTTTCTGACCGACATCTCACGCCGAACCTACAACGACGACATTCAACACATCTTCAAAACCAACATGAAAAAAATCCCCGCCATTAAGGGCATACACATCGACCGCAGTGGTGTAGTCAACTACAAATCAATCGACCCCCAACAAATTAAATATCCACGTTTACGCCAAATTCTCTTCAAAATCTTCTCCCAACTTGTACAACTAACGCGCAAAACCATGCCCAAACAAACCTACCAATCACTGGTATTCGAACACATCAGTCCCCTCATCCGCGTTGAACAAGACCGCATGAAAACCTACTCACTAACTGAAAAAATCGTGATGGAACTACTATGAACAACCCCACAGAAAGTACAACCCAGCCCATCGAAACAAGGCGCCCCTATACTCATATCGCAAAAGCCGTTGTAATCGGCGATGCCGCCGTCGGCAAAACCAGTCTCCTAGTACGCTATGTCAAAGGCATCTTCAACCCCACTTACATCCTCACCATAGGCGTTGCATTTCACGTCAAAGATATTTTATTAGGCGAGCATGTCTTGAGGCTCCAGTTATGGGATACTGGTGGTCAGGAGCGGTTTGGACCGATTCGACAGTTGTATTATCGGGGGACGAAGGGTGTCTTATTAGTGTATGACCGGGCAAATCGTGAAAGCTTTGATCGAGCAGCCTATTGGCTGAAAGAAGTACAGCGAGGCTGTGGAGATGTACCAGTTGTATTGGTCGCAAATAAAGCAGACTTGAAGGCATTGGTAAAACCAAAGGAGGGAGAGGAGTTTGCTGGTGAACGTGGTATGGGCTTTGTGGAGACGAGTGCAAAGACAGATATGAATACTGATCTCGCGTTCTCAATTCTAGCTTCGCGTATTATTGAAAATATGGGCTAGGACTTCGTTAACTGGCTTCTTTTTTTGAAGACTGTGATGGTGGCTGCAAACGCTCCAAGCTTTGCTGAAATAAGTGTTGCTCCTGAGCCAATGATAATGATATCTCCCTCTTGTAAATCAAAAGTTTCGATAAGCTGGTACACATCCTGTTTTTTAACTTCATAAGATGTAGGCATAATGAGCTGATTGGGGTCAGAGGTTTGAATCAATGTTGTGGCACCCGTAGCGCCTGCTTGAATGGCGGCATCACGTTGTTCGACCCCATTTGTGATATGGTGTGCCATTTGGTGTAAATGGCACCCGAAATTAGAAGTGTCAATAGTGTAACTACTCTGTGGAAGCTCCATGAGTTTGATGAGCATTTGGTTGAGCTTCTCACAGTGACGTTTTCCTTCTGGAGAAAGCCGATGGCCTTGTCGACTTACAGGCTCAATGAGTCCACGATCTCGAAGAAAACGGATGAGGGATCGAATACTCCCACCTCCAAGTCCAAGATCAGAGCCTAGTTTGTATCGACCAATAGGAGAAGTGCTTTGACAAAAGGTATAGAATGCAGCAAGGAGGTGCCACGGGTGAAACTGAGTGGGTGGGCCTTGACGAGCATCAGTATTAAGAAGTTTGGTGAGCTCCATGAAGACCGTCATCCTTCCTGCGTTTCATGCGAATGTATTTTCTTTTTTAGTTTTAATTGTATGTTGGCGTAGCGGGAATTGACTCCATTGAAGATGATGGGCTGCTCGGGTTACTGGTTGAGTGAGTAAACCGAAAAGGATTGCGTTGCTGACTATATGAACTATTGTGAAGGGCAGTCCTATAATGAGTACCACGATGAATGGTATGCCAAAAGTAATGCTATATGCAAAATTGGTAACCAGATCAAAGAAGAGTGTTAGAAGTATGCCGAACAGGACTGGTAATAGAAACCAACGGCTATCGGAATAATCTAGCCGTTGCAAGGCTTTTCCCAGGATGCCACCGATGACTCCAATAAAAATGGTGCATCCAATTACAGCTAATCCGATTGGAGGAATGAATGCTCCCCAGGGATTCCAATACTGATAAATTATCATGGCGATTGAACCAACAAGGGCACCAATGACAGGTCCAAAAAGGAAACCGCTAAGAAATACCATAACGGAGGAGAGTTCGACATTCGGAAGTGCAGAAAGAGCATAGTTGCCACCGATAGCCAGGGCTGCAAGTACAGCAACTAATGCTACTCGGATTGTCACAGTTCTTTTCGGTTTTGAAGATCTCCCTCCATTATCCTTCAAGGTAATCATTCCCCTTTGAATTGCAGACGCGTTATTACAATACAAACGATGGTAATAACGAGAACGACTACTAGAATTACTACAAAGAGCAATGTTGTAGTGCTAGTGGGATTATGCGTTAGAGCGATAAATTCGATTCCTAAATGATAGTCATTAAGGAAGAAAAATTCGGTATAAGCAGAAAGTAGAATTCCTGCATTTAAATCGTAGACCAATGTAGTGTTTTGGTTGCCCCAGGGACCTTGATGGTAAACATAAGATTTTGTTGTTGAGGTGGTGAGAATATCCAAACTTCCATTCATGTAGAGGCCTGATGCCGCATCAGTTGCAGCTTGATCAACCGCATTCCAGTTGAGATGAGATATTAGTCCAGGAAACCAGGGCCATATGCTGAAAACTAGTTCAGCGGCGATTCGTGAATCGTTGGTTGAAAGAGTAAGATTGCCAATCGTGAATAACCCTAATAATTCATTATTCGCAATTTTCTGGTTTTTAAAGGTTAGAGCTTGACCTGTTTGAGCTTGCCAGAATGTTCCTGTACCAAAACCGAATTCGACTGCTTCATTTGTAACATTGGTTATCCGCCAATGAAGGATTGGAGTACTAAAGGCGTTAGGGTAAAGTTCTGGTGTATATGAGAGATTTTGTGCTGAAGCTGGTTGAGTGCACAATAGGACGGTCGTTAAGATAAGAATTATACTAAATCCAATGATTGTTTTGGTTTTCATAGACTGTTCACCGCATTTTAAGATAAACAACAGAAGCGGCAATGACCACGATTAAACCAACAGCGCCGATTATTCCAACACCCAATATGAGTTCGGGACCTGGAGTTGGAGATGTTGTTGGAGTCATCTCTGGCGCACAATATTTCCATAAAACCTGATCGCCATTAGAAAGTATGTAATTATCAGCAGCTACCGGGGCGAGTTCATCATTTACCCAATATTGCCAATAGTATCCGTTATCGTTAGCGTTGTTTTCAATACCATTTATGGAATTAATGAATTTTCCATATGTGTAATGGGAAAAGGTGACGATGCTTGTCTGGTTTAGAATGTCAAAAACTGTGGTTCCTGAAAGGCTGGAAAACATATGCTGCGTTGTATTGCCATAATCAATGGTGAGCTCCACATTCGAGGCATGGTTTTCATGGATTCTTACCTTAGCAGAAGTTGTAAAGTGAACACTGGTTATGGCTAAGAAACAGAATAGTGAGAAGACGAGTAATCCAAGGTAGACCCGCTTTTTCAAATTCCATTGCCTCGTAGGATAAACTATCCTACCAATATTAAAGCCCTTCTCATAGCCAAGGTCACGCATCTTTGGGACAAACTGTTCTCGTTGAATCTAGGCTTGCTGTTGTAGTGTCGTTTGAATAAACTCCGCTAGTTTGCTGATTTTGACCAGCTGCTCTTCCCCTGTCTTCATATTACGGACATTGACCGACTTCTTTACAAGTTCTCGAGGTCCAACGATGACCGCAAATGGAATCTGTCGTTTACTAGCATCATCAAGATGTTTGGTTAGCGACCACGAAAAACCGTTGAAAATTGTTCGTATCCCCTCTGCTCGGAGTTGTGAGGCTATTTCACGGCAAACACTGAGTTGTTTCTTTGAAACTGGGGCTAAATAGAGGTCGGCAGGTGGATCTGGTGATGGAAGCAGCTTCATTTCCTCAGCAAGCTCTAAAATGACAGTCTCACCGAAACCAAATCCAGTTCCAGGCAACCGCTCTCCTTCAAAAATACCGACGAGATCGTCGTAGCGTCCTCCACCTGCAATTGCTCGGGGTATTCCGCTCCTCCTGTCCCAAGCTTCAAAGACGATGCCCGTATAATAGTCAAGGCCACGAGCTATTCCTGCATCAAATTCACAAACATTCGTTATACCCAAATCATCCAATTGAGTGGCTAGCTGGCTTAGGGGTTTTAGAGCTTCTTGAGTTGCTTCATCTAATGCTAATTCTTCCATGGTTTGAAGAAACTCTTTTGGTGCCCCTCGAATCGCAGAGAAATTTGCAAGTTGTTCCGCTGCCTGCTGGGCTATACCAATTTTTCTAAGGGTTTTGATGAGCGCCTCACGTTGGAGTTGTGGGAGGTTTGTTTTCAACTCATCAATTTGTTTTGAACGGGGAAGTTTGGGTTCTCCTTTTTGTTTTCCAATATAGAAATGACGGAGTTTGAGTGCAATTCCTTCCGCTTTCTTTACAGATGTACCTGCATTTCTTAGTTGATTAACGATGGATTCTTGTAAGAGTTTTTCGCGGCGGTCTAATACACGGATAATATCAATATAATTAGTTAATCCCAGTGATTCGATGAAGCTTTGCATTAGGCGGCGGTCATTGATACGTATTACGAAATCTTTGGGCGTGAAATTCAGCCTTTGAATAATTGCTGCAAGTACGTTAATGACCTCTGCATCAGCGGCAACATCTTCGGTACCCAATATGTCGACATTTAATTGCCAAAATTCCTTGACGCGTCCGCGCTGTTGGGTCTCATCTCGAAATACGCGTGAAATTGAAAACCACCGAATGGGACGTGGGTAATATTGCTGCTGAACCGCTAGCATCCGTGCAAGGGATGGAGTTGTTTCGGGACGTAGTACGAGTTTTCGGTCTTTACGATCTGTAACTTTGAAGGTCTCTTCAACGAGTGAGGGTCCTGATTTGAGCTGATACAATTTCAGTGGTTCCACGGTTGGGCACTCATACTCTATATAACCAAATAATTTTGGAATTTCACGAAAGGCTCGGAGTATTCTGTCGATTTTACTATAGAGTTCAGGATAGAAATCTCGAAATCCACCCACTGCTAGCTCTTTTCCGCGTTTCATATTCGTCAACTCATTTTCGTATTCTTCACTATTATCTATGTTGATAGTGAAAAATGGTGCCGGGACAGGGATTCGAACCCCGACCTAAAGCTATCCGCATCCCATCTATACTAATGGGATTCCACAGGCTTCAATGCTACCATTGCGCCTGGGTAATTACCAGTTTACACCTTCGGGAGCTAGTTATTATGATAACTAGCAATATCCCGGCACGGTGCCCCGGCACAAAGAATGGTTGAACAGAACTCTCCCAAAAAAACCTTTCCTCTCCTCCTCTTAAACCTATACAATATTACCATATCTACTATACTGCCATGCCACTCTATCGGTGAATATAGAGCGGGAAAAATACGGATTTTAAGCGCGTTTGAAGGGAAGGATGGAGTTAGGCAATATCGATATTATCGAAAGGAAAGCCCAAATCGCCAAGAATTCCCTTGATATTATTACGGTGATCGCCTTGAAGAACGATGATACCTTCTTTGGCGCTACCACCACAGGCACATTTCATTTTTAGTTTCGTGACTAGTTCTGATAGCGATATATCTCGACTGTTTATTCCTTCGATAAGGGTGACTTCCCGTCCCCATTTTCGCCGCTCAACGCTCACTTTTATCCGCTGCTCTGTCTTCGCTAACTCTTGGCAGCGACAAATTTCTTTTGGTAAACTACAAATTGGACAAATTTCTGACATTATTTACCTCGTTAAGCTATAATGGTTAGTGAGTTGCACCTTAACCC
Source organism: Candidatus Hermodarchaeota archaeon (assembly GCA_016839805.1). Lineage (GTDB taxonomy): Archaea > Asgardarchaeota > Hermodarchaeia > Hermodarchaeales > Hermodarchaeaceae > Hermodarchaeum. The sequence continues at coordinate 13,735 of JAEOTO010000006.1, forward strand.
TAAAAAAAGCTTACGCTAAACCTTATCCGAGAATGGTTTTAGCCCACTTAATCGAATCCTATGGTTGGTTTAGCGAGCGGTAAGCTTCTTGATGATTTGTGGACGCTCTTTGTACATAATGCGTGCACCACAAAAGGGACACTTACTAGAAGGTAATGTAGTAGCAAAGGGTTTGCCACAGTGGGGGCAGCGGTTGCTTGGTGGCATTGAAGGGACAGGTGTTTGGCAATAGGGACAGGAGAGGGTTTTACCACATTTCGCGCAACGAAAGGTCATTATGAGCACCAAAAATTTTAGTCCGCGTCTTTACGGCATCCTCCGTTACTTAATAAGTTTTGCTCAGTTCTATGCTCATCTATGGTGGTGGAAGGCTGAGCAATAGTATTGCAACAATGGCACTACCAATAATCAATGACATGAAAAAAATAGCAAAAATAAGATTTCTATTCTTTCTCCTCATCAGGATTCACCATTTCTGGGGAGTATTCCCGTGCCCAATAGGCTGGAAAGCCGCTGTAAAGCAGGCAAACCTTGAATCTCGGTAGGAAATAAAGGAACTTCTGTGATGATAAAGTCATCGTAAATATTGTGAATTTGAGCAATGTATTTTTCTTGCATAGCCTTACGTGACTTACAAAATTTGCAATCAGGCTTGTCAGGAAATATCATATTAATGATTACATGGCTACTCGGTATTTCGAATTCATACAGAGTTTGTAACAGACGTTCTGTTTCCGAAACCGCCATGGCCTCAGGAATCATCACGATAACAAAACTGGTGCGTGAAGGATCCCTCAACTCTCCACGCGATGCTGAAATGGTTTCTTTGAGTTTCTCCATTTGTTCAAGAGATTGATCTGGTTCCGAATCGCCACGTCCAAAAAGAGATTTCAAACGTCCAAACATATTACCGAAACGCATTCGAAGTTTGATAAGTTTACCAAAAAAACTATCCAACATTTCAGGGAGTCCTAAGAGTCGCAAAGTGTGACCAGTAGGGGCGGTATCAAACACAACCAAGTCGTATTCGCATTCTTGAATAAATTCAAGGACTTTAGAGAAAGCTAGCGCCTCATCCGCTCCGGGGGCAGTCATATCAGTGAAGTCCTCTAATCCCATCATTCCCCCTAAGGGCCCCATGTCTTCCGTTTCCTTTGATTGTGTCATTTGCTGATATTGCTTAAAGGCTCTTCTAGGATCAATTTCCATGCCGTAGAGATTTTGCACTCCTTTAATGGGTATTACTTCTCCTCCACTTAGATCTTGAGCAAAACTATCACCTAGACTGTGTGCTGGGTCTGTACTAATGACAAGTGTTTCTCGGCCGTGTTCTGCAGCCCAAAGTGCTGATGCAGCAGCGTTACTTGTTTTGCCAACTCCTCCCTTGCCTCCAAAGAGAAGAAATCGGAGCGAATCCATTTCGAGTAATTTGATGAGGGTCATAAGAAGTGTAACTCCAATAGTATGCATCGATGGGTAGATATCGCTTAAAGAGTTATCCCGTTAGAGTTAAGGTGGAAGGGGTATGATGAGTTGGCTAACTGCTAGCATCGTATAGAAAGTAACTACAAATACAGCAATTAGGGTGACGATTCCGACTAATATTATTGAATATCGCATCCGAATTAAGCCCCCAATCAATCCCGTAAACATTATGATTAATATCGCGATAAAAGTGATTACCGCATCCCAGGATGGGAGAAGAGAGCTAATAGGTCCAACTACAACGAAAGGGTATATTCCATAACCTGATGCAATTAACAGATAGCCTAAGGCTCCTCCAAAAACGATGAAAAGAATTGTTGCAAGCTTGTCTAACGGTTCATGCTCTCCTTCTTCTGAATCAAATTCTTCATGAATGTCTGTATTCATACTTTTCTTATTCTCCTGCTGGTTTATAGATTACGAGGCAGATGGGAACATTAGCTGTTGCCCAGTTTTGATATTTTCCCTCGTACTTTAAACCATAATCCCGTTGTCCTTGATTGCCGAGAATAAGAAAGAGCGTGCGTGGACGAGCTTGTTTGTAGAAACCAAGAAGCCAGCGATCGGTTCGGTGAAGGAGCTTTTGTGCAAGTTCTAATGGTGGACGACTTGTATGTTCTTTATAGAGGGTGTCAAAATCGAGAAAATGGATGTAGAGGATATCTGATCGGTTTAGAAGTTTAGCGGTTTCGATGTAAGTTCGCATATCCGATTCAGCTGGACGAAAAGTCGCCTTTCCAGCGTTATTTTGTTGGTCTTCTCGGTCAACGACTACAGCTGTTTTTCCTTGTTGCACAAGATAGGAAAAAAGATGAAATCCATCATGAAGATTTCCGTGAGTCAGTTCATCGAAGACATTTGTGGCAAAACCATTGGGTGTATCAAGAGTGAGAATAAGACGGGCTTCTTTGAGTAAGAATTGCGGTTTATGAAGTACCACTTCGAGTAATCCAAAATTGTCAAGATGAACGACGACTATGCGCTCTGTGGGGTCATAGGGGGATAGATCAATTCCTGTGACTAAACTTGTAGGTGTACCAACTCCTAATCGAGTTAGAATAGTAGCCGGCATTTGAGCCAAATAACCTTCAATACTCTCGAATGTCACTTCATTCCCGCCAGAGTATGGGATGAGAACTAATCTTAGGACTTCTCTTAATTACCTAAAAGAGTTTGTTAGTGTAATTATCGATTGCGTATCAACTGCGGTTACCTTAAATGGGCGTCAACACGAGGATGAAGACAAAAGCCTGCATTAACAATATCATTGCGCCTTCGAAGATATCGACTTTCTGATCATCGGTCATCGCGCGTTTTAAGAACCATAGTGATCCAGCGGCGGTAGCAAATTGGAGAAGCACTGCAGCATCCAAGGGAAGGGGGAGAAATATTGCAGCGCCACCCACAATAAGTAGCAGTACTTGGGTTGTGCCACCCAACGTGTTACCAATAGCAATGTTAGCTTTGCCTTTATTCGCGGCAATTAAAGCGATTCCATGCTCTGGAAGTGCTCCTGCCGCTCCAATCATTAGAGCCATAATTACAATACGTTGCGTTTCAATGATGCCTAATCCCGTCCAAGGAACAAAATTAAATGCGAGCTCAACTGCTTCTGAAAGAAGATATCCAGCAATAAAGATGCCCACAAATCCTAAAGTCGCTAATAATGCCGAGTTACGCTTTGAACGACGTGGCTTGGGGATTACCCTCTCAGTTGGTTTGGGTTTCTTAATAGCATAAACTGCATACAAAACATAAGAAAGAAGCATTAGGAATCCTAGAAGGGGTGGAAGGAAGATTAAGTCTGGTGTCAAACCATGAATGATATGATCAACATAAAAGAGGATACCAAATGCAAAGAGTAGGGTCATTGCGACAATAGTCCAACGAATGAGATCTGCATCATCTTCGACGACTTCACGAGGAACCTTTACCACACCAGTTTTTCGGGTAGAGATAACGACAACAATACCCAGGAGTAATATGTTGAATCCGGCTGCCATTACGACGCTCAAAACAGCAATTTCAACTAGTTCCGGATTGCTAGTCACGACGCCCCGCCAAGCCGTGAGTCCACTGATGACTGCTTCAGGGGTATTCGATGCTAAAGATGATAGAACTCCGATGACATAGGCACTAAGACCAGCAAAAGCTCCCAATGATTCAAGTCCATCAATGGCAAAGTGGGAGGCTCTAAACGTTAGCCAAAGTCCGAATGTCATTATAGCAATAATCAATATCAACACATTTTGAAACAGAAATAGTGCAAGAATCAAAAAAACCAGAAGGATAAGTGCCACAAATCCCTCTCGTCGGGAAATATGGAAGGCTTTGTGAACTTCAACGGCACTCGAAATCATGTGTGCCTCTTCAGAGTGATTATTGTCGGGCATGGATATCAACTCGTTGTGTTTAAAATTGCTCAGTATCCGTCATGGTGTGGAGAAGCATTCCTTCGACAGTAAAAGGCATTAAGTTTTTGGCGACGTTAATGGCGTCGCTAAGTTTTCCTTCACTTTCTGAGTAAATAGTAAGTACTGATTCGCCTTCTTTTACGCGAGATCCAACCTTTGCATGTAGGTAGAGACCTGCTCCATGGACTTTCGGGGTTCCTGCTGCCCGTGCAATTCTGACTAATGCACGATTGCTCAGTGTTGCTACATAACCATCAGAGGGGGCCTGCAAATCATAGGTTTGCTCTCCTACTGGAAGTTCTTTCGGAGTGATTTTTGGATTGCCATTTTGTGCTTCAATGATTTCACGCATCTTCTCTAGCGCTTTTCCTGAGGCTAGGATATCCTTGGCTAATTTCCGTCCTCCGCCTCGAACGGCAAGACCTCCCATTTCAAGAAGGATTCCGGCTAATCCCGTTGATTTCTCAATAAGGCTAGTGGGACCTCTTCCCATCAGAGCTTCCATGGCTTCTTTGGCTTCGAGAGCCGGACCAATGGCATGTCCCACTGGTTGACTCCCATACGTCATGGCACAATGAACATTGATATCAAGCTCATTGCCGACAGTGATAAAATCGTGACTTAGTTTTCGTGCTTCTTCCATTGTGGTTACTTTACATCCTTGACCAGTAGGGATATCCAGAACTAAATGTTGAATGCCCGTTGACATTTTTTTCGCCATTATTGATGCAATCATTTGAGGTCGGGGGTCAATTTGTAGTGGATGTTCGACACGAATGAAGAGATCATCAGCTGGAGCGAGGTTAAGTGCGCCGCCCCAGACAATGGCGGCATTACTCTTGCTCACAATCTCTTGTAATTCATCCACTGTGAATTCAACATTGGCAAGAACTTCCATAGTATCTGCAGTTCCACTGGGGCTAGTAATTGCACGACTACTAGTTTTTGGTATTAACAGTCCCGCTGCAGCAACAATGGGAACAATCAGTAACGAGACCTTATTGCCGGGCACTCCACCGATACTATGTTTATCAAATACATTAGTACCAAAATCTAGCTGTTCACCCCTTTCAGTAATAGCCCGTGTAAGGTGGACAGTTTCTTCAAGAGAAAGACCAAGAATCTGTTCTGAGACTAGGAAAGCTGCCACGTCAATATCTAAAAGTCGTCCAGTTACCAGGTCATCGACAATGGCCTTAATCTCTTCTTCTTTAAGGGGAAAACCATCCATTTTTTTTCTAATCGCAAGAATTGAAGTTGGCTTTACATCACTTGTAACCTCTACAAAGCCCCCCTCCGTAACTCCTAGTTCTTTCTTAACCTCATCAAGAATCCCAACATTCCCTTGTTCTACTAATGAAGTTGATTCCGCTATGGCAACAGTTTCCAGTTTTTTATATTTTAGAAGAACTCGTTCGCCTGCGAACATTGCTAAGTGTGTTATGTCTACAGGATTCAAGAGAATTTTTTGAACTCCGCCTGTATCCATATCAACGATTTGAGTTTTTAATTTCAACCAGGAGACTCTCCTTGGTAATAGTGAGAATTTGAGTATCAATAGTCGGATATGGATTTTGGGGAATACCTCTTATAATTATGGCGTTACTGTAATTTTATTGCCATAAGCTGGGCATCTTCTCCGTTACGATAATAGGATCTTAAGATGCGGATTTTATGGAATCCGAGTTTCTCATACAGTTGGATGGCAGGGATGTTGGTCATTCGAACTTCTAATATGATCTCTTTTGCGTTGTAATCCTTCTCCATAGCCTTCATTGATTGTTTGATTAATTCTGTGGCTAATCCCTGTCGACGGAAATCAGGGAGAACAGCGACACTAACAATATGGCCTCGTCGCATCCACCGCAGTCCGAAATTAGATATACCACCCTCCATACGGCACATAATGTATCCAATCACTTTCCCTTGAGTTTCAACAACATAGAAAGCCTTGGCATATCGGTCATAGATATCACGAAAGAAATATTCGGGATAGTTCTCTGGGAGCGTTTCAAGATTGATCCTCATGATTTGGGGAATATCCTTCGGATCTGCTTTTCGTACTACGAAACCCTGAAGTTCTGTCACTGGAATCAGCAAATAGAGTTCTTTACATCAGAGAATTAAAAATTAACCGCATAACCATTTGGAAAACTTTATGTGGATTGGTTCTCAGGCGTGTTTAGTTTTCCGGTGATTGCTGGTGTCTGACGATTTACCTCCACAGAATGATGATACTGACAAATCTGCTGGAGACACAACACCAGTAAATTCAGACTCATATATTCCGGATAATTATCTTCTCAAACTTCGAGATATCGTCAATGAAGAGTTCGTCGTTCAATACGCCTATATTGACGCCTATGATAATTTGCCCATTTTCGTTATTCGAGAAGATCCTAGGATTAAAGAACGGTCCACCCGCCTTACAAAAAAACTAGAATCACACAATCTGCTTGCAGTTATTCGCCAAGTTGAGCTGTTCGAAGGGACAGGCGATAGAAGCACGGTTATTAAGCTTGTTCCTGCACCACCCACTAGGCGGGCTCGCAGTTATACGATGAACATCATCCTTTTCGCCGCGACATTAAGTACGGTGTTATTTGCAGGATGGTTCTTCGCAACTAGTGCACCATTTGTGTTTATTTACATCAATATCTTCGGTGTTACATACAACCCCTATATTGTCATGATTCAATATTCCGTTGCCATTCTGGCGATAATCGGACTCCATGAGTTTGGCCACTACCTTACTAGTCGATTACATCGTGTTGACGCTTCATTACCATACTTCATTCCAGGATTTTATTATGGTACTTTTGGTGCTCTAATCGTGCAGCGTACCCCCCCACCAAATCGCGATAGTCTCTTTGATTTGGGGGTTAGTGGGCCTGTCGTCGGTTTTGTTGTTGCGGTAATTGTTCTTGTATTTGGATTATGGTTGAGTCCTATTCTCAGTCCTTCAGAGCTAGCTCAGCTAACAACCTTCTTACAGACAATTAACGTGCCTTTGAGCACTCTTCCCACACCTATTTTGTTTGATTTAATTTGGTATGTTATGACGATTGGAATTCCCTCAGGATATACTGCGTATATTCACCCCGTCGCTTTCGCTGGATGGGTTGGGTTCCTTATTACGTCCCTCAATTACTTTCCAATTGGTCAGCTAGATGGAGGGCATGTTTCTCGATCACTAGTGGGAGGAAAATACCATAGAATCGTTTCCTATATCGGAATCTTCCTTCTCTTCATCTTTGGCTACTGGTTTATGGCAATGATTGCCTTCTTCCTCTTTGCAGGTCGTCATCCCGGACCAGTTGACGATGTTTCACCAGTAAGTACTTGGAGGAAAATTGTCGGACCAATATCTTATCTGATGGTTATTTTGTTACTTCCCCCACTTACAATTCCATTCCTCTTCTTCCCCATTCCTTAGTGGGTAATCTATTTTCTCTTCTCTATAATAGCGTCATTAGGTGGTTGGAAGGACAGCTGTTCCATGCGGCATAGCCCACACTGTAGCATCATGACCTACTTGCTCAAAAGCTTCATCTAAGGCGGTCTTCAACGATTTGAAGGGTGTCACATAATAATACTCCTTGAGTTCATCGGGATCTAACTTAGAAATTAGATATTGATGAACTCGGTTCGCTCCCTGAGCCATGTAAAAGATTTTGTGACCACCCATAATGAAGTTCGTTTGGATTTGATGACTGAGTTCATCATATGAACGATATTGATGAGCCCATTCCTCGAAGACCTTATGTCCGATACCCTCACGACATTCAAGGAGAGAGATTAAGACGCCTCCATCACGCACCGCTCCAAGGGCATGAACCATAGCCTTTGTCCCTTGGTAGAGGTTAATATCCTTGGGATAACCTGCACTTGTTATTACTATATCAGCTCTTTCTTGGATTTTCACTCGCCCCATTTCATCAGTAATTTTCACCCCTTCAAGAAATGCTTGTTCAAGGTCACCAGCAAAAGCTGAGACTATTTCTTTGTGAGTGTTTCGTACAATATTGACAATAAAGTCAACACGCGCTAGTTTCGCAGCTTCGGTCATATCAAGGTGAATGGGGTTCTCCTCAAGGTTTCCAGTGACAGCTTTGGGATGTGTTAACATGCCATGGTTTTTGTTAATAGCAGTGCGTCCAGCTACTGCGGGTAAAAGGCTTTTCCGACCGCCTCCAAACCCCGCATAATAATGATAACCAATATCACCCGTAAGAAGGTGCAGATCCGCTTCATGAAAAGTCCGGTTAATTTCCACTTCTGTTCCATAGGAAGTAGTACCGATGTGAACAAGGTCATTTGCATCACAGTTATGGACTTCAATCCGGTAACCCTGACAGGATACATCACAAAGAAGTTGTTGCTGTTCTTCCTGTGTTGTAGGGCGGTGAGTTCCGGTTCCAAAGATAATTGTAATATCCTTTTCTTCCACACCTGCTCTTTGTAGCTGTTCAACAAGTGGGTTAATCAGAATGTGGCAGGGAAGACCGCGTGTATGATCGTCTACAACAATGGAAACCGTTTGTCTCGGTTTCGCAATTTCACTCAAAGACGGAGATCCAATCGGATTGCGAATAGCCTCTGAAACAACATTATTTGGATTAGTAACTCCGGCAATAGGTTTGGCGTCTAAGAGACCGAGAAAATTTTTATCCGGTATCTCAAGGTTTACTCGATCAGTTCCATACAAGAAATTCACTTTGGTCACACTATTCACCAAATTGACTTGGACAATAGAATGAGTTCGTCACAGTACAAAAGAATTCTGTCTTAACATCATTACTGATGAAATACATGTCTTCCTTCCTTAGAGGACACCCTGTCGTTGGAGTTTAGCGATTTCATCAAACTTCTTCGGAAGATATTCTTCAGTAACAAAACTTAGACCATAGCGGCTAAATGCCTGCTGTTCTGCTTTTCGTCCATTCTTTAGAAACAACTTCAACTCTTTTTGCCAGAACTTGGATTGATAACGCGGATCCTTAAGCAGGTCTTGCGTGCGTTTTTTGTCTGTATCTGTAAATGGGTCGCTTGGAAGATTATATTTCTGAATATCAGAAGCCCAAACTCCCATCCATATCGCATCAGGAGTCGCAAGGCCCCGTAGGTGCGCTGCGGAGGCACTCCCTGATATAATAACCATCGCGATGTGCGCGCCCCATGGGTCTGCGTCAACGAATAGAAATGTGGGTAAGTTCAATTCATATCGAAGTCTTCTGATGATTCGTCGAACACTTCGTGGGGCTTGACCAGCTGTGTGTATAAGGATTGCATTGTGCGTGTCATAGACTGCATCTTCGACAAAGCGAGTGAACATACCACCCGATTCAATAGCAATTACTTTGTCTGCCTTGCAATCAATGAATTTAGATGATGTGAGGTAGGGTCCTATCATCAGACCATCTGGATGATCAGTAAGGTTAACGCGCTTCCCTGCATATTTCTGTGGTGCTGTATATTCAATTGTGAGATTCCCGTACATAGCCGCTCGTTCTTCAGGAAAGACTCGAAATGATTCCCGTGGAGTCTTTAGTTTCGCTTCAACGTCTGTAATAGAAGTGTCACTTTCACTTTGTTGTCCAAATTTTACACCGTAACCGAAGGATTGATAATAAATATCTCGTAAGGTGCTTGATTTCTTTTCTGAAAGGAGCTCCTTAAGGAAACGCATCACCCACACAAACTGGCTAAAACTTCGAATTTGTCCAACATTGCGCGTTGAGCGGGTTACTGTTTTGTCTGCCAGAACGTATTGCCCGAGTTCTTGGTCAAAACGAATATTACTAGTACTTCGGCTAGGTAGATCAATCTCAGGAAACTCTCCTTTTGTTAGGGTTCTATACATGCCTCTTCCGATGGTCTGCATGTCTGATTTTATCTCATCATCTGTCTTTTGTTCCTCTTTGAAAGCTTTGGGTTCTTTCTTAATTTGGCTAATTCGTTTCGCCTCAGCTTTTACTAAACGCCATTCGAGCTGACCACCCCTTTTTCGTGCCTCTGCTAACCCTTCCTTTTCTAGCCTCTTCAGTATTCGACGGAGTCGACCGGAATCAGTTTTAAGAAGTTTAGCAATGCGTTTTGTAGGTTTCCATCGACGTGAGAGCTTTTCCATCACTTGATCTGGAGTTAATTCTGACATTTTTCAATCCTCCCTGGTTATTCTTCCTCCACGGATTCGTCAGTGTCATCGATTTCAGGAGGGGTCGTTGTAAGGATTCCTTCTTCTACTGGTGTGGGTTCTTCTGCTTCTACATCTTCATCTAATTTTATCGTCAAGGCGCTTTGAGCAAGAGCTTTTGTATCAGGAATCTTTCGTCGCCCAGCTAGGGCTGATATATCGCGAGCGATGATGGGGAGATACTTTTCATAGACACTAGCACGAACCTGTTCACGCTGCACCTTTTCTTTTTGTCTCAGGTGTCCTTTCAAATTACGAGCGCATTCCATCAGTCCCATCCGAATATCATATTCGAGCTCAGTAAGATCTGCGATGAATTCCTTTCCTGCAGTTTTGAATGGAATTTTAGTGCTGACTACAGCGACAAACGCGGCAATGGGCATTCCGGGGCGAATACGATATCGGGACCAAGGAATCGCACGAACAATCTTTGCGGAGACGTCTTTGTACTCGTCAAAGATGAGGGGAATCCGGTTGGCAAAGCGGTAGATGATAATCGATTCCTTCATGGGAACTCCGCCCCCATAGGCTAGACCACATTCGACAATGAAGGGATGTCCACCATAACTATTGGGAGGTCGTTGGGTGACGTGAACAAATTCAGGGTTCAAGGTTGACCGAATGCCAAGTTCAAGTAGTTTTATACCCAGTGGAGATAAGACTCGTGCATCTGGTGGTAACCACTTATTAAACACCTCAAGCCCTCGGGCAATTTTCACCAAATCATTTGGTTTTAAGGCTCGCGGATCCTGGGAAAAGGGCATGTTAATGGTCTTAAGAAATGCTTTGGCTGTTTTCGGTCCAACGCGATGAAAATGTGTACGTAGGAAGGTTACCATGTCCCTCGTTTTCGTATCCTCAATTAATCGTGAGAGCTGCTCGATATCCATACCCTTGGGATGTGGATTTACGGGTGTAGGTGGTGGTGGTAGTTTTTTGACTGATCGTTTGAAATCATGAATTGTTCCATCAGGCTCGGTGAATTTCAAATGGGCATACGGTGTTATCAAGGCTGTCTGTTCAATGTAGTCGATAATAAACCTTTTAGCTGATCGCCAGTTTCCTTCAAGGGTAAATTCTAGGGTACAGCCATGTTTTTTATCTCGGTTCTTGCGGCGTTCCCATTTCACCAATTCAGGTTTGTTTTCTTCGATATCCTGGCGTAACAACACTTCGAAGATATGATCTTCATCGACAGGGGCTGTAATAACATGTAATGGTTCACTAGTGGTAATCTGCCCAAAAAGAAACGCCATTTTTCCGCCAAGCCCAAACCGCCCTCGTGCTTGTTTATGCTCATACTTAGATCCATAAAGTATCTGGCCAAATGCAGGGAGGATGTGATCTCGGGGAACCCCAATACCATTATCCTTTACGCGTAATTTGTACCAATTAGAGGAGACTTCAGATAATTTTACATCAATGGTGGGTAAAAACCCTCCATCTTCACAAGCATCAAGTGAGTTTTCCACTAGTTCACGCACTGCTGTGTACAATGCGCGCATGTTATTATCGAAGCCAGCTATTGACCGATTTCGGTAAAAGAAATCAGCAGGAGATATCGATTCAAAAGTTACACCTGTTGTTGCCATTTCAACCGCCATTATCTTCTCGTTCTGTGTCAACACTCCCAGGACCTGCCTTGGAGTAGGTGCCTTGAACAGCATAGACTTTCAGATAAACGGTTAAAAAGTATCTGGCTATATCACGCTGGCGGTTCATTATTTTCGAGTTCTTCACCCTCTTCTCGGGGTGAAAAGCTGTCACAAAGCACCGAAGTTACCAGAAACACAACAATGAGCACGATTACAGAACTCCATCCAACGATGGGCTCTAAGAGAAGCAACGTCAGGAAACCAAGGTATCGGACGCTACCAATCACTTTAGCGATGATATCATCCGCAGTTCGATTTCCATAATCAGGTCCAGGATTATTGTCACCCTTTGTAAAAAAGTACAGCTGACCCGATACATCTTGGATTTCAATGATTCGGTGAACTATGGGCACACTACCTGATGGAAATCCAAGAGACGTCGCGTCATAGATTATGATATCCCCAACTCGTAATGTGGTTGGATCAACAGCTCGTACTATAACGAAATCTCCCCGATACAGCGCTGGCTCCATTGACCCTGATTCTACAGCGAGTAATGGTGTAGGGGTTTGAAGATAGATCTGGAGTCCAATTCCGGTACCCCATATGACAACTAATGCTAGGGCAATAACTGCAACATCTTCGATGAGTTCGCGCTTCCAGCTTTTATTTTGGGTCAATCTGAGTACCTCAGAGTATATTTTGTTCAAATGAAGCGTTATTTTCCATTAAAAGGTATACGTAGCTGGTATTGTTGACCTAATGATTTTTAGCAACCTACCCATTATCCATGAACCGGTGTCTCTTAATGCACTTTATATCCAAAATTCTTCGAGATACGATAGATGACTCCGTTCATCGTGCCTTTCTCAGATATGGGAAAGGTGAGTATGCGGGTCCAGCCGCTCAGGTGGCTATTACACGTACCGGGAAGGTCAAAGTTCGGTCAACCTACCTATATCAGGATTTAGTGGCATCAGTTTTTCTCAAGCTTATGCCTATTGACACCATCTCAATTTCTGGTGTTGTCTTAGGCTATGCACTATTGGATGAAGAATTATCTGTCCTAGGTATTGATGCAGAACCGTTCAAAAAGAAGCCACGAACCCAGCTCTATCAATCAAAAATTACTGGAGAATACTCAGTTAACAAAGTGGCTTTACTTTACGATGATATTGGCGAAAACGCCTATATTTTTTGTAATTTAACTGCAAATCAGGGTTGGGTGCATAAATCGAAGACCAAAATTCCATCCGCACAAAAGGAAGCACTAATTGAAGAGCGAATAAAGTTTAGTTCCACAAACATTCCCGCTGGGACTGAATTTGTTACTCTCCTTTTACAAGAACTCACTCCTGATTTCTTAAACGACATTCCTTCGAAGTTTACCTCACTGCGGATCGAAAACACCTATCAAATTCAGGACCTAGTTTTCCCATCTAACAAAGACAAGCTTACCTCAAAAGAAATACGGCTGAAAACAAAACGCAGTGGAATCCTTCATCGAAAACTAATCGTCGATGACTCAGAATTCATAAATAAACATATTATGATGGTGTAGCAACACTACTTAGAGCCGACTAGCCCCCGAACCAAAAAATAATTAAAATGGTGAAGCTGTTGACTCACCCCTGTTATCACTAGGTGTCAAGTACAATGCAATTTTCACTCTTTCTTCCTTGGTATCCCGTCTATGGAGCCCTTCTCATCGCCTTAGCCATTCTCATTAGTATTTGGCTAATTTACATCGTCGAAAAGGCACGAGAGCCTCCTAAAGTGAAAATTATTATTGCCATAATTCTGATTGCGCTGGCATGCGGTTTTGGTGTGCAATTCATCCTTGTGGCATTAGCATTATAGTAATTTAATGCAAATCATAAATTTGTTGGGATATTACACAATTAAAATAAGCGAACCTTCTTGTCTAATATGAGCTGTTGGACTGAACAAACGTCCGCTAATTCCGCATCGAGAATTCCAATTACGCTCTTTTCTATGTCATTCCACGAACCTTGGTCCTCGACTACTAATTCAGCAGAAGCTATTAGTGGTTGATCAATTGGATATCCAATTCGTGTAAGGATTTTGACATAGATTTCCGAAACTCGCGATTCTTCCTTTATCACGTGGTCGGCAATGAGTTGGGCAAGAACGTTGTAGATTTTTCCAACATGATTTTGCGGGTTCTTGCCTGCTGTTGCCTCAAGACTCATTGGTCGACAAGGTGTAATCAAACCATTTGCACGATTCCCTCGACCAACTCCTGCATCATCACCCATTTCGGCTGAAGTGCCTGTTATCGTTAGGTAATATGAACCACGTTTTGGATCGTCTGCTGAGTTGACTACAATATTGACTTCTCGGTTAGTGATTTTTTTAGATTGATCAAGAACGGCATCAGTAATGTCGTTCAACACGCCTTTATAATGATCAGCATCTGGGATAAGGGGGGCGAGTAAGGCTGCAGCAATAGTGAGTTGAATATCATCATTCGTACGCAAACCCATTATCTTAATATCTTCGCCTACTTCTGGATGTTTTTTCTTGAAAGCATCTGAATTTAGAAGTTGTTCGGTCTGAAAGACTAGTTCCTCGGTCTCAGAGAAAGGTGCAAAGGCTACACCAAAACTGGTATCATTTGCTCGAGGAATATCATCAACAGCTATCTCAAAGACATGCGTCAAATCTGCGGAACCTGGTTTAACCTTATAATCCATTAAGACCTGTTCTGTGGGATCAAGAAACCGTAACGTGTTTTTTAACGTTTTATTAATTGAACTAAGTGTGAGGGTACCAAGTGGAACACGATGAAGTTCTCCTTCTTTGAAGACCTCAGTTGTTGCACGACCCACGACACAAATGTAGATTGGTTCAAGCAGCTCTCCACCACCAAAGGTGACCAGAGCGCGACCACCAGCAATTGATCCTTTGTCGACATTATGGTGAAGAATCCGACCAAAATTATCAATATAATAATTACACAGATTTACTCCAACATCTTCGACAACTGCATCGAGAATCGTATCTGGATGGCCTTTTCCTTTTCTTTCAACAATTTCGAGGGATTGTTGTTCTATAGGTAACGCTTGAGCTTTTCCCACAGCAATATTTCGTGACATTCTAAGTCATCTCAGGTAAGCCGGCATGGATGATATTGTTTTTTAAGAATTTCCTCCGTACATCTTGTAATATTCGCTAGACGAATATTCGAAGGAGGTTAGATGCCATAACACTTAAGCCAGTCTAATCCTACTTCCTAGTATCCTCGTGGCTACCTAGCGTTAGGGCTGATATCAAAGGTATCGAGGAGTGATAGGGTATGAGCCATTTCATTGATGAAGATGAGATACGGCGTTTGAGTAGGCGTATTGCAGAAGAGTTCGAATCCACTTACGGCACTTTAGATGAAAAGGTTGCCCGTGTTCCAGATGATGCCGCAGCAGCGATTTCAGATGAATGTTGTGTTCACCTTGAAGTTGCTCGCGTAGCCTATCGTATCATGTTAGACGGTGTTATTCCTGAACCCAAATCGTCATGTAGAATATTAGTGCAGGAATTTGACCGTCGAGCTAAACACGGAAGCCCTGTTCCCGAAATTAATACATATATGCGCGAAGTGGCTATTACTGAAGGGAAATGGATAGAATATCTATATGGTGAGTTAAACAAAGTTCTCCTAGCTGATCTTCGAAACTTAGCAAATCTTGAACGCACAATCGCTGATGAAATCGAACCCGCCAACGAGCGAGTGATTGCTGTGGTTGCTCAACGGCGGAAAATCGTGGAAGGTTATTTTACATCACTAATTCAGCGCTGGTTGCGGGATCATCGTGGCGCAAACATTGGGCACGCTGTACGTGCCATCACGGGGGGATTAACTAGTTCATTTGAATCCGACATTGACGATGCCATTAACGGAGCACGTGCATCTCTTCTCATTAAGCTTAGACGTTATGAAGAATTTCTCAGCCGAGATGAAGAAGAGGAGGACGAATCTCGCCTAACAGAGAAAATTTTGGGCGATATTCGTGATTTAATCAAAGAAGTACAAGGATCCCTTGAAATTATATCACTGAACACCGCAGGTGAAATATTAATAGAGGTTTCACCTCCTCCGCTAGAATCGATAGATGAAAAACCAAAATTTGGGTTTATCACTGCGCCATTTCCTGCACGACCACAAATCGGACCGCCAATGCAGACACCTTTGGATTATCTTGAACGTGATATTTGGCTAGCCTCAATGAAACCTCCTGATGAAAGAACGCCATTTCTCCGGGCAAAAATAACAGCAGTAACCAATAACCTAATTGAACAAGGCACCCCATTGGACAAAATTGGTACCACGATCATATTCGATTTGGATAGCCGTTTTTCATGGACGCGATCGAAGAAAACCGGAGTACGAAGAGATTTAAGAGAAATCCGCGATTCGGCTGGCGAAGATTATCGAACACAAATAGAGACTTATGTATTAGAAAATATTCTTGCAAAAATCCCCGAACTACGCTCAAGTACCACTGATTAATAAAAAAGATGTGGCTTTATGATTGAACAAAACCCGCCCCTCCTTTGGGTTTTAGATTATGTAATTCCAGACTTCAAAATACTTGGCGAAACTATCACAATGAAGGGTGAATTACTCATTGCTTCTCGCCAACTATTTAGTTTTCTCCAAGAAGAAATTGTGAGGTCAGCATTTATCGGTCCAGGCGTCATCAAAGGGCAGGTAATGCTTAAGGAAAAACCTGTTGATGTCGAATATCTTGTTGGCGCAGTAATCTTCGATCCTACTCAGATGCGCCCTCGTGAGCCGATTCCCGTTCTCGACATACTGAATCCAGAAATATTGGATCCATTAGAACAAGCCACGATTGAGCAAGTCCAAGAAATTTTCCGAACACTTGTTGTGAAGAAGGGGTCTGTTTCAGACTCAGGTCAGATTCTGACAATAACCACTGAAGGAGGGTTGCCTCGAACGTTAATTGCTGAAGAACACATGGCGGCTAAGAATATTACCCTCGTTTCAGGCATGAAGAAAGCCCGTTTTCTACTGGGCGGGCAGAAGAACCGTCTTTATTTACCTTTCAAAGAAGGATTACAACGAAATCGGTTTAGTGATGCAAGTAAAATCTGGACGTTTCGAATTGATACTAAAGAGTTTGAAGCATTTGATCCAGCGAAATTCGGTGAGTGGATTATTATTGAAATGCAACCGGATCCTGCATCAGCTTCAAGTTCGAGTCAAGTTGTTGAATCGGAGTTCAACTCAATTCTTACCTATTTGATTGGCAATCAAAAGTATTTCATTTTTTGAGGATCTAAGATCCTTGTAGCGGATGTTCTATGGCTTCAATTGCCTGAGTTGCGCTTTCTGCAAGTTCATAGCGGCCGATTACATCTGCAACTCGTTGAATCCCCTGGAGAATGTGAACTTGATTATCAAGAAAGCCAAAGATATCACCAGGGTAGATGAAGAGCTCATATTCTTTCAGAAATGTCGAGTTTATTTGCGAGGGTGTCATTCCTCGGTATCGCAAATCCAAGATAGCTTTGGAAAGATTCCAAATCCCACAATCGCAAAATGGGCTTTCTTTGCAACGACAATTAAAGAAATTGACTGTCCATTTGCTGAATTGATTAAGGACCCATTGTGGTAGCCGTTTCAACCGGCGACTACGCTTTGCGCTCATCAGATCAAGAACTGCACCTGCAAACAACCGGGTTGCAAATCGGGTTCGGAGTGCTCGTTCAATCTCGCTTTGAAGGCGTGGTGATAGGTAGACGTTCCTAATGGGTTCAAGTTTGACTGAGAGGTCATCGGCACCATGATGGTAATACTCCTGAATCGCTGCGACGTTTGATGCAGAAAAATATGAAATCGACGCAGCCCTCCCTAACTCAGTTGACATAATATTCTCACCATTTTGCGTTGCAAGATGATGGCGTTTTAGAAATTTCAATCCTTCATCGAAAGTTACCGTTCTTGAGAGAAGCCGTTGATACGAGTTGTCTAGACGTTTTCGTGAAATTTGGTTAAAACATGATAAAGTTGCAAGGAGTTGATCGACAGTTTGTTCAAATGTGGCTTCTGGTCGCACATCTTCAATTGGATTATTCAGTAAATCGAGGGCAACATCCTCTTCGGTTTTAGGTTCATCACCAAAATATCGTCGACCAATCTCTGCCAATAACACCGCTTTTCCAGCGTCGTGTTTCCCGAGTCTTCCTGCCCTTCCAAGCATTTGCGTAAATTCGCCTACGCTTAGGGTTTTGGTTCCCATCATTAGGCTTTGGAAAATAACTGTACTGGCTGGAAAATCCACTCCTGCTGCTAAGGCTGCAGTAGTCACTACAACCGCAATTTTTCCATCCGCGAACGCTTCTTCGATTTTATGACGTTGGAGGTAAGTCATACCTGCATGGTATGCTCTGGCAGGAATTCTTTGCTTCTGAAGATCTGTGGCTATCGAATGAGTACTACGACGGGAATTCGTGAAACAAATTGTTTGCCCACGGAAACCATAGGAACTCTTCTGCCGATATTCAGCTTTGCTAATATCTGCAATCATCCGTAGTTTATCGGGTTCAGTAAGCACCATTATCAAATGGCGTTGTAAAGGTACGGGTCGACCTCGAAGGATAACAGGAACCAATTGTAGTTCCTGTGCTAACTCCTTAGGATTACCGACTGTGGCTGAAAGGGCTACAAGTTGAGCCTTGGGGAAAAGCGTTCGGATACGGGAAATCAATCCGTCAAGTTCCGGTCCTCGATCCTCATCTGCCACCATTTGAATCTCATCGATGACAACAACACCTACATCTCCGAACTGATCACCCTTACCTGATCGTAGTAAATAATCAAATCCTTCATAGCTTGCTACAATAATATCCGCATCGCTTACTTCGTCGTCAACAATTACTAGGGCTTCATCTCCCACATCAATCGAACTCATTCCTACACGAATCGCCACGCGTAATCCCAAAGCCTCGTATTTGTCGCGATATTCATGATATTTTTGATTCGCCAAGGCCACTAGCGGTGACAGGTAAATGTAGATTTTGCCCTGCATGGCTGCTTTCAGTCCAGCCAGCTCACCAACTAGCGATTTTCCACTAGTTGTATCCGAGACTGCGAGAATCGGTTTACTATCAAAAAGACCAGCTTTCACTGCTTTTGCCTGAATTGGTAGCAAAAACTCAATTCCATACCTAGCCAGGACTTGGGTGACTTTAGAGGGCAAAGGAAGTGATTTAATTGGAATCTTGGCTTCTGGCTCTTTCACTGCATGGACTTGGTCATATAGAGTCATTGCAGGATTTTGACTGGGTCGAAACTGGGAGGACAAAAAGGATGCTACTTTTTCAATAGAGCGTAATCTCCGAAGCATCGTATCGAGACTTCCGTAGGCTTTCTTGGATACCTGTACATCCATCGCCTGAAGCCGATTTGATAATTCGCCTGACGCACACTTGTAACATACTGGTTGCCCTTCCATTTGGAAGACCTGCTGACGACGTAACATCGTCAACCGTCCATCCGTAATACACGAAGTACACGCTCGTACAATGACTGGGTCCTTGACACCGAAATCCCGCAACATTCCCTTCAATTCTATAAGAAATGGAAACCGTGGGTACCGAGGAATCGTAATATATTCGGCACTTCGCAACCAATTCACAAAGGTTCGTGGGTCAACCGGTCGAACTCCTCCCTTCTGCACAAACCACAATTTCTGTGGACGTAACCGTCCTTTTTTCATTTGAAATTGAACCCGAGCCCGTAAAATTGGGACTGACGACCGTTTTGGTCGAAATATCACAACAAATGCTGCCAGCTCTCGCTGCTTTTCAGGAAAAAGAGCCAACCCAAACGGAGGTTTCAACGGACGCATACCCAAACACAATATAATACGGCTTTCGCAAGGAACTCCTGACAAGGCTTATTAGTCTTATCTTACTCTAAGGAGGCAGGGGACTTAGTGAATGCCATCAATTGAAATCTTCCCCGGAGTGCTATCCCTTATTCTCAGCAGGGCAGCCCGTGCAGGACGGACTGAAATTGGTGGCTTCCTCTTCGGAAAACTCCAACGTAATCGGCTCCTCATTACTGGTGCGACCTTCCCACAACAACACGGAACACGTACCCATGTAACCATAAACGATCTAGACATGGCTCTCCTTGCTGAAGAACTTGCCCAACGGGGTACTGGCGAAGTCATCATCGGCTGGTGGCATACCCACCCAGGATTGGGAGCGGGTTTTATGTCTAGCACTGATATTTCGACGCAATTACGATACCAGGCGTTTTTCCCTGAAGCAGTTGCAGTAGTGATTGATCCTCTGAGATTTTCTGAATCTATGGATTTGGCAGATTTGGATCTTCATGTGTATACTGTGGAGAAGCGGAAGGAGCGCGATTTAGAGTATATGTATGTGCAAGATCCAGAGGAAGTGATTCCCGATCTTTATGGTATAATGATGACGCTAGAAGAGCCTGAGCACATGTTGTTTGAGGACACTTGGTTTGAGAAGATGTTGCGTGATGTGTTTGGGGAAGAGGTGACTACACCGGTGTTTACCTATCGATTAGGCGATTTTATGGAAGCAGCTGTGGTTATTGGAGCGATGATTTTTCTTGGTATCTTTGTCGCAATTGCACTGATGGGATTGGTTGTGTAGAATCGCCTAATGTATCACTGGCTATTTTTTCATGATTAAGTGAATTTCATTTCGGATTTAGAAAATTAAAATAAATTGATATTACTCGGGTTCATCAAATCCGAGGGCTTTCAGAGCGGCAAGGATGGCTTCTTTATCGTCAACGGAAACGTCATCGACTTCAGAGCTAGCTTCGGAGACGCTCACCGTTTCAAGACCGGTTCCTTCTACAGGAGCAATAGTGGGCTCTGCTGCAACAGTTTCGGGTTCTGCGGTTTCTGCAGGTTCTGGGATTAGGTCTGGAGGTGTGGGTGTTTCTGCAGGTTCTGGTTCAGTGAATGCCTCGGCAGCTGCAATGGGTTCAGAGGCTGCTGCTGGCATTTTACGGAACCCAAGGAGTTGGTCGGGTTCTAAGGGATGGGATTCCATGATTTTGGTCACTTTGGTTGCATAAATTTTCATTAATCCGATATAGTAGCCCAGTCGAATTTGATCTCGGCTAGCGCCAACCAAGAGGGTTTCGGGGGTCCCTCGCATGATAATGGTGAAACCTTTGTTTCCTCTTAGTATCACCTCGGATAAAGTACCTTGACTTAATTGTCGAAGCGTTTCTTCGCCAACATTAACTAGCGTGGCTGTCGCTGCAGAAAAAATATCCGAGTCCACATCACCACTAACCGCACAAGCGAGCCGAATACCCTCACGAGTAACTACAGCAAGAGCTTCTAATCCAGTTGATTGCTCGATGCGTCGCATTAAATCCTGTAAATCTTTAAAGGGAGTCTCAGCCATCGTCCAACTCACTCTGTGAACCTGTCTTGATTGTTCTCTCCCCTGTTTCCTATATCAACCTTGCTGTACCCATAGCTAGAGTTTTCATCGGGTTGCGAGCGTCTAAAATTTAGTGATGCAAAAAGATTACTTTCAGTTTCCCCTACTAGTCAAGGGTTTGCTTGAACGTATTGGAGTTTAAATATCTTCTGCGAGAATCGCAAAGTGGGACAAGTAACCATGGCGTCCTCTGTTAATGCGCTCTTCAACGTGAACTATTTACCAACTCGGCTTCTGCATCGAAATCAGGAACTTATAACACTTACAAACCTCTTCAACTCTAAGGAAGGCACAACTGAACCGATCAATATTTTGGTGCATGGCAGCTTTGGCATAGGTCGTACCACTCTTCTCCGCTTCTTTGGGCAACACGAGTTAAGCATTTACCACCGCCCGTTCATTAATTTCCAACACAAAGAAACAGATGAAATCATAGACGATACACTTCATGCCCTACTCCCCACTGCTAACAATTCCATACCTTCTCTCGAACAATGGACTCTGATTAAACGGCTGATTAGGAAGGCTGAATCGCCCCTTGTTTTCACTTTTGATGACGTAAACTCTCAAACAATGAAGATCTATAGTAAATTCATCAAGGTGTGCAAAGAAAACGGTGTCTCCTCAATGGCTACAGCACCTCTCTACTTTCCCCGCCAACTCGATGGCGAGATATCACGGTTTCTTGATGTTTCTCTCGAGTTAGAGCCTTTTTCCGATCATCAATTTCTGGACATCATTAAACAACGTGTGGCTGAAGTTTTTCCTCATCCAGTTCACTCACAAGTTACCGAATTCATGGCCGATATTATTTGTATGTTAGATTTCCAACGTCCCGCTACTGTCGTTGAATTACTCCAAAATCTACATCCTCTGATTTCCCATACACAAGTTATTACTGCGAACAAAATCCGTCAGGCTTGTCTAAATTCACGAACCTTACACTATGATTTTTGGAATGGTCATCTCTCGAGTCTCACTGAATTAGATGCAACGACTATCCTTTTGCTCCAAGCTGTTGGGTTATACTTCACCAATAATCCTGGTCACATATACGTAAGACAATCTAGTTTATTCAATCAGTATCAGCAAGTTGCAGAGGGAATAGGGTTTCGTTCAACATCCTCGCAGTTCTTTAGAGCATTGAATACGCTTCTATTTCAAGATCTCTTACTCCGATCTCGTTATGACTCTCAGAATTACTTTACCCTCCTTCCTGCTGAGGGTTACATCGAAATCGTTGAGTTGCTTCTTGGTGAATACCAACTAGAACAGTAGATTGTGAACAGAGAAGCGTTTTAATTACTGGATTGGTTTTTTACGAGTGCCCGTGCCAGAATGCGTGCTACTCGAATCGGTTCTGGAATTCCTCCAAAGCGGGTGAATCTTTTTAACACTCCTTTTACAATCTGCTTTTTACAACCAATGAATTGTCCATAGACTATATGCTGATTACTGAGTGAAAAGGACTGGATCTCACCATTTCGACGATAAACTTTCAACCGCTCCTTCCAACCTGAAGGAAAGGTCGATTTCAAATGGGCTTCTAAATCCTCTTGGGGCTCTCCTGTAATACTAATCACAGGAAGATTTGTTGCTTCGTGCACTTCTGCTAAGTTAATAATATTGTACCCAGCAAGTATACAACCATGAATCATGATGCCATTCAAATCAGCTCTCGCCAGCCGTTGAACCATACCAATTATCGTATCTGTCGCATCCATTCCCCTAACCGTCACTTTCGACCATACTATTCCGTCAATAATCAAATCCGCACGTATCACTATACCGCCAAGTACGGAGTGACTGGCTCCCATTAGTCCACTTTCTGCTATACCTAATAAACGAGCAGCTGGTTTCAATAATGAGGTTTCAGGAGTCACTGCAAAACGCCGTATAAGATTACGACGTCCGGGAAGAAAAAGGGAAGGGGTGGAAGAGAACAGCTAGGCAGGAGCATTGATTTTCTTCCCTGGATGCTCCGTCTGCCATTCTTCCACAGGAATTGCAAATTTTTCTTCGATTTTTGCTCGGTGAAGGCTGTTCATCGCACAGAACGGTACAATTCGACCATCAGGAACAGCATAATGAATACCACAGCGTTCAAGGCGTTCTAGGTCGAAATTGTAGGGATCTTGGAAATGCATCGAACCAATCATAATAATGCGTTCCATGAATTCAGCTAATGAGTCGTAGTCTTTTTTCCGTAAGAAATTATTAGCAAGGTTGAAGAGAAGTCCCTTCTTCTTGAAGAAGCGCATAGCACCAATGATTCCTCGCAAGGTACCACGGGTTTTCCTGCCTTTTTCATAATCAGTTGCCATTTTCTCCAGTGTACCAAGGAATTGTTCCACTTTCACATAATCAGTAATTGGTTTGTAGGTTCCATCTTCTTCGATGAGGATGAAGGTGGCCATTCCACAGGCAGGATGGGTTGAAAATTCGACTGCTGGTGCTCCACCTCGTGCACCAAGGGCGCGGGCTAGGGGAACTACGAAGGGTACTGGATACCAGTCAGTACGCTTGATTACACCGTCCGTTTGCTCTTCAGCAAGTTGCATTAAATCTGGGATGGTGATGCGCATTTCTTGGCGTTTATCATAGTCGATTCGCCCGGTAATAGAGACTGGTTGAAAGTTGATACAGCGTATAATATCGTGATTTTCAACACCAAACCGGATGATATCCCCAATTTGTTCGTGGTTTACGCCACGAACAAGGGTTGGGACAAGTACAATGCTTCGAAGGCCCTCCTCACGACAGCGTTCTAATGCTTTTTTCTTTTGAGAAAGAAGGTTAACACCACGGGCAGCAAGATATGGCTCTGGAGTCACCCCATCAAACTGCATATAAACTGTGCTTAGTCCAGCTTCTGCTAGCTTCTTAGGATACCCTTTCTTCGTCAGCATAAGGCCATTGGTGGCAATTTCAACATGTGGAAAACCGGCGTCTTTTGCGGCTTTGATGATTTCAGGAAGATCCGCACGCATTGTAGGTTCGCCACCAGCGAATTGAACGGCTGGCGCTGGAACAGGTCGATTTGCCCTTAGATTTGCTAGCATTTCCTTAATTTCGTCCATGCTTGGTTCATAGACGTAACCTGCCTTCCCGGCGTGGGCAAAGCAGATCGGGCATTCAAGGTTGCACCGGTTTGTAACATCAATTAGTGCAAGGCAAGTGTGGGTCTTGTGATTAGGGCAGAGTCCACAGTCATTGGGACATTGATTTACGGTTTCGGTTCTGGGGTTTTCAAGGCCAAGTCCTTTGTATGCAAAATTAAAGGCTCGGTGGAAATCTTCTGCGTTAGACCAATAAACATCTTTGAACTCACCATGTTCTTTGCACTTTTTTTGAATCATGACTTTGCCATCTTCTTCATAGACTTCTGCTTCAAGCGTGCAGAAGCATTCGGGACAGATGGACTTGGTAGTATAGGGGAGTTCTTTGGGGGCCATTTTTTCCATTTTGTGTAATCGCTCCTATGTGGTTACCACTCAGTAGTGGTGATTTTCTAGTGAATCGCACATGAGTTTCTTAAAAGGCTTTTCCGAAAAATCCGAGTAGGAGAACGATAGTTTAAGTCGGGTGAAAGTGTTTTTATATTACCCAGGTATACCCCAGGGTATGTCCCGGGTAATACGCTTGCATTTGGTCTCCGTAAAGCTTCCCAAAGCCTATGTAAAGGGGCTCGATACACTCGTTGAAAGAGGAACATATCCTACACGCAGTGAAGCGATTCGTGTGGCAATCCGTGATCTGCTCAAGCGGGAACTATGGATATCAGGGTCTCCTCTCACAATGCCTAGAAAAGCTGAGGACTAATATCAATATTTTAGGCATTACCGTTCGCGGTTCCCTTGGATAAATTCTTCAACGCGTTGTTTCGCAATACTATCCTCAATCTGCTCTGGAGGATGCTTAAAGGAATAACTCGAGATGCTCATCAGAGGACCACTGGTCCCTCGATCCAAAGCAATTTTCGTTGCACGAATGACGTCGGCAACGACCCCAGCACTATTCGGCGAATCTTCCACAGAGAGTTTCAACGCAATGTGAATCGGCATACCGCCCCATTTCTTTCCTTGCGCATGAATATAACACACCTTAGTATCATCCAGGAAAGGAACATAATCACTAGGACCAATACGCGTAGGCACAGGATAATCCAGAATGCTAGTCACAGCCTCAGTTTTGCTAATACGTTTACTCGCTAGGCGGTTTTCTGCAGTCATATTTTCAAAATCGGTATTCCCACCGATGTTGAGTTGGTAGGTTTCATCAATTTCTACTCCGCGATCAGAAAGAAGTTGGGCAATTACCCGGTGAAGAATTGTCGCGCCCACTTGGCTTTTGATATCGTCTCCTGCCATCGGAAGTCCTGCCTTACGGTATTTCTCTTGCCACCCGCTATCGGATACGATAAATTCAGGGATGCAATTAATAAAAGCGCAGCCTGCATTGAGGGCAGCTTGGGCGTAAAATCGAGACGCCTCAGCACTACCTACTGGAAGAAAGTTGACGAGAATCTCTGCGCTAGAATTACGAAGTTCTTCACTGATATCCACAGGCTTCATCTCTTTGGGATCATAGACATTAAAAGAATCCTGCATGTGTTCAGCAACTCCATCTAATATTGGTGCTGGAAGAACTTTGACTCCTACTTTCGGAGTATCTGCAAATTTAATTACGCAATTAGGGTGAACAAAGATTGCATCGCTGATATCTTTCCCGATCTTCCCAGAATTCACTTCAAAAGCAGCAACGAATTTAATATCCCCGGGTAGATATCCGCCAAAGGAAGGGTGCATCAACCCTGTAACCCGCTCTTCTTTTCCCGTAACATCTTTGTAATAATTTATGCCTTGAACGAGGCTTGAGGCGCAATTACCAAGACCTGCGATGGCGACTTTAATCGGTCCCATGTTAAACACCATGAGCTAATAGTTTATGATGATATAATATATGGGCGATTAAGCCACGAACACCATTTAAGCATTTCTCCTTTTTTCCCAGACTACCCAATCAAAGACAGCAACTTAAAATCGGTGTATTCTCTTTATCGCTAGCGAGCAGCCATGTCATTCCTCTACTCCCACACAAAGCGTTCAAGCATTCTACTTCCAATTCTCGTCGCTATCGGCATGATTGCCTACTTCATCGCTCTAATTTATGCCCTGAACTTTTACTTTCCGTTACCAACATCAAGTGCAATTCGATACGCTGTTATGCCGGTTGCGTTTGCCTTTCCTTGGATTCTCTTTGTATACATCTTCCGCGAACGCACAATCAATGCTTCAGATATCATGAACCGAAAGGGAAACCTCATTCCACTTCGATGGCGAATGTTGTACGGATTCAACACCCTCATCATCCTTGCCTTCTTCATTTTTCCTTTCATCTCACCGCCCCTAGCCATTTTTGCAGCCCTTGTTCTAGCATACCGTATTGTCCATTACTCAGAAAAAATATGGGAAAAAACCCAAGGCACCCGATTAGGCTACACTCTTATTCTCTTCCTGCTCCTAGCTGCCATTCCCATCTACTTGACAATCATTTGGTTTCAATACTTCATCACATACGTCGCGTTCTTCATTCTCATGGTCTGGATTACAAATTTTGATTTAATGTATTTCACATCACTTTGTATTGTAAATGCTCTCTCAGTGGGTGCACTGCTCGCCCTCTCCTACGGCACCCTGGACGAACGAGGAAAACTCCAATACGCTGACAGCAAAAAAATGTGGCTAATTTACTTCGCGCAATTAATTTTAATCAGCGCTCAATGGATTCTCTTTAACCCCTTCTACCAGTTTTACAGCATTTGGGGGTTCACCTTAGCCACACCTGACCCCATCGGCTTTGCTGGAACACTAGGTAATATTACTTACATCAACTACCTTAGTCTGGCCATTATCGGTATTGTGTACATCGTCAAGTTTGCTGTCGGAATGGGCGGTGAATTGAAACTATCAATAATTGGTGTATTATTTGCCGCAGCATTCCTCATCGTCGAAATTCTCTCAAGCCTCTTCATCTTCCCAGGCACCATCCTACGACCCGCACTAATCATCGGTTCAAGTCTCCTATTCGTTATCGCCTTTACCATCAGCTTCTTCGCCGCCCCCGACGAACTCATCGAAGGAGACGAACCCATCACAGAGGAAATCGATAGCCTAGAAGAACTAACCACAGACGAACCAGAAACTACGACTGAAGAAGAAGAATGATAACCAGTTAGGATGTGCTAGACGTTGCGAAGGAACGCAGGTACCTCTGATAATTCAATCAGAGGTATGTAAAGCCACTTACGATCAAAAGTACCTGAAGCATAATCCCACTGCTCCTCCGGATCCGACTTGTACTTAATGAATGGTCCTTTTGGTCCCTTATCAAGCTCTACATACAAAAACAGCGGAAGCCCTTCAAGGTTATAATATGCTGGAATTGTGGTAGTTGTCCCCATGATGTGTTTGTTTCCTTTTTTGAAGTGTAGAATTGTAGCGGTGCGTTCGCGAACGGCCCAGAAATGTACTAAGCGTACTAGGTTATTGAGGTCTTTGATTTTCATGCGGACAGCGGGTTTGATGTCGATATCTGTCAAGGTTATCAGCTCTGCGTCTTAATTGTATCCAGAAGATAAAGGCTTTGCTTGATTGAATCTTAGTACCAGCAGTTTTAAGGAAGCTCGTTTAGGTCCTAGTTTGCAATGGAGTTTCGTGTTGCTTGTGCACAAATGGATATTGCCCTTGGAGATAAAGAGGTGAACTTTGAAACCGCAGTGCAAATGGTTAAAGAAGCGGCAAGCCGGAAAGTAGACGTATTAGTACTGCCTGAATTATTCACAACTGGTTATTGTTTAGAAAAAGCTAACGAACTTGGTGAGTCACCAAACGGGCATTCTATTGAGCTCCTTCGTGACTTAGCTGGTCGATTTCGTATCTTCTTAGTTGCTGGAAGTATTTTAGAAAAACGAGGCCAAGAAATCTTCAATACATGCCATTTGATTGGCAAGGATGGTAAACTACTTGGATTTTATGATAAAGTACAATTATTTCCACCATTTGACGAAAATCGGTATTTATCTGCTGGCTCTGAAACTCCCATTTTTAAAACGGGATTTGGGATTTTTGGTGTGATGATTTGTTTTGATCTCCGGTTTCCTGAACTAGCACGTACACTGGCTGTGAATGGTGCACAGGTGATTTTTTGTCCAGCTGAATTTCCAACAGAGCGTATTGCTGTATGGGCGACATTGTTACGAGCGAGAGCAATAGAAAATCAAGTTTTTGTGGTTGGCTGCAATCGGGTGGGAAGCGACGGTAAACATGTATTCGGTGGACGAAGCGCCATCATCAATCCAGAAGGGGTTACTTTAGCCCAAGCCTATGATAGACCTCAATTGATTGATGTTGAGATAAATCTCGATGAAATAGAAGATGTCCGGCAAAGCCTCCCTTTGATGAAGTATCGACATAAAGATTTCTAGTGTTAGGAATCCGCCAGGAATCAAATCGTTAAATCGGAAATTAACAACCGATGATACCAACTTCTTCCGAATTGGTTACAACTTTCTTTGAGATAGATTATACTAGCTCGGAACGACGTTTCAAGTATTTTTCGCGGAGACGCCGATAAGTCTCTTCGTCGACTCCCCCACTCCCCTTGCGTTGTTCTAACCTATTAAGAAGCTCATCAATGGCCTGAAGTTCAGAAGAAGCATCCTCGCTGGATAAACTACTATTATTTGGAGTGGTGTTTGATACTTCAGCACTTGAGGGAGGAGAAGTGAGTTCTGGAGGGGATGCGGAATTTTGGTTAGACGAGGAATTGGTAATACCATTCTGCTCGAGTTGTTCCTCGAGTTTTGCCATTTCAAGTTCGAGGGCGTCCAGTTGTTCTTGAACTTGTTTATCCATTTCCTCTGCTTCCGCTGTACGGGTTCTTCGGGATCGAAGGAATCTAGCAGTTGACGAAGAACTTTCTTGGGCATTTGATGTAGTGCTTATTGAAGCATTGCTCTGAAGAGCAGAGTTGCTAGCTTCTCCAGGTTCTACAACGATTGTTTCTAATTGAGCAGCCCGTTTACCTCGCTTAATCCGTGGCTGAGGACGAGTTCGAGCGACCGGTTCTCCCGAGGCAGATCGGGCTCCTGGAGGAGGTGTACGGGGTGGAGTTTCCGAAGTAGTTGGTTGGGCTCGACGATCTAATAAAATACTAGCAAAAATAATGGGTAAAAATGCAATAACCAAAATATTCAACAAACCACCTAGCCCTGAAAACAAACTGTCAAGTAAGAGACCTTGAAAGAGAAAGAAATCACCTATTATCAAAATAGCTATGATTACCCAGATACCAATGATGGCCGATGAGCGCTTACTTGGCATACTTCAATGGTCACCTGTTCTGGTCTTTTTTTGATCCCCGGTTAGAAGAGATTTCACTCCTCCTTCTTGCTTTCTCCATCCTTGCTAAATACTTGTCGCGTAACCGGTTATATAACTGGTCAGAAATTGCGCGTTTCGCAAACTTCTCATCAAGGGTTTCCAATAGATGTTGAATTGCAACTACTGTTAATTCCTCCTCACACTCTAGTTCTGCCTTCGCTGGAGCTATAGAATCTGGGGTAGTTGGCTCAATTGAAGGTTCAGCAAAAGGCTCTTTGGCTAGTTGTTCCTTGAGTAATTTAATTCGTTTCTCCAATTGTATTATTTGTCTCTGAAGCTTTTCAACTTCAGTTTCTGATTGACCTTCTCCCTCTAGCTCTGGTTCAGAGGTCTTTGAATCAGCCATTAGAGTATCAGCATCAAGGACCCGAACACGAACTGATTCAGAGTGGTTAGCACCTGCATTTTCAACAAGGTCACTTGGTTCTGAATAAGGAGGGAAGAAATCACTGGGTTCCGGAATCACCTTTTGCTCTTTTTCATGACGGAGAATGAACATAATACCAATTGTTAGACATGCGATGATAGTTACAATTATTCCCAAAATTGGTGATATCAGGAGGGTAATGATTCCTATAACAATTGTGATGCCAACGCAACAACCAACCCAAGAATTACTTGTCTGGCTCATCAACTGTCAACCAAAATGCTGATCTTTATAAAGGATTTTCTTTGTATGCAACGTCCTATCACTTTCTGCAAATACTCAACATTATAATGTTGCGTATCTTTCACTGAATATTTTCTCCTGATAAACACACATTTAAACTAATTTTCCTGCAGGATTGATGCGTGGTGTCTATAAAATGCCAATTTTTCGACCAGGAAAAGTTCCTCCCGAAATACTTGAGAAACATGTGTTTCCCTATCTCGGAGTACGGGATCAGGATGTTATTCACGGTCCAGGTGTAGGACGTGATGCGGCTTTAATTCGAGTTGGTCGGCAAGTTATTGCTGCAACTACAGATCCGATTACTGGGACCGTTAGCCGGATAGGATCGTATGTATTACATATCTGTGCCAACGATATTGCGACCTTTGGGATTGAACCACGCTGGTTTCTGGCGACAATCCTTCTTCCTGAAAATACTGACGAGTCACTGCTACAAGACATTATGACTTCTATGCATACAGCTGCAGAAGATCTTAATGTTTCAATTATTGGCGGACACACCGAAATCACAACAGGGTTACCCAGGCCTCTAGTGATTGGGTTTATGCTGGGAATTGCTGGACAAGGAGGGTATGTGACTTCAACAGCAGCTCAACCAGGAAATACCCTCATACTTACCAAGGGTGTGGGCATAGAAGGAACTGCGATTCTGGCTGCAGAACGCGCTGCTCAGCTTCGTGTTAAACTTGGAAGGAGTATAGTAGATCGTGCACAGCAGTTTATTGACAGATTAAGTGTTGTGCCCGAAGCTTTGAAAGCCATGGCGCTGAAGGCAGTAACGGCTATGCATGACCCTACTGAAGGCGGAGTCGCTAATGGGCTTCATGAAATCGCTGATGCCTCTGGAGTTGGTTTTGTTGTTCAACGTAAAGGGTTAGTTATTCATGAGGAAACGCAGCGAATTTGTCAAATATTTGATATCAATCCTCTCAATTTAATTGCCAGCGGAGCAATGATCATGGCTGTTAAATCCAACAAGGTAAAAGCGCTCATTCAGACTCTAGAACAAGATGGAATTTCTGTTTCAATTATTGGACACCTAGTAAAGGATGCCTCAACACGGAATATTGTTGAACCAGACGGCTCAGAGACTCGACTTCAGCACACAAGTGAAGATGCTTTGTGGACCGCTCTAGAAAAACCCTTAGACGACTAAAATTTTCATCTCTTAGCTATTCGTTTCCTTATAATATCTAGAATTTTGTGTGAGGCTTTGAGTTTTAGGGTCTTTGAAATATGAACTGCTTTTTTCTCTGTATCAATTACGAATAGCTCATTGGTCTCTGTACCAAATCCGACTCCTGGTCGACCCACATCATTAGCCACTATCAAATCCGCTTTTGCTTTTTTTAATCGTCGGTGTGCTCTCGCAATCAATTCTTCGTTTGAAACAGAGTGTTCTGCTTTGAAAAGTACAAGATAGGTTGTTTTTTGCCATTTTTTTATTGCGTCAACGATTTTTGGAGTTGGTTGAAATGTTACTGAAAGCGTGGCAGCTTTTTCTGTGGGCACTTTTATTTTCCGTGGTTTTTTAGGCGTCCAATCCGCAACTGCTGCAGCAGCAATTACTACATCAAAAGATTCAGCCTTTAGCTCAGATGCGACGGCATCATACATCTCTTGAGTTGTATCAACCTGTACAATCTTCACCCCTTCTGGTGGAGAAAGCGATCCACAGCCATAAACAAGGGTAACATCAGCGCCTCGTTCATAAGATGCTCTCGCTAATTCTATCCCCATTCGTCCTGAACTTTTACTAGTTACAATCCGTACAGGATCAATATATTCGACCGTTGGTCCTGCAGTGATTAAGATTCGTTTGTGTGTGAAATCATGTTTCGTTCCAAGTTTTTTGATAATGGTGGAAACCACTTCAGTTGGCGTAGCAATCTTTGCTTTGTCTTCCTCTAAGCGTGGACCCACAAATACAACTCCTACTCCCTCCAGCTTTTCGATGTTCTCTTGAAGAATTGGGTGTTTATACATGGACGCATGCATTGCAGGAACAATCATTATCGGAATTCCTGCCCCAAATGCAGTAGTAACCGTTGATGTTACAGGAGTATCATCAATACCCATCGCTATCTTGGATATCGTATTAGCCGTTGCAGGTGCAACCAGAATCAAATCCGCTTTTTCTGAATGATCACCAGCTAGGGCGATATGTTCGATCTTACCAGTTAATTCAGTAACCACAGGATTGCCTGTCGCCCATTCCATGAGATACGGATGGATGATGAGATGAGCTGCCTCAGAAAACACAACCACAACCTCTGCGCCATGTCGCATCAACAGACGTGCTATCTCTGGGCTCTGAACCGCAGCGACACTTCCTGTAATTCCTAATACTATCTTTTTTCCACGAAGTTCCGTACCCAGGGACTCAACGATGTCCATTGAGGGATGTTTGCTGCTTCTCATTATCACCACATCTAGTTTTGTTTCATTTCTCCTTCTTAATGGTAAGTATGACATTTTTCGGGGTACTTACCACTTTGTACTTCATTTACGAACTCGGTAACAGCTTTATCAATTACTT
This sequence comes from Candidatus Hermodarchaeota archaeon, assembly GCA_016839805.1. GTDB lineage: Archaea > Asgardarchaeota > Hermodarchaeia > Hermodarchaeales > Hermodarchaeaceae > Hermodarchaeum. Next base: position 46,573 of record JAEOTO010000006.1, read on the forward strand.
CGTGCAAATTGGCATATTTTTTTACAAATTTTGGTAGGGGCTCCTTTCCAACTAATCCAAGCAGTTCAGTGATCACCAACACTTGTCCATCACAATATTTTCCTGCGCCAATACCAATAGTTGGTGTTCTAACATCATGAGTAATTTTTCGCGCCAGCCATTTCGGAATACATTCGAGAACTATCGAAAAGACGCCGAGTTTATCTAACTGTAAGGCATCTCGCCATATCTGGTCCGCTTCTTGGGGGGTTTTTCCTTGCACGCGATATTTTTCAGCAGTTTGTGGCAATAGGCCAACATGTCCCATAACGGGGATGTTATTTTCCAAAAGCACTTTAATTACCGTAGATTGATTTCCCTCAATTTTCACTGCCTGCGCACCCGCCTCAAGTAAATGTTTAGCGTTTGATAATGCTTCTTCAGGAGTATCATAACTGTGAATTGGCATATCAGAGACAATTAGGGTTCTCTTTACTCCCTGGGTCACTGCACGTGTATGATATAACATTGCAGACATTGTGACTTTTTTCGTGTCAGGGTTCCCTTGGAAGACCATTCCCAAACTATCTCCTACTAAAATCATGTCAACTTCATTTTCATCAAGAATTCTCGCTATCTGAAAATCGTAGGCCGTGAGCATAGTGATCTTTCGTTTTTCTTTCAAATTACGAATTTCGTCGACGTTCAATCCTGGACACTCTCCTTGAACTGGACTAACTGAGTCAAACACTCATTCACAGGGGTGGGGATATTGTGTTTTTTTCCAAGTTCCACAATCTTCCCGTTTAAGAACTCGATCTCTGTTTTTCTCCCATGTTGAATATCTTGCAGCATAGAAGTTCGATTCTGATATTTGGGCAGAGCTTGCTCCATAATTTGAAGTAGACTCAAATTGAGCTTCACCCCCTCCGCCGCTCCTACGGTCTTACACTCATTTATGATATTGTATCGGAGTTCTGCTAAATGTGGAGAAAGTAGCTGGTATGTATAAATCCCCAAAATAGCACTTAATGAATTGGTAACACAATTGATTGCAACTTTCCGCCACAAATCAACTAAGAAAGAATCCGAAATTACTACTTCCAATCCACTTGATTGAAAAACTTGAGTAACCCGTTTAGAAGCTTCATCTGAATCAAAGATTGTAATGTTCAATGAAACATTGATGCGACCCGGTTCAAGGACCTCAGATCCCGCACGCACTATTCCACGAACAATAATTCCCCGTCCTTTGACTGCTTTCCGAGCGATTTCTTTGATTCCTAATCCATTCTGTAACAATAACAGTACGGTATCATCGCGAATTAATGATTGGATTGCAGAAAGCGAATCGTGTAAATCATGGGCCTTCACGCAGACAATAAGGAGTGTTTCAGCCGGGATTTCCGTTATCTCAGTTGCTGTTTGGATGTTGTTAGTATAAGTGCCAGCTCCATCACCGAGCAACGTTAGGCCGTTGTTGGCTATTGCACTCATGTGCGCTTGTCGTCCAACGAGTGTCACATGCTTGACACGCGACAGGAAAGCTCCATAAGCAGACCCAATTGCACCGGCACCTAGGATAATTATCTTGCTGAACGTCATTGCATTATTCCCCCGTTGATTGGATGCTCTTAGTGTTTGCCAGGATTCTTAGTCGCTCATTTATCAATCGAATAGCTTCAGAGAGATTTTCTCGATTATCAAAGTTATTTGCGATTTTTCGAAGGTGGTCATCAGAATCTTTTCGCAACTCTTTACAAAACTCAATCATCAATGGTAACGCGCGCACAACATTATCTACAATTGTAATTGTTGCCATTTGCGCTGTACGTGATAAAGGATTCAAATCAACGGTAATCACTTGTTTACCAAGTTTTACTAGACCTTCTGTTCGGTCACCATCCTCGAGCGGAACAAAAACAGAATCAGCAATAAACAATCCCCGATGGTCAACCACCCTTCGATCACTGAATATTTCAGGAATCGTCTCATGAAACTTCGAATCAGTCCCATAGATCTCTTTAGCACCCGCACTTCGGAGCACCATGGCAATGGCTTTTGCCCGTTTTATAGAGGGATGATACAAGTTAATTTCTAATTTTGCATCTGAAAATTTCGCCAGTTTTACTAACTCCTTTGGAACAAGTGCAGCAACATTCCCATTCACCGACAGAACTGGATTTTGAGCTAACAACAAACAGGCTGCAGCCACACGAATTGCCCTTCGGGCATTCTCTGTGGTTATTTCACCAATGAGGTAATCGAAAGCTTCGCCTCGTCCATGGGCAAATAATCCAAACAGCGAAGTTACGCCAGTTTCAAAGCCTTGAACCAGCTGCACTCGAATCCGCAATGAAGTAGCCCGTGGGTGCTTAGGTGAAACTTCATGATTATTCATCTAGTAATTTCGCTCCATCACAATCAACATTCATGACTAAAACGTCATGGTCTGGTGTTTTATGCCGATCAAAAATCGCGTTAATTTCTTGAACTTGATCCGGGAACACAAGTGAAAAGACATTTTCACCAAAAATCGCTGTGCTACAGGTAAATCCTGCTTTATCCGTTTCCTCAAGAACGGAATGAACGCGGTTAGTGATAATTCCAACGTGTTCTGCAAAGTCACGTGAATATTGTAAAAAATTCGCTACTGTAGGATGGCTTCGTAAGGCTTCTGTTAATAGTTCTCCGCGTTCATTTATGCGCTGCCTTACCTTTCGGTCTTTTAGGTTTTGAGCAGTTGATATCGGACCAAAGGGAAGACATACGACCACATAATCTCTACTTGCAGGTAAGATTTCAACCCGCCCAACATCTGGTCCTCCGGCAGCAACTCGGATTTCAATACCACCCACATTTTCTGCAATGACTGTCCCTAAGCCGGTTTTCAACTCGACTTCAACAGTATGTGCTATCTGTGCAACCTCTGTACGCGGTAAATCTAGATCTAATGTCTTATTCAAAGCCAAAGCTAAACTCAGGGCTGCTGCGCCACTGGTTCCAAATCCATATCCAATAGGTAATGCGACGTCATGGATAACTTGAATATCAAAACCTTGCGAAGGTGTCAACTTTAAAAACCGTGAAATCACGGCCTCCGATACGGAAGCTGATTGGGTTATGTAACCATTAATTCTAACTGAAACTCTCGTCTTCTGTGTTCGTGACACCTCGACGTTAGTAGTAACTCCTCGACTCACTGATACACCTGCTCCTCGGGATCCTTTCATTAATGGGTTTTCTGGCTCGTCACAGATTTGGAAGAATCCAGTAATGTGTCCCGGAGAGAATGCTTTAGCTTTCATCACGATGCCTGCCGTAAAACACAGTCTAACTCTATTAGAGTAAGACGTGTAGTGTATAATGGGAAAATAAATATTTTGTACACGATATTTAAAGAATTTAAATTTCATAAGTAAATGGAGAAAAAGGTCTACATGGTGAGGTATTTAGTTAATAGATAATTGGAAAAGGAGTCTACACAGCATGGAGTCAGCAAATGCCTTTTGCCCCGGAGGAATTTCAAGTTTTTTTCAAGCTGTCACCACTAGTCCAATACCTCGAAGCTTTGATGAGGTATGTCGTATCGGAGCCAGAGGTGGAGGCTTTATCATTGACAAAGGAGTAACTACAAAAATTTCAGTAAGTCCCGCTTCGGAATCGCAAGTCGAGGTCAGGATAAATAATCAAAATGCACCGGGAGCTAAAGTTACACACGAAGTATGTTCACTCCTATTGGAGAAAGTGATGTGAAATGGCATATTTCTGTTGATCACGCTGTTGAAGTTCCTATTGGTGCCGGGTATGGAGCCAGTGCAGTGGGTGCTGTAAGCACTGCTATGGCCCTCTCTAAAGCATTGGGTATTCATTTTACGCTGAATCAAATTGGACAACTCGCTCATACTGCTGAAATACGAAGTGCTACTGGATTGGGTACTGTTAGTGGTGTAATTCGTGGCGGTGCAATCCTAATCTTAGAGCCTGGGGCTCCAGGTTATGACCGAGTAGATTGGTTACCACTAAATCCATCACATCGAATTGTAACGGCTAGTTTCGACCCATTTCCAAAGAAAACATCATTTTCTCTAAGAAAGCCTTACGAGTAGTGAATCGTGAAGCTCAACGTGTTTTGGATCAAATTTTGAAAAATCCTAATCCCGTGTTTTTTATGGACTTATGTCGGGATTTTGCCAAGAAAGCTGGCTTTCTTTCCCAACGGCTTGCTAAGGTCTTGGACAGAGTTATTGATGCCGAAGCCTTAGGAGCGACCCAGAATATGATTGGAGATGCTTTTCATGCCCTTGTGGATGTTAATTCCATAACTTCTGTTGTGAACTCATTGACTGATACTTTTCCCTCCAACGTCGTTCAAGTAATGTTGCCTTCGCGTAGTGGACCAAGATACGTATAAGGCTAGACTGTCTTGTACAATACAGAAGTGAAGCATATGAAGGGGTCTTCAATTTTCCTTCCTCAAATGCCCAAATCTCTTCTCATCTCAATTACTGCAATCATGGCTGCTTTAATTGCTGTACTGACAATTTCTTTTCAAATTGCTGTCCCCGCTACTCAAGGCTACTTTAACCTCGGCGAGGTCGGTGTCTATATTTCAGCTCTCTTGTTTGGTCCTGTAATCGGTGGATTAGCTGGGGGAATTGGGTCGATGACAGCTGATCTCGCCACTGGATATGTGATATATGCTCCTGGCACGTTAGTTATCAAAGGAATGGAAGGATTTCTTGTTGGCTATTTGAGCTTTGCTTTTCGCGACCGATTGGCACCAAAACCATTGAGATATCTTGGAATGGGTCTAGGTATAGGATTGGCAATTTGTCTAGCGGTTATTGGTGTGTTACGATTTAGTGGAGAAATAGAGTTTATTGGTGGCCCCGAAGTCCCCTGGTGGTTAATTCCTTTCTTTCTTCCATCTTGGGTGTGGTTTATTCTAGCGGGAGTTCTTGGGTCAATGACCGTTTTCATAACAGTCAGATATGAGCCTAAAGCTGCTTGGAATGTATTTGCAATGCTGCTAGGTGGGATAGTGATGATTAGTGGATACTTCCTTTATGAATTGATGATTTTTGGCACAGCGGCAATAGCTGAATTGCCTGTGAATTTCATGCAAGTCATAATTGGGATAATGGTTGCGTTACCAATCACAGAGCGGTTATTACCAACCCTGAAGAATTTAGGCTGGATAAGCTAAACCTGAATGTAGGCGCAGGTTTTTAGCGGTGTGAATCAAGTTTTAATTCCAATATAGCGCTGTTATCCGTGTTGCCGATGACCGAACCGGACCTCCCTGAAGACCCAATGGAAGCTATTATGCAGATCCTTAGAGAGGCTGAACAAGGTGTTGATGGAATTCGGGGAGTGGCGGTCGTTTCTACAGATGGTCTTCCAATGGCTAGTGCGGTTGATGCGAAGATCGGGGAAGCTGAGTTAGCAGCTTTAGCTTCCTCCATGTTATCAATTGGATCAACAGCCATAGACAATCTCAAGAAAGGTGAACTGGATAGCATTTATGTGAAATGTGATAAGGGCTATATTCTTCTCAGATACAGCGGACCGCTTGCCGTTGTCCTTTTTATCACAGAGGAGAATGCAAGGCTAGGACCCCTCTTACTTGAATTAAAGCGCACTGCTCAACGTCTTGAAAAAATGCTAGGGTTTGGTTAATCCATCTAGTTTCGGTTGGGTTCCTAAAACCCTAAATGCTCAATAACAGCTTCAACGCCGATGTCCTTTCTAATGCTTGTACGGAACACCACAAGCTTGGGGTTAATCTGTTTTGCATCCCGTTCGAGCTGATCAACATCAACTTCCATGACTTCAGCCAAATCGATTTTATTAATTACAAGAATATCTGCTTCATGAAACATCACAGGGTGTTTTTGAATCATCCATGGGCCCTCTGTAACACTGACAACTACAAGTCGAAGATGACTGCCTAAGGGGAAATCTGCAGGGCATATCAGGTTCCCAACATTTTCAATAATCAGTATCTTCGTCGAAGCCAAATCAATCGATTGCAAGGCTTTTTGAATCAACTTTGCGTCAAGATGACACTCAACTCCAGTATTAACTTGAATTGTTCGAACTCCCTGTTGGGCAATGCGATCTGCATCAATGGTAGTTGTGACATCACCTGCAATCACAAGAATCTCATCTCGGCGATGGGCCAGTTTTCGGGAAATTGCCTCAACTAACGAAGTTTTTCCTGATCCAACACTCCCCAAAATGTTGATAGTGCGGATTCCATGTTTTTCAAAAAATTGTAAATTATTGCGAGCGAGTTTTTTATTGCGTTCCATGAAATTTTCTTCTAACGTAATATCCACAGTTTCACTGCTAGGAGGATGTGAATGTCCATGATGATGACCATGTGCATGGTCATGATGGTGTTCTCCCTCATCTGGTGTGATTACAATTGGCTTTTCTTTCTTATCTTCTGGCACTAGTGCGTTACCTCCATACAAGAGATACTCATCCAACTGTTCTTTTTCAATTATTCCATCATTCTAGGAGTCGGATAATAACCCGACTCAAATCAGTTCTGTTTTAAATATATAGAAGGTGCACCATAAGAGATGGGGTTGGAGGTCTTTCGGTGCAGGCACTTCATATTACTGAAACTCGAGCCATTGTACCAGTTACTCGAAAACTTTCGCAACTTCGATTTACATTAGAAGATTTGATTGGACCAGCTGCTGCCTCTGCTGAGGAAGAACCAGAAGCACCAGGAGGTCTACGAGGACGTTTAAGTAGCCGGCGAATAGGGCAATTACTTCCGAATGCCGTCTTACAATGTCAGAAAGCCTCTTCAGAGTTTATTGAATTGAATCTAACATACGATCGAACGGTGCGAATTCCTGAATATGTCACTCGAGAAAGACGCTATAGGACCTTCACATACACCGCCAGTTCTGAGATTCTTTGGCGTCCTGAAACTGGTTTTTGTTTTGTCATGGATATACCCAAGCGGGCAATCAAAGCAGTAACTTGGATATTATCGTCAGCAGTTCTGGGCTATCCCGGTCGGTTATCTAGCTACGATTTAAGTCAAGCTAAAATGCGTAAAGTAATTCAGTTTCTAACAAAATCATCACCAGGTGGACCGGGTGAACTTGTTCGTGCCGTCTTTCGAGATATTGAAATGAACGGAAACTTTTTCGAGGAAGTGAATATTCGCGCGCGGGATTTGAATAAATTAGATCTGTATAAAGAAGTCGTAAAAAGCGCTGGGCATATTCACGCAATTAGTTTTGTCACACCTATCATTATGGATATTGGGCGCGCTCTTGTATGTCGAATGGATTCAAGTGGTGCAATGCAGATTTACTCTCAAAGACTAGCCTCTGATTCGCTACGCGCCCTCCTTCTCTGGCTTGAGGAAATGTTTGCGAAGTAATCTAAAGACACTATACGGATAACCTGGCATCCACTAAGCTTATTTGTATCTGGTTAAAGGTAAGGAACACTGCTACGTGAGGAAAGCTGCTTATGGTTATTATCACAAGTGGAAGCCCGTCCAAAACACTTGCATGGAAAGTTGCTCAAAAACTTAATGCCACATATCTCGACACCGAAGTGAAGCGATTTCCAGATGGAGAAACATATCTTCGATTTTTGGGTAAAGTTGAAAAAGAAGACGTTATTGTCGTCCAATCACTTGGGCACCAACCCAACCATTATCTTGTAGAACTATTCCTTATGCTCGATGCTCTCAAGGATCTTCAAGCAAAACAAGTTACTGCCGTTCTTCCCTATTTCGCCTACGCTCGCCAGGACGAACGTTTCAAATCCGGCGAAGCTGTGAGCCTCAAAACGGTAAGTCGCCTTGTTGAGGCTGCGGGTGCAGATAATATTTTCACAATAGACTCTCATCGTCACCGAGTCGTCGATCAGGATGACTTGACCACTGTACCTCTACAAGATTTGACCGCTATGGCTGAATTAGCAAAGTACATGAACTCAAAGTATGATCTGCACAATCCGGCAGTAATTGGACCTGATGCTGAAGCAGGAGCATGGGCAAAAATCGCGGCTGACGCCATTTCAGTAGAATATGATGCGTTGGAAAAGAAGCGATTCGATGCTGAAACAGTTGAAATCAAGCCTCGACGCCTTGATATTGAAGGTCGGGATATCCTTATTGTTGATGATATAATCAGTACGGGTAATACAATCATTAAAGCCATAGATGTCTTGAAGAAAAATGGCGCTAAAGACATCTACGTTGCCTGTACACACCCTCTCTTAGTTCTCAATGCTCTCGTTCGCATATATCAGGCTGGCGCTATTGAGGTTGTTGGAACCGATACGGTGCAATCAGCTATTAGTAATGTCTCCGTAGCTCCTGTCATTGCAAATGCCATTAAGAAGATGAAATGACTGGTGAACCCAAGAATGGCCTCTCAAACACGAAAATATTGGAAAGCACTCAAATGTCCTGTATGTGGTCAACGTGCTGTCTTTTACGTAACAATGGCAGCAGTGAAGGATGCTACCCAGTATCCAGTACCATTTGAAGTGATCCACGAAGACCATAAGTTCCTCATTTACCTTGATTCCGGTCTTTTGATTAGCCGAATTGAAGAACCTCAACCACCACTATCCTCCCCATCACAATCAACGAAAAAGAAGAAAACAAAAAGGAAAAAGACTAAATAATGCACCATAATCTTTCAGCGTTAAAGCCCGGTAGTGTAGTGGTCAATCATCCGAGGCTCTGGGTCCGTCACTATAATACGGTGGAGACACCTTGGGACCGCGGTTCGAATCCGCGCCGGGCTACCACTTTTCTGTTGATATTATCGATCAAAGAAAGGACTTTTTCCACTTGCCGCTAATGGGATGCCAATTACGATTGTACAATCAGGCATAAGCTTGAGCTGATATGCCCCTACCCCTGCACGAAAGAATATGCGATTATCCACATTATGAATTTGTGCAGTTTTAACCGCGCTACCGATAGCGATGCCTAAATCGAGAGCTTTGATAATACAAGTAGGGCCTGCAAAGAAGGTTCCTTCTTTTCGTCCTGCTTTGAGCATCTGTCCGCAATTTTCGTATCCACATGCGCCGCACTGAGTACCTAATGCCTTAGGACCTTTTAACCCAATCAACACCAAGGCATTACATAGTTCAACATTTTTTGCATCCCGCGTCCAGTGGTCGTCTGGATTTTTTGCTATCTTATGCATTTCCTTGGCGACGGCATCTTTTTCCTTTCCTGTGAGAATCATGGTTTCGATATCATCGGCCCCTTTTCCCTTGGGAGCTGTTCGTGCGGCAAGTAACATAAGCCGTGCAACATCGATTACGGATTTCTCTTCTTCTTCCAGACCTTGGATTCGCATAATAACACCGATGACAACAACAAGGGTCTGAGCCTTTAGTGTTTACCATCAACTGAATCAATTATACTAGCAACAAACCAATCCTCTTTAAAGAATGGTTGAAACAACCTTCACGTGATCAATGCTGAACTAACAAAAATCTAAAAACCGAATTTTTATTGTAACTGCTGGCTAGTTATTAACCCAATCAGTGGGTAACAATTTCCAGTATGAGGTAAGCTTCTTGTCAAGATTAATTCGGGTCTCTGTGGGTACAGCAGCAGTACTGAAGTTAGTTCATTGTAAACTCGACGCCCAACCCACAACTGCATACACGATGACTTTCTCAAAAAACCGGTGTATTGCTAATTGTGCTTTTTGTGCACAGGCTAGCGGAAGTGAAACAAAGGCAAATCGTCTCTCACGGGTAACTTGGCCCAAGTTTGCTCTCACCCAATTTATTAACAACCTTTCACTAAGAAAATTCCAGGCACAATTTCAACGGCTTTGTGTTCAAACAATCTGTTATCCAAATCTAATCGATGATCTAAGGTACGTTACTGAAACATTTTCCCAGAAACTTCCAAATATTCCCCTTTCTTTAGCTCTACCTCCTATCGGAAAAAAAACACTACAGGACTTTTTCGATATGGGTATCGATCGGATCGCTATCTCACTCGATGCCATAACACCTACCATTTTTGATAGAATTAAGGGGACAGGTGTTAACGGTCCCTTTACTTGGAATCAACACTTCCAAGCCCTCAAGTCGGTTTTATCGGTTTTTGGTCCGGGTCGAACTACCACTCATCTCATTATTGGACTGGGTGAAACAGAAAAACAAGCAGTAAAATTAATCCAAAAACTAACAGACAAAGGTATAACTATCGGTCTTTTTCCATTCACACCAATAGCTGGAACTCGGTTAGAAAACCATAATCGCCCTGATATCGACCATTATAGACGCATCCAATTAGCTCACTATCTCATCCAAAATCACAAAATCGAAGCTGCACAAATGCAATACAATACTCAGAATCAGCTTAGCAACTTTGGACTCTCAAATAAGGTATTAACTACAATTATCACTCGGGGAGAAGCATTTCAAACTGCCGGCTGCCCCTCCTGCAATCGTCCCTTCTTTACTGAAAAACCTGGAGGACCTCTTTATAACCATCCAACACCACCAGACGCACAAGGACTCGACGCAATTCAGAAACAATTAGGAGGATTACTCTAAACCATGGTCCAATTATGGCGACTAATACGCACCGGAATCTTCAACGCATTCGAAAACATGGCCATTGACCACATTTTACTCGATGCTCTTCATAAGGATACAGCTGCAAACACCATTCGATTTTACCGTTGGAATCCCTCCGCAGTGTCCATTGGACGATTTCAACATCTAGAAGATGAGGTAGATGTGAACGCTTGCCAAGTACTCAATATTGACGTTGTCCGTCGCATCTCGAGCGGTGGCGCTGTATATCACGACTTTGAAGGTGAGCTCACCTATAGCATTCTTTGCCGCATTGATAATGCCCAACTACCAACTGATATCATCGAAACCTACCAACACTTATGCAATGGACTGTTGAAGGGACTCAACCGGCTCGGTATTCGAGCAAAATTTTCTTCAGGATCTGAAACCTTCTGTCCCAATCTATTTGTAAAAAAACGAAAAATTTCTGGGAACGCTCAATCACGCCGTGGTAATACCCTCTTACAACATGGCACAATTTTACGCCAACTTGACCTCACTAGAATGTTTGCAGCACTTAAAGTAAACAAAAGCAAAGCTGATGCTGAAGTAATGAAAAAAGCAGCAACTCGTATAACATCACTTCAACATGAACTCGGGAAGCCTCCTACATTTGGACAAATTGAAGAGGCTCTAATCGAAGGTTTAGCCGGTGCCTTACCCGCCAGGTTTTATGAGGAAGGATTAACCGAAGCTGAACTCCAATCTGCTCGCAAAATTGCTGCCTCCTGGTACGCGAAGCCCGAATGGACTTTTCGGCGGGGGTTTCAACAATGATCCCTTTTTCCAAACCTGAAACAATCTTGAAATCCTGGTTCACTACTCCTCGTTCCGAACTCGCCGAATTGTTTAGTCAAGCTCAACACATCACTGAACGGGTGTTCAATCGCCAAATCACAATCTATAACCCTGGATCACAATTTCCTGCAATTTCAATTACTGGAAAACACTGCCAATTAAACTGTAAACATTGTGAAGGACACTTTCTCCACCAAATGACCCCTCTAATACGTCCAAATGATCTACTGGCCTTTTGCCGAGAATTAGCTCAAAAAAATGGTGTAGGCTGCCTAATTAGTGGTGGCTGTGATTCAGAGGGCACTGTCCCGCTCACACCCTTTATCTCAACCCTCAAAAAGATTAAACAAACAACGAAGCTTTTTCTCAACGTACATACCGGTTTCCTTGATTATTCAGATGCAAAACTTCTGGCTGAAACAGGGATTGATTGCACCTCAGTGGACATTGTTGGTGATATCTCAACCCTCCATGAAATATACGGGCTTTCCCGGCGCTCAATTGACGACTACATTACGACCCTGAAAGTACTTGAACAAAACCAAATACCAGTTACTCCACACATTTGTGTTGGTCTCCACCAAGGTCAACTAAAGGGTGAACTTGCAGCTCTTGAACTAATCAAATCCGTTCTACAACCACGAGTCCTCGTCATAATCGCCTTGATGCCAACTCAGGGAACGTCTATGGCTACCAGCCCAGCCGCAAATCCTCTGGACGTTGCTAAAGTGTGTGCACTTACACGGCTTCTTTTTCCAAGAAGTGAGATTGCTCTTGGGTGTATGAGACCTCGTGGGAGTATCCGACGAGAAACCGAACAGCTAGCAATACGAGCAGGTGTAACGCGATTGGTACAACCTACCAAGATGACTATACAATATCTTCGGGAGAACGATTACAAAATTCAAACTAAGAATGCATGTTGTGTTATGTAATTTCTGAACTTCTGAGCGAGTTTAGAAAATACTATATGCTTTCGCGGGAGATTTCAACGCCCTTGGAATCAGCAACAGCGATTTGAATCGAACCACCTGACGCAATATCTCGTTTTCGAGCGGCATTCACAGACCGCATCACGAGCTGTTTTCCCTCGTCAATGGACATATCTTTGCGATACTCATCTTCAAGAACACCATAAGCCACAACAGATCCACTTCCTGTTGCCGTGAACTCCTCTTCTTCCAACATACTCCCCAACGGATCTAACATGTAGATGTGTCCGCCTTCATCATCAACACCCCCCACAATGAGCATCGCTATCAAGGGAAACATACGGTTTCGAAATAGAATAGAGGAGGTTAATCGTGAAATGGCTTTAACAGAAAGTTCGCGTCCCTTTTCAAGAGCCTCTAATTGTGCAATAGCTCGTACGCTATTGACAAGCTGCTGAGCGTCCGCGACTGAACCAGAAATGGTCATCGCTGTGTGGTCCGTAATTTGGAGAATTTTTGGGGCTGTATCACTGGCAACCAAGTATCCCATTGTAGCCTGCGATTCTGTACCAAGAATAATGCCACCATTTACCCTTACAGCAACGGTTGTAGTATGAGACATTAATCGATGTTTGTCACTTTGTTCCATCATAACGGATTCACTCTCTAACGCATTGAATCTTTGCCCACGAATATGCGTATCAATTTAAGTCTTCTTCTCTTTTTGGTTTCAAAGGCTCGCAATCCTTAAGAACTTCTGGGATATGGCACGTCAAAACATTTTTAGCTGGAACTCTTCTCGTCTCCTGCGTTTAACTGTAAGGTGAACTTTCCATGGCTTTCCGACCTGAAATTCATGCTCCCCAATCAGGAGATTCTCGTCGCGGACGAGGATTTAGTTTTCAAGAATTAAAAGATGCTGGGCTTAGTCTTGCTGACGCCCGTTGGATGGCTATCCCAATTGATAATAGACGTAAGACTCATCATCCTGAGAATGTCGAGATGCTTAAAGACTATATCAAACGGATTAAGAAGCTTGGAAAGGGTGCAAAGGCTGCTAAACCCAAGGCTAAGGTCGAGAAAGTTGCTCCTACCAAAACTACACCTATTGATACAGACTTGACTGAACTTTCTGGTGTTACGAAGAAACTAGCTGAAACACTAGCCGTTGCTGGAGTAACTGATATTCATGACTTAGCAACTATCTCACCCCGACGACTTGCTAGAAAAACTGACCTTAAACGAAACCGAGCAGAGAAGCTTGTAGAAACTGCCAGACAATATCAACGAGAAAGGGCCAAAGTCGCTCGGGAAGAAAAGGCTAAGATTCCTAAAATCACTGAGATGAAACATCTCCCAGAAATTACTGGTGATGATATGAAGAAATTAAGGGAACTTGGAGTTGAAACACTCGAAGATCTCAAAAATGAAAATCCGCGAGACCTTTCGTTAATCACCGGTATATCTGAAACCCGAATCAAGGAATGGCGAAAAATTATCCGAGCGCTGGATAAACAATAAAACCAAATATCTTCAGTGCTGGACTAGCTCCTTTTTTCTAGATACTCTTCCCAGGGTAGGACCTGTTCTGTTGAATACCATCCAAAGGCTCGATAAAGGATTGCAATTGCACCTTGTGGTGGAATTACACCTTGTTCAGTGATAATTGCGTCAATGAATTCTGGAGGAGTCACATCAAATGCTGGATTTCTTACACTAACATGCTTCCACCTCGCAAGTTTGTCTTGTGATATGACTTCTGCTGTATCCCTCTCCTCGATTTCGATAAGCTCTCCTGCCATTGTTGCCGGACTGAACTTGTAACTTTCAGCTGCGACATAAAAATCAACACGCGCCTCATTTGCCGTAAGCGCTACCAAACTTGTCCCAATCTTGTTAACCACAGCACCATTAGCTGTAATCGCATCAGCACCAACAAAAACCTTGTCTGCACGACTCATAAGATACCGAATAGAATTATCTGTGATTAGTATAGCCGGGATCCCTGCCTTATCTAGCCATGTAGCCGTAATGTGTCCTTGGTATTTCGGTCGAGTTTCAGGTACATAAACAGTGAATTTTTTACCCAGCGAAAATGCAGCTTTCAGCACACCAAAAGCAGTAGCACTGTTACAATAGGTAAAAATGATATCTCCATCCACAATTAAACGTGCACCGATTTCCCCGATCGTTTTCACCGCGTTATTAGACATATCAATGAAACCGGTTCCGATTTTGTTTGCCTCTTTCTTTAATTCCCCGATCTTTATGATCTGTTCAGCTTTAGCAATTAAGCGTGTATAAAAATAACGTAACCCGTTTGGTAAAGAAACTGCTGTTGGTCTAGTCTCATGAAGTATCTGAGCCGCAAGAGCCACATCTTGAAGGAGTTTGTTAACCTGCCTTGCCTTTGACTTTTCTGTAGCAATCATTAGGCCTTTAACAGCAGCCCGTGCGATACGACCTGCACCTCTGGTCCGCATTGAGCGAATATCATCAGCAATTGCTTGGGTTTCAGCAGGAACTTTAGCCATGACCATCGCCGAGCCATTTAATACATCATCAGGGTATTAATGCTGCCATGGAGGAACGATTTCATGAACCTTGACTGGCTGATTAAAAAATTTACGACCTATGAAATTGCCAGTGCAGATGGAACAGCCATTGCCGCCGCCTCTGCGCTCAAGGATATTGCGATGAAAATACAAGCGAAATCTACAAAGGACCTCTATGAAAAAATCAAGGTCAACGCTTACGGACTTAGGGAGGCACGACAGAGCTCAGCGGCGTTGCTTAATTGTCTTGATTTCATCGAAGATGCGGCTCTCTCCGCCTACCAGGTAAAAACACCCCTGAAAAAAATGCGAGAAGTAATTAGTGAAGCATGCACAAACTTCGTGGAACGGATTGCCGCAGCAAAGGACAAAATTGGAGAAATTGGATCAAAACGCATACGTTCCGGTGATCGGATTCTCACACTCTGCCGAAGTACGACTGTCTTATCGATTCTAAAGAAAGTGGCTGAGCAAGGGAAGGATATTGAAGTCTTTGTCGCGGAGAGTCGTCCCGATCTAGAGGGTCGTCTATTAGCAAATGAAGTGGCTGCGTTAGGCATACCTGTTACATTTTTCACAGATTTTGCCGCACGGATTTTTCTTCCTGATATGCATGTGATGCTAGCAGGAGGCGAAGCTATTGCTGCAAGCGGGGCCATTGTTTCCAAGGTTGGAACCGCAACACTTGCAGAGCTGTGTCATGATGCGCGAGTCCGTGTTCTCATCGCCGTAGGAAGCTACAAGTTTTCCCATGAAACCATTTTGGGACGTCTAGTGGTTCTAGAAGAAGGAAATCCAGAACAAGTAGTACATAGTGACAAAATTGACTCTAAAGTAACGGTTCGTAATCCCCTCTTTGATGTTACCGGGCCTGAACACATAGACGCCTTCATAACTGAACGTGGCATCATTCCTCCCCAAGGAGCCTATCTACTTTTTACAACGAACCAAGAAAACAAGCATTAGAAAGGCTCAAAAACCTTAAACTACCGTGTTCTTCGAGAGTAACACGCTGGAAGTAAAACCCATGCCTCCTACAACTACCACTAAAAAAAGTACAAAGAAATTAGCTGACATTGACGGCGAACTCTGTGGTGTTTGTCAAGCATGTGCCACAGTCTGTCCAGTCAACGCAATCGAGGTTACTGAAAGTTACCTTATTGTTATTCCCGAAAAATGTACTGGCTGTGGAGTTTGCGTTACAGTGTGTCCTGTGGGAGCCATTACCCTAATAGAACGCTAAAATTGGTTAGAACTTCTCAGAAGGTGTTAATGTGTCAAATGAAAACCGTGTTATCGTTGTTGGTGCGGGACCAGCGGGTTCATCCACAGCAATGGGCGCCTTACGGGCTGGAGCGGCTGTAACGATTATTGATAGAAAAACCAATGTTGGGATTCCAGTCCAATGTGGAGAAGCCATTGGAAAAACGGGACCCGGGCTAGCAGAAATTAATGTTCCAGACGAATCAATTCGAGCTTCTGTTCGAGGGTTCCGTGTGTATAGCCCAGGTCAAATTACAGTAGATTACGCAGAAAAAGAACCAAGCGGGTACATTGTTGATCGACGCGTTTTCGACAAGGAACTCTTCGCCCGTGCTACCGAAGCTGGCGCTGATAGCCTCCTCGGAGCCCGAGTTCTGGACATCACACGATCTAACGGAGTTGTTACTGGGGTAATTGTTCGCCACGACGGCCGACGCAACACCCTGAAAGCAAAAGTGGTCATAGGTGCAGATGGCGTAAACAGTCAGATTGCTCGCCTTACTGGACTTCGAAAATCTTACAAACCCGCAGATATTGATTCTTGTTTCGCCTATGAAATGGCAAATAGTGAACTTGAAGTCACAGATCTTATGGAATTCCTTCTAGGAAATGAAGTCTCACCACGAGGATACATTTGGATCTTCCCCAAGGGAAATGGTCGTGCAAATGTAGGTATTGGAATCGGCGGAACAGTCAAAACGAAGACAGCAAAAGAATACCTCGATCATTTCCTCAAGCATCATGATGTCGCTAAACGACAGCTAAGCCAGGCAAAAGTCATTGAAACTCGAGTGGGAGCTCTTCCTGTCTGTGGACCGAACAAAAAAAATGTGGTTGATGGCGCGCTTTTAGTCGGTGATTCCGCAGGTCATGTGCATCCCATTACAGGTGGTGGAATGGGGTATGCGATGGTTTGTGGTAACATCGCAGGAAGAGTTGCAGCTGAGTGCATCATGAAGGAGCAAGTAAGTGCTAAACATCTTCAAAAATACGAAGATGAATGGCGTAAGATCTATGGATCTGAGTTCGAGCAATCTCTCAAACTCCGCGAACTCATACTAAAAACTGATGATGCAACTTTGGATAAACTTGCAGGTATTGTTACCGGAGAATCGATTGTGCGCATGACGGCTGGAAAAAAGGTAAAAATCTTCATGAAAGCCATGGCGACTGGTGATAAACACCTTATTGCATTAATGAACGAATTACGAAAACTTCGTATGGTATAACGTGGATAATTTAGGGTAAACAACTTTAAATCATCATTCTCCTCTCATAATCAGGATAATCGAGGTAAGCTCCATGGCATCCTCAACAACTGGCACAATAATTGGTGTAATCGTTGGCTTTTTCGCCTGCTTAGGCATCTCTTTTGGAATCTTGTATGCTGCTGCTATGGGATTTCCACTTACAGGTCCTGGTCTTATACCGCCCAATGTTGCAGCTACCTTCCTTAGTCTACCCGTGTTGAATCAACTGCAAACAGTCTATACGGAGGTTCTCTTAAACATCCTCATTGTCTTCATCCTAGCGCCCATTGTCTGGCTCATTAGCGGGCTGATTGGAGGACTAATTGTCCGTGATATGATGAAAGGGGCCGCTGCAGGGTTAATTGCGGCTATCATCGCGCCTTTCGTAACCCTGGCAATTAACTGGGTTATCGCTCCTGGATTAAACTTTGATCTTCTCCTCGGCTGGGTTATCAATGCAATTCTAGCCGGGTTAATCGCTGCTGTCGGTGGAGTCATCGGTGGAACACTCACCTCCCGATTCGAAGCACACTAGAGCCACATTAATAAACCCACATCCCAAGGCTCCATATCATGCCTAAACCCAGGAGTTCCTACACTGTTTCTTTTGGACTCTTTGTTGGGGTGACTCTCTCCATTCTTGTTTTTTTCTTGCAGTCAGCTTTAATCCAAACTCTTGTATACACCACATACGCAGGACTAATTGACGTTTTCCAATTATATGAATTAGCCTGGATTCTCGCCACTATTGACTATCTTCTGAACTTTACTTTCATAATTCCATTAAGTCTCTGGATTGCGCTATCCATAGTAATAGCACTTCTCATTCGAAACATGACTGCAACTCTCACCACAATCAGTATAGGAATATTACTACCTGGTTGTATCTGGTTGCTCTTCACAATCAAATACGCTATTATCGCTGGGTTCACAATCAGCTTCATATTTTCCTTCGTCCTGTGGCATATAGTAGTACCCCTCACAATTACGCTAAGCATTGCTTCGCTGATTTCCCTTCCATTTTGGGCATTACAACGTCGTCAACCTGATGTTACTACTGCACCAGCAACCATGAGCTTTGTCTGTTCACAGTGTGGCACCGAATACCGTTCTAAACCACTAATCTGTGTCCAATGTGGTGAAGAAGGTACAATCGAAGAAGCCTAGCATATGTTGCGGTTTTATTAATCGTTATTGTGATAATCTCAAAAAAACATTAAGTCTGTTGAGAAAAACATAAAGACTTATTTATGTTCTTTGGCGATTATTCAGTAGCCGGTAGGGCAAGCGACACAATTTTAAAAAACCGAAAACTCCTCATAGGCAGAATCCTCCCAAGGAGGCCTCAGGCCCGAGTCGTCCTCGCCCTCCAAAACAACATCCCTCCTCCCTCGACTGCCCTTCCGGCGTCATTTTTTTTATTATAATGATTTGACAAAATAGCGCGTAGCTACTAAATGAAACAGGTCAAGTGGCTACTGGTTTGGCGAGGATGTTGTTGGTAATTGCAAATTCTAAGACTTCAACGATAGCATATTCAGGTAATCCTAGTAGAAAGGCGATTGTTTTGACATCTCGTTTCCCATCGACTAGAAATAGAATGTCTCGAGCAAAGGGACCAAATTTATCATAGAGATTACCACCCACAGGTGATCCTTTGTCGAGAGCGGCGAGTAGGGCCTCGCCTCCTTGTGGGACAAAGGTTAGATCTATTCGAGATTCTGGTGATGTGGGTGTTGGGGGAGGTATAGATTCGATGGATTCAACTGGTGGGGGTTCTAATGGTGGGGGAAGCGATTCTTCATCAGAAATAGGAGAAACTGGTTCTATCGGTATTGTTGGTTCTGGTGGTGTAGCTGGGACCGGAGTGGGTGGTGGAGTGGGGGGAGGTTCAGTTTTTGTCTCTGGTGGGAGTGTTTCTGGTGGAGGTGGAGCAGGTGTTGGTGTTGTAGGTTGTGGGGGAGGTGTAGGTTTGGGTTCAGCAGGAGCTACAGGCATGGTTTTTAAGATTTCCAGATCCAGCTCACGGAGAGCAAGAAGGGTAGCTTTGGTTTTTACTACAGCTATTCCTAGTGAGAGATTGGGTGGAAATAGAACTGCGAGTAACCAATTGTTAGCAATTTTTGATATAACTACGAGCCCAGCTTCGGTGTTGACTGTGAGCTGGCTTATTTGCCCCTTGTAGAGACTCACAGTCTGTTTTACCATGGCTTCGGTGTCTGGATCAAGTTTGCTTTGATAGACGACATTATCGGGTGATATAATACAGAATGCTTTGACCATCCGGTCAAACCGAAGGTTATCAAGTGCCCGCTGGACATCCTCTGCCATTGCTAGAGCTATACCCCCGAATGCGCATTTTGACTATACGGTACTGGGAATTAGCGCTCTAAAATCTTTGCGCCTTTAATTATTCAGTCATGTTAATGTTGACTTTCTCCCCATTTCCATCAATAAATCCAAAACCTTTACGTTCTAATTGAATAATTGTGCCTGGTTTTACCTCTCGAATTGCGTGTTCTGCTATTCCCTCCACCTTCCGTAGACTCGAAGAATTCAATTCACCTTTAATAAAGAGAACATCGGGATAACGCAATTCCATAGGAATCGAGTCATCTATGACCCATTGAATTCTAAATTCCGCCTGATCTAAGTCATCCCCTGCATAACTACAGTATATTGCTTTCTTTGTTTTTCTTTGAACCTGAATATTATAGCCGTGTTTCAATCGGAATATGTCTCCATTCTTCAGTCGATTTGCATCTTGTCCATCAATATAGACGCTGTCCTTTATTGTGATGGTTCGAGTTCCTCGGTCTTTGAAATCAGGATGAAAAGGAATCTTCGCTGTGTGAGGCTTTGCATTAGAAATCTCAACCAGACTGGGTTGTGTAACAGCATAATAACGGTTAGCAATCGGGTCAACCAAGCGGCGATTGATGCCCAGAAGGACAGACCAATCTAATACAGGTTGTGCGACACTCAGTCCGACTTCCCGAGTCATTTCCCTAATCGCTTCAGGTATAATCCCTCGCCGTCGAAGAGCGGCTAGTGTGGTTAGACGAATGTCGTTCCATCCACTGATGAATCCAGATTTTATCAATGGTCGAATCTTACGTTTACTGACAGGACTACCTTCAATGGTAAATCGCGACCATTCTTGAATTAGAGGTTGGGGCAACTGAAAGAGATCTCGAATATATGCTTGGAGTTCATCTCTACTTGCAAATTCGTTACTCCGCAGTATGTGGCTGATCCCATTGCGGTGATCTTCTAATGCATTAGCAAAGTCATAGGTGGGCCATAGTCGGTATTGGGTTCCTTGAAATGGATGGGGATAATCGATAATACGGAAAATGTTAGGGTCGCGCATTACTGCGTTTGGGTGGTTCATGTCCACGCGCAAGCGACACACAATTTCCCTTTCTTTATATTTTCCATCAATTATCTTATCCCAAATTGCTACATTCTTGTCACCTATATCTTGGCGATGTGGGCAAGGTGTACCGGCTCGGCGACCTTCTTTGATGACATCTGCTTGGCAAGTGCAAAAATACGCTTCCTGGCGTTCGAGTAGTTCTCGGGCCTTTTCATAGAAGTATGGCATGTCATCGGAAACCTTTAGCTCTTCATCCCAATCAATCTCCATCCATTGATAGCCTTTTTTGAAAGCTTCATAGTACTCTTTTTGGACGTTTCGCGGGTTGGTGTCTTCAAATCGGAGGATTAACCGACCCCTGTATTTCCGCGCATAATACCAGTTAATGTACCCTGCGTATGCATGCCCAATATGTGGGTAGCCACTTGGTTCAGGGGGTAATCGCGTCACCACTTTTCTCATTTTCGCGTCTTGTAGAGCTGGAAGCTCTTTGACACGACGTTCCTTGGACGCTTCTAGCAAATCGGGAGCCAAGTCCTGCAGTTCAGCTATTTGGTCAGCCAGAGGTATCTTATTGACCTCAGTTACAATACGGTTTACCTGCTCAATGATATCCTGAGCTTGTGATCGCAATTCAGGTCGTTCTGCAAGTAACTTTCCAATCACGGCTTGTGAATTTGCCGTTCCGTGGAATTTAATGGCATTCGCTAGACTATATTTTCGAATAATGGGTCCTACTGGTATTTTGGAATCTTTATTCAAGTCTTGTCCGATCCTAGTTCACATATTTGTCAAAGTGTTGAGGCGCACTTATGCTTTTTGTGGTTTTAAGGGAAGCGTCCGCTCTTCCATTATTTGATGTAGAAGTTTTGGATCTAAGGTGTGTAGCCACGAGATTTGCCCAACGACAAACTGATTTCCTTTTCCTGATAAAATTGCTTCGATGGCTTCTACTACTTCTTCAAGTGTTAGACTGGTGGTATCGACTTCGAAGACCTTGGAACTGTCATGGCGAGTCATTGCCTGAGCCGTGCATTCACTCAGTATTTCTGCTTGGATATTCTCCAAAATTTTCTCATGCGTCCAACCACGTTGAAGCAGTCGTTGGGTTAAGACAACAGGATTACACCGCAATACTACTATCAATTCCAGAAATTCAACAGGTACTTCATCAGCAAAATGGCCAACAGCGATATAACGCTCATCTGCCTTACGAGCCAGATCAACGAGAAAATGTCGCAGCTGATCAACATCTACTATGAAGGTATCTCGCTCCTGATCTCTTCCTAGGAGCAGTTGTTTCTGTTTTGCAAGGTCACTGAGCTCTAGGATTTGAGCATTAAGGCGCTTAGCTAATAGTTGACCTACTTCGGTTTTACCAGTGCCAGGAGTTCCTGAAATCGCGAGTATGCGGTTCAATCTGCTTCACCAATTGGCTTTATGTGTATAACATGAAGTAGCTCATTAGATCCCATATGATTCTGGGAAAATACTTGATAAGGCTAATGCCCAGAACGCAAAAACACCTTTTTTATTACTGCATCTATGCTGAAAATCTTTTCACAAAAAGTTTTACCGGTTCTCCCTTTCGTAGTCCTCGAGGGCTGCTAATTCACGTTGAAGGCGAATTCGATGAGGACCTGTTGAGGCTGCAATGGCTTGGCGAAGTAAACGTTTCTCCCGGCGAATATCCCGGTGAGGAAACTCGTCACGGGATCTTGAATGACCTCGTACAACCTCTATATAATCTGTGCTCACTTATCTTGCACCGACTAAAACCACGAATGGAGCTATTTAAAACCAGAGAGGGGTTCGTATAAGTAAAGAAGGGTCATTAAGGTTCTTCTGGCACCTGATAACGAGTGCCACCTAAAAAGCTCTTCTTTTTAACTACCATTTTCTTAGCAATCAATGCATCAAGAGTCAGCTGCACCCGTATTTGAGGCCATTGAGTGGACAGCATAATTTGTTCTAGCGATACTTTTCCTGATTTTCGTGCTGCGATATCAAGAATAGTGGCTTCATCTTCGCTGAGAAACTCATCATGTAATTGCACGACAAGAGTTCCTTGTACTTCGGAGATGTGCAGTACTTTTTCGTTTTTGAGCTTCTTTAGAACTTTTTGAAGTTCTTTACTCGAGAGTTTACTATACTGGTCGATTGCATGAATTTGAGTGTATAAATCCGCTGCTGTTAGAGGTGCCTTGGTTTTTTTGCCGGTAGAGTCAGTTGCTAATAAGTGCACAATTGATTCTTCTAGAGTTTGGGGGAGCTGGATTTCGATATGGAATTCTTCTTTCAGTTGCTTGAGCTGTGGTTCAATATCGGAAAATAATTGGGTTTTCGAAGGGGCTTGGCTGTCGAGTTCTTCGAGTCGGGTACGAAGCTCTGTATCTTTGGTAGGATCACCTGCTTCGACTTTTTTCTTCAATCGTTTGCCGAATCGCTGAAAGGCTTCATCAAGGTCATCTTGGTTATCTTGTTCAGCAGGCATTGACATAACTCCCAGGGATTACTTCATTTACTCTAAGAAGTGTCACACTTTTAAAGAATTGGAGCTGTGACCTCCTTTTAGTGCAGTGATGGGGTTGATTGAGAAATACCCAATGCAAAACCATTAACGTCTTTTCCCGACATCAGGAATTAAATTATTATGGTAATAACCATCGGCGTAAACTGGATATTATTGGAATGATTAGTAACCCAGGTTCTGTGGAATCAGTGTAAACAGAATGTACGGGGTGTTCTTTTTTGCTAACTAGTGTATTTTTCATACCAAATGAAGCAGTTGGTGGACACTCTAGTGATCTGCTTGTTGGCATTCGTAGAGAAATAGCAGAGCCAATCAAACCTGGGGTCGAGTTTCCAGGCGGAGTTACATTGACCCATACTTGGGGGAACCGGAACCAAAGGTTGGTTATATTCTGTTTCCAGTCAATATCACGAGGAGTATGAATCGTGATATCGGCTTTGGGGAAATGCATGGGCTGGTCTAATATTGTTCCTGTATACCCTGACTGAAGGAAGTATTCGTTATCAGGTGTCGTAAAATCTAGGAGACAGAATGAGGAATTTGTGAATGTCGTTACATTGAGATCAAAGACTAATCCCCAAGAGGTGTTGGCTGACAAGGCGATATCGAAGTTCGCATGAAACCCAAGGTGAGTTTCATTGTCTACAGCTGGTGTTAGGTCCCCACCTGTGGGTCTTCCCACTTGGATTACATCATCAAGTGTAATATTCGCTATCAGAGTCGTTTCATTGTAGATCTGTTTTGGGAAAAGGAGGGTGCAATTACCATAGTTATATTCGTTAGTGTCAGGTCCCGTATTGAACGTGACGTTGCAATGGACTATGGTTGGTGTATTGTAGATGAGAGTATCGTTTTCCATGGAAATTGTGAAGTTGAAAGAGAACAAGTCACTTAGGGCATCCTCAGCTAGGAAGGTGTTGTCACTACTGTTGAGATAAAAGTCCCAAAATAGTGACCAATAGCCTGTCATCTGAGGTCCACCTACGAGGGGGATCTCAGGGTCATCCTCTAAGAAATTCGGATTTATCCAGTTAACTGAATATTCCACACTATTTGCATCAGTGTTTGGCACAATATTATACTCATTACCATAATAATCGTAAAAGACAGTAAATTCCGGAAAGGTGAAATTCACTTCTGGTTCTTCGAAAACACGCTGAAAC
Source organism: Candidatus Hermodarchaeota archaeon (assembly GCA_016839805.1). Taxonomy (GTDB): domain Archaea; phylum Asgardarchaeota; class Hermodarchaeia; order Hermodarchaeales; family Hermodarchaeaceae; genus Hermodarchaeum. The sequence continues at coordinate 71,033 of JAEOTO010000006.1, forward strand.
GTAACATTTAGTGGCTGATTACCTGTATGCGTACCAGCACCATACCGGCTTCGTAGATAATCAACGTTCACTTGACCCGTTTCATTGATGAAAATGAAAAAATTATCCTGTTGCAGGATTTCAACTCTGCCTGGGTCAAGCTCTGGAGGTGGGGGAACATATCTTGGCCAAAGAATGATGGCACCTGTAATAATGATAATAAGAACTGCAACTATAAGACCGCTGCGTATCCATCCAGGCATCCGTTGGACTCGGTATCGTTCTTGGCGTTCTCGTTTGCGCTGTAGTTTTTCAGGAATACGTTCCAAACGTTTCTTTTCTTTACGTTTCTTGTCTTTCCGTCGTCGAGACACCACAAACTACCTACCTTTCTTGGCGAGACCGTCGTGTATGTTTCTATATTTCAACCTTACGGCTACGGTAAGCGAAGTGAACTACGGTTTTATTATTTTGCTTTCGATTATGAAATGAGCCATCAGAAAATTTAAATGACCCACTGTGAACTGAGGTCGCGCCATCTAAAACTATGATCCATAGAATCTAAGAGTGTGAAATGTTCATGTCTGAAGAAGAAAAGCCCTCCGAAGAAACCCCGAAAGAACCCACAGCTGAAGAACCTAAAGACGAGCAAGAGGTATTAGAGCCAGAAGAAGATAGTGATGACATCGACGAGGAGCCAATCAAGGAAAAGAAGACTAAACCGAAGAAGACTTCAAAGCAACGGGCAAAATTGACTGTTCTCCAGGCGGCAGTCTTAGAAACTGTTCGTGAACGACCACAACGTCCACGTGCCATTCAGACCATTATCTATAGTGCGGGTGGTGTAGAGATTCCACGAAATGAAATCATTCGTTCCCTAAATGAATTACGTGCAAAGGGTCTTGTTGATAAAGTCTCAGCAAAAGCCTGGCAAGCGAAATAGTCACGGTAATACAGGTTCTATTTCTTCTTTCCTTTTAATTCAGCGAGTGCTCGTTCTGCAATATTCATCGCTTTTTGGTATTTTTTCTCAGTTTTTTCTAATTCAATTTGCAGTTTCCGAATCCGGACAGCTAACTTGTTATTTTCATCTCGAAGTTGATGGAGTTTTTGTTCAGCTGCTTGGAGTTCGGTTCGTAAGGCATGAACATGTTGTGGGGCTTGACCCCCGTTGGCATCAGCACTAAGCTGTTGGAAACGTTCAACAGCCGCTTTAATTCGTCCTGCAAAATCTGTTCGGAGACGTATTCTGCGTTTTTCAAGCTCCTCAAGGGTTTGTGGTTCAGCGAAATCCAGAGGATTAAAGCCTGTGGCACCATGTGTTGTTTCACGGGCGCGAACATCAAGAATTACAGGGACCTGTACCGCATCACCAGCAATAACGGCTTGACCCGTATCAAGGCGTTGGATATCTTCACCCCAATCCTTAGAGATGCCTTCTGTACTTGTTACAGTGATATCCACATCTCTGACATCAGTAAGTTGATGAATGATCCATGTGCCTACTTGACTGCGAACTGTAGTATCTAGGAGCTGTGGTTTCTGAGTGATTACTACTAGATTAGCTGCAAATTTTCTTCCTTCTTGGGCAATGAGCCGCATCATGCCGGTTGTTGCGGCTTTTCCTCGGTTTGGTGCGAGAAGATGTGCCTCATCGACAAAACAATAGAAGGGTGGTATTTCACGATTTACTGCGGCTTGATACAGGTCATTTAATATTTCCTGGGATAGCGCTTCTTGAATACCTAAATCTAATCCTCGGAAGTTGATAATCGTTCCTTGACCAGAGACAATCAAATCCTTTGGGTGAGTTCCAAGAAGAGCTTCGATAGGAAGGTCTGCGCCAGGATTTGCATGCAGATCAGCAAATTCAATGACGCTCATCTCATAACTTCGTGGTTCCACATTAAACCGTTCATTACCCTCCTCTGCAGGAATCTTCAAACTAGAATACTCGCCATGTCGGTCCAAGACAACTATCGGAATTCCTTTCTTCAAGAATTCTTCCATAATCACCGCAGTGGTGTAACTCTTTCCACTACCCGTTTTTCCAACAATAAATAATCGACCGAGCTGTTTAACAGGTAAACGTACAGGAACTGTATGGTCTGAAAGTTGACCTGCATACACTGACTCCTCAATAGGGATATCGATGCCTAAGGCTGCGCTAACAATTCGTGGGCTGGCCTTATAGACTAACATCTCAGGATTAAAAGGTGTCCGAGGCATCGGACCAACAACACTACACTGTCCAGTAGTTTTCCCTTTCTCGCGCCATAATTCCTTACAGAGGAGCAAATACTCTTCGCCCTGATGTGTAATTGAGAGAAAATCATTTCGTCCTACTTCTCCCGGCTTCGTTACCTGAATTCTAAGTGTATGTGTCGTCGTTTTACCGATGATTTCAGCGACTGGATCCATTTTCTCAGCCTTGGCTGATAAGGCTGAAGAGTTCTCGATCTTAGTAGGTGGTTCATCAGGTGGATTTGAAGACATCAAAATTACCTCATGCGTGTAAAGCCTTTGAAAGCACGCCCTTATAGACTTCGCGTGCTATGAAAAGCTTCATCTTTTTCGACCATTTTCTCGTAGAGAACCAAATGAGCTTCGCTTCTCCTACATCAATTGCATTAACACCTTGATGACGTAAATTCCTATAGTCAGGTGCAACAGAACACTTTTTTCCTCATTATCCACAGTTCTGTAAGAGGGTTTTTTGCCTTGTCAACAGAGATTCCAATCGGGGAACTATCACCTAGCCTTGCCTTTGGGGCCGCCTACTTCTGCATTTCTTCCATTGGTACACGCCTCACAAATATTGCGGAAACCTATACAGAGGAGGGCTTCTTTGGCACAGCCACAGTGGCCTTCCGTATGCCTAACACTGAGGATCGATTAGAAGTAACACTCCTTGTCGACTCAAAATCTCCCGCTATTCAACTTGAACTTAGTGGAGGAGATGAAGAAAAACAACCAGAATACCTAAAGGAAATTGCACAACGCATCACTGAAACCCTGGAACTCTTCAGTAATGTTCCAGGCGTCAAATTGTCCCATGCCTCTAAAGCTGTCGTTGTTGAACGGAAAATTGACGAGTCACTCAATCAACTCCTTACTGACCCCGATTATCAAAAGGTCTATGTTAAAGTCGCTGACGCTCGTGAACGCCTAATTCGTATTGGTGGTGACTTCCAACCCGCTACCCTCGAAATGGGCGCCATCTTGACGCCCCTTGCTGGCAAAACCGGACCCATACCACCAGAGGCGCATGAAGAGCTCGCTTTGAACCTGCTCCGATGGAAAAAAGAGATTAAGAAAGTCGTAAACCAGCTAACAACAGAAACGGATGAAGAATAACCCTCACAAGGCTATGCGCCATACCGCCACTTTTCCACTTTTTTATCCTTCTTTGTCTGCTTCTTGAATAGCTTGTAGTGTTTTTGACATAAATAGGTCCGTCGAGCCCGATTATCCTTCAACGATATCCCTGTTGACTGAAGTGCCTCTCTTGCTTTATCAGTGGCGAAGGATCGAACCGCCTTCTCCTCACATCCTTCCACACTGCAAACTGCGCCCTGCTTCACCTTACCCATTCGACCACACCCCAAGTAGCTCTAAGCATACTCCACCTTGATAGCATCATGACCACATTTTGCTGTACAATCTAAACACAGAATGCAGTCAGGACTGTAGATTTTTCCAAAAGGACGTTCAATCACATCAATACCTACTGGACATGCAGTTTTGCATCGTTGTCGATCGCAGGTGGGTCCCAGACATTCAGTGGCTGATCGGGACACGGTGAGGAAACTGAATTGCCCAACAAGGCCCATCATGGCACCAACCGGGCAGATCCAACGGCAATAGGGGCGCCGGATAAAGAGAGCAATGAAAATGATAATTGCAAGGAAAATAATTCGAATCCACATAAGAGGGTTCCAAAAAATGGGTGGGGGATTCCACTGCGTCAGGATTGGAGAGACAATTCCAAATATCCAGAGGTAAGGAAGGATGACGAAGAATGTTCCTGATGGGCTAAGGACAGCCCAGAAGGCAGTACCGAAGGCTCCAAGAGTGGTCACCAACCCTTGTTCTATTCCAAGAAATGTCGAACTCCCGACCCAAGCTACCATGAATAGGGTGATGAAAAGGATGATGTATTTAATTCGAGAGAGTTGACGATCAGTATTTTTTGAGGGATATCGAGTTCGAATCGGAGTGAGAGCGAAGAGGTCTTGAACAAAACCGAAGGGACAAATCCATCCGCAGAAACTTCGACCTACTAAAATAGGAACAATAAAAATAACGCCGACAGCGATGAAGGGAAACACGCCTGCTTGACCGATGAATTGAATCATGTCAAAGTACCCAGTTGCGGTGCCTTGTGCTATTCCTTGTGGCATATCAAAAGGCATAGGAATATACCCAAAAATTGGGATTAGATACGCGACCCCTGCAAAGATAGTGGAGAACAAGGGGTCGTATCCTAATACAAAAACAATACCTGCATAGAATAATAATAGAAAGGCGATGAGCTGGACTACGAATCGAATAATGCGAATGGCAAGCAATTCGTCAAAGGCTTTCTTCACCCAGTAGTGGAGGGTTTTATGTGGACGGCTCTTTTCTAGAAGGATTTTCTTCCATCGGGTAAATACTCGGCCAATGCGGACCCAGAAGCGTTCTGTTTCCTCTGGTGTTTCGGCTTCGTTTTCGCTCATTTTCTTACTCTCCTCAGGGTAGTAGCGGTTGTGGGAAGTAAGGTGCATATGCATCGGAGAAGACTTGGAGCCATGAGCGAACGATCTCATGTTGCCCGAGACTTAATCCGAAAGCGAGGGCTGCAAAACCTATGCAGAGGATGGCAATAGCAATGACTCGTCGGTTCATGAATACTTACCTCTGGTGAGAGGTTCAGAAATGCACTAGCGTATAAAATGTTTTGCGTTGGGTCGAGCTTTTCTACTTCACGAGGAAAATTTGGTTAGAAATCGCGTAGAACGGTTTCGAAGATTTCGACTTGGTGTCCAAGAACTTTGGACCGTTTCTCTAATTTTGTTTTCCGAGACTTATAATCCGTTTCTTTGACTTCACCCACAGAGTGACGGGCATCTAAAAGCGATAATTCATCTCGGACTGCCTTATACTGAGCTTTGAGTAGTGCCAACCATTCACGGGCTATGACGACTTGTTCCTGATATTGAGCATCAGTTTCAGATTGGTTCTTCTTATACTCTTCCTGGAGCCGTAGATAGACACTTTCACGAACTTTGCCCTCCTCCTTAAGCCCCTCCAGTTTCTCAATCCGATCTTTCCATCGGTGGCGCTCCTTGCCTGCCTTTTCAAAATTAAATTCTTTGACCTTAGCTTTCAGTTTCTTTTCACGGGCCTTCAAAGCCTTAATCTTCTTTTGCAAAGGTTTGATTTCCTTTTCTAACTCAGCAATCGACCGATCGCCTTGCTCTAACTCTTTATCGAGCTTTTCTAATTCTTTAAGAAGCTCTGTTTCTTCTTCTTCCAAGCTCATTATTTCAGATCGAGCTTCCAACTGTCTAAGCACTTCGGCAGGCACTTCAGTAACAGGCTCTCGATCTGGCACCACAGGTACTGCCCGACTAGTAGTCACTGGGCGAGATACCGGAGTCGACACAGATGGACCTAATTTGGCACCGCAATATTTACAAAACTTCGCTGAATCCTTCACCGATTGCCCGCAGTTAGAACATATACGTGGCATACACTCACCTGCCGAATCTCTTATAATTTCACACCTAAAATCCTTCGCTAACCCAAATTTTACATTACAAAAAATATCAAAATTTCCGTAAAGTATATGCCCACGAAGTTAGCACCACTACATGAACATAAGAGGGACAGGAACGATGCAATTCGATCTGTTTAGCTTCATCCTAACCTATTGGTGGATTATCGTAATCCTCGTCTTCATCATCATACTCCTTCTCATCGTCCCCTTCATCAAAATCCTCAAAGAGTACGAACGAGCCGTCATCTTCCGCCTCGGACGCGCCGTACCCGGCGTCAAAGGCCCCGGAGTTGTCATCCTACTACCAATTCTGGACAAAATGGTCAAAGTCGATCTCCGCGAACAATACTTCGAAATCGAACACCAACGCTGTATCACCAGTGACAACGCCCCCGTCGACATCGACCTCCTCATCTACCACCGCGTCATCAACGCCCGAGACAGCGTCCTCCGCATCCGCGACTTCAGCGGCGCCGCCCTCGGCATCAGCCAAACCACCCTACGCGCCGTCGTCGGCGACATCACCCTCGACGACGTCCTCGCCAAACGCGAATACATCAACAGCATACTCCGAGAAAAACTCGACGAAAACACTGAGCCATGGGGTGTCAAAGTTACTAAGGTGGAAATCCGTGAGATTCTTCCTCCTACGAAGGTAAATGAGGCGATGATCATGCAGATGGAAGCCGAGAGGCGACGTCGTGCTATGGTCACGGAGGCTGCGGGTAAACGTGAGGCGACGATTGCTGTTGCTGAGGGTGATAAGCGGTCTGCGATTCTGAAAGCTGAGGGTGACAGGGAGGCTTCTATTCTTCGGGCTGAAGGTGAAGCGCTGGCTTTACAGAAGGTCTTCGATGTTGCGAAGGGTATTGATGAGAAGACAATGACGCTTCAGTACCTGAATACCTTACAGGTTATTGGCGCAAGTGAGAGTACGAAGTATGTGATTCCCATCGAGTTTACCCAGCTCATTTCGCCGATTCAAAAATTCTTGAAGGCTGTCAAGTAGGACTGGTTTACGATATTCCCTGAGCCAGGTAGACGTTCTACCTGGTTCCTCGTCTCATATTACGTGCTATTTGGCCGCGGCTTGAATCTTTTCCTTGGCTGTTTCTCGGGTATCGTTATCCAAGACAGTGGTGTAGGAGTCATAGCCAGGTAGGCCGGTGGTGATTTCTTCGATGAGGAGCATGAGGGCTTTTTCGGCATCAAGGTCCCGTACTTCAAGGCTGGCATCATCAAAGATGAAACTTGCTTCTTTCCATTTCCCTTCTCCGATTTGATACATCAAATACAGGTAATCATCAGTCATGAGTATGGCGGATTTGACTTTCCATGCTTCTTCTAAGATTTCGAGAGTTTTGTTGGCGTTCTCCTCTTTGCTCATGAGACATCACTTCAGTGTAAGTGTACTTTACATTGGCGCATAAAAATCCGGTGGTAAAAAAGTGGTGGTTCTTACAAGGATTTAGGGTTTGATCCAGGAGAAAACGAAGTAGCGGATTTTCCCTTTTTCGGTGGAAGTGGCTAGGACAAATCGTTTCCGTACGGAGGTGGCGAGTCGACCAGCACGGACAACTTCGATGGCTGAGACTTCATCGGATTTCGCAATTACCTCGACGATGAAAAGCGAATGATCGATACCCGGACCTTGCCGGTAAACTGCAAAATCTGCTCCAAATTTGAGTCCCGGGCGAACGACGAATCCGCGTTTTCTGAGGTCCTCATACACCTGGTACTTCCGACTGAAATCTTGATGGTGCTCCTCAGCGATGGCAATTAGTCTCCTTTCGTCTAATGGAGCTTTAGGGTCCTCTATGAATATCTCGATGGTGCCCTTACGAAGTAGGTGAAGAGCTTCGAAGAAGGATAGTTGGGAGGGGCGGTCGAATTCAGTGGTTTTAGGCTTTCGAATGCCAAGTGGTTTGCCATAGAATCCATTGCTATATAGCTTTGAACCGTCTGCGGGGTCCCAGACAATGACTTTGTTTTCTACAATTTGGGTTGGAATACGTTGCGTGGCTGGCATTATAAATTACCTGGAATTCGACTGAGGTATTCAGAGGATTGGTGATTTAAAAGGAGTCCTATGGAATCCGAGCAATTGCGATAATTCTGACTGCGTCAGCAGCATCTTCAGCAGCGTCCGCAATTTCCTCAAGATGTTGTCCTAAATCCTTTAGGCGTAATAAGACTTTGATATCAAGATTGGACTGATAGAGGAACTGTCCAAATTTGCGATGAGCAGCATCAGCATCTCGCTCAGCTGAATCAACTTCCATGGCCATTTCAACGGCTTTGTCAGAGTTCTGCTTTAAGAACAGAATAGCCTGCCTCATCTTATATACAGCATCAGAAAGCGCATCCAACATCGCTTTGAAGTGTCCTCGTGTCTTCTTATCAGGTTGAAATTCTTCAAGACCTGAAAGGTCCCAGGCTGAAGCCTCACAAAGATCAGCGATATCGTCAGTTCGCATGACTAAACGGAAGTAATCACTTCGTCGGAGCATCGTTTCTGCAACGGATAATTCATCCAAAATTACTCGTTTGATACTGTCAGCTTTCCGTTCCAGTTTCGCTAGTTTGTTAAAATGGTCACGGTGTCGTCCCTTTTTTCCTTCCATCCAGTCTTCAATCATGACGCGGAGGGCTTTTGCCGCTTGTAGAACAACACCCGCATGATCTTGAGCAATAGCTATTGCTTTGTATTCAGCACGATTTCCTGCGCGTTCTAAGGTCACGTTCGTTCAACCTCTCGGCGTGGGTGGGTCAGGTACACCTCTATTAAAGCCTATCGTATGCACTTTATCAAAAGTTGTGAGAAGAACCCGTCCGTCAGGGCGGGGAGGAATCGCGGAGTTTAAAAGGCTCGATAAATAGACACGGGTGAGGTCCCGGTTGGGAGCCGAGAACCAAGGCGTACTTGACCGGGCAATATCGCCGGAACGGTGAGTAGAGCCTGTGGACCAGTCGGCACTAGTCGATGGCGTGAAGCAGGAAACCCCCCTTCAGGTCGGGGTAGTTCACCATGGAACTCCGAAAATTATTGTAGGAATCGTGAGAATCAAGACAATGGCTCCTAAAATGACACAAAAGATCCACCATGGAATACGTACGGCGGAGTATCGAAGTACCGTTAGTACTCCTAAACCAGTGAGAAAAGCTACTATCACCATCATTGCGAAAAATGTCCAAGGTAGAACAAAAAGTGCTTCGCCAAAGATGAGGTCAAGAGCCACTACACCAAAAGTCGCGGGAACGGCTAAAATGAAGCTCAAGCGAAGTGCTTCTTCGCGCTTTACGCCCCGAACTAGTAACCAGGTTAATGTCATTCCCGACCGGCTAATTCCTGGTAACACGGCAATTCCTTGAAGTAATCCTAACACGAAGGCTTCTCTAAGGGAGATGTCGATTAGTAACAAATCACCCTGAACACCTCGCTGAAAATACAACACCACACCTGTAACAATCAAAAGGATTCCAACAAAAGCCGTGATCACATTTCCCAAGAAGTATGTTACAAATCCTTGGAGAAAAAAGTACAACGGCAAAGCCACAACAACAGTACCAAGTGTGCCTACAATTACAAAAACAAAGAGTGGACCAAACAACTTCTTTGAGCTTGTTTTTGTAGTCATTTCTTCCTTTGTTGGAGGTGATATTCGCGCGTATAACGGACTAAAAATATCGCGGTGATAAAAGACAATGATTGTGAAAGCTGTACCAAGATGCAACCAGAAGATAAGCGAGAGTGTAAAAGCGGCGTCAAAATGATATATGTTAACAGCAACAAGCAATATCTGCCCCTCACTGCTCACTGGTAGAAACTCAAGCAGACCCTGCATCAGCGCTAGCAAAAGAAGCGGAATAATCATACTCGCCTTCACCTATGCTAGTCACCGATGAGACGAACTTCACCTATAAGGATTATCAGTCAAACCGCGGACCAAAAAGCACACAATCAATCCAAACAGTTACCCCTTATTGTTCCTTTCTGCTTTTTATTGAAGGCGAATCGCTTAAAACCTGCCGTTGTCAAATTCTTTCGAGGATTGGCAGTGGATAACGATCAGAAGACCCCCTCAATTAAAAATAAGAAATTAACTGTCCTTCGTGAAATCGTACAAGGAGATCTCACCAGACGCGAAATTCTACGGTGTCTTAGCGATGGGATGTGGCACACAACTTCCGAACTAGCACGGTACGCGCGAAAAACCAATCCTGTCATGGGGCTGGTGACAGTTGGTACCATTCTTAGTCGAATGCGAGAACAACTGGGGGAACACTTCTTAGAACAAATGGTCCAGAAAGCGGAAGAAGGCATTACTTCTTGGCGGATTGGTGTGGATTGGCTGGATATTGTTAACGAAGCCCTTAAAGAAGATGAAACGCCATCGAGTTCATCAATTTTTAACGCTTGAGCTAACCCTTTTACTTCATTTGGAAAACACAGGGCTTAACACAGCCTCCACTAATAATCGGTCTTTTTATCGGTGTAAAACTTAAGTAGGAGCAGTAAGAACGGTTATTTTAGAAAAAAAGGGTGTAGTAAATGCCGAGAGAAAAAACCACTCGTGTTATTCCGCTTGCTCCCATTGATCGCCTTATCCGGAAAGCCGGTGCCGAACGGGTTAGTGAACATGCAGCTACTGAACTAGGTGAAGTCCTCGAGGAACTAGGGATTGATATCGCAACTATAGCGAAAGAACTCTCTGAATTTGCTGGGCGAAAAACCGTTACCCGTAAAGATGTGCGACTTGCCTATAAACAGTGGAAGAAGACCCGACGCTAATTCCCTGACTAGACAAGGAACATTCTCAAGACTTTAAATGGGTTCAATAGCACAATCTTAGTCAATATTCTTTTTTAGGTGAACATGATGCCAGACAATACATTACGTAATAACCTCGTGACCGAACGCACTAAGACAATTCATTATGCTATTCGTGATGTTGTAGTTGCTGCGAAAAAACTTGAAGCCAAAGGTCAAAAAATCACGTTTCTAAACATAGGTGATCCTATCGTCTATGACTTTGAAACTCCACACTTCATGATCGAAGCCTTTTGCAAGGCTGCAAAACAAGGGTTTAATGGATATTCTGCCTCGCAGGGAATCCCTGAGTTCCGTGAGGCTGTTGTTGAAAAGGAGAAACGAATCAACCAGGTCTCAATTCTCGCGCAAGATGTCATCGCAACTGCTGGAATTTCCGAAGGGATTCAAATGATGATGGCAGCTCTTGTCCACCCTAAATCCGAGGTATTAGTCCCCGGACCAACTTATCCACCTTATCTCGCATTTGTCAGGTTCTTTAATGGAAAAGCAGTCACCTATCGTTGTATCGAAACCGAAGGGTGGCGACCAGATATCGAAGATATACGCGCCAAAATCTCCGATAAAACTGCTGCCATGGTGCTCATCAATCCTAACAACCCTACTGGCGCGATTTATCCCCCCAAAACCCTCCAAGCTTTCATCGATCTTGCTGGCGAATACAGGATTCCCCTTATTTCCGATGAGGTTTATGACCGCTTAACCTATGATCAAACGGCAGCGAGTACGGCTTCTCTAGCGAAGGATGTCCCTATCATCGGTTTTAATGGACTATCCAAAGTATTTCTTGTTCCTGGATGGCGGATTGGTTACATGTACTTCCATCATCAAAACCAGGAATTGAACGAGCTCAAAGAACACATACTCAAACAAGCCCGAATCCGCATTTGCACTAACGCTCCTGCCCAATATGCAGCAGCTACTGCCTTGCACGAATCAGATGCCTATCTTCAGGATGTATTATCCCGTCTTCGAGAACGCCGAGATCTTGTCTGGAACCGCCTCAACGAAATTAACGGAATTTCTGCAACCAAGCCTGAAGGGGCTTTCTACATTTTTCCCAGTATCGATTTACAGAAAAGATGGTCAACAGATGAAGCGTTCGTCATGGCCCTGCTAAAAGAAACTGGTGTTTTAGTTGTTCATGGTTCAGGCTTTGATCCCATTTTTGGTGCTGGACATTTTCGTTTAGTTTTTCTCGCTCCGCCAACTACACTCAACTCAGCGTTGAATGCCATTCAGCGGTTCGTTGAAAAAAGTCACTAAATATCATACTCGCATTTAAGGGGGTTGTGAGCTGGACTCCGGATCTGATGGTCCAGCTGTATTTATCCTCGCCTCTTGAACCATCCGACCAATCGCACCAAACATTCGCTCAGGAGAGAATTGTGGCATACTGACATTGTTTTGAATAGCATTGAAAATCTCGTTATGATTCAAGTCTGTCATCAATGGAGTAGTTGCGATTTCGGTTTTGCCCCGGAAAATCCGTATTGCCCAGCGATCTCCAATACGACCCAGTTCTACAAGATAGGATGTCAGTGGGAGTAGGTATTTCTGGGTGATAGGTTGGTATTCTTGGGACATGAACTGTCGCCTCTATCTATCGTATCCACCCATATGGGCTAAAAAGCCTTTGTGCACTTGTTTTTCTAAGACTTAGGTGTTGAACCTTCAACAAGGACTGTCTGTACTGCTTCGGGAAACTCGATAGTGATGTCATTTCGAGTCACCTTTGATAACGACTTTTGAAGACGTTTTTGAAGAGTCTTCAGCTGTGAAGAAATCCTTTTGATTTGTTCTTTATTATGAGTTAATTCCGATTTTACATCGCGATGTTCCCATTGCGCCCGTTCTAATGACTTTTCTAATTCCCGCCGCTCATCAGAAGACACTGAAGCTTTCAAATCGGTTTTCCGTGACTCAAGATTAGTAAAACGATGCCGATACTCATCCAATGACCCTTTCTCACATATCTCCTCTTTACGCTCCAACACTTTCCTTTCTAAGCTAGCTTTAAATTTGATTTTACTCCCTTGCAAAGCTTCTGCCAAGGCCCTCAATCCCGCCTTTAATTTCTCCAAGGATTCTGTATCATTTTGAAAAGCCTGCCACGGATCTGCCGAATATGCATCAGCTCCTTCACCTGCTGTTGATGAAATCATCACAGCTCGTCCAGCAGCTTGACTTAATTTCTTGAACGGTTTTTTCAAAAAGTTCAGCTGGTTGGTGACAATCATCCGAACGCTGTCAATTTCCTTCCCAATCCCATCAATCTCATCCAGCCCTGAATCCATACGAAACTGCTCAATATCCCCCTTCTGTTCCTCAATCTTTCCTACCTTTTCCTCCTCCACCTTTTCAAGCTCAGACAATTGCTCTACCAACGACAATAACTGACGAGACCTGTACTCAATCTCCTCTACTTCTCCCCCAATCTGATCCAATTGCTTCGGTACCTTTTCCTTCTCCCAAATCTTTCGAATCTTCTGGTAACTCTGTCCCACCACCCGAAACTGGTAATCAAACTCTTTGACAATCTTCTTATGGACTTTTGGCAACCGCGGAATATACCGTCTTCCAGCATCCGTAGCTTCGCGCAAATAGTCCTCTAAATCATCTAACAATTCCTGAACCGACGAATAGATAATTTCTTCAGGAATCATCATATCTTCAGCAATACTCTTTAACCGACTTGACAACTTTGCCGCGGCTCCAGGCACTGTCAACTCTCCATCAATTACAACTTCTGCTAAAAGTTGATCCGAGGTTTCTACCGTCTTCGCCAAAGCGCCTTCAATCCGATCAGTTTGACGTTTAATGTCCGATCGATAGTTAAAGAGCAGCTCCTCAGCCCGCTTTTCAAACCATTCCGGTAATTCATATACACCAATCGAAGTCACACTGATATCCTCGCCTCACAAATCAGAAACAAGTATTAAAAAAACTACCTCAAAGAGAACCTTATACACCCCTACTACACCAAGCAATCCGCCAAAAAGCTTATCAGCGCCCTCCCATAGTCAACAATAGCAGAACCAACGCATCCTGGGATGTGAGCGGGCAATTATCCATAACGCAATACTTTTCACCATCAGCCCTCGCACAGACGAAGTCGGACTCCAAGCCAACGTCATCTTCCGCAAACAATACTGGCGCGTCGCCCTCAACGACGACATGATCCGCGAATTCCTCCGCGCCTACAAAGAATTCATGAGCCACGTCCAAAGTACCGACATCCCCACCCTCCCCATCCACATCCAAGGCGCCAAATACATCTTCACCAACATCGAAGACCTCCTCCTCGTCTTCATCAGCCACATGCAAGACGAAGACAACCGCGTCGCCGAAAAAGTCAAAACCGCCCTCCGCATGCTCGTCGGCAAATACGGCACCGAACACATCAAAGAACTCGGCAACAACGACACCGCCGAACCCATCGAAGACCTCATTGACAACTACATCATGAGCAAACTCAAAGTCAGCCTCGTCGGCGAAGGCGGCGTCGGCAAAACCACCCTCCTCCGCCTCCTCAAAGGCAGCGCCCCACCCACCGAATACGTCCCCACCATCGCTCTCAGCATCGAACAAATCGAAGCCACCCGCTACGGAACCTACTCAATAATTTTATGGGACTTCGCAGGACAAGAGCGGTTTCGCCGGCTCTGGACCATTTATTTCAGGGGCTCAGACATCGTATTCATCATCACCGACTCCACCCTCAACAACGTCATTGCCACAAAAGAAATCCTAGATGTCATCCGAAAAGACGCACCGGGTGTCCCTGTCTGGGCGATTGCCAACAAACAAGACCTCGAAGGCGCCCTCAGCCCCGAACTCGTCGAACGCATCCTCGGCATCCCCGCCTTCGGCATGGTCGCCATCGACCAAACCCGCAAAGAAGAAATGCTCCAAATTTTGCTCGATGCCGTCGATCGCTACATCGGGACGGAATAAAGACTATCACTTTAATTCAGACTAGTCACTTGTTTCATGTAATTCTCCCAAGTACTCCGATAGAAATTCTAAGCGCATGTCTTGATCAGGCTTGGGTCATGGTCTTCCATCGTTGCGTAGGTTAAGCGGTGAACGCTTTTGTGTTGCCTCCTGCCATCAAGTTATAAGTTGGAACTTGAAAGGTAACTTTGTGACTGATCCGATGATTGTTTATTGTGGTCTTAACTGCAGTGAATGCCCTGCCTTTATTGCTTATCAAACTGATGATGATGCATTACGGAAAGAAACGGCGAAAAAGTGGTCAACACCGGATCATCCGGTTTCTGTTGAAGACATAAATTGTATGGGATGCAAATCAACGGAACCTCCTATCCATAGTTTTTGTTCAAAATGTGAAGTCCGAAGTTGTGCCATTGAACATGAGGTCGAAACTTGTACCCATTGCCCAGAATACTCTTGTGAAAAACTCGATAAAATAATCGAAATGGTTGGCGATGAAGCAAGAAATCGACTCGAAAACATACGGAAACAGTTGTCTAAATCCTAAATTTGTTACCGAAAAAAACTGCTGAACTATTTGAGAGGAAGCCTTGTTGTTTGGGTGCTCTTTTTTCGGATTGGTTTATTCGAAATGAATTTTATTGGCTAATAGGTGCGTCTTCTGAATTCGAAACGTGGAGAATGTATAAAGATGGAACCAAGTAGGCTGGCTCGTCGGCTTGGAATGGCACTGATTGCCTGGAGTATTACAAGTATTGTTATTGGTTTGGTGTTACTGTTTGTTCCGATTAGTGTGCTTCAGGGGATTGGTCTACAAGCATTGCTGTGGGGTATTATTGATGCTATAATCGCGGTGGTGGGGGTCTTCAGGAAGCAGGAGCAATCAGCGGACAAAGCGACGCGGTTTCTGAGAATTAACGTGTTTTTGGATGTCGGCTATCAGCTTGTGGGAATTCTGTTGATTGTGTTTTTGTGGCAAGATGCGTTCCTGTTAGGGAATGGGATTGGTATCATAATCCAAGGGGCGTTTTTGTTCGTATTGGATCTGTACTTTTACCGAAAATTTAGAAACATGGACATATCTACGCCTTCAAATAATGGAATGTGATTAAAAAATCCACAGCTTTAGCTCCGTAGTTGAAAAAAATAAGTCTGGAAGACGTCGGGTTGTTCTATTACAGATTTTTGTGCTAATTGTGACTTAGATTAAGTATGGATAAGTTGTCAGAGCTTCCTGATCGGCTTGAAGCAGAACGCGTAGTAGTTAGGCGTTACCAGCAAGGCGATGGCAAAGCGCTGTTCGCCCTTCTTGAACGGAATAATAATCGTGAGTTTCTTCACGCGAATGTGGAGGAGGTTGCCTCGCTTGCCACGGTGAGAGACGCAGAGACTAAGGTTCAACGGCATATCACTGAATGGGTAGCGCGAGAACGTTTTGTTATGGGAATCTGGTTAAAATCAGATCTGAACTATGTGGGAGAGATATGGATTGAACCAAAGCGATGGGAGGTTCCCTCCTTTGAACTGGGATGGTTTTTAGATCAAGGTTATCAGGGAAAGGGACTCGCCACTGAAGCAGCCAAGCGGGCGTTGGGATTCCTGTTTTCTGATTTACATGCCCACAAAGTCATTGTCATTACACGGGATACGAACCAAAGAAGCGCGAAATTAGCTGAGCGTTTAGGATTTACAAAAGAGGGACATTTTCGTGAATGCAGAGCAGAAAATGGCATTCACTATGGTCTGGTCTATTATGGACTGCTCAAAACAGAATTTTCCCATGAATAATACTCCAGTGACAAAGAGTTGACTTCAAACACATTTACGACTTCCGTGTGAATAATTACGTATTTGTAATCACCGACTGCTAGCCCTTATCCTAAAAAGGAATGGTGAGTAGAATTATTGGGGAGACTCTTTTGTCTATTGGAAATGTTGATGGGCTTATCCAAGAGTGGAGAAGAGATAAAAAGCGGAGGTCTAGGAGGGGAACGTTTGCTCAGGATCCGAAGGGCTACCAGCAGTTCGTTGCTACAGTAGCGGGTCAATATCTTCCAAAGATCAGAGCTTTCCTTACGTCGGATTACCATGATCGAAAAGCGGCTCTTAAGACGTGGAGAGAGCTTATCGCTGAGTTTGGGGAGGATATGAGGATGTTGGATGCATTTGATCCAACTGGTAACACTCAGTTCTTCGCTGCCATTGTCACTGCTCAGGGAGCCCTGCGAGATAAGGAGGCTAAGAAGGCATTTGAGCAATCGAAAAAAGAGCCTAGTGACGCCTTCGGGAATCCTGAATTCATCAGCAGTATAGCAGCTTCAATCGACACAATTCTCGATCAGACGTTCCATGCGATGCGGGGGATGATTGGCAAGGATTTACGGCGCTCATTGATTAGAAAAGCTTCCCAGAAGCTGCATAATACCTTAGCACAAGGATTGGTTGAAGCCATTAATGATCTAACTGCTCTTCTTCTCCCCTCGTTGGTCATTGTAGAAATGGAATTAGAGAAATTCCACATTAAGAAACTGAAGGTTCCTGAACGGGGTCAGTGAATAGATTCTAAGTATTTTTCTCCGATCCACTATTTGCCGTTTTATTAACATTAACTAGGTAGGTTTATTTTTCATCATAAAACTGAGCGAAGTTAACACTAGGTAGCCGAAACCAATACATACAAATCATGCTTGAATTGTAACGGATTCCACTTACTACTAGGGTGTGCTTTAAAATACCTCGAGTAATAGATTTTGAAATTCCAGCTGATGATATTGAACGTATTACGCAGTTTTATACGACAGTGTTTGGCTGGAAGATCGAAAAGTGGCCAGGACCAGTAGATCACTGGTTTTTAATTACCGGTGATGATTCGGAGCTAGGAATTAATGGTTCCTTTGCAATGCGTGAGGATTTTCCCGAAGGTACTACTGTGAATGTGATTGGTGTGGATGATGTGGACAAGTATGCAGCGTTAGTGGAGGCGCATGGGGGTCAATTGGTTGGTGACAAGATTGTGATTCCTGGTGTAGGTTGTTATCGCTATTTCAAAGATACCGAAGGGAATCTAATGGGAATGATGCAATAAGATTCTTCTTCAAGATAATCAGCCAAAAAGTGACATTTTCGGATTCAGTATCTCGGAATGAATGCACCTAATCCGCTATAAGTGCAAAAACCTTTTCTGCGCCGTTTCTTAACGTTGGTTGAAGCCAAGACATTGAACTTGATTTGGTCTACACAATTCCAGGCTAGAAGGTGAGTTATCATCCCTCGGGGGCTCGTATTAAGTCATTGGGATACTAAGGAAGGATTAGAAATTTTAGCGAAATTTCCGACCTCCCTGGACTTCGATGTTGAACATCTATCCATGATGTTTTACAGCTGTGCCCTAGAAGAGCCTGGAACCGTTTTTCAAGTATTTCCAACTAAAGATGTGACAGAAAGGGCAGCAATCACCTGTACACGGACCATCCGAGATGGAGTCGAAGACGACTTCTGTATCACCGCGTTGCTCACTTCCGAAGAAGAGGGATCTGCTTATGAAGCAATCCTCAACTCTACTCTAAAACGAATTTTAAATGCGAAAAGTGATTCTCCCAAACGTTCACGCCGCTATCGACAAATTCTCTCAGATAGCTATCGCAAAATTGAACGGCGGGGTGGTTCACGTGACCGCTCATTGTGTCCCTACAAATATGAACGACCAGTCAAGGGTGATAAACTCACCTCCTATTGCCGTGTCGTGAAAAAACAATGCTATCTCACCATTTACGAAATGTCGGGTTATCCCCAATGTCCCCGGTATATTCGGCGTGAACGGCAAATCCAACTCGCTAATGCCCGACGATTAGTACGTGCTGGCATCAACCGTATTCTCGAAGAATACGATCAAGAACGACAAAAGTCTAAAAAGCATAAACCAGGAGCCTGGAGCGAACCGGTTCACGCCATCCTCGAGAGGCTATTCGCCATTCTCTCAGTTTCTCCTGAAACTGAAAACTACTCCCACCGTATTGTTGAACATGTTGGCAAAGAAGGGTTTTTCCAGGGGCATCCTCGTCCAATTATAGCCGCATCAATTGCTTATTATAGTGCCAAACAGACCGGTGATTCCTTACCCGAAAACGATATAATCGAACTTGTGGGATGTTCCCGTACTTCCCTACGTCGAAATTACAGGGAACTCCGAAACCTCCTCGGTTCGGACGATAAAAAACTCCCGCAGCATAAACGACGTCAGCGTCGCACATCAAGACGAGAAAAAGCCGCTACTCGTGCAGAATAAAACACAGGAGAATTAACTCGCATGATTCACAACGTCTTCATCATGACCCGCGAAGGACGCATGGCCTTCCACCGTCAATACTGGTCCGTCGATATCACCACCGAAGATCGACAAGAATTCGTCGCCACTTACAAACACTTCGAAAAAGACCTCGGAGCCACCGTCGACCTCCCCATACATGTTAAAAACAACAAATTCATCTACACCGATGCTGGCACTCACCTCCTCCTCGTTTTCGCCGTTGACATCTCCGACGAAGACGAAAAAATCCGAGAACTCCTCAAAAAAACTCGCGAACTCCTCATCGACAAATACGGTCACGAAATCGACGCCTACATCCAAAAACCCGCTCCCCTAGGCCAAGCCTTCCAAGGCTTCGAAAAAGAACTCGACAGCGTCATCGTCACCATGCTCAAAATCTGCCTCCTTGGTCAAGGTGGCGTCGGCAAATCCACCATGCTCAAACTACTAACCGCCGACAGCATCCCCGGCGAATACTACCCCACCATCGCCGTCGACATCGAAACCCTCCAAGGCGTGCGCTTTGGCCCCTACGAACTCGCCGTCTGGGACTTCGCAGGACAAGACCGCTTCCGCTCCCTCTGGAACTACTACCTCCGGAACGCAGACGCCGTCTTACTCGTCACCGATTCCACCTTGAAAAATGTCTTAGAAACCCGTGATATTTTAGAAATCGTCCGCAAGAATGCACCCGCCTGCATTGCCTGGGCCATTGCCAACAAACAAGACCTCCCCGGCGCCCTCGCCCCCAAACTCGTCCAACGCATCCTCGGCGTCCAAGCCTACGGCCTCGTCGCCATCGACCCTCGCTATCGCGAAACCCTCTACAAAATCATCCTCGGCGCCGTCGCTGAAGCCACCACCGATTAAACAGTGAATTATCCCTTTTTTAGCTGGTTTCGTTTTAATTGGATACCTACCATAGGAATTATGGTGATAGTTCCCATTAAAAGAAATACGGCTGCAGATAAAACATATGGAGTTAGTAACATCAGGAGGGCTCCGGTCACAAAGACCATTATAATGATCAGCATGGCTGCGATCCAAAACCCCGGGAGTTCATGCTTGGACACATACTGCATTCGCCATAACGCCCAAACCAGATGAACCACGGCAAACATGACAAACCACCCTAGAATATAATCCAACCACGGAATCACATCCATCGGTAACCATCCATACGCAACCCATGAATACGGGCTCAACAAAATAAAAGCTCCAGATACAAGAGCCCCTCCAATCCATGTAGCTAGAGCCAACGGCACAAACAACCATTTACTCCACCTTTCCACCTCCCTCCCGCCCAACGTCGGTCGAAGTAACCAATTAACCCACAAAGTAAACCCCCAACTCCCAAGTAAAATACAAACAAATGGAAGAAAGAACGTTAAACCCGGAATCACATTCAACATCTCCTGAAACCAATTTCTATTCCTTCATTCAAATATCCGTTGGTGTCGACAATTCAACCTAGTAAAACAGTTCTTATCCCGTTTAGATAAAGAAAGCAGCAACGAATATACACGAAACGGCAACGACGACAAACAAGTTAAATACGGGAAATCCGATAGTCAAAACGAAGTGCCAATAGGTCACTTTAAGTAATAAAGCTACAGGAAACTTTTAACCAAACGGGAGGCTAAAAGAATTGCCACGTGGTTTATCAGTCTGCAGGTGGGACGATAAAGTTGGCCTGCGTATTGTGGGTGTGTACCCGCGGAACCTAGAGGTTTCTGAGGATGATATGTTACGTGTTTTTACGGCGCACGCTATGGGTAAGCCGGAAGCTGGTTTTCTCACTATGACTCTTGAAGGAACGAACCTGGCGGTAGCGTCTTTTTACACTGGCATTCTCCGTGGGCGTGATCAGTTTTGTATTATGATGTTTATGGATTTGGATGAAGAACCGCGGAGTTTTGAAGAGGGGTTGACGCTTGCGTCGAGTGAGATTGTGGAGAATATTGGTGAGCCGGAGTTTGTTGAGTATCTGGGTGAAGTGTTTGAGAAGCTGAAGCGGATGGTGGAGCTGTCCGTGGAGCAGCGGCTTGCTAAGGTGTTTGTGGATCAGGAAACGCGGTTGTTGATGCATAAGTTGGCTCGTGGTGGTATTTCCGCAGAAGAGCTCCGGGAATGGCTTGAGTTACAGACAGGGAAGCATTACCCCGATTTAGGGCTAGTAACTCTGCCTTTGTTACGAAGTGGACTAGTGGAAGAGGATTGGATTAACGCGGTGTCAGACAACTGTGTCTTTCTAGTAAACGATTTGTTGGGTGCACGGTTTCCGCCAGAGCAGGTGATTAAACTTGCTAAAGGTGGCGGGTTAAACAAGGAGCAATACAACGAATTAGAAACGCGTGTGAAGAGTTTCTTTGAGGGTTATCAGTGGACTGAAGAAGATACGATTATTATTGGTCAGTTGCTGCTAGATCCGGATATTTATGACGTGACGAAGACGTTACGGCGGAAAATTGCGCATAAATCCGAGTTGGCGGGAGTGGTCGAAAAGGAAGCATCATTGGATAATGTGCTTCGACGTCTAGAGCAGGTACAAGTGATTACGAAATTTGGTGAAAATGCTGTTGACGTAGCTGCTAACGACGATCCGTTGATTGTGTTAATGGCGGATGTACACTTTGAGTCTTTCTTCCCGGAATTTCTAGTATTGCGTATTCAGGAACGGTTAGAGGCTAAGGATATTCATCCGGATATTGCGAAGCGGCATCTAGAGTTGCTTAGTGAAATGTATATGCGTATGCGAGAGAAGATGAAAGAACGCAAGAAGCGAAAGAAGGAAGAGGAAGAAGAGGAACTTCCTGAAATCGAAGCTGAAATGGTTCACCCGCCCGAAGTCGCTGAGGAGGAACCTCTAGAAACCGCTGAAATGCCTCCACTTGACGAAAAAGAAGCGAAACGCATTCGAAAAGAGGAGGAGAAAGCACGTAAGGAAGAGGAAAAACGTCTAAAAGTCGAGGAGAAGAAGCGGAAGAAGGAAGAGGCGCAAAAGAAGAAGGAAGAGGAGAAGCAGAAGAAAGAGGAAGAGAAGCGTCGCAAGGAAGAGGAGAAGCAGAAGAAGGAAGAGGCGCAAAAGAAGAAGGAAGAGGAGAAGCAGAAGAAAGAGGAAGAGAAGCGTCGCAAGGAAGAGGAGAAGCAGAAGAAAAAGGAAAAAGAGAAGAAGCAAAAAGAGGAAAAAAAGAAAGAAAAGGAACCTGAAGCTGAGGCTACCTAACGCTTTCTCAATCCTTCAAACTCCGTTGTTGTTTTGTTGAGAGAATATCACGGGCCGTTTCCCAAGTTTGCCGGACAACCTCAGGAAATGTATCATGTGTGCTAATCCATTTCGTGAGAAATTGTCGTGTTTTTGGATCGTTTGGGTAGCCACTGCCAAAATCACCAAATTGCTTATGTAATTCTTTGATACGTTGATCTCTTCGTACTTTTGCGATAATCGAAGCTGCAGCAACAACAGGATAACGACTATCTGCCTTATGTTCACTGATTACCTTCTTTTTGGTGAATAATTGTGATTGAATCATCCGTCCATAGCGGTCAGCATTAACGTCCGAAGCATCAATGTACGCTGTGTGCCACTGGAGTTGATTCAGTACCTGCGCCATCCATTGGGCTTCAAGGGTGTTGAGTGTCCGTTTTTGCCGGCGTTGATCATCAATTTCTTGAGCACTAATTTCTAATACTTCCACTTGATTCGCAAGGCGTCGTATTTGCTGGTTAAGGGTTTCTCGTCGTCGGGGGGTCAACTGTTTTGAATCTCGAATTCCCCATTCAATCAGTGCTTCTTCTTGAGATTCTATAATAACAATTCCTGCGATTACTAATGGTCCAATGACTGGACCCCGACCTGCTTCATCAACACCTGCAATTCGCTGCGACATACTCAACACCAATTACGCAATATCGATTGCTCCGAAACCATTAACAGGTACGCATTCTTTTAAATTCGTACTTAGATGCTTTGCTTGTGACTTTCATGGAAGAATGTAAATACGCTGAAATATGGCTCAGTATGTATGAGGGACAATTTCGTGTCTCCAGCCGACTGCCCTCCCATGTTGAAGTTCCATCTGATTTTCAATGTTTAACACCTGAGGGAGAAAGCATACCCGTTTGTGTTTCACAATTATACTCCTCAATTCACGACGCTAAGGGACGCGCAGCAACTTTACAAGATACTCTTCAACAACAAGGCTGTAAGGTCATCTTCTATTTTGAGCTACGTCCACCGATTATCGGAAATCCTCATGGTCCTAGCTAGATTCCCCGGATTCTTTCACAGTAGTATTGATTTCATTAACTTTTGCCTGCTTTGCTCGACGACGGATAATAATTCGATAGACCAAGAAAACGACAAAGAAGATAATGAGTATGACTAAGATCATAGTTTCAAAGAGGTCTATTAACTCAGCTAAATTAAAGAATGCAATACCAACTACCCACCCTAACACCCCTAAAATCAAACATCGTGGTAATGCGCCAAGAAAAGTTATGAAAGTAAACCGTTTGATGTCCACTCGAATAGCTCCATAAAGAAGGGAGACGACTGAAAGCGGGATAATCGGTATGGCTCGTGCCGTAAAAAGATAGATTTCGTCGCGAGAAGATTGTTGCATGCGTTGACGCATATACTCAATTTCATCTATGGAAGTTCCCAAGTATTTCCCATATCGTTCAATTATAGGATATCCTCCAAAGTAAGCGATTCCATACCCAAAGAAAGAACCAATAGTAACGGCAAATGCGCCAACTAACATCACATTAACAATAATGCTAAGAATTGCAGCATAGGGGTCTAATCCGATGGTCAAGATAAACCCCGCTGCCATCATGATAATCGGAGAGGGGATTGGTGCAATGAAGGTCTCTATCATAACACCAAGGAACACTCCAAGTGGTCCTAGGGCATGGACCCATGAAATTATTAACCAAATGAGGCCTTCAATCCATGCATCAATAATATGTAGCCAATCAAGGATAATGTTCATTATCAATTACAAAACGCCCCGAAATGACCCATTATCGAAAGATTCTCTACATATCATTCTCCAGGATGAGCACTTGAAATTTCATCCCGGGAAGGAAATTCCGAGTCATCAACGAGCACAATTTCTCCATAGCGACCCGCTGAGAGCTCCATTTCTCCCCGAAAAGTTTTCACAAATCCGTTGTTGATTTCTACCACCACGTCTTCATCAACTTTGTCAATATCATCGTTCCATAGGGATAATTTAATGGTGCCGGTTTCATCTCCCGCCTGAGCAGTGGTTACGCGGGCCTTTCCATAGCGTGTCTGCACTTCTCTTACTGGCTCTAGAGAAAGGATGCGTAACCGTATGTCAACGCGACGGGAAGCAGAGGATAATTCATTTACTTTCATTATTCTGGAAACCCTCGTTACAAGATTTATCAAGGATGTACTAATACACACTTTTAAAACTTGTTTGCAAGTTCTCACTTTTCAAGGCGGGATTAAATTGACCCAAGACCAGCAGACTGAAAAACAACGAATACGGTCATATCCTTAGAATGCGCCCGCTGCCACTCACCCGGAAAATTCGCATCTTTCCCACACCCCAACAAGAATACGTTCTGTGGGCCCTATCCGAGAAATGCCGTCTTCTCTACAACTTTGCCTTGGTTGAACGACAGCAATATTGGGAAGCCAACCGGACGAAACCACCCGAGGCGCGCACTTATATAACCTACATAAAGCAGCAAAATGACCTTCCAACCATCAAAGAACAGTATCCCGAATACGCCTGGGTTTATTCCAAGGTTCTCCAGATGGTCTTACGACGCTTGGATGCCGACTACAAGTCCTTCTATGCCCGCTGGAACAATGGTGATCACCACGCACGTCCACCCCGTTTCAAAGGCAAGCAGTATTTCACCACCCTTTGCTACAACCAATCGGGATTTACCATTGACATAGAAAATAAGCGGATCCGCCTCTCCCACAATCACCCCTCCGGTGTGGAACTCCTATTTGACCTACCATGGCTAACAAAAATTACAGGCAAGGTCAAACAGGTAGAACTCTTTCAGGATCGGCGACGTAGGTGGTTCGTAGCTATCACTACTGACGAGACGGTACCTGCCTATGTGGACAACGGGTTATACCAAGCAATCGATTTGGGCATCGTTAATCTGGTCACCGCCGTTAACCTCCACGGCAAGTTCGTGCAGATTCGGAATCGTCGCCCTGACCGCTATTGGCGGTCAAAGATTCGGGAGGTGCAATCGAAACGCGACCATTGTAAACAATTTAGCAAAAAATGGTACTGGTATACTGTCAAATTACAAAAGATGCAACGCAAACTGACCAATCAGTTGCGCGACTTCCAACACAAAATCTCTAAGTGCATCGTGGAAAATACCCGGGCCAATACACTTGTTCTCGGTGCTCTGGACATCAAAGCAATGGCGCGAAAGAAAAAAATCATAGCTAGTCCACGAGTAATTAAGGCCTATAGGACTTTGAACCATTCGCTGCAGAATACAGGGTTCTTGGGGCGCTTCGCCGAATTCTTGACCTACAAGGCACAGAAAGTAGGGAAAAGAGTGATAAGAATTGACGAAGCGTACACCACGAAAACTTGTTGTGTCTGTGGTAAGATCCGAGATCGGCAATTGTCTGAGCGCCGTATTCAGTGCGATTGTGGAACCCCTCTTGACCGTGACCAGAACGCGGCGGTCAACATCATGGTACGGTTCCTATCGCAGCAACCCCCTGTGAACGGGGAGCCATTACAAACTTTCTTGAATGGCTTGCATCGACACACAGCCTTACCCCACCTCCACCGGGTAACGGACTCGATGGAAGTTCCTGCATTAATGCAGGGATAGTTCACAACTTGTAGGATGGCAAGTTTTTCTGAAAAGGAAGGGAAACTTTGGATGCCTGTGTCGTCGTCAACGCCTTTTGAAAAACTCGCTAAAGTGTCTGAAGCAATCATGACAACATCAAAACGCTTACAGAAGATGGATTTTGCAGGCGATTTCCTTTCTGCGCTTCCTCAAGAAGAGATTGAAGCAGCGGCGCTACTTCTTATTGGGCATCCCTTTCCACGAACCAGTCAACGGACGTTAGCACTGGATTGGTCGGCGTTATACCAGATTCTCCAAGAATTGTTACAACCTGCACCTGAATTAATGAATGAACTCTTCGCCCAGTCAGGTGACATTGGAGAAGTGGTTCATCAATTATTTTTACGATCAGGGAAAATCCGACAAACCCCTCTCTTCACCACACCTCTTATGCTAATGGAGGTATATGCAACATTCATTGAAATCGCCGATGTTCAGGGATTTGGTTCACGGAAACGAAAAACTGCATTACTTCGATCTCTCTTTACACAAGCGGTCCCACTGGAAGCAAAATATCTTGCTAAACTCTTAGTTGGTGATCAACGAATTGGCTTCAGTGAAGGAATGTTAGAAAGTGCAGTCTCACGTAATCTTAACTTGCCACTCGAATTAGTCTGTCGCGCTAATATGCTCACAGGAAATATCGGTGAAGTGACACGGATCGCCTATTCACAGGGTGCAAAAGGACTTGAAAAAGTCAGATTACGACCGTTTACACCTCTCCTTCCGATGTTAGCCGCACAAGCAGAGGATGTGGAAGATGCACTCCGTACCCATGAGGTGCAATCAGCTTTTGAGATGAAACTCGATGGTGCTCGTGTTCAGATTCACAGGCAACAAAAGAAGGGTGAATCTCGAATACGCATTTATAGTAGACGCTTAACGGATGTCACCACAAGTTTACCTGATCTTATTGATCTTGTGAGAACTCAGGTTACTGTTCAAAGTTGTATCCTTGAAGGTGAAGTTCTGGCGGTGGATCAGGATGGCCGCCCCTTTCCATTTCAACATTTAATGAGGAGATTTCGTCGAGTTCGAAATGTTGAGAAAATGGTTGAAGAAATCCCTGTTACTCTTTATCTCTTCGATTTACTTATGCTGAATGATGAAGTGCTTATTGATACACCTTACACAAATCGTAGGAAACAGTTAGAAAGAATAAGTGGTACAATACCATTAGTTGAGCAATTAATTCCCTCAAATCTTGATCAAGCAAAGGAATTCTTCGAGAAGACAGTACAAATTGGTCATGAAGGTCTCATTGCTAAGCGCTTAGATAGTCTCTATCAACCTGGAATCCGTGGAAAAGCCTGGTTAAAGGTTAAAAGAAGTATGGAAACTCTGGATCTCATAATTATTGCCGCAGAATGGGGGACGGGTCGTCGACATAAATGGCTTAGCGATTATCATTTAGCTGCTCCGGATCCTGAATCAGGTGAATACCATATGCTAGGAAAGACTTTCAAGGGTCTTACTGACGCAGAATTTGAAGACATCACCCAACGCTTATTGGAAATAAAAATTGAGCAAACACGTGGTGTTGTAAGGGTTCAGCCCCGGATAGTAGTCGAAGTCGAGTTTGATGAAATTCAGCGGAGTCCCACATATAAATCTGGAATGGCCCTTCGATTTGCACGGATTAAACGGCTTCGTTACGATAAAGATCCCACTGATGCTGATACTATTCACCGAGTTCAAGAACTGTATGATTCTCAATTTCAACGCAAAGCATTTAGTGATCGTGTTGGACGAACCTAATTCTTCCGCATTTAGGTAAGTGATTTATTTTCGAAGTAAAATCTCTTCTGAAGCAGAAATCCATCGGGGACCAAGAGTTTGATTGAAAAGCGCTATATAGCTTGGTTGATCACTAACTACAGCCACGGTTTCTCCTTGATTACCGTAGGTTGGGGCAATTAGGACCTCCTCACCATCTCGCGATCCTCCATAAAATTCCATGTTTGGATTATTCCAGATGCGGATATTACCTTGTTGTAAAAGTTTACGTGCATTAGTTCGTTGTTTTTCACCATCAAGAGTAGTAATAACATGGATGCGGGTTTGAGGTTGGACTTTACTCAACTCCACAACTGGAACTTCGTCAAAGGACGGATAAACTAAGGTGATAGTATTACTAACACGGCGAAACATATCCAGGAGATGATTTTGAATTCCCTCACAGGATACAATCCGCCATGTCCGCTCTGCCTCGGAAGGTTCAAGGCTTAAGAGGGTCTCCCATAAACCAGTTAGGATGTTTTCAGTACTAGTAGCTTGGTTTCGAAGGCGATCCAAAATTGGTTCAGTTTTTTGTGAAAAAAGCTGTAAAGTGTTGATAGATGTAGTTTCAGCTGTTTTGGCTCGGGTAGTAATTTCCTTAGCAAGGGTTTGGTATTCCGTTTTCAGTGTTTGACGCTCTTTACTTAACGTTTGACTAATACGTCTTCCCGTCTGCTGAGTCTGAGTTACTAAACTTTCTTTGGCTGTGTCAATAATCTGTTTCGTGGTGGCGATGAGAGTTTCATTCTTTTGTTGAACATCGATTGAAGCTGATTCTTCAAATGTGTGCATGGTCTCTCTGATATGGCGTAGGCTATCCTGGATAGCACGGATTAACCTTGTCTTGGTTAAATCAATGGTTTGTTTAAAGCTTTGGAGAGTTTTTTCAATTTCTTGACCGAATCCAGTCCTGGCTTTAAGATTATCTTCTTCAATTACTTGGCTAGTCTCAGAGAGGATTCTATTAAGCTCTGTTTGTGAATCGGTGAACATGGAAGTCAGCTTCTGAATGAGTTGCTCCGACGTTGTATTCACCTTGTCACTAATACTAGACAGGTTGGTTTGAATCTGCGTAGCAAATGTACCTGTTTTGGAAGTTAGACTCGTTTGCAGGTTTTGGTTAATTTCTGTACTCTTAAATTCAGTTTGGTCTAGAATTTCGTCTAAGGCTGTATCTATTTGTGTATTCGATAGATCTAACGCTTCTTTTCCTTCCTCTGCCTCCTGAGTCAGTGTTGAAAGTAATTTAGTTTGAGAGGTGTTGATGTATTCAACAAAGTTTTGAAAAGTTGTGGTGACCTCCTTGCTTAGTGAGTTTTGCATTTCGTCAATGGCGGTTAGTTTTTGTACCCTATTTACCTCAATTGCCTGTTGCAGTTCAGTATCAATAGTTGCACCTGTAAGCTTGACTTTTTCCACCAGTTTCGAAGCAACAGTTTGCAGCTGGACTATCTCTTCCTGTAAATTAGTGATGTAGTTCTCAGTTTCTTCTGATAAGGCATTAGTATATGTATCAAGGTGCTTGTCAATTGCTGCCCGTTGTTCATCGATTTTTTCAGCACAAGTTAGTCCAATTTCCTCAATGATATTCTGGGCTTTCGGGATCTGGTTTTGAGTGAATTCTTCTAGTTTTGTTTGTATGCCCGTCAGCGTATCGATAACATTGGTACTCTGTTGAAGAATCATGTCATGAATGCTCTTTCTAAGATTTTCTACACGTTCTTCTTGTTCTTCAAGTTCTCTTTGGAGACTTTCAACAAAACTATCTGCCGTTTCACGAATGGCGGCGAGATTGGCAAGAGTAAGAGATTCAATCTTACCAGTCATGGTTTCCATTTTCTGGCTTGATGTATTTTTTTGAGCCGTAATGTCGTTACCTAAAACCTCAAGAAGCGTTTGGGTCTCTTGGAGCTGTGCTAGGCAATCCTCCTGCATTTCATTAATTCCCTGGATGATTTGTTCATTAAACCCGGTTTTTTCTCGATCAAAGGCCTGGGCAGTTGCTGTAAGAAGATTGTTCGCATCATCACTGTAATTAGTAAGGCTGGTCGTTACATTCACGGTTGCTTGATCAACTGCCGTTCCACTGGCTGTACTAAGGGCATTTAGGTTGCTTACAACCGTATTAGTATATTCATCGATAATTTGGGTAAGAGGAAGCCAGTGTTTGTCTACGAGCGTCTTAGCTTCATTATCGTAAATGTCAATAGTCTCGTTAAGCTTGGTTTTGAATTTATCAAGGAGAGGTTTGATTTCAGGGGCTTCAGTAGTTAGGTATTCTTGGAGTGTCCTCTGTAATTGGTTTTGTAGGCGGTTCTCAAGAATCGTTTGAAAAGCACTTTGGGCTTGGTTTTCTAGTTCTTCACGGTTAATTATCAAAGTATCTTGGTAAGTTTTTATCGCTGAACTAGTAGCGTTTTTCAGAATCTTAGAAAGAGCAGTTTCCAAGCCTTTAGCATAATTTACTTTGAGGAGCTTCTTGTGGAAAGATTGTGTTTCAGTATTGATACTCTCTCCATATGCTTTCAATTTATTCCCGAGTAAAGATTGGAACTTCATTAAGGACGATTCAAAATTATTGACCTGACTGTTAAGGTTTTGTGCCAAAGTTTTGGAGAGTAACTCTTGAGGAAATTGTGTGAGCTTATCTTGAGTTGATTTAAGAATGGCTGTAATTTGTTTATCACGTAGTGTTTGATTTTTCAACTGCTTGCCGAATTCTATCAAAATTGTTTCTAATTCTTGTCTTATTTTAGTTCGTACAACTTTTGACTCTCTTTTTAGAGTTGTTGGGAGTTTTAGTATTTGGCTGGTTGTTGCCTGAAAGAGTTCGTCAATCTGGCTTTCTCGATTGGTCTGCCGAGTCAGCCTTGCCTTACAGTTACGAAAAATAGCATTAATCTGCGTTTTGAATTCCTTCTCAAACTGATCTTTAATTTGAATAGTCTGTTGATTTTGTATTTTGGTAACTTCTTTCCGGGTCTGTGATAACGCCGAGTCTGACTGTTTCTGAAATTGAGTATTTTGTGTTGTTATGAAATCTTGAATTGTTGCTGTGATGGCATTCAGCTGTGCCCCCAAGGCTTTGGTCAGTGAAGTATTGATAATTTCAAGCTGTTTGGGTGTAACATGTTCATTGAGAGTGGATTTCGCGGTAGTCATTGCCTGAGTTTCGAGGATTGCCTGATTTTCATCAATTGTGTTTTGATACTTGTTTAATGCAGCCAGAGCATATTCAGGTATTACCTCTTGAAGTGAGATTGCTAAACCAGTAATTATTTTCTGATCTCTTTTTATTAGTTGGGTCGAGTGTGACCTAAGTGCTCGATTAACTGCGTTATTCCGCTTTTTCTGAATTTTTTTGCTTGACAGCGAATAACCTGTGGTTGCTGTATTGATCTTGATTGCCTGCTCTTCTCGCAGTCGATCCGCTGTGTTTTCTATGCCTTCAGAATATTGTTTAATGATGTTTTGAAGTTGAGTGAATTCCTGGCGTAATTCCGAGCTTGTTTCCTTAGTCATCTTCTTCAAAGCGGCTTGGAATGCCTGTAATTGTCTCTCAATATCCTTCTGACGCTTAGTAGCTTTCGCGATATTTTCTTGTGCAGCTTGTTTTACTGAGTCTCTAGTACGATTAATCCGCTCTTCAGCATATTGACCGATTTGCTCTTCCGTAGTTGCTAACGTATTTAGCACAATACCAATTTGTTGTTTAAGCAGATTTTCGGTCCGTTTACAAAAGGTACGTGTTTGTTCTTCTTGGAGGGCGATTTTGGATTGGAAATCAGAAAGAAAGGCGTTTGCAGTGTTTAGGATAGTAGTTAATCGTCTTTTCAGACGTGTTCCAACTTGGTTGGCTATGGACTCAAAATTTCCAGGCAGGGTGGTCTTTTGTTTTTTGAGATCTTTAATGAGCGTTTGGCTGAGAGTATTTAATTCGAGCAGTTGGGCGAGATATGTATCCCGCATTTCAACTCCCAGTCCCTCACTGGCGGCTTCGAGAAGGCGCTCGTGATCGGTTTTAACTTGTTCTGTAAGTGTGTTCAAATCGGATTGAATTTTAGAAAACTGTGAAAAAGGTAAAGCCGTCGGAGGCCACTGTGAGATGGTACTTTCAACCTCTTTTTGTAACCGCTTATATTCCTGGCTACCTGTTTCAAGGGACTTTTGTAGATCTTGGATGAGGGTTTCGGTAATTTGGGTTAAATTTTCACGTGCAACTTTTATTATTGAATCCATATCAGCTGCAATTTTGTCACTGTTCTTTTGCTGTCGCCGGGTCTCTTTCTGAAGGAGCTTCTCAATGCGAGATAACATTTCATCTATGGATTGCGTTCGTTGTGTCCAGGTTTCACGAATTTGTGATTTGGCGTCCTTATTCTGTTTAAAGAGAATTTGTTTGATTTCCTTTTGAAGTGTGTTGATATCCTCTTGCGTTTCTTGAGTGAAAGTT
Organism: Candidatus Hermodarchaeota archaeon; assembly: GCA_016839805.1. Lineage (GTDB taxonomy): Archaea > Asgardarchaeota > Hermodarchaeia > Hermodarchaeales > Hermodarchaeaceae > Hermodarchaeum. The sequence continues at coordinate 102,981 of JAEOTO010000006.1, forward strand.
TCGAGGTTGGTGTTAATGGTGGCGGTTGTCTCTTCGGCAATTTCTGAGATTCCTTCTTTTTCTGATGTAATTTCAGTTGTTAGGGTTTTAACACTTGAATCGATGTTTCGCTTTTGTAAAGAATTCGCCTCTTCAAGATGTGTTTTAATCTGCTGTGTAAGTGTGTCTGACTGATCAAGTAAACGACCGGCAATTGTTGTTAACCATTGTTCAGCTTCTTCTTCATGAGCCTCTAGCCCCTTGTTTACATCTGCTAAGGCAAGATTCTGAGTCTCATCTATTTGGCTAACTCCTTCTGCAATAGACTTTTTGAGTGATTGTTGAAGAGTAGTGATCGACTTAGAAAATCCATCTACAGTTGAAGTGGATAGGTTAGTCAAAGATTTCTGCAAATTCTCAGCGACGTTATTCAATACAATATTCGTCGCCATGGCTGCCTCACTTAGGGCTATTCCCTGCCGCTCTAGATTGTCTACAGCCGTTTTAGTCTGTCTAGTCATTGATTGTAGTTCATGATGAATTTTATCCATTGTCTTATTCTGAAGTTTTTGCAGTTCCTTCCAAGAGGCTTGAGTCTCTTTTGTGAAGGCTTTTACTTCAGCAGATAATTCCCTGTAGGGTGCATAGGCCTGGTATCGAGTTACAACACCGGGTAAGGGTTTCACGAGCTCTCTTTTCTTCAGCATTTCAAGGACAGTCTGAACCTTTACAAAAGTAACACCTGAATACCGACTAATTTCATCAGGAGTTAATTGCCTCATAACCAGCAAAGCGATATAAACACGACTCTGAGACTCGGTGAGCTTAAACCGAGCCCGAACTGCTTTGAATAGATCTGGGGAAATCTCAAAAGCCGTAGGACCTTGGAGAGGGGCAAATTCTCCGCTTTTAGAAGTGGGGGGTTTGGAATCATCTTTTTGTGGTGTCATATCTCTTCACCAATCCAATCTCACGGTTACTTACGTAGGATTATTTTGGACTTGACTGCTGCGACGCTAATGTTTCTCTTCACCAGCTATAAGGGTGCCGCGTCGAAAGTCAAAGGAATCTAGAATTTTTCCTTGAGTAGTTGCTCTTGGGCTGCTAAAACACCAGAACCGATTGGCACCTCATATCCTAAGCGTTTCAATACAATTTCGATGATTGCTATAGTTGCAAGCACGTCGCGTTCAGTACAGACGTTCATATGGTTTGTTCGCCAAATCTTCCCTTTCACTGGTCCTTGTCCACCAGCAATTAGGATTCCTAAATTGCGTACTTGCGCCCGAAATTCTTTGTCAGTAATCCCTGAAGGATATTTAACAGCAGTAACGGTATTCGAATAATGAGCTGGGTCTGCTAACAAATCCAGACCCATACCTAGATAACCTGCACGAGTGATTCGTCCAAGTCGATGATGTCGCTCAATTCGCTGCTCATAACCTTCTTCAAACATGATTATTAAGGATTCACGTAAGCCATACATAAGGCTGACAGCAGAGGTGAAGGGGGAATCTCCAAATCCGTCATAGCGTTTCTTAGCTTTAAGTAAATCAAGATAATAGGTTGGATTACGTTGTTTACGGGTTTCTATCTTCTTCCACGCCCGAGATCCGACCCAAATCATACCCAGTCCTGGTGGCACTCCAAGACATTTTTGACTGCCTGTAACAAGCATATCGAAGTTCCACTTATCAGGATATACGTAATCTCCTCCAACGGACGTGATACCGTCCACAATAAAAAGCCGATCATAATCTCGGACGATTTGTCCAATTTCCTTGGCAGGATTAAGGACTCCTGTTGATGTTTCATTATGGCAGATAGTTACGGCGCGGATACTCTGATCGGATGCCAATGATTCACGTATGGCGTCAGGTTCTGCTGCTTGACCATAAGCAAATTCTTGCACCAAAGATTGTGCACCAAATGCTGTGGTGAGTTCCGACCAACGTTCACTAAACTTGCCATTAACCACATTTAGGACTTTTTCACCAGGTTCAATAGCGTTTGCTGTTGCTGCTTCCATTGCTGCTGTTCCTGAGCCAGCGAAAATCAAGACGTCTTGTTCGGTATGAAGTAATCGTTGTAAGAGGGCAACCGTTTCTTTATACGTAGTCTGGTACTCCTTGGTTCTATGACCATATAATACTCGGGACATAGCCCGGTATACTCGTGGGTGAACTGGAACAGGTCCAGGAATCATCAACGTCGTGAGCTCTTCATCGTACATGCTTAAACAGCACCAATTCGTTTTAATGCCCCAGCAGAACTAACAACGCTATAAGCCTTTGCGTCAGGAAAACGTCCCGAAATATAAGATTCTATCGAACTAGAAATTACGCCGGGAAGTGTCGGTACTTCAAGTACGATAAAGCTTCATAGAAGTATTTTCCACCAAAAATACCACTCGTTTTGAGTCCCCCAAGGTGTGGATAAAAGGTATCGAAGTGAAGATGATCTGTATTAATTGCTACACCCGGTGCCTCGATTTCATCAAAAAAGCGTTGCCAAATTTCAGGATTTTCACTGTAAACAGAAGTCCGCATCCCATAAGGAGAGTTATTAGCTTGGTTAATAGCCTGATCAAATGAATGAACCTTCATAATGGGCAAGACCGGACCAAAAGTCTCTTGATACCACATTTGGCAATCAAGAGGAACCTCACTTAGAACGGTTGGCTTGAAAAACAATCCCGCATCATCACGTTCACCATGAACGTTGATACGGTATCCACCGGATTCAATTTTTGCTCCTTTTCTCACTGCCTCCTTTGTCATATCAATTATTTGATACAGCGCTCGGCTACCCATGATTGGAAGATCTGTCTCTGGATCTACTGGAACTCCGGGTTTCAATTTTTCACTCTGTTCAACTAATGCAAGAATGAAATCATTATAAATGGCCTCATGAAGAAAAAGTCGTTTTGCAGCCAGGCAAATCTGTCCGGAACCAAAGAAGCGGGCATGACTAACGAAAGCTGCAACTTTCTCAATATTCACATCCTTCCAAACTAGGCTCGCTCCACTTCCAGCGAGTTCAGGTACGAAGTGTTTTCCTTGTCTTATCGCTTGAGCCATTAGCTCTAGACCAATTTTCGAATCACCGTAATATGTCATTGCATTAAGCGGCGATTCATTGACCATATAATTTGCTATGGGTCGGGCAGGACCGATCACTGCTTGGAAAGCACTAATTGGAAAATCTAGAGAGTCCATAGCATCTCGAAGAACATATGCTAATTCCATGTTGGTGAGGGGCATTCGAGTCGGTGTACGTGTTACGTTAGCATTTCCAGCATAATATGAACTGAGAATCGCTGTAAATCCTAGACCTAAAGCAGCATTATAAGGTGGGAAAATACCAACTGCGCCAAAAGGGTATCTAGTCAAAATAGTCCTTTCCCCCTCAACAGAACACAGTATTTCCTTATGCTCTAAACGCTCTGTAATAAAATCCGCCTTTTCTTTACACAGAGTATCAAACGCTTTCTTGGTCTGCCAATCGAAGAGCTTCACAGGCGTTCCCTCCGCGATAGCAATTTTCTTAAATTCGTCATAATGGTTCCACATGAAATCGCTCAAAGAAAGAATGCTTTTCATTCGATCTCCGAGCGTCAACCCTTTTCCATTTTCGAATAATTCGCGATGCATTAAATGACGAATTTTCGCCGCTTCTTCACACGCGATAGCTGCTTCTTTCACTCCACCAATAGCATATTCAGCAAAAATTAGTTCATCCATTTCATCCTTTGTCGCTTCCGGAAATCCATGTACTCGAATATAATCCTTCAATAAACGTATTTCCGGTGATTTTTCAGGTAAACCACGAGTGAAGTATCGTGCAGCAAACCGTCTAAGGGAACCCTGTCCACGCAATGCCATGGCAAATAGAATTCGTGGATTATTGATCGCTTCATTCATGTCTGGAAATATGCCAGTTCGTCCCTGTTGGGGTTGTGTAATTTTACCTTTAATTAGATGCCCGAAGAACCGCATCGTCTATCACTTCAATTTAATAGTGTTTTTTCTGGTATCTTTGATGTGTTTAAGGGCACTTACTCTTATGCGTATCACTTGGTCAAACACTCTATTCTGATAAAAATCACTAAATTATAGAACAAGATCAATCTCTAAAGTCTAAGGGACGCTTCAACTAGACTCCTCGGGTGGAAAATAAGCGATGACTCTCATTAATGATGATGAATTAATCTATACACAAGATGAACTCACCTTCCGCCGGCAAATTCGCGAATTTGTAGAGCGTGAGATTAAGCCGATGAAGCTCAAGATTGAAACACGCGATTTTAACCATCGGTCCTTTTTCAAGAAACTTGCAGCCGCTGGATTGTCTGGGTTACTCATCCCAGAAGCGTATGGCGGTTCAAACAAACCCTTTATGTATCAACTTATTGCAGGTGAAGAACTCTCGACAGTGTCTCCCTCTGCAACGATGATGTTTGGGGCCAGCTGCACTCTAAGTGCGATACCCATCTTAAGATTCGGCACCGAGGAACAAAAAAAGAAATACCTTGCTCCATTAGCCAAAGGGGATAAAATCGGGGCTCTAGCTATCACGGAACCCTCTGTGGGGAGCGATACAGCTGGTATGGAAACTAATGCAGTCTGGAATAGTAAAGACCAATGCTGGGTACTCAATGGTGAAAAACGTTACATTACTAATGGGAGTATTGCTGACCAAATTGTTGTCTTCGCGATAACAGATCTCACAGTAGATAGTAAAAGTGGGATGTCTGCGTTTATCATTGAAACCTCATGGAAAGGATTCTCTGTTGAACGCGATTTCTCATTAATGGGGCGCGGTGGAGTTCACGCTTCTCATATTAAATTTAGAAATATGAAAGTGCCCAAAAACAATCTGTTAGGAAAAGTCAACCAAGGTTTTCTAATTTTAATGGATGAATTAGATTCTGAACGAATTGGCATTGCCGCAGAAGCATTAGGATGCATGCGACCATCATTTGAAATTGCAGTTGACTATTCACAGCAACGCATTCAGTTTGATCAACCCATTTCTAGGTTTGAAGGTGTATCATTCAAAATCGCCGATATGGCTACCAAGATGCGTGCCGCCCGACTACTCGTAGTGACCGCAGCACGAATGATGGACAAAGGGCTTCCTTGTACCAAAGAAGCGACAATGGCGAAACTTTATGCAACTGAAGCATCAGTCGAAGTCTGTGATTTAGCCATTCAAATCTGCGGAGGGGCAGGTTATGTCAAAGACTTCTTCCCTCTCGAACAATTTTACCGCGACGCCCGACTAGGCACCATCGGCGGTGGCACATCAGAAATCATGCGCTTCCTCATCCAACGAGAGGTCTACATTGAACATAAAAGAGCCAAAGCCCAAGAGCACACTCTACCAGATATCGAAACTATTGATTTCGATATGCTCATGACCGCTATCCCCAATGGATTCCGACCCGAACGCGCAGAAGGCATAACAGCCCAGATTCAATTTCTCTTCACCAACGAGGATACCTGGTTGCTTTCAATCAAAGACCAAAAATGTACAATCACCAAGAAACGGATCAAGCAGCCTACGATGACCATAGAAACCGATTCAACAACATGGAAACGCATTCTACTGGGTCGGCTCGATGCCATGCAAGCAATGACGGCAAAAAAAGTCACTATTGATACCGATAACATGGACTTACTCCTCAGATTCGCTCGAATGTTTCGCTTCACTTCCGAAATTCTAACGGGGTATCAAATTACCCATGAACCTTCTAGGAAGACACCAATCAAAGACGCTCCCAAATTTCAACTCGGTAAAAGCCTTGACGAAATCAAAATAGGTGAAACCGCCAAAGGTTCCATGAAGGTAACCGAAGACCACATTCAGTGGTATGCAAAAATGTCTGGCGATTATAATCCCCTACACATGGATGACGAGTATGCCGCAACAACTATCTTTGGCCGTCGCATCGCCCATGGTCCCATTGGGGGAGCCTTAGTCGCTCGAGTAATTGGAATGCAATTACCGGGACTAGGCACTTTAGCCTTCAATATGAAGGTGACATTCACAGCCCCTGTTTACCCCGATGATGAACTCACTGCAACCATTGAAGCAACTGAAAAAGTACCTGAGAAGAACCTCCTTCGGCTTAGCTTCACCGTTGAAAATCAAGAGGGACAAGAAGTTATGAATGGTTATGCCAACGTTCTTCCTCCAATTAATAAATGAGAAAGGAAGGGAGCTAGAATTCACAAATTCTCCTCAAGATCCAATACGCCTTATTCCTAGATTCTTCCTTTACCTCATCTTTTGCAATGTTTTATCAAGGTAAACTCTAATAGCAATCAAAACGATTGTGATAATAGTTCGGTGCACAATTCATGCCAAAATCCTCAAATTCTAACGAAATCAAGCCGACTTCAACAAAACCAGAGATCTCAGCAGTATCTCAAGAGAATAGTGCCACTAATACCCTCACAGTTTCGGAAGGTCTTTCAGAAAATGGAGAACTCTCAACCAGGTTAGAAATGATAAAGCAAGAAATCCAGCAATATTTGGAAACAGACAAAGGTCAACCATTAGTTCTCTATGAAGCAGCTCATCATTTAATTCAGGGAGGTGGCAAGCATATTCGGTCACTACTAACTCTTCTCTGTTGTGAAGCTGTTAATGGCGACATCGATAAGGCGTTAAAAGCCGCTTTAGCTGCCGAATTACTACAAACAGCCAGCCTAATTCATGATGACATAATTGATGATGATCAATATCGTCGAGGGGTTCAATCTGTGCACCGACAATATGGGCGAGACATCGCCCTACTAGCTGGTGACCTGTTAATCGCTCAAGCTGTTCGAGTAATAGCTGAAATTGGAGTACCTGAACTCGTCGTACAAATGGCGATTGGTGGAGTAAGGATGTGTGAAGGGGAGGCTGCAGATCTCAATATGAATGCGGCAGATCAAATCACTTTCACTGAAAACCACTATTTACGCATGGTTGAGAACAAAACTGTTGCTTTCATGAAGCAAGCTGCGATAATTGGAGCTTTGGTTGGTGGTGCTACCACTTCCCAAATTCAAGCCCTCACCTCATACGCTGAAGGATTGGGCTATGTATTTCAACTCCGTGATGATATTCTTGATATCAAAACAACTCCAGAAATCGCTCAAAAGACGACACACTCAGATATTCGACTGAAACGCGGCAATCTTCCACTTATTCATGCCCTCGAAGTTGCACAAGAAGCTGAACGAAAACGTTGTCTTGTAGCCTTAGAAGCAGGTGACTTTACTCCAGTTCTTGAGTTAATCAAAAAAACCAAATCTATTGATTACACTTTTGATGTAGCAAAAAAATTCAATGAAAAAGCCATCAATATGCTTGGAGGGCAGGGATTCAGCAAAGAAGAATTATTGGTACAACTAGCTAATTATGCTCTTCTACGTAAACATTAATTTTCCATAATTAGTTTCATTCATAGAGTCATCATTTCGGGAGCTCCTCGCGATGGTTTATGACGTAATTATCGCAGGGTCAGGACCTGCTGGATCAATGGCTGCGTTTGTCTGTGCTAAAGCAGGTCTTGAAGTGCTCTTAATTGACAAGGTTCGATTTCCACGGAATAAACCCTGTGGGGGGGCTCTTTCCGTTCGATCTCAACAGGTCTTACAATCTGTAGGAATCTCCTTACCACCTGAAATCATTGATCAAGTAATTTCAGGAATTGAATTTATGGGACCAGATTTGAAACCCTTTGTGGCGCGTACTACTCAACCCCTTGCAAAGATTGTCAGGAGATCTCTTTTTGACGATTATCTAGCGAGGCAAGCAGCTGCCGCAGGAGCCCAATTTATTGATAACTGTCCTGTGGTCCGACTTGAAACATCTACTGATGGAGTTGTGTGTCACACAAACCAAGGAAAATTTAGCGGCCAACTTCTCATTGGAGCAGATGGAGCGGCAAGTAGGGTTGCGCGCATAACAGGACTTCGTGGTCCGGAAAAATCAGATGAAATCGGCATAGCACTTGAGGTAGATGTTCCCTTATCAGACCAAGTCTGGAATACGTTTCTTAATCCATCGATTCTCGTTGTATGGATGCTTAACATCCCTTATGGTTATTTCTGGGCCTTTCCAAGAAAAATGAGTCTTTCATTGGGTCTTGGTGGTATGGCAACCGGGTTCAAAAATATGAGAAATTTACTAAAAGGGATTGCCCAAATGTTTACTACGCAAAAAGGATTACCATCTTTTGCTCTTCATGGCATTCGAGGGCATATGTTACCCCTCTTTAAACACCAAAGACCTATTACCTCGAACCGTGTGCTTCTTACAGGGGATGCAGCTGGATTTGTCGATACATTCTCTGGACAAGGAATCTATTATGCCCTGGAAAGTGGCTTGCTCGCTGCCCAAGCAGTAATTAACGTTATTAAACAGAATCAAGATCCTAGCAAGTCGCTTGATCAGTATTCACAACTGGTGCAACTACGGTTTGGAGAAGAACTCCGCTGCAGCTATTCTGTTGCACGTTTTATCCATTCACGTGTCCATGGATTTATACAGACAGGTCGACGTTTGAAATCTTTTGGCAAAGTCATTTTTGATTTAGCAAGTGGAAACACCGATTACTATCAAATAATTCATAATCCACTGCGTTTCAGTGTATCATTGTTCGTACATGAACTGCAACACCGAATACATCGACGGACATAAGTGAAGAAGTTCCAAACCATCTATTACGATGGTAATAACCCACGAGTAGAGAGATCTTTAGCAATTTCTTTTAGCCCTAAGGAGTCGAGGGTCTCCTTTGTTGGGACTCCTGTTGTCAAATCCCAGCCGTATAGGGAATAGTACTCGTCCAGCATAGGTTCTAAATTAACAGTTTGGCCCTTACTAGGACCACTGGGAAACGGCTCGTGGGTAAAACGCCGGGGTAATCTATCATCTTTTCGAGTAAGACCTTCACGGACATTGAAGCACCGCTTCAGCGTCACTAACCGTGCTCCAATCTGCATCAGTTCCTCAACACTACCAAAGGCTGATTCCCCGGTGACCGATGTTAGAAGTTGGGCAAAGTCTTCAATCCAGAAAATTGGTGGCCATGAGCAAGTATACCAGCACACAATTAGACTATCACGTATGGTATAGACCTTTTCTGTAACGACCGTAGCAAGGGCCTTGTACGTTTCAACATAGGGGTCACAGATGTCCGGTAGTTTGTCCTCACCAAACCGTTCAGCAGCAACATCCTTGTAGGCTAATTGATCCATTGTTACCAAGTTACGTAAATGATCCGCACCACGTGCCGCTACTGCGTGCCCTAAAGCCATAGATCGGTGTGCGCGACCATCCTGTCCGGATATTTCCATTCCCTTCACTGTCATGTCATAGGGTTCAGCTTCACTCCCTATTTGTCTGGCAATACGGTGACTACCTTCTGCCGCCATATCTCCCAATCCGTTGCGTTGTGCGATGGCGTGCATAAGCTGAATTAGCCCATTATTATTTCCCCATTGGAGGTCTAATTCCTCTAATTCATCTTCTGAAAGTAAGTCGTGTTCCACCAATTCCATGAGAAATGCTGCAGTGCAGCCTGCACTGATTACATCCAATCCATACTCGTTACACAAATGTTGAGCTTGCAGAATGGTTGGGATATCATCTATCCCCACGTTACTCCCCATAGCCATAATGCCCTCGTATTCAGGTCCCTCAGTGATGAGGCCCTTATAGGGGCCTTCATCTACTTTGAAGGCTTTTTTACAGGCTAATCGACAAGTTCCACAGGCTCGACTAGTATGGTAGTAATAATCGTGAAAAGTCTCTGCAGATATCCGATCCCACCCTTCGTATACACCTTCCCGGTGATTATACGTGGGCAGTTCCCCGATGTTCTGCTTCGTTGCCACCAGGATGGCCGTGCCATATTTACGCATTTCGAGGGCCTGTGGGTTCTCTTGAACTCGTTGGTGGCCTTCTTCCCAGAAGGATTTGAACTGCTGTGGATCCGCGACATCCACACTGCCGGTTCCGCGTACTAATATGGCTTTTAGATTCTTACTTCCCATAACGGCTCCAAGACCCGTTCGCCCAGCAGCTCGTGCCCCATCTACCATAATCGCCGAAAACTTCACCAGATTTTCTCCAGCAGGTCCTATAACTGCGACGTGTCCGTGTTGCTGTTCTAACTCCTTTCTAATCTCCTTTGATGCCCTGAGAGTATTTTGCCCCCAATACGGTTTCCCTGAATGGAACTCAACATTTTGATCCACTACTGAAAGAACTGTGGGTTTTTCCGCTTGACCTTCAATAATGATGAAATCATATCCTGCATATTTCATCTCAGGCCCAAGGTGTCCACCCACATGGCTCTCCGCCCAAATCCCAGTAAGTGGCGATTTACTCACAACAGCCATTCGACCAGCAGTAGGCCATATCGTTCCAGTCGCCGGACCCGTGCAGAAAAACAGTTTGTTGCTCGGTCCCAGTGGATCAATCCCCTGCGGAATTTCTTGATATAGAAGGTATCCAGCTAAGCCGGTTCCACCAATAAAACGTCGAGCAAGATCCGGCGATGTTGCGTTAATCTGTGTTTGTAGGTTCGAGAGGTTAATACGCAATATCTTCCCGCTATATCCTTTATACATCCTATTTACCCTCCTGTCCTGGTAATGACAGTTCCTTTTGCTGGAGAAAATATTCCAGCGCCTCCATCATTTCCTCTACGGAAAATTCACCCTCAACCGGCTTTTTAGTAAAAATCAGTGCTTCCGTGGGACAGAACTTTACACATTGCGGATCTCCATCACAAAGATCACATTTCAACAGCATCTGACTTTTCTCATCAAGGCGAATCGCAAGTTTCTGCTGCGGGTCCACGGCATCCAACCCAATCACACATACGCTCACACACGTTCCGCATTGAATACACAACTCCTGATCCACTACTACTGCATTGGTCTTAATATCACGGGATATCGCCTCTTGCGGGCACGCCTCTAGACATGGTGCATCAACACATTGCTGACAAACAACAGGAACATCTTGAACCGTCTCATCAAACGACAACACTTGGATCCGCGCTTTGCTCGGCTGAAAAGTCCCCTCATGTACCTCACTGCAGACCAACTCACAGACACGGCATCCAGTGCACCGACTCGGAATCACAGCAACCCGCACACTTACCACATTCCTAAAAAATACCAGCTAGAAGGCTGTAACATGCCAAAAAAACGTTGTGAATCAACCTCGAGATTTTCATCTCAAAGGACTCGTCACCGAACAGTTTTTTAGCGTTTGTCCCTAAACTCAAAGTTAGAACCATCGGAAGCGTCAAACAGTGGAAGACGAAGGAATCATGCTCAAACTCGTCGTCGCTGGCGAAGGCGGCGTCGGCAAAACCACCCTCATCCGAAGATACGTCGAAGGCGTATTCCATGATTCCAAAATGACCGTAGGCGCAGGCTTTGCCGCAAAACGACTAATTATAAATGACGGACATGGTCCCACCGCACTAAAGCTCCAGCTATGGGATTTTGGCGGCGAGAAACGCTTCAGGTTTTTGTTGCCGAAGTTTTGTTTGGGCTCACGGGGAGCGATGTTAGCCTTTGATTTGAACCGGTTTAGTACCTTTCTCAAAATAGACCAGTGGCTAGATTTGATTCGAGAAAATACCGAGGATATTCCAATCGTTTTGATTGGAATGAAGGCAGACCTTCAGCGGGCTGTGAATCAGAAGGAAGTTATTCAATTTGCGAAAAAGCATGGGTTGAAAGCGTATTTTGAGACGAGTTCTAAGAATGATCTGAATGTGACTCCAGCCTTTGAGTATATTGCGAAACAGATGCTGGAGTATGTTCGGAATCGAATATCACAAGCCTCTTAATGGCTTGCGGTATTCTGATTTTAGGTAATAATCAGATGGGTGAGTACAGCTTGACAGACAAAGTTCTCAAAATGTATGGAAAAACCCATTATGTATCTGAGCTTGCTCCCTCAATGGAAGGAAAAGTCGTTACACTTACTGGGTGGGTGCATCGGAAGCGGGAACATGGTGGAGTCATCTTTATTATTGTCCGAGATCCTTCGGGGGTCATACAGGCCGCGGGGCACCGAGAGAAGTTGTCTGCGGCAATCTTTGATGAAATGCAGAAAGTGACCCTGGAATCGTCAATTCTTGTGACAGGGAGCATTGCTGTCGATAAACGGGCTCCTTCTGGTATCGAACTAAAAGTAACCCATTTTGAAGTAGTAAATCTCGCAGATTCTGAATGGCCCCTTGATAAGGATGCTGGCGAATCTTTTCTGTTTGATAAACGCCATCTCTATCTTCGAAGTCCTAGTCAAACATCGATTATGCAAATCAAAGCAGGTATCAGTCGGGCTGCGCACCAGTTCTTTGATGGCGAAGGGTTCACTGAAATCTTTCCTCCAATTATGGTAGGGGCCAGTGTGGAAGGTGGGGCGACGCTCTTTCCATTCAAATATTTTGGCGGTACTGCCTATCTTAGTCAAAGTGCTCAATTGTATGAAGAGGCAGCTATTTGTGGCCTTGAAAAAGTCTATCTTCTTTCTCCCAGTTTTCGGTCCGAAAAACATCGAACTCGACGGCATCTCACAGAGTATTGGCATCTGGAAGCTGAGATTCTCTTTGGAGATCATGATGATATCATGGGGGTTCAAGAGCGGCTTGTGCATGCAATGGTAATGTATGTAACAAAATATTACCAACGTCAGTTGGATATTCTTGCTGTGAAGGTTCGCGTGCCTAAACTACCCTTTAAAAGAATAACCTATGATTCAGCTCTGGAGATTGCGGAGCAACAGGGATTCAAGATCACTTGGGGAGAAGATTTAGGTACTGAAGCTGAACGTGCTGTGTCAAAGCAATTCAAAGATCCATTCTTTATCACAGGTTATCCAACGGAGGCTCGATCATTCTATCACATGCCTGATCCTGACCGCCAAGAAGTAACTTTGAGTAGTGATCTCATTGCTCCAAAAGGATATGGAGAATTAACCAGCGGGGGCCAGCGGATTCATGATTTGGACCTACTTCTTAAACGGATAAAGAAGGAGAAACTTGATCCCACAGCATATAATTGGTATCTAGAACTCCGGAAATTTGGTTTACCTCCCCATTCTGGTTTTGGCATGGGATTAGAACGCTTCCTTGTCTGGCTTCTGGAGCTCAAACATATCCGAGAAGCGTGCCTTTTCCCGCGCACACCTAGTCGAATCCATCCCTAAATTTAATGCGAGCTCAATCTTTAACAAAAGAAAATGAATCCAGGACAAGCTTTTAGTGAGATTCCTGTTCTAGTAATCAACGCGCGGATATCCTGGTGCCTTATATGGTAGTACATGCAGTGTGGATTATCGATACTAGCGGAATACCGCTTTACCATAAGGCATATTCGCCCCTTGAATTTGATCCAACACTCTTTAGTAGTTTCTTTTCTTCATTGGTGCATTTCCAAAATGAATTAATGGGACGGCAACTACAGGATATAACCTTTGAAGATATTTCATTCAGCTATATCGTTGATACCGGTCTTGTTTTCCTGGCCTGTGTGAAAAAAGACGCTGTTACAGGAAAATTGCTGGAAACTTTGCGTGATGTGTTTTTCAGGTTCTTTAAAGATGATTTGATCCTGCTTAGCAGTATGCTTCGAACAAGTCCGAGGGCGCGTGAGTTATTACAGCAGTTTGAACTTGAGGTTGATAGACTAGTGGGATACGCACCTCAAAAGGAACCTGTTCCCGTTCGAGTGACGGCACTCCCTCGACTTTTACATAAGGACTCGCCGATTCGACAGGATCTTCTAAACCGTTTTGGTATGAATGCGATTCTGGTAATTACCCTCTCTGATGGTCAGCATCGGATTAAAGATATTTCAGACGCCTTAGATATTCCTCTCCAAGAAGTAGAAAGTATTGTACGTCATGCAGATCGACGAGGGTACTTGAAAGTCGTTTCAGCCTATAAAACAGATGAACCTAGTCCTGAATCTTATTTTCCAGAAGAATAAATTACTTCGTTTCTTCATAACTGCGGCGGGGATCCTCAGCTTTGAATTTAGCAAGACATGTTTTTTCATAGCACTGAGAGCAAGTCTCATCACTTTGTTCCCATCGAGCTCGGAAAAGTGTTAGATAAACGGCTTTAAGCCAGTTTGCTGTCGAATATTCCACAACATCATCTAGACCAGCCAATCCCTTCTCAGTAAGGGGGGCTGTTCCCCGCCATACACCAGTATCATCGACTAATACGCCATTAAAATGAAGATGTGAACATAAGCGAAATTCTATTCCATTGTTGGCTAGGATTCGGAGCGCATCGGCTTGTTTCCATCGTTCTACTCCCTGTATATGACCAGGGGGAGTAGTTAGAATCCGGATTCTAACTCCGGCTTCATGTAATTCCTTCAATACTGTAAGCATATTCACCGCGGGTTTTTGTTGTTCTGGGTCGATTAAATCGACGGCATGAAGTTGGTGTGTAACAATGAGCACACGATATTGGGCCGATTGTAACATCTTTAGTAGTTGTGCAGCGACTGTTGGTCCACGGAGAATCTGAACCTCAGTAACCCCCTCCTGATCGGGTAAGCCCTCCGTGGTTGCATCTCGTCCCAGATATTTTCGTTTCAATTGTGTTGCGTTATTCGCATATTCTAGACTGCGTTGCATTAGAACTCCACGTAATGAAGAGGTATTGGCCCGTTCAGCTAACGTACGAAGCTCTTGCGAGAGTTGAGTGAGAAGTTCAATTGCTTCAGGGATTTTTCCTTCCTCTTCAAGACGATGAGCTTCACTGGTTCTGATTCCAATTTCGCGGAGCTCTTTATCCAGGGACAAATTTATTCCTCCCAGAATCAAGCCTACGATTCGCTAGGTATTCGGGAATTTAATGCTTTGCTTATATGGTTTACAGTAACTGCCGATGAACTTTAAGCCCACTCTGTAGTATGACGAGTGGATGAAACGCGCACTAGCACTCAGATTATAGGAGGGCAAAGTCAATCCCCCAGGTTCTTCGGAAAAGTTCACCATATTTTGAGGTCAATACGGTCGATGCTGATCTCATTGAGCAACTTAGTCAAGTCGCTGAACTCCTCACACCCCGTGAAGATGAGAAACCGATTCGATTCAAGTTGATTTTACAAAAAGCCGCAAAACAACCACTCAAAGACCTTCAACAGCTCTTTGTGCAGGTAGATTACAAAATATCTCCCAGTCTTCAGAAGGCGATCCTTACCAAACAAGGTGTGACCCGATTCGCGGAACTTCGACTGCGGAAAAGTGACTTGATTCTTAAACCAACTGGATTCTTAGAACTTGCAGAAATTAAACTAATTTTAACTTACAATCCCAAAGAGCGAATTTTTCACGCCAGAATAATGGATTACTACACCATCCACCAATTTTTACAAAATAAAGGATATCCCGTCATTACTCATTTTACACTCAACTTCAGCCTGCCTGGAGAAGTCACTGACTCTCTCCAATTGGATATGGTGCTACGAGAATATCAAGAAGAAGCATTACGTCGCTGGGAAGGATCGAAATGCCGTGGGGTTGTTGTACTACCAACGGGTAGTGGAAAAACGATTGTAGCCTTGGAGGCAATTCGGAAGTTAGCAGAAAAAACACTCATCGTTGTTCCTACACTCGATTTAGTGAGTCAGTGGCGTGAAGATCTGCAACTGCTGCTTCATGTTCCCGAAATCGGAATTTTAGGTGGAGGAAAAAAGGTACCTAAACCCATTACAGTCGCTACTTATGATTCTGCCTCATTAATGGCTCATCAGTTGACCACCAGCTTCGGGCTTTTAGTCTTTGATGAAGTTCACCATCTTCCTAGCCCCACTTATCGATTAGCTGCAGAACTCTCGTTAGCACCTCATCGTCTTGGTTTGACAGCTACTCCAGAAAGATATGATGAGTTGCATCATGATTTGGACCGACTTGTGGGTCCTACGGTTTACCGCATAGCTCCTCAGCTTCTAGAAAAAAATGGTTATCTCGCTCCGTATGCGATTCACCAAATTCAAGTCACACTCAAACCCGAAGAAAAAACTCGATATGATTCTCATATGCGAATTTTCCGTAACTATACCCGCCGGCTTGATGATATTGAACCTGGTTGGCGATTCGAAACGATTGTAAAACGAACCATATTCGACCCAGAAGCACGGAAAGCTCTCTCAAATTTAGAGAAAGCTCGACGTGTTGCTCT
This sequence comes from Candidatus Hermodarchaeota archaeon, assembly GCA_016839805.1. Lineage (GTDB taxonomy): Archaea > Asgardarchaeota > Hermodarchaeia > Hermodarchaeales > Hermodarchaeaceae > Hermodarchaeum. Next base: position 119,191 of record JAEOTO010000006.1, read on the forward strand.
AGAGGCATCAGCAAAACTCGACCAGATGGAGTCTCTTCTTGAACAATATCGAGACGCAAAAGTTATCATTTTCTCACGTTACACACGAATCGTAGAAAAGATATCAGATCTTTTTGGTATTCCTTTGATAACTCATAAAACCAAAGTCTCGGAACGCGAACGGATCCTATCGAAGTTCAAAGAGGGGACTTTTACTAAAATCGTAACTGGACAGGTTCTGGATGAGGGTGTTGATGTACCGGATGCCTCCGTTGGTATAATCATTTCCGGAACGGGTAGCAAACGGGAGTTCATTCAACGCTTGGGACGACTGCTACGTCCTCAAAAAGAACAAGCTATCTTATACGAACTTATCACCGAATCAACGCTTGAAGATGGCATTTCTCAGCGAAGACAACTAGAGGATGAAGAAAATACCGATTAGAGGGAAGTCACGTTAATGGCTGAGTTAATATCCTCTACCCGGTCCCGCCATGATGAAAATTAATCCGATTAAGATTAAGATACCTGCACCCAATGAAATTATTGCAGGAATTAATAGAGTTCCTCCACTGGTTAAATAAAACCATCCGACAAACCCGACAGCTACTGCAATGCAAATTCCACCGATAGCTAATTCAGCATAATGAGCTTCCTCACCAAGTGTTCCAGCTAAGAATAACCCAGCAAGAAAGAACAGACCAGGAATTGCTGCAAGTTGCCAGACGACTGGGGTCAAAAAGAAGATGACAAATACTTGTAACCAGGCTGCTGCACCAATCATGATACCGCCATAAAGAGCTGGACGAGCCATAAATATCACCGTTTATATTAGGTGAACTAGACACACAAATCTGACTATTTATCTTTTAGGTAGCAAGTGTAATAGTAAGTAAGATTTCAAGGAGTTCGGACCGTGCCAAAAACTGCTACATCAAAAGGTGCCGCGTCAAAACGCCCGAAGAAAGCAGAACAAAAAGAAGTACAAACAGAAGTAACCTCCATGAAAACCTGGTCTCGGGTAGCGGTTGATGCGAATTTCTTTATTCTGGCTTTTGCTCAGGATCCATCAACACTGCATCGGTTTAAAGAGATTGCTGACCGAGTTGCGTTTAAACTCTATACGTCCCATCAAATTCTAAAAGAATTACGTGGGAAATTGCGACGACAAGTGCAGAAGGTTGTCGAAATCGTTGAAGTTAGTCAGGTGGATTTAGATGCCTACATTAAAAAGGCGCGTGATATAGTCGATCGGATTCCCCAAGCGCCTGATCTATCCTTGCTTCTGGTTCTCAAGAAATTAAATGAGAATCGGCTAATTAGTTCAGACTTCCAGTTATTACAAACACTCCGCAATTTGGAGCCTGAAATTGAAGGATTAATGGGTAGTGCTTTTCTATTACACCTCCTCGAACGTAGCCATGAACACGAAGAGGATACCGCTTTTCTCGAAACACTGCGAGAAAAAGTGTTACACACAGAGATTAAGTATAGTATCAATCGACGCAGCATGTATGATCCTACAACGCGTATCAAATTAATTGAGAATCAAGCTTTTCAGGTTGTTCGCTCGTTAAGGGGACCCCGGATTGCCGAGGAAGACCTTATCGGCATGACTGACCAAGAGGCACTTGGACTCCGGACGTTTCTACAAGAACTTCGCCGTAATTATGCGAGTTATGTGAATAAGATTCAAGAACAAAATTATCGAGAGGCTTTAAACGAAATTGATGAGGCTCGAGAAGAATTGTATAACCATTTGGTCCTTCTTTCTTGGGAACTTTCAGCCACATCCCATCGAAGACTTATCCGACGGATTACACCGGACCTAGTCCTTCTGAATTACCTAACGGCTCTTTGTTATTTATATCTGGGTGAGAAAAATAATTTAGAAAAAGCCAAAGAAGCCATAGAGGAATGTAACCGCATTCTATTAAGCGTTCGACCTGATGCTACCAATTATCGCCGTCTTATGATAATGACTCACATGCTTCGCATCACGATCAATCTGCTTATAGAAGATTTCGAATCTGCGACGATGTATTTCACTATTTTTGCCCGTAAAACCCAAGAATGGGGATTCGCAAACGAACAGGCTACTGCTCAAGCCCTCTATCTTGCCCTTTTAGTAATCCGTGGAGAAATCACATCAACGGAATTTCCATCAATTACAGACCCTGGAGAAGTGATCCGTTTTCTGATTGACCTATCCTCCATTTATTTTGCACTTCGACGGTTTGAAGAAGCCTGGAAGTTGCTCTATCAAGTACTTCTTATCATCCAATATTTTGAATTATTTGAAGTGCTTGAACCTGTTCTCCAACGTTTGATACTTGTCTACTATGCCGAGGGAACCCAAAGGAAGGACGAATTTGAAGAAATTGTCTCATCGCTACTCCCTTGGCTTCAGGAGCATGACAGTTCATCTTCTCTAGTTGAAGAATTAAAGGCAGAATTAGCAGAAGAGATGGAACCCCCATCTGGCTATTTCACAGATACAAGTATTCCATCGGAAAAACTTCATCCCGATTTACAGGAATGGTTTTTTGTAATTGACCGAGTTGACTCAGTCTTTCTAGAGGGCAGTATCCTAATTTGTCGTAGTCGCAAGCTCATGTGGAATATCGCCTTACTGATTCAGGGGGTTCTCCAAGAAGAAAAAGCGAAATGTGGCGAGCAAGTTCGGTTGGGCGAAGGAAAATTCAAGGTCGTTGATCCTCCACCTAGTCTAAAAGAGCGCTATCGGATTCTAGCTTTGATTCATTCTGATCCCACTGGGAGTAGCCGAATCTATGTTCAGGGAGGTCAAGGTCTTCGGTTACTTCAGTTAGGAACCCTCTTAGATGACCAAACCTAATGGCTATCAGTTCAATGGGGATTGCAGCATTGGTGTTACGTTTACAGTACATAAAATATCAAATTAAAGGAACACACCTGCTGCCTTATTTTCTAACGACTCCCCTTGATCAATCCCTCCCACAACGACTAATTGATTATTTCGAATCTCATATCGATAAAATCCGCGATAACATTGATTTCGAAGAACCCTTAACTTGGGCACCAGATAATCGTGTGGTTCGTGCACTCACTGCAACTTTGTTAAACCGGTTCTATTCATTCTCCTCGCATCAACTCGAAGACTACCTTGATCAAACTCAACTTACCGCATTGAAACGACAAGGGATTGCTTCATTAGAGGATTTCCGTCTCTGGTTTTGGCAATATGTACAAGATCACCAAGGAGGATTCTTTGCTCGTGAAAATCGACAAAAAACCTTCAGCGATGTCAGTGAAAATCTTGGATTATCCCCCAAATCTATTGAATCACTGCTTACTGCACACCGCGAAGAACAAATGCTTTTACAACGGAAAAACTCTCCACCATCCGCTGAACAATTAATCGCCGCCTATAATTATGAGGTGTTCGAAACCTTTCTTTATCATTGCGACTCGGTGAATCTTACTGTCAGCGGAACTAGTTTGGGGACAACAGCTCGATCCCTTCTTAAATATACAAAGCGCTATGGGGTCTTAGTCGAACTAGAATCCGACAACGGTACTATCCGCGCAACTCTTGCAGGTCCCCAGGTATTTTTTGGTCGTGCAACATCTTTTGGATGGAATATTGCCCAAGTCATAACTCATTTGTTGCAAGAAGCCCCAAGCCTAAAAATTCGTGTCGAGAAGGTTTCTATTGATGTGATTCTTCGAGATCATCATTATATTGTGCAATTGGACTCAAAATCGATACCCGTGCTACTCCCACGAGGACAGATTCGCGAAGATATGGCGTTCCTTGATTCTAAAGTGGAGAAACAATTCTATTGGAGTTGGCACAACAACAAATTTCGTGGCTGGGATATCATTCGTGAGCCTGAGGCATTCATTTTTGGTTCTTATTTGATTATTCCAGATTTTGCTCTAGTGAAAGGAGAACACCGAGTTCTTGTTGAAATCATCGGCTATTGGCGCGAAGAATATACACAAAAGAAACGTGTTCAGTTAGAACTATTGAAGCAGCACGGTTTGAAACACATGATACTCCTTGTTGATACTAAACATCGCAAATACTTCACAAAGTCAATTTATCCTGTGGTCTTCTACCGAATAAGAAGTAAACGGTATGAGATTCCATATGGAAAAATCTTGAACGCCCTTCCAGACTAAACTCATAAAGCATTTTAAACGGATGGTTTAAATACATGAACCCGGAACGATTGCTCCAGTCAAACATTGATGGGCTGATGCCTTGGAATTTCCTCACTCCTAACCAATCATTGCTCGTTCTTAATCCCTACTTATTTAGCTTCCTCAGCCCCTCAAGGTATTCATTCTCTTCTTAGGATGGAGGTCATATGAAGTACAGATTATCAAAAAAAGCTCGGCAAATTCTTTCCCATCTTAAAACTACAAAAACCCCCCTTTCTTCTTCATCAATTGCAAAATCTCTGGCTTTACCAGATGAAACGGTCCGGAGTCTCTTGGAAAGTCTTCGTCAGCAGAAACTCATTGAAGACTACGAAACAACGCAAACCGAATATTATCAATTGACAACTGAGGGGAAGCAATTTGCTACTAAGGGACTACCAGAGATACGGTTAGTAAAAATATTGACCAAACAAGGGGGAGAAGGTTCTGTTATTTCTGTGGCAAATGATAAGACTCTCGAACTTTCTGAACAACAACTAGCCTTAGGTTGGGCGCGCCGAAACGGGTGGATTACTGTTTCGAAACGCGATGGTCAAACATGGATGAAATTGAAAGCGAATGCAGTGAAAGCCGTTAAACAGCACCTCCTTCAGCGAGCCTTAAATGTCGCTTCCAAGTCTGGAAGACTTCAACAAGAGAATATGAGTATAGATGTGAAAGAATGGACAGCGATTCAACGCGATCTTATTAAACGGAGTCTAGCAGAACTTGTCACACATCAAAGTGTTTCTGTAATTATCACCTCCGAAGGAAACCAGGCACTTGAAACATCACTGGCCCAAAAAGACTCAATTCAGGATTTATCTCCCGAAATAATCAAATCTGAAGCCTGGAAGGATCAAACTTTTTTGCCATATAATCTCGCTGCCCCAACTTCTCGACTTTTTCCAGGGAAAAAACATCCTTATATTGAGTTTATCGATCGCGTGAAACGAATTCTTCTTGGCTTAGGGTTCCAAGAAGCTAAAGGACCTCTCGTTGAGGTGGAATTCTGGAACAGCGATGCTCTCTTTATGCCCCAAGACCATGTAGCTCGGGAAGTCCACGATCTCTATCATATTAAAAATCCCAAGGGACCTGGCAAAATAATTGATCAGTCAGCCTTAGAACATGTAGCTAAGACGCATGAAAATGGCTGGAAGACGGGATCAACTGGATGGCGTTATACCTATAGCTTCGACATTGCTCAACAACTTGTTTTACGTAGCCAAACTACTGCGGTTTCTGTTCGTTTTCTATCCAAACATAAGCAAGCTCCATTACGTATGTTCAGTATTGACCGGAATTTCCGTCCAGAAAAATTTGATGCAACTCACTCTGCTGAATTTCTTCAATGTGAAGGAATTATTGGAGGTGAAGGTCTTACCCTCCGGGATCTTATGGGTTACCTTCGGGCAATTGCAGAAGGTGTAGGTATTGAACAACTTAAATTCAAACCCGGATTCTTCCCTTTCACCGAACCATCCATTGAAGGATTCATTTACATACCGGGACTTGGCTGGAAAGAAGCACTTCCAGGGGGAATATTTCGTCCAGAAGTCACTCTTCCTTTTGGTATCGACTTTCCTATTCTAGCTTGGGGAATCGGTATTGATCGGTTAGCCATGGCGGCATTGGGAATAAATGATATTCGTGAACTGGCTACCCGAAATCTTGGTTGGCTTAGAAAAGTCTCGATGAGATTCTAAAGAGGTGAACGTGATGAATGTAGAAGTTAGGATATCAGATCTTCTGGCACTGATCGGAAAGAACCTGTCCCTTGAAGAACTAGAAGAACACCTCTTCTTACTCAAATGTGAAATTGACAGTCAAATTAATGACGTTGTTATTATCGAAGTAAATCCTGACCGTGTTGACATGCTTTCAACCGAGGGTATTGCACGGGGACTACGTGGCTTCTTAGAAATTGAAACAGGGGCGCCTTCCTATGTGGTTCGAAAATCTGATTGGCAAGCTATTGTAGATCCATCTGTAGCACAGGTTCGTCCTTACTTAGCTTGTGGAATCATCCGCGACCTTCAATTAGATGATGACCTAATTGCCGAATTCATGCAACTTCAAGAACGCCTTACAGGTACCTTTGGTCGGAATCGAAAGCGAACCAGTATTGGACTTTATGTCTTAGACCTCATTACGCCTCCGATTCATTATCGAACCGAACCTCCAGATGTGATCAAGTTTGTTCCGCTTGAATTTCAGACTCCACTAACAGCTAAACAGATTCTCCGTCAACATCCCAAGGGGCAAGAATTTGGGAAAATAATCAAAGATTTTCCACAATATCCCCTCCTCGTTGATGCAGAGAACCAAGTGCTAAGTTTACCGCCAGTAATTAACAGCAACGATTTGGGTCGACTAGTTGAAACCACAAAAGACATCTTTGTCGAAGTCACTGGAACTCACAAGTTAACTACAATTCAAACTTTGAACATAATGATCACGGCCCTAGCTGAACGAGGGGGTATTCTTGAGGATGTTGAGGTGGTGTATCCTAAAGAACGTGAACGGCTTCCGGACCTTTCCTCGACGCATCGCGAACTTTCAATACAGAATATTAACCAGATTATCGGTTACGATTTTGATGGAACTACCATCGAGAAAGCGTTAGGACGGATGCGAATAAGTTCCTCGGTTCACGAAGGTGTTGTGAATGTCGAAATTCCTGCATACCGTGTGGATATCCTTCATGATGTCGATATCGTTGAGGATGTCGCTATCGGTTTTGGATATGACCGTATTGAGGCGACAATTCCCCAGTTGATGACAATTGGACATGAGCTTCCAATAACGACTATGTTACGGACTTTTCGTGATTTGATGGTGGGTTTAGGCTATCAAGAAATCCATAATTACATCTTGACGAATACTCGTGTACTCTTTGAGAAGATGAATCGTTCCAGAAAGGCCGTCGTCGAAATCGCTAATCCCAAATCAATGGAGTACCATATAATGCGAAATAGCCTTCTCCCTGGATTATTAGCGTTCCTCGGAGAAAATACTGCTGAAGAGCTACCCCATCACATCTTCGAATTAGGCGATGTAGTTACAGTTGATCTGAACGCTGAGACTTGCACTAATACGGTTCCGTATATAGCTGCAGCAACAGTGAATTCTCGAGTTGATATTACATCACTGAAAGCTGAACTTATGACGCTTCTAGGAAACCTTGGACTATCTGCCAAAGTGAAAAAAGCCTCTAATGTTTCCTTTATCAAAGGACGTGTAGCGAATTTATTCATAGAGGGCCAGCGACTAGGAGTAATTGGCGAAATCCACCCGGCAGTATTGCAGAATTATGGAATAGAAGCACCATGTGTCGCCTTTGAATTCGAAATTCTTGCGGAATGGGTTCCAATAATGAATCGTGGGAGTTCCCGCCAAAAAGATTAATTTGCTAGACAACTAGAGTAGTCGCTACATGTACGGACACCTTTAGCAATTCGGTTAAGGGTTTCATGTACAAATCTCTCACACCAACGTGGTGTAAAACCTTGGCAAAGCACTCTAATCTACTTTCACGGCTTCTCCAATTAACTGCCCTCATCTTCTTCATCTATGCCCTCTACCGACTTTATCGGTACTTTACCAACTGGCTAATACCTCCTGAATACATGATTTATGCCATTTTTGCCGCGATTGTCATGGGCGTTGGCATCCTTATCTTCGATGATGTGTTCAAACCCGGAAAAGATTTCGTTGGCTGGGCATTTCTCATGGGCGTTGGCATTCTCTCACTTCTAACAGGAATCATTTTCATCTTTTTACCCTACTTCCCGCTTGATCCTCCAAATATATTCACAGGTCCTTTTTGGACGCGCGCCATCTTCTTCATAGTTATGGGACTAGTCATTATTATCGAATCACTTCTTATCCGTAGAGACGTTGTACCTGGCGAACATGGTGTGAATTCCGACACAATCGGTCCCCTTCTCCTCAAATTCATTGCTATCTTCACGCTTGCCTGGGGCAGTTATCAAATGGCCTGGGTTCTTGTTCCCTTCCTTCGCAATGTAACAATCGTCTCAATGTTACCACTTTTCTTCTCAGCACTAGGAAATGTCATGGTCGGCTTGATACTTCTCATCTATGTTGAAACCCAAAAACGGCAGCCCCTCTTCCGCTTCAGACGACTCCCGCTCTTTCTTAGTTTTCTACTAGTACTGATGATTCTCCCACTTACTACATTTTACATCTCGATTTACTTTGTTAATCCAACGCTCTTCGATATCCTGATGAATGCTATTGTAGGGTTAGCACTTGGTCTCACCCTCTTAGCCATATCATTTTACATTGTATACCATCCGACCAAAGCACGCTAGCTTTGGTCCTTTCCATTCTTTATAACCCAAAGCGCGTACAGATCTGTTCGTATACGCGAGTCCGATTTTCAGGAGTAAGAATCAATATTGTGACATCATCACGATTTTTCACGAAGGTTACAAACGGTCCTTTCAGCTTCATTCCAAGTGTTCCCAAGACAGGTTTAGGTGAATCCAACGCATCAATCACACTTCGCGAGAATTCTGGGACTGCTAATTCCATCTTCCCAATTTCATCAATCACTACCAAATCAACTGAACGGATAGCTTGATCGATAGCGGTGACTCCAATATCTTGAACCGCCTGCAAATTCACACCATAGCGACCGACCTTCACGGGACTGGAAAAATCAACTGCGGCCATCGTCTGTTCTGCCCCTGAAGACACGTCACGAATAAGAAAACCTCTCCTACGACCTGTATCAAATCGGAAGTCTGGTGTACTAATTCCGCCAACACTTACGCCTTTTTGTCGCGCCTCTTCAATGAAACGATTCACTAGAGTACTCTTACCACAGCCAGGTCGACCTGTAACCAGCACATTAGCCTTGTGTACCACTAGTTTTCACCCTGAAAGACGCCCTTATATGAGTCAGTTTCTTGCAACAAACGAAAAAACACGAGATGAAGTAATCGGGCATTTGGTTTAATCACAAAGCCATACGGGTTATAAACAGTTAATAATCCACGTGATCGTCCTTCATAACCCGCATCCCAAACAGCTGATTCAATTGTAGCACCGGATCGGAGAATAGATGATCTTGGACGGCCAATTGCTATCAGATCTGTGGGAATCCGAAGAGTTTCATTATAGGTTACAATGTATGAACCAGCTTCCAGTTCATACTGCCCGTTTATTAGAGATAACTCCTCGTACTCTGGAATATAGCGTTCTGTATTAGAGAAGTCAACCGTTCCTGCATCCTTGAAGGTGTACACTTTATGGAGGGTTAATTCAACACCATTAGGAGATATTTGCACAGTGGGATCCACCATGTTAGTAACCAATTGGTGCTGAGATATTAACTCAAGAATTGTTTGGCGATCAATGACAACCATAACCGATACTTTCCTATTACTCGGATGATGGTGATTATCCTTAAAGATGTCTGGTTAAAATCGGTAAAGTATAAAGCAGGATAACAGCACAGAAAGCACACGCGTTGATCAGTTTTTAGTATGAAGTGATTTGATGGGGGAACCAATTCAATCTGCAAAACAGCCTGAAACGCAATCTATAATCTGCTGCCCTGTTTGTGGTGAACATCTCCCTGAATCTCCCCGAGAACCTACTGATACCTGCCCAGCCTGTGAATTCGACCTCCGCCTCATCCATTTACCCTCCCAAAGGGATATTCCCCCAACAAGTCCAGCATACATCCCTATATTCAGCCTAGTGATATTAGGTCTTCAAACCGTTTTGGGAGGATTATTTGGTGTTCTCTTTCTCTTCTTTGCAAGCTCTCTCTACGGAATCGCACCCTTTCTGATTGCGGCAATCAATTTGATTTCTATTCCTGTTATTATTGGTTTTATTTTTGTTCTTCGAACTCAGAAGGCGATTGGCATGGTGAGGATCGCGTTGGTGGTCTTTGGTATTGTGTCACTCCCTTTTGGTGTCTGTGCCATCGCTGCCGCGTTTGGAATTGCTCCAATTCAACGGTGGTGTAACGTATGTGGCAAAAAAATCGGTTGGTCTGCATACCTTGAATGTCAACAATGTCAGACATCATATCATCGCTGGGGTAAATGCAGAGGCAAGCGCCTCCAACTAGTTGCTGCTTCACTTGACCCCGAATCATTCACAGAACAACCAGAATACGCTTGTCCCAACTGTTTACAGCCAATGAACCAACATGATGAAAGAGGAAAAGTCGATGAGTGAACGGCAGTATTCTACTCGGTTTTGCCCCTATTGTTGTACAGAAATCTCGGCTCCTACAAGATACTGTGAGACATGTGGAGCAGAAATCAACTGGTCAATCAGCGACTTCCAAACACCGCCCTATCCTTGGTCCCCTAAATCTACCTACATCGTTACTGTCCTCACCTATTCAATCTTTGTTCTCATCTTGATACCAATTATGGTATACTATCTTGTATTCTTTGGCATTCCTATACTTTTTCTGGGAAATATCCTCTTGACGGATCCCCTCTTCTTTACTTTGCTTCTCCTGAGTGAACTAATCTTCATCTTGATTCCATTAGCGTATGTTACTCGACTGAAAGTGGGACAAGACAAAGTGGGTGTAAAAACCGGAGGCCCTGTGACATTAACAAAGGATATCCTTTTGGGTCTAGCTGTGGGAATGGCTATGGTCCCATTTGTATTCCTTCTTGCCTTGTATGAGTTCCTTGGTTCAGGAGGTGGAATACCTAGCCCTCTTCCTGGACCTGATGAAATTTTTTGGTTAGTAATTACGTTCATTGGAATTATCCTAATCGTAGCTCCTGCTGAGGAGTACTTCTTTCGTGGGTTTATTCAAAACTCCCTAGACGCACATTATGGGAATATCGGAGGGCTTCTAGTAACGTCCATAATTTTTGGGATAATTCATGCAAATCCGTTCATTGGAATTATTCAGACAATGCTCGGGTTAATTTTAGGTTTGCTTTTTCAAAGGCGTGGACGCCGACTGGCAGGTCCCATTGCAGCACACGCCATTTATAATGTTTTAGTAATTTTCGTTCAAACTTTCTTTTTCTAAGTTAAATTTGTGTTAAAGGAGGGTAGGAAAGGGATTTCCACAAAGGCTGTAAGCCAACCAGCTGTGGGGTGAAGGACCTTTGGTAGCCAATTTCCGACGTGTATGAAGCATTGCTACAGCAATAGGATCGCCTTCATACAATTGTCGGGCTAGTACTTGAGTAAAAGCAGGTTGAAGTTGGGATTCAGGCTGCCAGCGGGTGAATACAATTGAGGGGATCCCCGCTGTGACAAGGTGGCGTAAAAACCCTGTCATGCTCAATCCGTCTTCTCGAGCTTCAGGGCGCGTCGCTTCATCTAATATGAGGATTGGTCCACCTTTGAATAACGTCGTTACCCCAATTTCAATTACTCGAAGACTATCAGGTTGCTGCAAGGCAATTTCACCCTTTCGATGATGAAGCGTGGTTGGAGTAGCAAAGTAAAGCAGTGATCGGGGTTGATCGATGTTACTGGAGAGAAGGGCACGAGTAAAATCACGTCCAAAGAGAACGATAGGTTCAGTAACACCTTGATGCGTAGGCACAGAACCAAGAAACGACTTTGTAATTTCCTCCGCAGAGTGTTTCCGCTTAGCTGGACTTTCTGGATCTAATTTTACTCCAAGGATAACAGATGGTGATCCAGTTTGCGCCAAGGCTTTAGTTTTAAGGGTGCTTTCAAAGAATTGAAAATCCGGTGTCCACGCCATGGGGTATTTCAATCCCCAATAATCCTTCCCATCAAATACAAGTTCAAAGGGAACATTATTGAGAAAATCATCGGTGACAAACTGTAGAAAACCATACGTATGACTTTGGAGGTCTCTTTCTAATAAGCTGGGAATAAGGCTTCGATAGAGAAATGATGCAATATCCCGTAAATCTGCAATTGGGGGAAGCTCATTAGCAGTTTTGATATGTTGAAGGGTTTGTACCACAGAAACAAGATCTTGGGGAATTGGTAGTGTATGTACGGCGTGACGACCGACATGATCAAGAGTTGTGACGATGATTAAATTCCTTTTTGGCAAAACATCGTAATTGATTACAATCCAACGGCGATCTGCAGGCATCAGGGTTGATAGTTTTTGGAGCATTTTGTAATCAAGGGGAAGCATTCCTCTTCCTGGGTCAGGACAAGCAGCAGCGATGACGTTACGGTTTACATTAATTTTTTTCATTGTCTCTTTGAGTTCTGTTTGAAGAGATTCTCGTTGAGATTTATGCTCTTCTTGGGGCGTATCCTTTGGTGATAACTGAGCAAGCTGCCATCGAAGATTACCTATTTGCGAAAGTAAACTTTTTTCTTCTTGCATTAATTTTTGCAAATCTGGACAGCGCTCAAAACCCAGATTATCAGCTAAAAATGGATGTAATTTGGCGATTTTTCGAGGACTGGACCAATCAATTAGCTTGTCCATTATGTCTCGGCTTTTTTCTTTCTGATATTGTTGAACTCCAATATGAATGGCTTCTTCTAGGGCTTGTTGTTTATGGTCCCATGAGAGCGGCAAGCTGTCAGGTTTAAACTCAGTGGGAATATCCAATTCTTCTCCAACTTGAATAGCCAGTTCAATTACTTGGTTTGCGCGGGTGAAATCTTTTGATTCAGCCTGTAATTGTGCTTGTCTTTGAAGGGATTCAAAATACTCTTGTGGATATTCCCCTTTGCTGAAAATACTGGCAGCTTTCTCGTAATATTCTAGAGCTTTGGGCATATCTTCAGCTTCAATTAAAGGAGCTAATTCAAAGAAGAGCCTGCCTCGGAGACCTTCATCAATTTGGGGTCCCAAGGTATCAAGAGAGCCGATAAGGGCTTCTTTTTGCAAGCTGGGTTTATTCAAGTAGCGATATGCTTCAGCAAGTTGGTAATATGCACTACTTCGGTCAAAGCTTGGTTCAGAGCTGAATTCTTTAATCGCCTGGCTCAAATATTGGGCTGCTTCTGTATACTGTTCGTTTTTCATGAAAACTAATCCCAGGTTGAGAGCTGCTTCGGCTCGAAGTTCCGTTGGCAGCTGGTCATCGTGGATGGCTTTTTCCAGTACCTCTTTGGTTTGATCTATTGATTGTATATCTAGGCTAACCTGAGCAAGGCTTACTGAGAGGGAAGAAGCGAGGAGATTATTTCCTTGGGCTTTCGCGTTTTTTACTGCCTCGTGAAGAAATGGCAGGTTCTCTTCGAGACGTTGTGCATTCTTTGAAGCGTTTAGAAATAACCTGTATGCCTGGACTTCTAGCTTTTCTTCAGATAGATTTTGCAGCATGTTCAGGGCTAATTGGCTTTGCTCTAATGCCTCAGTAAACCGTGCCAATTGGTAAAACATCTCACCCACTTGGAGATAAACGCCGACTTCTTGTTCTGGAAGTTTGTGTTCTTGGGAATACCTAATTACCTGAGTAAATTCTTGTTCAGCTTGTTTTTGTTTTCCAAGTCTAAGAAGAGCTTTACCTTTCAATATACGGGTCTGTAAGCTTCGCGCTGGTTCACCAAATTGGGAAAAAAGTTCAATTGCTTTATCAAAAAGACGAAGTGACCTGACATCTTGGACAAGCTGTTCTAATATTTGAGCAACAACGATGGCACTTTCAGCATATGCAACCAAGTTCTTTTCTTTTTCGAAAAATTGGAGTGCTGTTTCTCCATGGGGCAAGGCGGGCTCCGGTTGGCCACGTTTCAAAAGAACGCGAGCTGTATGGTACTCGGTGAGTGCCAGTCCCATTCTATCTGCGCTACTGGAAAAAACACTTTTGGCTTGTTGGATGTGTTTTTCAGCTTCATCAAAATAGCCTTTTGCCAAGAAATTGCTAGCTAACCCTAAATGAGCGTGAGCACTTAGTTCAGCTTGACCTGCCTTATCCCATAATTGAATGAGCTGATGTAACGTTGTCTCGGCTTTATCATATTCGTATAGCAATTGAAGAATTCGGGCATACTCTGCAAGAGTTTCACCTTGAAGTTCCTGATCATCTAAGTGCGTAGTAATTGCTACTGCTTCAGCAAGTTTGGCTTGACTTTCCCGATTTTTACCCACTCGGACCAAAGCTCTGCTAATATCGATTAGGAGTACGACACGTGCTCTGCTTTCTTCTCCAGGAACTTGAATTTCAGCAGCCTGATTAAGCGCACGTGTAGCCTCTTCAAAGTAGCCAAGATCCTCCATAACCTGTCCCATCGTTAACAGGGCCTCACGGAGAGCAACAAAATCATTAACTTCTCGTAGAATACGAACTGCTTGAGTACAGCTAACCAGAGCCTCCTTCTTCCGGTTTAAAGCCATCTGGGCTCTAGCCATTTCAGCGCTAGTAATTCCAACTTCGCGTTTTCTACCAACCTTTTTGTATTCAGCCTGTGCTGCCTGCCAAGCTTTCAAAGCCTCACTATAAGCTTTCTTCGCATAGTAGGTGCGACCGATTTCTAATAATGAATCAGCATCTGGCTGGCTGGACAAATTTCGTTTTCCTCACCGAAGCCATTGTTTTTAACACACAAAAGCCTAGCCATTAAGCTATCCACACTCGCTTCTTGAAGGCATATTAGTTCTAGAGCTAACCTGAAACCCTTTAAGAAGCGTTAGCAAAGGTAAATATAAAAACGCGGTTCAAGGTCTTAGTCCCAAAGAATCTTATGAAACGAACTCGTCGTTATGTAATTCCAATGGGAGACTTTATCCAAAACTGGGTTCTTGATAAGGATAACGTGATAGGATGAATATTCTACTTGTCTACCCTTATGAGGGAGATCAGCCGGTTCGGAAAATCAAACTTAAACGTGCATTAGAGCGGAAAGGACATCGTATTAATGAATTTCTTGTAGCGACCAGTTCAGAACCGGGTATGGGGGTCATTAGACGAATTCAACTTGTATTTCGAAGTCTAATGACAGCAGTCCAAAAACGAGGATATGACATTATTCATATAATTGAAGGGTGGCCCATGGCACAGTTTCCTTTCCTAATCAGTAAAACACCCAAAGTCTATGACGTGCGCAGTCATTGGGCATATCTAATTCGGCGAGAACGACCTGGAAGAAAATACCGCATCTGGGCATGGATAATAGAACAAGTAATGAAATTACTTGTCAGACACTGTGATCACACCACTATCGTAGACCCACAAATCGCCCAATCTGTACTCCAAATGAGGCCACGAAGTTGGAGTTTTTTACGTAACCTCCCGGAGAAGGACTTCCTTAAGCCCCCCAAAGCCACTCAAATAGAACGACTAGGTATCAGGGGATCACAAAATGGTTTGGTTTTTGGATATCTTGGCGCCATTTCACGACAACGTGGCATCAAGGACATGTTACAGGCATGGCAAGAATTCATTGAAAGTCATCCTGCTTGTCGATTGAAAATAGTCGGTATTACACAAAGTAATTATCCATTTTTCACAAATCAAATTCAACCATTTCTTCATAAGCTGCAAGACACTGTTGAATTCCACGATCCAATTCATTACAACGAAGTTCCCCATTTCTATCGCACTATAGATGTTATGCTTGTGACAAGCAAAGACGATCATTACCCCTTGAAGGCCGGGGAAGCAATAGCGGCTGGGAAACCAATAGTGCTACGAGAAGGACCGATGAGGAAAGCCCTATTTGGGAATAAGGGCGTAGTCTGGTATCCCCGAGTGGAAGATGAAGAACAGGAATGGTTAGCCATCAAAGGTGCACTCGAAAAAGTCGTTGTTCATTACGATCAACTCCAAGAAGAAGTACAGCAAATTAAGATACCCACTTGGGAAGATGAAGTCGAACGCCTTGAAAAAGTCTACAACCGGCTACTAAGACAATAAAATTTTATTTTTTATTGTGTCACTTATTTTTCTGGTCGTTGCCATCCCACACCCGCGGTAAAAAGATTAACATGGCTTGGTATCAAGTTGCTATCTACTATTGGAGTAATAGTAAAATCACAAACCACCTGACACTTTTTACCTAACATCTTACCGATTTCCGTGAATTCTTGTTCATCGGTCGTAACAATAACGAGTTCTGCACTCTTTAGAATGTCAGGAAGTGATTTCGTTCGAGGAACATTTGGGTCATAGCTACTTACTGAGTGTCCAAGTTCCTTTAGAAATTCGATAAGTTCGACTGATTTGGAACCTCGTTCATCGTCAATGCCGGCTTTATAGGCTGTGCCAAGCACTGTGATAGCCCGGGGCTGATCGAGATACTTTTCTAACACTTTGATGGGAACCCGAGTCCTTTCCGCATTGACATGATCAACTGCACTCAATAATTCTGGGTGGCTACCAATTTGTTGACACGATGTTATAAGCGATTTCAAATCTCGAGGAAGACATCCACCCCCAAATGCAAACCCTGCTTTGAGGAATCTACTGCCAATCCGTGGATCGTTTCCTATAATATGGAGAATCAAGTTAGCGTCTACGGGCTGTCCTTCAATCTGATTGACTTTCTCACAAAGTCCCCCGACATAATTCGCATAGGATAATTTCGTTGAAAGAAAGGCGTTTGCTATGAGTTTTGTTAGTTCAGCAGTTAATGCCGAAACTATGTAGGTGGGTGGAAAAGTTTCGCGAAAAATCTGAAAAAGCTGAGCATAAAACATCATTACCTTCTGGCCAACTTCGTCATTAGCTCCAAGTATTAGAAATGGAGCCTTGAAGAAGCTATCAACATAGTTGCCCTGATTGACCATAATTGGTGAATAACAGTAATCCAGACCACTAGCATCACAAATGGCTTTCAGACGTGAAGATGCGCCATATGGTAAGGTTGACATTACAATTACAGTTGTTTGACCATGTTCACCAAGCATCTTTAGAGCCTTTTCTAAGATGTGTGTGGTAAGTTGCTGTTGTTTCTCATCAAAATCTGTATTTACCACCACAATAACAAACTCTGAACCAGTAATTTGAGAATAATCCGTAGTCAGAATTAAATTCTCCGTTATCTTTGATTTATATCGTTTAATAAACCGGATCACACTGGCATCTGCACTGGGGGATTCAAGCGCTTTTGGGTTAATATCCACGCCAATTGCATTAAATCCAGCTGCCGCGAGGATATTTGTCATCGCGTATCCAACGCCACCAATTCCAATAACTGACACTTTCATTCAATCGCCTCATCGCTGAGCAAAGACGTGATTTCGATTTATCCATTGGGTTATGTAACCTCTTTGTTTCAACCATTTTTGCATTTTCACCCGGAGTTTCTTTAATTCCGGATAACTGCGGTAATGAACCTCGATTAGCCAACTTTGGATTTTATCAATTATGGGGTCAGCACCCTTAATGACTTGCCACTCAGCTCCTTCCACATCAACTTTGACAAGGTCAACCACTGGCTCATCTTTGAGCAATTCTGCTAAAGTTGTTGTATCTACCAA
>JAEOTO010000036.1 GCA_016839805.1 Candidatus Hermodarchaeota archaeon
GCAGTTATTTCATCAGCTTTCAACAATTCGATGACTGCTTGTTCATCGTAGATTTCGTCGCCTCGTTCTGCTTTTCGTCGAACATCTTCTAATTGCTTCTCAATATACTGAAACCGCAGCGCGAGTTTTTGTGCAGCTTTCGCGTCATATTTTCGAAGGCTTTTGAGAATCATGATTCGAATTGTTTCAATGGGTGTATCTTCTTCAGAGTTTTTCACAACTTCAATGGCGACTTCATCAGCGATACCAGATGAGAGCCCTATCTCTATAAGTAAGTCCATTATTTGAAGTTTGAACGGCTTGCGTTTCTTTTCTACCCTGGACACTTCAGACATCTCCTAATCAAATATTCATCAAGTATTGAACACCAATGCTTCTTAACATCATTCCCAAATACTAGATTGTGAAAACCTATATGCAAATATCATATATGGTTTGTCATTTGCCAGAATGCGATATGGTTGGTTTGTGTTTAAGATCCATAGATTTAGAGTATCATCGCCTTGGGTTTCCCTCATTTGATATATCCTCCGTGATTATAAAAAAGTTCCAGAATAAAAAGCCTTGGAAGCAATTCTCTTTTATTAAATATCTATTTTTTTGGGCTGCTCAATTAAGCTACACCTCAAAAAATAAAATCTAAAGTAATTTGAAGAAGGAAATCAGGTTAAGAAGAATCATAAAACTCCTTTGTGTCCAAACTCGAATTGACAAATTTGGCTATCCTCATATCTTTTTATTGCTGGAATTGGTGTGAATAATCAGGTGATAGGATTGGATGAGGGAATTCCAGTTTTTGATGCTTCCACTTACAGATGGGATATTCTAAGGGTTCGACGCTTGATTTTTAATTTAATCTGGACTCCTATTGCTATTGTTTTAATGTGGCTTTTTTTAACAACGCCATGGATATTTTTTTTAGTCAGTTTACCAGGGCTGGTTAGTTTCTCTGTCGGTTTAATGCTAAGTGTAGTAGTACAGGTGCATCATGAATTAGGTTGGTCATCGAGGCTTCTTGCGAAAATTCCTTATCGTGAAAAGATAAGAAGAATTCGATGGTGGCACTTGATAATTATGATACCTCTAGGAATACTTTTCACATTCGTAATTAATTTTGGAATTCAGTGGCTTCATTTATTCTCTCCAATAGGACTTTGGATATTATTCATCTTATCCGCCGGCTTTGTAATTTTCATCTTAGGCGCCCTTATTGTTGGGTTCTGGCCGCTCTTGTTCACTCAACTATATTGGGAGCGCAAAGAGGGGAAAATTATCGTGAAACATGGTAATTACTGGGTTGGAAAAGGCGCTTAGGGTGATTTTCTAATAATTCGTTTATAACATCAGAACTTACAGGATGAAGAACTTGACGAATTTGGTAATCCTAATATCTTTTGGCGACTATTCGATTGATAGTTCGTCTTCTTTTAGGAGGAAATCGTTGAGTTTGTCTCGGGCTTTCTCGCGGCGTTTCTGGTGGTCTGTTAAGAACTTGGTGGCTAAATCGATGCAAATGTTTTTACATTCTCCACAGAGCATCTCGCCACTTCGGCATCGTTGTTCCAATGCATCTAACTTGTCTTGTTGTGGGATAAACACTAGTTGGTAATTGGGAAAGATGGAACAGATTTCAGGTTGGCCACCCAGTTTCCGTTGTTCAGCGGCGTTCCCTCGTCCTCCCGTAAAGGCGTTTTGAAGCTTCTTTTTAATGACCTCCGGTGGATCCACTGTAAAGAGAGCTGAGTCGGGATCTGACGCAGACATTTTTCCACCTTGCTGTAATCCAGGGAGAAATCTCGAGTGCAAAATTCCGGGTTTGAGGTATCCGAGTTTTGGTAAGACATCTCGGGCCACTCGGAAGTGGGCGTCTTGGTCGATAGCTAAGGGAATCACACAAGGCACGTTGCGACCTACTCGGACGGAGTGAAGGAACGCTGGTACGGCTTGAAAACTTGTAAAGAAAATCGAACCGATGTTATTAGAATTGGTGAAACCAAATACAGCTTTGGCTGTAGAGAAGGTGATCCGTTTTGCCACGTGAATGGCTAATGGATAAATCGTTCTCGCATGATAAGAATCCATAATGAGATGTGTTTTCTTTGGATCAAAGCCTGTAGCAATGAGATCCAGTGCATTTTCTTTGGCATAGAACCTGGCTTGGTCTAGCTCGAGTTCGAATTTGAAGAGGAATTTTTCGTCGTCGGTAAGTTGGAGGTAGTAAGGGCATTTGAATTTATCTTGCATCCATTTTGTGAAGATGAATTGGGTGAGGTGTCCAATGTGGGTATGTCCACTGGGCCCTCGACCATTGTATAGGTAGAAGGGATTGCCTTTCTCATATTCATCGAAGACAAAGTTCATGTCACGGTGACTAAAGTAGATGCCCCGTTGCAGGAGATAATGGAGCTCGCCAGCATGTTTTTCAATCCGGGCGAGGAGCTTAGCATCAATGAGCTCGGTGCCAAACTGTTTCACCAACTTGGCATAATCCACGTCTCCCTTGACTTCCCATGGGGTTACGACAAATTCTTCATCACTGGGCAAAATGTATCACATCTCCTTTTTGGATTAATTCAACGACAGACGTTCTCTTCTTACCTAAGCTCTGATAATAGTTAGCCATTGAAAAAGCTAGGTATTCAAAAGCTGTTACGGTAGCAAAGCTAGCTAGGCGGAGAGAAGAGAATAGATTACGGATAGAGCCAAAAACAATCGCCTATCATCATACACTACCACCGGCAACCTCTTCAAATCCTCTATTTAAATTGTTTCATTCTCAATGGACTGACTGCAGTTGCTGGGTAAATGAAAAATTAACCTTTTAAGGATGGCTTTAGAAGTGCAACAGGGAGGGACCCAACCTTTCCCTTTTCTTATTCATGGAGGCTTCTCTTTGGATTATGAATCTGAAAAACCGAAATCTGAATATGTACCCATGGATTTTGGGACCGTTCTCAGTAACTCGTTAAGTTACTGGATGAAGAATCTCAAATCATTCTGGATTCTCTATTTCGCCCTTCACATCGGCTTCATTACCGTTGGATATGGAATTCTCTTCCTTTCAGGCTCAAATTATATCGTTGCCGAAATTGCCGCCCTGCTAGGCGTAATATTCCCTGACTGGTTGATTGCCGTTATCTTTCCTAATACCGTGACAATCATCCTCATAATAATCATAGTTGTAATCGTCATCATCAATATCATCATCCAAACACTTCTAGCAGGCATGGTTGTTCAGCATACTGCTGACCACCATTTGAAACGCTCTCCAATTCTCAGTGAAAGTCTTTCGGTCTCCCGCTCCCAAATCTGGTCCTTAATTGGTGCACAAATACTCATCATTGTAATTACTCTCGGAATCACTTTCGGGAGTATCGGTCTTACGGCGCTTGCCTTCGCTGGCACCTTCTTCCTCTTCCCTATCAATCCATTTGCTATCCTTGTGGTGGGAATTGGAGTACTTGCAGGGGTGGTCTTGATGATGATTCTTTTGATCTATATAATGACCCGGTTTGCCGTTGTGATACCCTCGATCATATTGGGGAAATTTAGTGCCGTAGAAAGTATTAGACATAGTTGGCGTTTAGTTAATGGGAATTGGTGGCGTACCTTTGGAGTCTCATTCATTATCGGTCTCCTTTCCTCTGCCCTTGGAATGCCACTTACCATCGGTTCGATGATCCTGACATTCGGCTTCGTATTCCCATCTATTACCCTGCTAGCCATCTCTATTATCGTCATCGTAGGCGCTGTCATGACGGGAATCACAGCTCCCTTAGGAAACACTACTACCACCATGATCTATCACGACCTCATGGGTCGCCAATCAATGGAATATCGACCTCTCAAACCTAAACCGTATCTAGCTGAAACTGGACGGGTTCACCAACACAATGTCTGTCCTGTCTGCAAAGCACCAGTGTCTGCAAGTGACCGATTCTGTGAAAAATGTGGACGCAACCTAACAATCGACTAACATTCAAGTGAGTAAGAAAAAAGGTTTAAATCCCACATTACAAACCTTACGCCAGTTTGTCACAGGGGTCATGGCCTAACCAGGTATGGCAACGGGCTCCAGAAGTAGCAACCAGACAAACAAACTGACCGGACATCCGGGATGACGATGTTCTGGAGCGACCTGGTGATACCCGTAGGTTCTGGGTTCAAATCCCAGTGACCCCACCACCTCCTCTTTTTCACTCCAGATACTTATTCGTTACAACTTTGGTTTGTTAATTCTTTGAATGGTTTGGTAACATAGAACCAATATGGGTTCCCTAGCAACTTTTAGGCTTAGACATCTAAATGGCGGCTTGTTAACACGATAAATAGAGGTGTAGTGTTAATGCAATTCTTTGATCCTCAGATCATAATCCAGCTCCAATCTATTCTTCCTTACGTTGCCTGGGAAATCTTGAACCTGTTCGGTGAACAGATTATCTACGTCATGCTACTCGGTGTCGCTTATTGGTGCTTGAGTAAGGAAGAGGGAAACATCGCCGTCATGCTCGTAATGTTTTCTAGTTTCATCAACATCCTCATCAAGTACGCGTTTGGGATGCCCCGCCCACCACCCGAGCTTCGTCACAATCCGGAGTATGCTACGGATCAATCCTATGGCTTTCCTAGTGGTGCAGCGCAGACAGCCACTACGTTCTGGGGCTGGGCTCTGCTTCGTCTCAAACGGTGGTGGCTAGTTATCGTTGGCATACTCTTCATCACCATAACCGCTCTTGCTCGGATGGGCCTTGGTTTGCATTTTCTTGGTGATGTGATGGGTGGGATTATCGTTGGTGTGATCATTGTGGTCTGGGCATACTTCCTTGTCCCTTACTTCTTACCACGGTGGAAACGAGCACCTCATTATTTCCAGAACTGGTTTCTTCCAATCGTTGCACTAATCTTCTTCTTCATCTATTTCATTGCGTACGCTTTCGGGTTACCTTATTTTCCATCCGAAAATATTGCCGTCTCTATGGGCGTTGTGGTTGGATTTAGTGTCGGTATTGGCTTAGAAAAGCAATATGTGGAGTTCTCTATGGCGGTGTCAAAAAATACCAAGGTAGTGCGTGCAATTATGGGAATCATTATCGCCCTTGTGCTCTACTATGCTTTAGCAGCCGTCTTCGCCTTGATTCCCGCCATTCCCCTTCTAGAATATTCAACTCGGTTCATTCGATACAGTCTTGTTGGTTTCTTTGGAGCCTTTGTCATTCCCTTCCTCTTCAACTATATTGAGAAACGAAATGAAGTAACTACAAAGACATCAGAATGACTATATCAAGTCGATGAAAAAGCAAACATGCTCACTGCTAACGGACCTTTATCTTTGTGTCTAAAACGATTTCCTCAAAGAACTCCTGTTTAGCCCGACAAATCGGACAAACATGCGGAGGTTCCTCGCGGAACGTAACATAACCACAGACTTTACAATAGAAGAATTTACGATTTGTATCCCTAGCAGCTCCTTTCGTATCAGGGGCTTCTTTCTTTTCAGGAACCTCTCCAGACGCGCGATTGATTTTTTCTTGGGGACGGCGCTCAGGAATCGGTTCAATAGGTTTAGCACCCTCTGCGACATCTTTGCGGACATAAAGGGCGCAATAGCACATACCAAATTCTTCAACGTCAGGATCTCGATAATCACAGGGACAAATAATATCGCGGTCCCAATCAAAATTTCCGGAGGCTAGACGACATGGACACGAGGGGTAGCCATAACGTTCCTCGTTTTCTTTGAGTCCTTCAAGAAGGTTTTGGAGGAAATCGGGATCTGGAGTTAGAAAATATCCATGGGCTTTTGCATCCATTTCTGCCCGGCGCTTTACATTCTCTAATGTTATCATATTCCCAACGCCTTAGATATATTATCTTTCTTAAAACCAGTAATCAAGATTTTCTCATCAACGATAACGGTGGGAAATGCTAAGCGACCACCACGTTTTTTGATGTCCTTATTAACAAGGTCTCGGTCCTCGTTATTCAGTTTATCAACATCAACATATTCGTATTCAATGCCCTTATCTTTCAGAAAGGCCTTTGTCATTTTACACCAGCCACACGTGCTAAGGGCATAGAGGAGGACTTGGTGGTCTTTTTTAGTACCTTCGACTGTTATGCGGTCCATGTTTTGATGTCCCTCCGCACCCTCTCGCTTCTGGACTTTAAAAGAGTTATCAAGTTACCTATACCTAACTAGATACTCGTCGTGTTGCTTGCTAGCAAACTCGATATATTGAAAAACAAAGGACCAGCACTAGGCAGGTATTCGTTGGATTGTAATGGAGTGTTTTTTGGTATGAAGTTTGAGCTCATCAGTGCTCCTGGAATCGCTCATAATAGTTATTTCTTCGCTGATAAAGGTGAAGCTTTCGTTGTCGACCCACGTCGGGATGCGAATATCTATCTTGAAATGGCGAAGGGCGTTTGTGCAAATATTCTCTATATTTTCGAAACCCATCGCAATGAAGACTATGTCATCGGTTCTTTAGAACTCCAAAATCTCACCGGTGCTGAAATCATACATAGCCGCCAAACTTCCTTCAAATACGGAGAGCACAACGTGAAAGATGGTGATACCTTTAATATCAGCCGATTCCGCGTTGAAACTCTTTATACCCCAGGACATACCGATGATAGCATCTGTTATAGTGTCACGGATACTGCGAGTAGTAAACGACCTTTTCTGGTCTTCACAGGTGATACCCTGTTCGTTGGAGATATTGGTCGAACTGATCTTCCTGGACTTGACATCTGGGAAAAAATGACTGAGAAACAGTATCATAGCTTACACGAGAAGCTTCTACCTCTGGGTGATGATGTCCTTATTTATCCGGCACATGGTGCGGGATCAATTTGTGGACACAAACTAAGTGATCGTGATTTTAGCACCATTGGATATGAACGAACTCATAATCCAGTGTTGCAACTCGAGAAAGAAGCTTTCATCGAGTATGTGCTAAATATCAAGTTGCGTCGTCCACCCTATTTTCGAATAATGGAGGAATATAATTTAGTTGGACCCCCTCTTCTACATGATGCACCTGTTCCTGTGGCTTTGACAGTTGCTCAATTTGAGAAGGCCAGGGAGGAATCTAATACTATTGTTGTGGACACACGTAATCCCGATGCTTATGCTTCTTCTCATCTGCCAGACTCATTAAGCATATCGCTTCGAGGGTTGTCCTTCTATCCTGGATGGGTATTGACCCACGACCAACAGATTCTCCTCATTTTGGAAAGACCCGATGATATAGAAACGGTGAAACCTTTTCTCTGGCGGCTCGGGTATGATGATATCATAGGATATCTATGTCCAGGGATTGATGCTTGGCGAAACCAAGGAAAACCCATTACACAATTTGGTACCATCACCGCAACTCAATTGAAAGAAAAACTGGAAAAGAATGAGTTAGCACTAATAGACGTTCGTTCAACTGCAGAATGTGAAACCGGTTTCGTAGAGAATTCAACATACATCTATGTTGGAGAACTTGCAGAACACCTAGATAGGATTCCAAAGAATAAACCGCTTGCTACAGCCTGTGCAACAGGATTGCGTGGGAGCCTCGCGGCGAGTATTCTTCGAAGACATGGTTTTACTGATGTTAGCAATGTATTAGGTGGACTTGAAGCGTGGCATACTTTGGGTTATCCAATGGTGCCAGAATGCCCCGTATAATTTGGGACCAGTGATATATTGGTAGTTATCCTCAAAACAACCTTAAGAAATGAAATAGGCCCAAAAGAAGGCTAGAATCGCTACAGCGATAGTCACTATTAGGGCGATGGGAACAGCATAACGAAGGACACGCCCTTCGATGCCTGATTCGTCGATAACTGCAGCGGCATTTTGAAGCTTTGCTGGTGAAAGAACACTGGCGAGACCACCTCCAATTCCACTACTCGCTCCTACGACCAGGGGGTGGGCACCAATGATGGTGGAAGTTGTTTGATGGTAGGACTGGAACATCGCAATAGTTGAGGTTTCACTCCCACTTACAAAACCTCCTAATAATCCTAAGAATGCGGCTGTAAGGGGATAAAGTGGCCCAAAGGTTGATGCAGTGACCACTGAGAGAACAAAAATCATATTCCACGGGTTATGAATTTGCCATGAGCCATCGCCAGCAATGTAACTCCCCGAAAAAATCATGACATATGCTAGCGCAAAGAAAATGGTTGCTGAAATAAAGGGGCGCCAAGTACGACGTAACCAGGTTTTTGCAGCATCTTGGACCTGCAAAGAAAATTCAGGAATTCGTTTCTGACGTTGTGCAAGAATTGCATCAATGCTAATGGCAAGGAGTGAAGCGATAAGAACCCAGAAATACGCATTCCAAAGGAATCGTGTTCGAATGGTGATTCGACCAATAACTATGGGAAAAGTCAGAATATTGAAGAAAAGGTCATAGATTGGTGGGATGAGATTGACAAAGAAGCAAAAGAAAATGAGGATGAGCCAGGGGCTCATTGCTCGGATTAGTCCCATAGATTGTAGGACAGGTTGGTCTTCTTCGGTGAGAACTGTTTTGTCAACCAGTCGAAGACCGCGAACTTTTGAATAGGTTAGCATTACTCCAATCACAGCGAGCCCGGCAAAAATATTGGTAAGTGGGGTCAAACCAACCCATGGAAGATTACAGAGGTAACAGATGAAGCCTGCAGTCAAACCGGTTACACATGCTAAAACAAGGGCTTCCTTGTTGAATAGGAGTTTTCGACCTCCCGCGATCCATAGCATAGCAAGGGCTATACCTGTTGCAACCACTGGCATGAAAAGCGAAAAGACATGACCAGACATGTAGAGGGGATCAGCACCTGGATATTGGCTTGCCCAATAGGTGGGATCTGCAGTGTTGACACTATCTGCAAAGACGAGAACAGGAATCCCCAAGAGGGCATATGTTGTCAGTGGATCATAGCCAATGGCTGGTAACATAACCGCGACTAATGGGGAAAATCCCATGGCTAACATAACGGGTGGAAGCATACTAACTGGAGTAGCTCCCAATCCCACCAAAAATAAACCAAGTCCCACATTGATTAACATAATCTGGATCGCTTTATTTCCCGATCCCAAGGTTTTGAAGAACACCGTAATGCGAGCCAGAGCTCCGGTTCGAATCATATACGTAATCATAAGAATCGATGTGACAACCATCAAGGAAATGGGAAATGAGGCAATGATGCCGCTAATACTGGCTAAAACTGCAAGGAAGGGATGAGTGCCAAAAAAGAGACTCGCGATAATGAATCCAAACGCAAAGGCCACAATCCCCGTTTTGTCCGCAGACCATCGACGGAATGCCAGCAGATACAAGGCAACGATAATCGGTAATAAAATAAGTAGTGTTCCAAGCCAGGGGATAGCAGCAATTAGATCTGCAAAGACCATGGTCGAATTCCTCGTCTATTCGTTAGAATAGTTGTTTTCGTAACGTTTCCCCCTAAATAATTACTAGTTCTTGGCTTTTGTCTCCTTGGAGAGAACCTGTTTCTTTTCTTTCCATAAAGAACAAAAGGAGAAGGCACGCCAGTTCTTTCTGACTCTAAGATTGAGATGGAGTTCTGGTTGACATGACAGAGAAATTCGATATTATTGTTGTTGGTGCTGGTATCCTCGGAGTCGCTAGTGCTTATTATTTGCAAAAAAATAATCCTGATAAAACCGTCCTGTTAGTGGATAGTCAACCAGATGCCGGACAAGCGAATACGGCTATGAGTGCTGCGGCTATTCGCAACATGTTTTCGTCGTCAACGAATCAGTTACTCACCGATACCAGTATCGACTTCTTCCGACACATTCATGACGACTTGAAGTTTGATCTAACCTTACACCTCTGTGGGTATCTCTGGTTACTGAGCGAACAGCAATTCAAGGAGCCTTCGGTACAGACATGGATGCAACGTATGGAAGCTAACGATATTGCGTATCGGGTCATTGAGCAGAAGGAACTCCAACAGTTAATACCTGGTTTGGTGTGTGAGTTTTCCGCTGAAGATGAAGAAGCCGCTCTTATGCATCTTAATAATGTTGATTACGCGTTATTTGGTGCAGAATGTGGTGTATTAGATCCTAGCCTGTTAGTTCAATTTTACAAATCAGAATTCCTCAAACTCTCCAAAGTGAAACCTCGGTTTAATTTACGGGTCGACTCACTGCTCCTCGAGGCTCAGCCTTCTTTGGGTCTACCCGGAGAACCCCTGGTCTGGCAACAGAAACAAGTAACTGGAATTCGAACCTCGCAAGGAAATATTCATGCAGACAAAGTGGTTGTAGCTGTTGGACCTTGGACTAACACACTACTGGATCCTGTGGGGATTCCAAGTTATGTGAAAGCTAAGAAACGGCAGCTCTTCATGGTGGCAGCCAGCGATCATCCTCCCCTTGAGGAACTCTTGTTTACGAAGGGCTTCAGCGACACAGGCTTCATCCCCTTCACCATTCTCCCCTCTGGCGGCGTCTATGTGCGGGGGGTTCCAGAGGAAAAATCATTCTGGATTGGCTGTGCAGACAAAGTTGGACGAGCCTACAAATACACGATGGATGAGGAAGATTACAGCGGTGAAAGAGCCTACTATGAAAACAGCGTCTATCCTGTTTTAAGCAAATACTTTCCAGCTTTTGCGAATATCCGACCGGGTAATATGTGGGCGGGTGATTATGCCTACGCGGTGGATGCTATTCCCTTGATCTATGAACATTCGGGAGTATTAGTCGTGACTGGGGCGAGTGGGTCGGGTATCATGAAAGCTGACGCTATTGCTCGTATTGCAGATGCTCTGTATCGGGGTGAACCTAAAGCAACCTTGTATGGTGGTCGAACAATACCAGCGGATTCATTAGGACTGACGAATCGAAAGGTCGAGGTTGAAAGCGTTCTCATATAATTGTCTGCTAAATGGAAGATTTTTTTAACTTAATGCATGTCGGTTCCTGTGGTGAGTAGTTGAGAGAATTGTTTTTAGTTCGACATGGGGAATCTGAGCATCATGTGAAAGGGTTCACTGGAGGATGGACAAATACATCACTCACCGATCTTGGTCGAAAACAAGCGAGCCTTACAGGTCACCGGTTACGTACAATGATTTCGGGTAAATCGGTAGCGTTTTACTCCAGTGACTTGAATCGGGCGGTTGAAACAGCACAAATTATTAGTTCTATTCTGGGTATAACGTCACTTCCTGAGAAGGGGTTACGCGAGCTCAATTGGGGGATTGCTGTGGATATGCCACTCGAAAAGGCTAAAAAACTTGAGTTAGAAAAAACCGAACCATTAATTGATTGGGTACCGTTTCCAGCGGCTGAAAGTCGGCGAATGTTGTACCACCGTATTAGTGCTATACTCGCTGAAATTAATGCAAACGAGGAGGGTACAGTTCTAATAGTGAGTCATGGGAATGCAATGGAAGAGTCGATTTTTTGGTGGCTCGATTTCCCCATTAGTTTGCGATCATCAATTTCCTTCGATATTGACCCATGTAGTATTACTCGTTTGCGTGTTAATGAATGGGGTGAACGAACTGTCGCCCTCTTGAACAGTTCTGATCATCTCCTCAATCTCTCATCAGACATCTAATACTAGTTTTTTCCTTCTTTCCTCCAAATACGTTCTTTCCTTGTGCGTTACCGCAATCTTTTTAGGAATCACCTTGGTTTTGACCTTCTATCCTCATTGAGGGTGACAGATTGTGCGTCGCCGAATCATAGGTATCTCGCTACTTATCATGTTAACTGCTTTAACACTCCTGCCACCGCTATTTGGGTTTCAACCCATAACGCCTGCAGTAGTTAACGCGAATCCAGTTACACCTGGACCCAACGACCTAAACGCTACAACCCCGCTCGTCGCTTATGATGAATACACACCAGCAACTCCCGATGGCAACTCGTCATTACTTGATGTATTAGTCACTCTGGTAAATGCATCAGACATTGGCGAGTGCAAAACAGGTCAACTCAGAAATCATACCTTCGGCGTCTACTTCACAGATAACGATTCCTTAGTGTTCGAGGATGATCTCGAATACATTACTGATACTGGATGGGCCGCCTACAACTACAGTCTGTTACAATGGAATCTGAATGAGTCGACTTACAAGGTAAGATGTTTCTTCGAACGGGATACAGGGATAGAAATCTGGAATACGACAACCGAGTTCTCGAGTTCGTTCACTTATAAACATCGCATCACAATCGGTCAACCTGATTTCACATATATCGGAGATACCTCAGACACGATTGATGTTTGGACTGTACATATTTCCAGCACAATCTGGGGAACTCTCACATCTGTAAGCAACACAACCCTTGCCTTTGAGCAAGTCGCAAATACTTCAAATGTCGAAAACTTCTATGATGTCTTAACATACAATGTAACCTCAACCCTTTGGGAAGTTCATGAACTCAATGTCTCCGTTTTAATTCCCAATGAAGCCTACAAAATTATCATATTTGCTAACTATTCACTGAAACCTCCTGATCACCGAGGTCTGAGCACCAAATCGGATGCGTTTACTTTTCGGGGACCCTACCTGCGTGTTGCCACTCCTCTTCTATTCTATATTGGACGAGAAATCCAACTCCTAAACCTCACCGTTTCTTGGGCCTGGCATTCAATTTTTGGTAACTTGACTGGGTCGGATGTGTCCATAGCAAATTATAGCATCTTCTTAGCCAGTGGAAGCGGTGCACTTGTGAATGGCACAATGAGTTACAATAGCACAGGAGGTTTTTGGTACTTCCACGATTTGAATATCAGTGACTATATTGAACAAGGAATTCTCATAATTGGTGAAGCATTCAATGTCTCTGCTTTCTTTCACGCGCCAGGTCAGGGCGGGCGGACAGAAGTTAATGCTTCAAGTCCCTTCTCACTTACCTTTCTCATCGATCGAGATGCCCCAAGCATCCTGCAATCTGGCATAACACCTGATGATCCAACATTTCAAGACTTTGTAATAGTCACTAGTGAGGTAGAAGACGATGCTCTCATTCATACTGTTATTTGCAGTTACTTCAATGGATCACAGTGGGTAAACATCACTATGCGGGGGACACAAAGCAAAAATGCAAATTATTCCGTGACTCTTTCGCCGTTTCCAGAACTGTTTGAAGTGCAATATCGCATCTTTGCAAATGACACTCAGAATGCCTGGGGAAACTCCACCATCAATTACTATACTGTGATAAATACCCCGCCATTAATCGCTTACATTTCGTATTTACCCTCTACTCCCACCGATACTGATTCGGTTACAATTAACGCAACGATAACCGATGGTACCGCAGTGAAAACGGTTCAGTTGTTCTATTCGTGGGATGGTCTCAGTTATGCTGCCGTTGATATGGTGAATATTGGTGGTGATTTGTATCAGGCTGTTATACCATCTTATCCTGCTCTAATGCCTAACTTTCAATTTGAATCGGTATACTTCCGTATTCGCGCGACCGATACCTTTGATAGCGTCCATGAATCAGCGACCTTCGCTTATCTTGTCCAAGGCACCATGATTGCAGTAGATCCGACAACAGCGTTACTACTCATAAGTGTGGCTGCCTTAGCCATCGTCATCATAATTGTCCTTTACAAGATCTACGAGCAATATTAGTCATGACAACATCTTTGTTTGATGTTGTCATCTGCTCTTTCTTTACTTTCAGAGTAGAATTGCAATTTACCTTTACGCAATACATCCATAGCAGCGCCTTCATCGCACAAAACCTTTTTAATAAATCATCACGAACGTTTTTTTAAGGCAGAGACGGTGTGAAAGCAGGGGAATTCATACTCTGTGGAACGCATCTCTGCGTAAGGTGAAAGCTTGTGATTGTACTCGAATACCAAGACGGAACATTCATCGAGGCCAAACAAGGCTCCGGCGGAATCCGTTGTGAAGTCGATAAAACCTCGAAGAAAATCAAAATGATCCTGCCACAGGGAACTAACCTCATTGAACGCCGAACCGCTTTACGATTGGCTGACACCATTGCGCGGAGTGGATATCTCCTTTCAACCGGCGAACGCGTCGGACAAGGATACGAACTCGTTTTTGACGAGAAAGGCACAGCTATTCCAGAACGACTTAAACAAAGTCCACGGATCAGCTATAGTACAGCTTCCATTGGCGACGTTGTTGACAAGTAGTTATCCCTCTGTGAAATGGTCTAAGAGTAATAATTGCCCTATCAGATGACGAATGGCACGAATGCCCAACCGATTGAGGTGATAGGTATGAGTGAAGAAGAAAACAAGACAGAGTCTCTGACAGATGAATTAAAACGAGAAATAAAAAAAGGCGCGAAACTCGACCACGCTCCAGAGACTAAACGTCAAGAAGTGGATCTTTCTGCAGAGAAGGCCCTCCTAGAAAAGCTTAGAGCTGAAGGTAAACTAGAAGAAGAGGATTAGACTCCAACTCTGAAAGTCTTCCGTTCCTCTTTTTTTTAATATCATCTAACTTAGACGTTTGACCGATCCACTACTTCCTCTTTTTTGAACGAGTCACAATTGGAATCGCACCAAATTTTGGGATCCGGTGTTCAATCTCTTGTCGAAGTTTTTGGTAGACTGGGCCTGTTCGAAGTACCCATTCAGAGAAATGTTCAGCCATCGCCTTTGGGCTCCATCGATCTTCTCCTTTCTTAGGATTCCAAGAAATGGAAATAGATTTACCCTTCTGTTCTAGAATACCACTCGTTTGACACAATTGACATTCAATTAAATTATCCTGCCGAAGTTGGAAGAAAGGGGTTCCACATTGAGGACAGGTGTGGGGAGGAGATGGAATAGTTACGTCAAGACTTGGTTCTTTGATCTGGGCTACAAGGTTCTTTCCAATAAGTTCGGTTCGCTTCATTGTTTCTTCATCAAGAAGGACTTCACCAGGACCCGGACGATACGCAATGAACCGGTCTAATAAATTCAATTGTAGGATTCCAGCTAACATCGAAAGCATCGGAAGGGTGAATGGGTCCCATTCGCGTAGCCCTGCTGTCGCGATAATTGCGCCTGGGCGCTGTTTCAAGGTTCCAAGTTGCAGGCTGAATTCGAAGAGTCGGTCAATGAGGAGCTTAATTATCCCAGCGGGACCTAAGAAGTAAGTAGGTGCTGAGAGAATCATTCCGTCTGCCCATTGCAGATGCTCCCATAATTGATGCATGTCATCATCTAGGCGACAGGGCTCTCCCTTCAAAACACAGGCAAGACATCCCTTACATGGGAGAAGGTGAAAATCTGGTAATCGAATTGCCCGAATTTCTGCACCTTGTTCTTGTGCACTAAACAGCGAATTTTTCACTAATACTTCACAATTGCCACGTTTACGTGCAGAACCTATCACACCCAAGACTTTCAACCAAAATCACCTGCAAGTACAGCTTCATGACACCTTAAGAGTATCTAGCTTCGGTGAAAAGAGCGTCAGAAATCTCCGTCGTGAAAAAGTTAGTATGTTATCTTAAAATTCCGAAGATTTGGATCAAAAGGGACATCTAACACAACCACATCATCAACTCGTGATGAAGGAGAACCTTCAAACAAGAACTCGACAAATTCATTGATAACCTGCTCTGGTCCCTGTACTTTACATTCCACGGTACCATCCCGTTTGTTACGGACCCACCCAACAATGTTGAGTTGGTGAGCTTTGTCCCGCGTAAATGCTCGGAAGAAAACGCCTTGCACTCGACCATGGACTATAGCTCGGATTGCACGCAAAGGAAAAACCTTTGATAATATATGCGGGAGACCTTCCCTAAGAAGCTTATCGGAATCTTCCACAAGATCAATAAGCGGAAGTCGAATTTGTTTTATGATATGGTGAGGAGTGTGAAAAACGCGTTCATAAAATCCATGAGGGTCGTATTCGGAAACCTTAAATCATGCCAACCAACCAGCCCAGTTCGAGGACCTGAAAATGTCCCATACTGATCCCGAAAAACTTTCTACTAAACAACTAAGTTCTCGAAATTATCCTGGGAAAATTACCCGGAGTGATCTAAAAACATGGGTTAAGGTGTGTCCTGCGTGTTTTAGCATCAATATTCAACCTCTAACTAGCATTTCAGGCACTATTGTTCATGAGCAATGGATTTGCCCTGACTGTAATTACGTAGGAGTTGCTATTGAAGTCAACAAAGAGGATCTCATTCGATTTCATCATCAGCAAATCTCAAAACGCTATGATATGAATAGAAAAAATTCTGTTAAAAATAAATCTTAGAAACGATTTAGGCTGGTGGGAAAGCGACTTCCGCTGCAGCCCCCATCAACGTTTTATATAAAAGATCTTTGTTTCGTGGATCGATTGCTACCAATCCAATTGTCCGAATTCCTAATAAACGAGCCACAGTGTCGGGAAGCAATGCGTCCTTGAGATCTTGTTTATTTGCTATTGCCCAAACTAATGCTCCATCAGTCCATTTCTGAATAATTGGAATTAGCTTGCGTGTCGACATGACGTTCTTCAAGGTTGAATCCGTGACCATGATGACTACATCTGTTCCACGTAAGTAATCTTTCCACTTGGGCACTAGCAATTCCTGACCTGGGAAATCCCACACAGCTAATTCATAGGGACCAAGTTTAGCAGTTTCCATTTCCTCAACGTAAACAGCCATGGTTGCGATGTGATTGAGGTCTGCTCGTTGGCTCATGAGCATTTTGAGGATTGTGGTTTTCCCTACTCCACCTTCGCCGAGGAGGACGACTTTGAGGGTGGAGACAATAGCTTGGTCGAGAATGGGTCCAAGTTCTTGGAATACTGCGGAGTTTCGGTTGCTTTTGAAATCCCACATTTGTTTGGCATATTTTTGTTTCATGGTCCGTACTGCAGTTTCGATTTTTTCTTGTAGGATTTCATCTTTATCTTGACGATCGGCAATAAGCACCAGGATTAGTTCGCTATCGACGTATTTGTGGATGAATTTCATGTTGTCTAGAAAAATCGGGACCAGGACATCTTCTCCAGTGTCGCGTTCCAGTTGGCGGAGGGATTGGATGTACTCGGCAACTATTGGTTGGTCTACTTCGATTGCCCAGTAAGAGCGATGGAAGAGTTTAATGCCGTTCCTTGTTAGTAATAGGACGTTGTGGATCAACCCGAATTGCCTCCCAGCTGGTTTACCCCGCATTTATATGTGTTTGATATGGGTTTGGGGGTTATAAAATGATTCCGCGAGGGGGATAACACCAACACGCGCATTAAACATTCCTAATAAGCAAATAAAAACGCATTTTCGTCGTCTAAAGCACCCTATTCCTGCTTATTTGGGACCTTGAGGAAGTGAAGGGATTTTATGTCGTTTCATAATGGCTTTAACAATTCCATCTAAATCTTGTTGTTGTGCTTTTGTTAACGATGAAACGTCATGAGTGGCTAATATTTCGTTGACGCGTTTTTGTGCCCTTTTATAACTTGTTGGGCTATTTTGGTTAAACCAGTTTTCATAAGGTTGGCGGTCAACCAGTGGTCCTGGCATGAAGTGTTCCTTGCGGAACCAGTTTAGTGTATGACGAAGTCGTAAAAAATCGCCACCTTGTGTTCCAACTTTTCGCAGTTCCTCAAGGGCTAGGGTTTCCTCAGTAACCGTAACGCCTCCAATAAGGCGTTTGACCATCCCTGCAAGAACATCATCGATGACAAGTTTTTCAAAACTTTGTGTACTTTCGAAAATTAACATCCCCGCTCCGGCAATGTTATTGATGCCAGTTAGTGCACCAAGGATTAGCCCCATAGCAGCTTCATACCCGGATTGTGAATCTGCACCTTGCTTGGCGTCTGATAAACCAAGATAGCCGTGTGTCGGTAACCTATAGTATTTCGCCATTTGAGCATATGCACAAGTGAGCATAATACTTTCAATCGCACCTAATCGGGCAGTGCCATATTGCATGTCGACAGCAGTTGGGGATCCACCATAAATCACAGGAGCGCCCTTCGCTGCAAGTTGAGTGAGGACAACACCGCTTAACGACTCTGCATTGTGTAAGACTAGCGAGCCAGCGATTGTGATAGGTCCTGTTGCCCCTAGTTGGGGCATTGAAATTAATTCGATGGGTATTCCGGCTTCAGCTCCTAGTAGAAGATCATGAACGGTTAATTCACTCCATTGTAGCGGTGCTGAGGGGCAAGTGTCGAAAATTGCTAATGGTTTTTCGCGGAGCTTTTTGGATCCTCCGACCACCGCCTCTAACATTTTTTGCATGTCTTCAAAGGCGTCTAGTGAAAAGGTGCCTGTTACAATAGGTTTGGTTGAGTTTTGAAGAATAAGGTATAATCGGTATCGATCAGCAAGAACTGCAGGGATATCAGCAGGAATTAATGCAGTGCTTTGTGCATCGATATAGGTGAGAGCATCTGTAACCCGAGCAAATTCAATCACGTCATTGACCTGTGGGTGCCGACGGTCACTTGTTTTTCGGTCGAGTAGATGTGTTGCTGCAGATCCTGGATTTAAATGTACATTGTTCTTTTCGAGTTTCAGAGCGGGATCACCGTCACGAGAATAAAGAGTGATAGAAGAGGGTGCATGTTTCACCTGTTCCTC
This sequence comes from Candidatus Hermodarchaeota archaeon, assembly GCA_016839805.1. Taxonomy (GTDB): domain Archaea; phylum Asgardarchaeota; class Hermodarchaeia; order Hermodarchaeales; family Hermodarchaeaceae; genus Hermodarchaeum. The sequence continues at coordinate 18,554 of JAEOTO010000036.1, forward strand.
TACGAGTGAGCGTGGAAAGAACGCATGTTCTGTCTCATGATTCACTGTTGCACCAGCATTTTCAAGGAGGGTGAGAGCCTTTTGGCTTTGAATTTTCATTCCCACTTCTTCAAGCAGAATCAAACTATTTTCGTGGATCTGATGTACGGCTTCTTCAGCGAGTAGGTTTAACCTTGGGCGATGTGTCATGATAGTGTCCTCCTTCTGAGTTTCAGGTTGTTTTATCAGTATGACCGGTCAACCGTTTGGCGATTTTTACCGCATGGTTGAAATCTACACCATACCCGTCGGCTCCGATGCTGTCAGCGAATTGCTGGCTTACCGGGGCACCACCCACCATCACTTTTACTTGTTGGTCCAGCTGTTCTTTCTTAAGTAAGTCAACAGTTTCTTGCATCCGTGCCATCGTAGTTGTTAGTAAAGCCGACATTGCAATGATATCCGCTTTTTCTTCTTTAGCTTTCGCAACAAAATTCATTGGGGTGACGTCAATACCCAAATCATAGACCGTAAAACCAGCTACTGTGAGCATGGTCGCGACAATGGATTTACCAATATCATGAATGTCTCCTTGGACAGTACCAATTACTATCGTCCCTAAGGCTTCTTCATCGACGGTTTTGGCAAGATGGGGCTCCAGGAATTCAAGAGCTTGTTTCATTGTTTCTGCGGCTACTGCGAGTTCAGGGAGAAAGGCTTCACCTTTCTCAAATCGGGTTCCGAGCACGCGGATACCCGCAGTTAATCCCTGGTTTACAATAGTAGCAGCATCAATTCCCTGATTAATCGCTTTTTGGACTAATTCGAGGACATGCTCTGTTTGACAGTCAATCATCTCATCACGGATTGTTTGCACTAAATCATAACTCAAGTTTCTCACCATTTGTATTCCAATCATTCGGCATGGTTAGTCAATAATTTCCCAATTGTGCTGGTATTTATCTAGCTCAGTTATTGTGCGCTTATCCATGGGGTGTTCGCGATCAGGGACGTCAAGGTGTTTGGGTTCACCGCACAATGGTGTCGTGAAGTACCGTTGACCGCTATCATTAATCATCGTCACTATTGTTTCTAGTTCAGAATGTTTCTTTGCTAGTTTGAGGGCTGCAGCGATATTACAGCCAGACGATATCCCGCAGAACAAGCCCTCTTCGCGACTCAGCCATTGCGCCATTTCCAAAGCTTCGTCTGATGTCGTTGTAATGATTCCGTCAAGAAGACTGAGGTCAAGATTTTCTGGAACAAATCCGTCACCGATTCCTTCGATCCGATGTGATCCCCATTTACGATGCGAGAGCAATGGTGCTTCGGTAGGTTCAATCGCGTAAAGTTTTACTTTTGGATTCTTTTCTCGTAAGTATCGGCCAACTCCCGTAACCGTTCCCCCCGTTCCTTGGCTAGCAATAAAGGCATCTACCTTACCACTTGTCTGTTCCCAAATTTCTATCCCTGTCGTTTCGTAGTGTGCAAGGGTATTATCAGGATTGCTAAATTGGCCTGGCTCCCAATATTTCCACGGGTTCTCGGACTTCAATTCTTTTACTTTCTTCAGACAAAGATCAACATCCGATTCCCCGCCTGGTGTTAGAATTATCTGAGCACCATATGCTTTCATGAGTTTGCGACGTTCCTGGCTCATTCCTTCCGGCATGACAATAGTAACCGGGTAATCTAACATCCGCCCCACAAAAGCACAGGCGATCCCTGCATTCCCAGTCGAAGATTCAAGAATTTCCATCCCTGGCTTCAAATCACCCCGTGCAATCGCTTCATGAATCATTTTATGATAGATTCGATCCTTCAAACTACCCGTAGGTGAGTACCATTCAATTTTACCCAGGATGTTTACTCCAGCTTTCTCACTAACCTTGGGCAAACGAAAGAGGGGCGTTATACCAATGAGATCAAAGATATTGGTTTGAACCTGTTTGTACTTATCCCAGTCTAATGGCATCTCAATCAACTCTTCCTGAACTAGTCACAGCATTGACAAGCCCATAAATGGTCTGAAAATGTGCTGACATTCAATATGTGCTGAAAGAACTAGTACATAAAGATAACAAAAGTCTTACAAAACATCTACGAACTCAATCGCCCCAAAAACCACTTTTCACCCGCTCTCCCCTATCCTTAAACCTCTCCTTCCAGTGATGTACAGGAAGCACAAGCAACCATCATAACTAGGAAATCAGTCTACAGAAAAACCACTCGCTTGCCCCCTGTCTAGCCATCTCCATTTCGGATTAAAGTATCGATCCGACAAGCCCGTCAAGTCTACTTGCGGGTTTAACTCAGGAGGAGGAAGAAAAACGCAACTTTCAGAACGAATCCAATTAAAGCCCTCACCTCCGCTCTCTCGTCTCTGTCATTTGGCTAAAAATCTCTACAATCTTGCCAATTATCACATCCGCCAGCAGTTCTTCAAGGAGGGTCGCTGGACGCGGTACAAAGAGTTATACGCTCTCCTCAAACTCACCACTGCTTATCAAGACCTTCCTACTCAGACGGCCCAACAGGTGCTCCGGCTACTCGAACAGAACTGGAAAACGTTTTTCTCCGCCATCAAGGATTGGCGAACGCACCCATGCAAGTATCGAGGACAACCTCGATTACCACGCTACAAGCCAAAAGACGGCGAAAGTATTGTGATTTTCACAAATCAGCAGTGCCGGATCAGAAATGGATTCCTATATTTTCCGAAAAAAACTCAATTGCCGCCTATTAAGACGCGTATAATAGGAAGTTTTTGTCAGGTCCGGCTCATACCGCGGGGTAATCATTACATTCTAGAACTCGTTTACAAGCAGAGTCCTGTTGACTACGAATTGGATCCACGCCACATTATTAGTATTGATTTAGGATTGAATAACCTCGTAACTGTTATCAACAACGCAGGGCTAGCACCCTGGCGCGTTAAAGGCGGGGTTATCAAATCCATCAATCAATTTTATAACAAGGAACGGGCGAGACTCTATGCACTTGGGGACAAACAAGGACTTAAGTTCCAAACACGACGGCTTAAACGCCTACTGTTGAAGCGAATGAACAAAATTATCGATGTCTTTCACAAGGTATCTCGGCAGCTCATTGAGTATTGTATTGCTCACAATTTTGGACGCATCGTGATTGGTTATAACAAGCGGTGGAAACAGCGTATAAGGTTGGGTCTGCGAACCAACCAGAACTTCGTGAGCGTACCTTTCCTAAAACTGGTGCACCAAATTCGCTACAAGGCAGCCTTGGTAGGAATAGATGTGATATTAGCAGAGGAGGGGTATACTTCCAAGGTGAGCAGCCTTGATACGGAACCCATTGAATGTCATGCGACCTATTTGGGTAAGAGGGTGCAGCGGGGGCTGTTCCAGTCTGCGAAGGGGTGCCTTATCAACGCAGATGTGAACGGTGCTTACAATATTGGTCGAAAAGCAGTCCCGGAAGCTTTCAAAGTGGACGGGATAGAGGGTGTGGGGTTACACCCATATTCGGTGACCGTCTGATGCCGATCGGTTATAGAATTCAATGAAAATCGCTGTTTTTCACTATTTTCAATAACCTAAGAATAATACTTACCTGGAAATGCAAGAGAATATTAGTGATAAGGTCAAAGTTGGGGCAATGTATTAATTCTCTGAGGAGATTTAGCCGTGAAGCTTCAGGGTTCCTTTGTTTATGGTCAATTCCTTGAGCGTCCGAACCGGTTCCTCGCTATTTGCCGTGTGAAGGGGCGTCGTAAACCAGCATATATTCCTAATCCAGGACCTATGCCTGACCTCCTTTTTCCTGGCGTTGAAGTCCTTCTCCGTCACAATCCAGCAGACCACCGAAAAACCGCTTATGATCTAATTTGCGCTCGAAATAATGGAACGCTTCTTTCATTGGACTCGCGCGTCCCTAATTGGTTACTTGCTGAGATTCTACCCAGGGGTCAGCTAGCTCCTTTTGCACAATATACTGACGTATACACTGAACCTGTCTATCGTGAAAGTCGGCTTGACTTTCTACTCCAAAATAAGAAATTACCTCCTTGTCTGATTGAAGCAAAGTCATCAACTGATGCAGAAGATTCTATTGGGTACTTCCCACGGGCCGTAACCGCACGAGGACAACGTCATCTACAGGAATTAATGCACGCCGTAACTGACGGGTATCGTGCTGCAATTGTGTTCATTGTACAACGAACCGATGCCAAGAAGTTGTGCCCTAATGATCGCATCGATCCCACTTTTGGGCAAATTCTACGACAAGCTGCAAAGAAAGGCGTTGAAACTTATGCATGGACAACCCAATTTGATGAAGCCAAATATGAAATTTCAATTAACCAAAAAGTACCAGTTGATTTGACGCCCTAGCAATTATTCACGAATCATGGAAGGTGACCATATTTCTTGGTAGCGGTCACCATTGCTCGAATATTCTCTAAGGGTGCATGAGGTGGAATTTCACAACCACTACTCAGAATGTATCGCCCATCTCCACCAACAGATTCAATACAGATTCTCGACGCTTCTTCGACATCCTTCGGTGTACCGGTAAGAAGAAGTTCAGTTGGATTGAGGTTTCCCATGAGAATCACTTTATTTCCCACTCTCTTTTTCGCCTCAACCATATTAACTAGATAATCCAATTCTACTACACTTACACTAGTCGCTGCCATTAAATCAAGAATGGAATTCGTATTTCCACAAATATGCAATGAGGCAAAGGCTCCCGCTTTTTGAACAGCCTTAGTAATCGCAGCCAAGCGTGGTGCAGCAAAGGATTCGAAAGTCTTTGGGCTAATTAAACTCCCACTGGCTGTAGGATCTGCTGTGACAATCACATTTACTCCCATGCTAACGTTAGCCATTGCATAGGTCTTCGAGGCTTCCGTCGTAATTTCTGTAATATCTCGGACAAACTGGGGGTCACGAATCGTTGCCATCATTAAATCATTAATACCACATAATTGACCTGCTAGCGTGAAAGGACCCGGAGTGTAAGCAAATAATGGAATCTGACCTTCCACGCGATTCTTAATCAACTCAAGTAATTTCATGTGAAGTGGAAGCCGACCATTGCTATGCGGATCTGGAATGGTTAGCTGGTCTAAATCGCTTGGAGATTTTATGACATATTCAGCGACCTGAGGAACTGAATCCTCCGGGAACCGCATCGTACAACCCATCGCCTCCGCCAACAAGTTAAAGGAACTTTCCCACCCCACATAGATCGCATCATACTCTAACTCACGTTGTCCAGCTAAAAGAGCGTCTGCTGTTTTTTCGGGGCTATGAAGAGCTTCCACCAAGCCCACACCTGTTAGCTGAGCAGTAGTATAGGTAATCTGGGGAATACATGGGATGCGGTCGGGTTTTTCTCCATTTAACACTGCCATAACTCGCTCAAAGTGGGCACGAGGCGTCATAAAGGACTTCTCCGAACTTTATTCGGTAGTTTGTGAATTGTTGGTTCTATATGAATCCATTTCTCGATATATAAGGGAAAAAAAGTGCCAGGTCGTAGGCAGCATCTTTAAATTATCATACGTCTAGGTTGCCCTGGGAATGTGCCTTTCCCCCTTTAGTGGTTAGGACGGGTTCGGATCCGATTAACATGCCTGAAAATTCCCGACGAAGAACACAATCAGATGCTAGCTCACCAGAGGATGAGCCACATAAGTGCCCCAATTGTGGGAGCACGAACTATATCATGACGACCCAGCGTGAGTTAGTCTGCGCGGACTGTGGGCTAGTCCTAAATGACGATGTAATTGATTTTGGCGCTGAATGGCGGGAATTCTCAGCTGAGGAACGTGATAAACGGGCGCGAGCCGGACCGCCCGCAACATTGACAATGCATGACAAAGGCTTATCCACAACAATTGACTGGCGTGACGTTGACGCTCGTGGACATCGACTCGATGCACGACGGCGGGCAGAAATGCAGCGAATTCGAAAATGGCACAATCGCAGTCGGGTCTATCAGGCCAGTGAACGCAACCTAGCCAGTGCCATGAGTGAGCTCGACCGACTCGCTGGTCAATTAGACCTTCCCCAACGCGTGCGACAGACAGCAGCTTTACTCTACCGTAGAGCACTTGAAAAAAACCTCATTCGAGGTCGGAGCATCGAAGCCATCGTTGCCGCCTGTGTATACGCTGCTTGCCGGCTCACAAGTTTTCCACGAACCCTTGCTGATGTGGGACGCTATACTCGCGTAGGTCGAAAAGAGTTAGGGCGCTCTTATCGCCTGATCGTTCGACGACTTGGGCTCCAAATGCCCGTCACTCAACCTGAAGACTTTGTCTCCCGATATACTAATGCACTTAAACTATCACAACGCACCCACGCTAGAGCACTTGATATTCTCATGCAAGCCCGAAATAAGGGAATTACCTCCGGCAAAGATCCTACCTGTATTGCTGCCGCAGCCATTTACATCGCCTCAATTTTAGAAGGAGAACGACGAACCCAACGTGAAATTGGCGAAGTAGCAGGCGTAACAGAAGTCACAGTTCGAAACCGCTACAAAGAGCTAGTCCGAGCCCTCGATCTTGGAGTCGAAGTTTAACTTTCATGAAACTCTTTTCCCCACTAACTTTTCTAAGCAAAAGTACTTAAACTCGTAAGCGTCAGAAGAATCAGATTTCCAGCAAAGACGGAAGACGCCGTCTCTTTGCTCAAAATGGATGAGATTAATTTGAAAAAACCTTCCATACTCATTTCCTTTTCTATAATCCTACTTACTCTCTGTCTACTTGGCAGCTCTTCCTCAAGTGCAATGATGACTTCACCAAACACCTCACAACAGCTTATCCATATCAATCAATTATCAATGACTCAATTAGGAACTCGTTCCGGAACTCCTGCTCCTATACTTGTCCCTCAACCTCATTACAATGAAACGGTGGTCCTTATTGTAGATTCTGCCCTATGGATGAATGGTGCCGTTCAGACAGCAGTAAATAATTATCGAACAGATCTCAATGATACCGGCTATCAGACCCTCCTTCATACTAGTGCTGTGGCCTCGGTACAGGCCCTTCGAACGTTACTTCAAGGCTGGTATACAACTAATAATATCACGGGGGCTGTACTCATAGGGCCTCTCCCCTTTGCATGGTACTATCATCCGGCAGGTGGACAATTTACTGCTGAAACCTTTGTCTGTGATTTGTACCTCATGGATCTTGATGGTAGCTGGTGGGACCTTAGCGGCGACGGGGTCTATGATAAACACAACGCCTCAACGGGTACCGATATTTACCCCGAGATTTATGTCGGTCGTATCGATGCCACGACACGAACGCTAAGCGGTACCAATACTAATAATATACTTAGTCTTCTTGGTCGCCATTCCTCCTATCGGAGGGGTGGAGTTGCAAGAACACACCGCGCAATCACCTACATAGATGATGACTGGAGTTCACTTAACTGGCATACTTGGTTAAACAATGCTTATTCTACCCGAACTGATGTTTACACACCAGTAAGCTGGACGAATGGATCAGATTGGCTTAACAACCGTTTGGTTCAGGATTACGAATTTACTCATCTTTGTGCTCATAGCAGTGCCAATAAGGCACCCTGGTGGTTATCAGCTCATCACTTTGGTCCATCTGGGGGACCTTCGGAGGGAGTTATTACTGCAGCTCAGATACATGGTCAACAACCGACCTTCAACTTCTACAACCTGTTCGCCTGTTCAGGAGCGGATTGGTCAACCCCTGACTGTCTCGGCATGACCTATCTGTATTCCAGTGCCTACTCGTTAGCAGTGATTGGCTCCACAAAAACAGGTGGAATGCTAGGTGGAACTTCTCTCTATAACAGCATGAGCAACAACAAGACACTTGGCCAAGCATTGAGTGACTGGTTCCAAGGAATGACAACCTATGCAGGTCAATATCTCGAATGGTTCTATGGCATGACACTCATGGGTGATCCGTTTCTCACAATACATTATGACATTACTGCTCTACCGCCAGTAATTTCTTCACTCACACATCCTAACCAAGGTCAATGGTATGGGAATGCTCTCCCTCAATTTACTTGGACAATTCCACCGGACGTCAATGGTATCTCTGGCTACTACTACATCCTTGACAACAATCCCTCCACTATCCCAACAGCCGCAACAAGCAATTATACAACAGGAAATACCTTCACGCCCGCATCACCCCTCACCGATGGACAATGGTATTTCCATGTAGTGACGAAAGACTCGGTTGGCAATATCGGCCAACATGCTGCCCATTACCAAGTGAACATCGATAGTGTAGGACCTGTTACAACCATCCTCTCACCGGGTGCTAACTTCAATAGCTCCTCGAATACGGTTACGATCTTTTGGTCAGCCATCGATACAGGTATTGGATATATGGGATCTGCAGTGTGGTTAGATACAACAACAAATGTCTATTCTGGACCTAACTTAAACACTACTTTAACAAGTTTAACCCAAGGCGCTCATCTAATCAATGTCACTACTACGGATTTTTTGATGAATGCCCAGAGCGCGTGGATTACTATTCACGTAGATCTTACCGATCCATCCTGCACAATCATTTCCCATTCAGATGGGGCCACAGTTAGTGGCAGCTTCCTTCTGTCATGGACAGCAACTGACATTGGATCGGGTTACCATTATACTGAAGTTTACGTCGATAATGTCCTGGCTACTACGGTGCAGGGGCCAATGAGAAACGCAACTATATCCGGACTAACTGATGGAACTCACACACTCAATGTAACCGTGTACGATTGGTCTGGGCGGACCGCGTCCGATCAAATATCAGTTATTTCTCAATCGGCACCTCCTATTCCACCAATTCCTGGCTTCCCCATTGAAGCAATCATCGTTGGAGCAGTTATCGCCTTAGGATTCGGAATTTACTACCGTCGGAGACAAACATCTAAGTAAAATATTATTGGGCGCCTTTCTGGCGTCCTCTTTCACTTTCTTTTCCCTTGCCTATGAAAAAAGTAAGTATTCGCTATTTTCGCTTGTTCCCCTGGTTGTTGAGTAATACTTCGCATTTTTTGAAAAGTTGGTCAATATTCTGAGCGAAGAGGTGGCTAGGACTAACCTGCACTAGAATCTGTCGGCTTCCCAGTTCAATTAATCGCGTAAAGAGGGGAATTACCGAGGCCACCGGAACCTTATATTCGCTCTCGAGATCACGTTTCACCTCATTAAAATCATAAATCCCCGGGCACTTATTGCATACGATATAGGTTGCGGGGACACCCAGCTTTTTAGATAACGCTAACGTGATCGCTGTTCCAAGAAAGTCTTGTTGATCTAATCGCATGATAACAAAAAGCAAGTCAGTTGTTGCCATTGAAAGTAGAGTTTCTTGATCTAGCCCTGGATGGGTATCGATGAAAAGGTAATCGAGGTTTTTCGCTTCCATTATGCGTTTAAAGCCCCGGCGAAGATCTGCAACCTCATAACCCTCGCGGATAAGGGTCGAAATATCATCTGCGTTGAGGCTAGCTGGAATAACATGCAAGCTGCCTGATCGAAGTTTCATGGGTTTGGTGTGATCGATGGTAGCTTTTTCAATTGTACATTTTTTTCGCAAATAATCATTCAGTGTAAAGCGGAACCGCTTATCCCCCAGTCCAAATAAGACATGAAGACCTGGGCTTTGGATATCAGTATCCATTACGCCGACGTTGCGTCCCTTACTTGCAGCCCAGAGTGCTAGATTTGCAGTTAGATTGCTTTTACCAGTTCCACCACGGAAGCTGTGAATCGTGATTATTTTTCCCATTGAGACGCACACTCAATTTTACCTGTAGCTAACACACTTTGAAAACTTATGCGGAATCGTTTACTCGGGTGATATGATTTTGCGGATTTAAAGCATTGGTTTAGGTCAACCATTCAACGTTATCACCTAATTTTCTTAGAATGGTGATTAACTTCTCTTCTTCAACACCGACGCGTTGAGCAATATCTACGGATGAGTTATTTCCGTCACAGAATATCTTGGCTTGTTCAAGGATTAAGAATTCATCTCGGGGTAAACCCACCGTCTCCAAGTAAGCAATGAATCGTGGATCACTCGCGGCAAGTTTTGGATAGAACCGAACTCGTCGAATATAACCTCGTTCTGTAAGATAGGTAAGAATTTCAGATAACTGACGGCTTTGTATTCCCGTACGGGTTCGAATTTCTTCAACAGTTGAGTAACCGTCTATTGCCCGCAGGAGATCAACACCTGCATTGCCAAATAAGTTCCCAAATTCACGGGCTGGGCCAGTGCGTTCAGCGAAAAGGGTACTTTCCATCATTGGATTTGAAGTGAAAACTTCATAATCGGAAAAAACCCCAGCTTCTTTGGTTTTTGGCTGAACTTTGACAATGTTGGAATAATCTATGTTTCCCAAACCATAGATGTAGGGAGATATGATCTCAGCGCACCGACCTACATGGAGGTCTTCTCGAATAATTGCCAGAAGCATAAAGGATGGCTTAACTTGATGAAGAAATAATTTCGTCCCCTCATCCAAAGTCGTCTGAGACACAGCAAAATAACTTGGTAACTCCATATCCTGGGATTTTTGTAGTTGTTTGGTTGCGACTTCAAATTCATGTGGCTTTAATTTTGATGCGATAACATACCCATCATTACTTACTAACCCAGTCCGTAAAATACCCGGTTTACCTTCAACTAAATTCAGGAGATCCTCGGCTTGTTGATAAATTTCAGGAGGTAGGATCGCCGAGGGATAACGGGATTTGATTTCAGGAATTTTATCGTATTTACCCAGGATTTCAATCACATACTCGCGAAAACCTCCAAACAAATGTGAAGGAACAACGGATTTTTCGAGAACCTCTGTATATTGCTTTTCAAAAACCTGAGCGATTTCTTTCATGATCACCCTGTAGATGTGTTCATCATCCTCTTGTCCAATAACAATTATAAACAAGAGATTAGCGCGGCTTTCATACACGAATTTATTTTCTGCAAACGTGACAACCTGAATATGTCCTTCACCTATCTCTTCAGCAAACCCTGCCTGCGCTGATAAGAAACCGGCCACTAGAGCATCAAGTTTGGGTGCACCGTCAGGTGCGAAGTTGAAGAGGGGCATGCCACCTTTTTGTAACACAATAATTTCTTTGACTGGCAAACATTGTCACCAAGCTTGGATGGTAGTAAAATCGCATCCTGATTAACCTTTGTGTCGTGAACGAATTTTACTCATTTTTTACCTATCTGCTTGCTTACTCCTGAAATGCTTATAATCCCTCTCTTCTATTGTTCTGAGGATATCAGGCGACATTACGCTGGGAGACCTGATCAATGAAACTGGATTCGAATTGGCTTGCTGCAGCAATCTTAACTCTCCCCTTTGCATGGGTCATTGCCTTCCTCCTTTTCCTTAGACAAATTATCCTATCCGAGCTAATTTTTCTTTATCTAATAATCTTTGGGCTAATTCTTGGGCTGTGGATCGGTGGAATCCTTAGTGATAAGATTAGAAATAGTAGTTTCATTTTGGGTTTAATTGAGGTTATTTTACTCGTAATCGGAATTGGCCAGTTTCTACTTCCACCTACTTTTTGGGCTTCATCACTTGGATTTGCAGCGCTGTTCCTTTTGTTCTTGCTCTTTGGGGCAGGTCTTACCCTAATGACCATCTTTCTCAATCAATTAATTTCGAGTATTCACAGAGGCTATGTGGCTGGTATTGTTACAGTCCTTACCCTGGTGATCGGAGGTATGCTATCTTATGTCTGGCATCTCTATTACACACCATTTGCTCCAACTGTATCAGCTGCACTAATCCTCTTTGCTATCATAATCTATTTCTTCGTACACACCGGAAAGAGGGAACTGCAAACTTTCATGGTACCTGGATCAATTCTTCCCTACGCGATTTGGTGGATTGTTTTTCTAACCGCGTTTGGTCTTTATACTTGGGCAACACCCGAATCCCTGCGTCTACTATTCAACAGCTTTAATCCGCTGAGCAATAGCCGAATTGCTCCTGAACTAGTCCTCGTTGGAATTGGTGGGGCTACATTTGTTTTCACCTTCCTTCCGGATAAGCTCGGAAGAAAACACATGTTTACTGTGGCATCGGTCCTACTTGGTATTCTATGCATTTTTGGTAGTGCACAATTTGCAGATTTCCTTCCGATATTACAGGATCTTCCTTCTGAAACAGCCGTTATCGTGGACCAAAATCTCCGAATGACGATTTCCATTGGACTTACGATATTACAGGTGTTTGTTATCGGATTCATTATTGGTGTTGGTGCATGGTTAGTTTGGGCGGAAGTGGGACCAGTTAGAATGAAAGGACGTCGAGCCGCGTTTGGATGGACAGCTGTTAGTATTCTTGGAGCATTCATTTGGATAATTACAATATACCAAATCAACTTGGTAGGACTGACCCTTATCGTATACCCGATCGCAGCTTCTCTCATCTTACTTAGTGTCTTTCCTATCACAAATGCGGTTGAAGTTCTAGGCAATGAGCGAGTCGTTGAAGAATTAGATATTCGGGTTGACAGTCGACAAGTTAGTCGTGCTCTCCGTGAGTTAGAAGTGGAGACACCATTGAAAAGCATTGAAGGACAAATCGAATCAGAAATCACCCAACTCGCAGCTATAAGAGGTGTATCTCGAACTCAAGCCCGAGAGCTAAGAGATGCTGGATATGAAACTCCTGAACTAGTAGCTCGTTCTAATGCGGACACACTTTCTCAGGTACTTGGTATCTCCTCGGAAGCGGCAGATGAAATTATCAAAAATGCCCGAAAACTGGGTTCGAAACAAACTAGTCGAAGTATATCTCGTACTCCATCACGTAGAGTGAAGTCCTCGAAATCTAGAAAATCCTGCAAAAAGGGAAAACCTAAGTAATCCTTGAGATGCAATACCCTAAGGAGGGACCCAATGAACGGCAGGATGACGCTGGGAGGAAGCCAACTACAATGAGTCCTAAAACCCGAAGGAGAGAACCGTCCAAACGCAAACAATTAGGTCAATATTACACACCCGCTTGGATCGTCGATTATATCGTTGAACACACATTAGGCCCAGCACTTAATGAGGATCCAGAACGATTATTGGGTGAATTCACGGTTCTTGATCCAGCTTGTGGCGATGGCGCTTTCCTTATCGGAGCTTTACAATTCCTGGCACAACAAGCCGAATCATTTCCTAGGACGCAACATCGCTTACTCTTCCGAAGTATTGTGGATAGCATCCATGGAGTAGACGTCGATCCCAAGGCTTTGAAAAAGTGCCAACAACAATTAGAAGAGATAAGTGAAACGATCCTCAAAATCTCAGCAGATTTCTCACAACGCGTACTCCTTGGTAATAGTCTCATCCAAACAGAAGCCAACGCAACAAGGATATTTGGTGACAAATTAGAAGAAAGGCATCCACTAGATTGGCATCGAGTCTATCCTTGGGTAATGCGGGATGGAGGTTTCGACGTCATTATTGGGAATCCTCCGTTTCTCGGTATCAAAGCCATGGACGACTCACTCAAAAACTACATCCGCAGCCGATACCGAACCGTCCACCAACAATTTGACATTCTCATTCCCTTCATCGAACTGGGACTACAACTTCTCCGACCTGGCGGTCGACTCGGTTACATCATCAGCAACAAAATCCTTGCTGCAGACTATGGAACACAACTCCGTAAAACCCTCGTCTCCAACTTCATTATTGAACAAATGGTTGACCTCTCCAACCTCAACGCCTTCGAAAATGCCGCAACCTACCCTCATATCATCATTCTTCGCAAACCCCGTCGACCCGAAGAAATTCACAACAATAAAACCCAACTCCCCTTACCACCCACCAAACCAGGCGATTTCACCACAGAATCCGAACAAGATAATTCCATTCCGCAACATTACTTCGCGACTCTCCCCAACTATATTCTCGCTCCATCCCTGTCCGAAGAAAAATATTCCATCCTCCGCAAGTTAATACACAACACTGTTCCTCTGGGTCAAACGTGTACTATTCGCTGCGGAATCGCAAAAACTGGGTTCACCAAACACCTCATCTCTAAAGATAAATACGCCCGCTTGTCTGCTAGAAAAAAACAAAACACACTGGCTTTTCTCAATGCCGGTGACGTCCGTCGCTATCACCTCCACCAAAGTAGATACCTCACCTACACTCCAAAACTAACCTCTGATGACCAATGGCAGACCTTCCACGAACCCAAAATTGTTATCGCTGGCATGGCTAAACAGCTCCGTGTCGCTTTAGACTCGGCTGGACACGCCCTAGGTCGAGTTTACTATATTACTCAACAACAGGCCCCCTACAATCCATACTTTCTCCTGGCGATACTCAACTCTCGCCTTATCAATGCCTATTTCTCCCTCCTATTCGTTGCCACTCACCTTCGCAGTGGATACATCCGTTACAACGCTACCTACCTCAATCAAATCCCCCTGGCAACTCCAACCCAACACCAAGAAGAGGAACTCGTTGACCTAGCCACCCTAGTTATCCAAAATCCCAAATATCTGACGAAAGGTCTTGATCAGGAAATCAATCAAGCTGTGGCCTACCTTTATGGGCTCAGCTCCAACGATGTAGAACTGCTTGAGGGATAGATTTTTAAATTAGTACACTCCATCATTTTTCAATAATAACTCGTCTCATGTCGTGAGATAAAAAGATTAAAAAGCAAAAACCTACTATTTTCTCCTGAGAAAAATGAGAGATGGTGACCATGCAAAGTCAAGACGTAATTTCCTTCCAACCTGAACGAATTAAAATTATTCGAGATAAAAAAGCAATTGAAGCCTTATATGATCCCAATCATTATCCAATTATTAAGGCTCTTCGTAAAGGTCCAATGACCGTTCGAGAAATTGAAAAAGCCTACAAGAAAGAAGCCAAAGGCATAGAAGATCTCGACGCCAAATCTGATAAAACCATTTATCGCTATTTGAAAGTTTTAGAGAAAGCTGGTTTAGTTGTTCCGGCCGGTCAACGCGTGGTCATGGGAAAAACCGCAACTGAAACTCTGTTTGCTCGGACTGCTGAAGCTTTTCTTGGTGACGATACTAGTAGTGAATACTGGGAAACTGATGCGGCAAAGCTCATCAGTAAAATCGTTGGGAAAATGCTCGGAAAATCATATGGTGATCGTACTCCTGATTTTGCTTGCATGGAAAAGTTCATGCAAAAATGGGATCGTGAAACGAGTAAACAAACACTTGCAATTATGGAAACTGCAGATGAAGAACTCTACGATTTATTCGCTTCAGTTGATTGGAAATCTAAGAATAAGGTTCTTTCCTTTGTGGGCAATTTTGCAGTTTTTTTAAACAAACCAAAACTCCTCGAAGCACTCAAAAATTGCTTCAAATAAGAGTTTCAACGATTCGCATTCTTCAGGCAAGAATTACTTTTGTTTGTTTGCTTCTTCTTCCCCCATTAATTGACGACAATCCTCTGACAAGGTCATTGTTCCATACTAGCTTTTAATCGTGCTTCCCGCTTGATGTGGCAGTTTATTTTTCTCGGCGAGTAAATTAACCTCTTTGAAACCGATACATTTATATTATACTATAGAATAGTATTCTCGTCCTATAAGAAAATCAGGACATGTGATGGTAGAATAATAATGGTGAAAAAGAAAATTCGCTTCGATCGAGTCGGGGTTGGTGAACGGGCAGCACTCGGTTGTCGCAATCCTAATCCAACTCCTCACTTCCTTCGAGCATACAAAATCGTAACTTCACGAAAAGTTTCGAACTGGTAAAAGTCGAACATAGAAAGAATAGAGGCGGTGGTTAAGAATGGACTCCACAAATCACGTTAATCGTCAACTGGAATATGCAAGTTATCAGATACATATCGCACTTGTGACTCCCCGTAGATAAGTGAGCTCAATGTGTGAAGAGCTGAGGTACTTAGGAGCTTCTAATCAATGATGCTACTTAAACGACGGGCCTTCCCGAAATTCATGAATGTTCATGAAAATTCGTTGTCCTCCAGTAGGTCCACAAGCCTCAAGCAAGCCGAACAGGAAACGGGTGAAGCTCCTCAAACCTCTTGGTCGGCTCAAATGTATGGAAGGCCCGTCAATATTTCTTTCTTCTCAGTTTTATTTCATTCTTGCTTAAAGAAAAATGGTTTGTGTGTTTAATGGAAAAATTTGTTCAAATTTAGAGACTTCTGTCATTCTAGTGATCTTTGATGCTAAAACCCACTCATTGGAGCTGCCCCCGTCCACCCCTTATCGGGAGTTATTCACCGCAAACACGCCTCTCCCTATGTCCCAGCCAACTTTGGGTGGGTTTTGGCATCATGTTTTGTAACTATGATTCACGAAAGCAAAAGCTTTTTACATAATGTGAGATGGTATTCTCATTACTGTAGAAAATTAGGATTTTCGTTAATAAGAAATGTTCTCAAATAGGTGAAATTATTGAGCTCAAAAGTCTTTTTTGGTTCCATCCAACAAGGAAGGGACTCTGCTTTTGCCTCGCTGGCTGCTAAGCTTGATAAACTCCTCGAACACCTTGATTTTTCCACAATCAAAAAACAAGACAAGGTCGCCGTCAAGATGCACCTTGGCTTCGCTGTTGGATATCAAACGGTACCCGTGTTCTTCGTCAGGCGCATTGTCAAAGCTGTGAAGGAGGCGGGTGGGTGGCCTTTCATTACCGATAATCCAACTGCCGTATATAACGCAGTTGACCGTGGCTATACGAAAGAAACCTGTGGTTGTCCGTTGATTCCCATTGCGGGAGTTAAGGATGGTTACACTAAACGGGTCAAGGTGGACTTCCATAAGGTGAAATCCTTGGAAATGGGGGGTGTGATGAACGACGCCGATGTCCTCATTGATTTAACTCATGCAAAAGGACATGCCAATTGTGGTTATGGTGGTGCTGTGAAGAATATAGCTTTAGGTGGGTATGCTGCAACTTCGCGGTGGCATCGCATCCATGGCGTGGAGAATGTCTTCCCCTGGTGGGATCCAGATAAATGTACGCCTGAACATGCCCAGAAACTTGTGGAGACTTGTCCTTACAATGCCCTTGCTTATGATAAGAAAAAGCATAAGATGAATATTATGCGATTCGCGTGCCATTATGGTAATTGCAATGAATGTCTTAAAGCAGACAAAGACGTAGGCTGTCTCAATTTACAACCTGAACAATTTGAAGCCTTCCAAGAAATGATGGCTATCGCAGCCAAGCACGTATTGGGCACCTTCGACAAGGATAAACGCTTCTTCATCAATATCGCCTTAGATATCACACCCCATTGCGATTGTGTGGGCATTATTCAACCCGCCGTAGTACCACATATTGGTATCTTAGCAAGCCGTGATATTGTAGCAATTGACCAAGCGACACTCGATCTAATCGCGAAAAAAGGGTTAATTGACAGTGAGATTCCCCCATATTTCCGACATGTGAATCTAGATCCAAAAGCAGATTTACATCCGTTTCAACGGCTATGGGGTCCGTATAAGAATCCATACCTAGTCACAAAACATACAGAAAAGCTCAAGATGGGGACTCGGAAATACGAGCTCATAGAAGTTTTGCCACCTGACGAAACTTTAACGATGAAGCCACCAAAGCAAACCTTTGAACGGGCACCCTCGTTTTATTAAATCAATGGATAACTAGGGGCCCGTTTCGGGTCCTTGGCATTCATCTTTTTCAATATTAGATTTGAAAATAGTAATGGACGTGGTGAAAAGAAGAGTTTTTATAAGCTCGAATTAGTGATGTTGGTTGAGGCTTGAGCAGATGACAGGTGTTCACTTTCCTAGTTACCTACCAATCGTTTAAGACCATCCACTCCATTTTTACTGCTCAACGTCTTCTATGTTCACTATCAAATTATTCCACGAGTGGTGGCCTCCAACGGCAGGTGAAATCATGACTAAAAAGACAAAGAAACAGTCCACGAAAAAAAATGCAGATCAAGAGGAAATTGTCACCTTCCACTACGACAAGGTCGATGATTTTTCCACTTGGTTTACTGAAATCAACAAACGTGCGGAACTCTCCGACCAACGCTATGGCGTCAAAGGGTTGGTGGTCTTCCGTGCCTGGACAACTGTGACACTAAAAATCATGTACCGGTTGCTCGAGGAAGATTTAGAACGTCACGGACATCTCCCCGTTATTTTCCCTGCCCTGGTTCCCGAATCAAATCTCATCAAAGAGGCTGAGCACGTTGAGGGGTTTGCCCCGGAAGTGTTTTGGTGTACACGGTCAGGCGCCGATAATATCTTCGAGGAACCGTTAGCGCTGCGTCCGACGAGCGAGTCGGCTATGTATCCATTGTACGCTCTATGGATTCGAAGTTGGCGGGACCTCCCATTCAAGCGTTATCAAAGTGTGGCGATTTGGCGTTTTGATACGAAGATGACCCGACCTTTCCTACGGGGACGGGAATTTTACTGGATCGAAGCTCACAAT
This sequence comes from Candidatus Hermodarchaeota archaeon, assembly GCA_016839805.1. GTDB lineage: Archaea > Asgardarchaeota > Hermodarchaeia > Hermodarchaeales > Hermodarchaeaceae > Hermodarchaeum. The sequence continues at coordinate 36,992 of JAEOTO010000036.1, forward strand.
GTTTTTTCGACTGCAAAAGAGGCAGAAGAGCAGGTGCTCGAAGATTTGGCGATAACGAAGAACTTCGTGGAAGGCCACCTGGCTATGCCAATCCTTGTACTCATACGTCCGCAATGGGACAAGTTCCCTGGTGCCGTCTATACCATTGCTGGTGAATCGATTTTACCAAATGGACGGTTCATTCAGAACTCAACCAGTCATATGCTAGGCGATAACTTCGCACATGCATACAATGTCAAATTTGTTGATGAAAACGAGGAAGAACAATACGCACAGCAGACCTGTTTTGGTCCAGGCATAAGTCGCATGTATGGGGGACTCATTATCATGCACGGCGATGATGATGGTCTAATCTTCCCCTTCAGTCTAGCCCCAATACAAGTCATCATCATCCCGATTCCGAAAAAGGGTGCAAAGAAAGCAGTGGAAAAGCGCTGCCAAGAACTAGAGGCAACACTGCGCAAAGCTGGATTCAGGGTCCATTTCGACAACACAGAGAAACGACCTGGCGATAAGTACTATCATTGGGAGATGCGTGGTGTCCCACTGCGCCTTGAAATCGGAAACCGTGAAGTCCAGGACAATTCAGCGACCATCTTTCGACGGGACCTTCGAACACGAGAAACGAGTTCAGTTGATAATCTAGCCAAAACCGTTAAGAAAGCTGGAAATGCAGTCACAAAGGAACTGTGGCGCCGAGCAAAGAAGCATTTCGATAACTCATTTCAAAACGCGGACACCTTCGAGGAAATCTGTGAAATCATCAGCCAAAACAAAGCTGCACGCATTAATTTCTGCACCTTAGAAATAAAAGGCTTGGCGTGTGCAGAAATGGTTAAGGAGGCGACTGGCGCAGATATTCGTGGGGTGAAACTGGGTGAAGACGAGAAACCATGGGGGTCCTGTCCAATGTGTGGAGAACCAGCGACAGTCGTAGCCTATGTAGGAAAATCGTATTAGTTGCTAGTTCTGGAATGCGTCTCCATCCAACGCCGCATTGCCGGATACCGACCTGGTACTGTACGTTCAATATAGGTAAAAACAGTGTAAAGAAGATCTCGGTCAAATTCGGGACCAAACGCTACATCCTGAACCCCATCATCACCATAGAAAAAGATGTTTTCGCTTGGTTTAACGGTGATACTGGCTTCATTTCCTTCGATGTAATAGTCCCAACGGATGAAGAGCTGAATAAAGAAATTGCGGTCTAAGGGGCGCTCAACTGTAATGTTTGCATAGCCGGAAGCTGTCACTTCGATTTCCAAATTACCCAGAAAAATAGTGTCCCCTTGGATGAGCGGCTCAGCTCTAGATAAGAGGGACAGAAGCGCTTCTTTGCTAGTTTGTTTAATGACTTGGTTGGTTGACAAACCCGATATCCCATTTTATCAATACAACAATGGTATTTCACTATTACGTTTCACTTCAAGAACACTAAAAGCAGCTATAAGAAAATTTAAATTGATTTTTAGTCGTTTGAGTCGGTGTCTAATGCCTGAAGAAGGTCATGAGCAAGCCCAGTAGTGGTTCGCACAATATCACGACAACGCGTTTCCCATAGCTGCTGGTCCTTGTAGATTTTTCTGTCCTCCGCGCGATGTAAATTTAATCCGATAAGGTCTCGACACCGAATATGGCTAAACCAGGCAACAAACAAATTGACAATATTAGTGCTAAACCCATAAGGGGGTGTATCCGGAGGTGTCTCCGATACTAATGTACGGCCAAACCGAAGTCCTAATCCCATTACGGCACCAGACAGGGCTCCACACACTTCACCATGCCGACCAATCCCCGCCCCAAAACCTGTAGCAATTTTGGGGATAACCTCGCTTTGAATATTCAGATACTGGCTTAAAGCTAATAAAACTGCCTCAGAACATAAGTATCCCTGTTCAGTAAATTGCTCAGCTAGGCTCATAATTTCCTTTTTTGATAGCATATGAGGTCTCCTTTAGTTGACGTGCAATGTTTCCTAAAACTAGTTTGTGGTTTTGTCAGGTGATGTTGCATCGTTGGAATTCCTTGTCTCAGATGAGTTATTTGGCGGATCACGACGATAGTGCCAAAGAATAACTCCTAAAATTACTAGCCAAATTGGGAGGATCCAAAATTGTAATCCAGGTGAAAGGAATGATACAATTACCTGGCTAATTGCTGCTCCCGCGATGAACCCCACTGCAATAACCTGTCCACGCTTGGCAAACCATTCTTTACCATATTTTTTATCGGTGTATAAGCGGATGAACCCACCAATTGAGAAGGGGATGAAATAAGATGGTGGCAAGAACATGGCTAGTGCTACCCCCAGATATGAAATAGGAAAAAAGGTTGCTAGAACACCGACGATTCCCCCTGCAACAAGGAACGCAATGAAGTCAAATCCAGCTCCCGTTGCAGTGGTCGCAAAAATCGAAACGATGGCAAAGCCTTGCAGCACTCCTACGGCTGGAAAGGTCTCCGTAGGAAACCCGATTAAATACCACGCCGCAAGGACAAATATAACGCTCGTTATGACCCCCGGAAAAATCTTGATGAGCTGAGCGATAAGGACCGAGCGACGAGGAGTATCCGTCATACCACCAATCTTCATATTACCTAATAAGTCGGTTGTCGTGAAGGGATTAATCGCGGGATATGCTAGAAACGGAACATACCCTTGAACTCCGATCATGGCAAGAGGAATTTCGTAAAAAGCAAGACGTTGAACGCCCATACCAATTCCAGCTTCTCCAACAAATTTGACCAAAACGAAGGTATCAATTAATGCTATAGGTAAGAGTAACACAATTGCGATTAGTACGCTGACCCACATTGGATAGGATGAAAATACGTTGAGACCAACAATTACTGCAATGAAAATTAATAAAATACTTAGATATGCTAGCCCCAATCGTCGCTTCCGAACTAATCCTAATATGTAGCTTTTAGCATAATCACCAAACCCTACGGTATTTCCCTCCGTTTCGTCGGTTATAGATTGCGTAGTATTTTCTCCAGACTTTCTAGCCTTTAGGAGTCTTCGAATACCAAAAACAATTAACCCACTGAGGAGCATAATCCCCAAAGCTGGACTAAGCATATATTGGAATAGGAGATTGAAGTACATCTCCATACCAGTGAATCCCGGTGTGACTACACCTAAGGTTACCAAGATTGGTGAAATCACTGCATAGGTGATAATCCCGGCTACGAGCATTGTAATGGAAACTTTTGGGTCAATAATGAATGAAATAGCTAAGAGGCTGATATTTAGAATGAAACCCAAAGCAAATCCAGAAAGAAGAAACGGGGTAAAGTCCCAACTTATCGTTGTGAATCCAAAGGGCATTACTAACAAATTGATAAAATATTGCAAAATTGTAACAAAAATTCCGATTCCAAGCCAACGAAACATAAAGCGACTTTGTTGTCCGGCTTCCATACAAGTATTAATGGTCACACCACTTGCGAGATAGAACGGGAATTTTGTTTGTTTCCGGGTTTGAATGTAATCCACTACTGCTAAGGCTGCAATAAACCCAAGGAGTGTTGATAGAAACACAAAACCGAGGTGGAAGAGAATTGGGGGTATCCAGCTGGGATCGAACGGACTTCCATAGAGTAGCACATCTTTGGATGGGACAAGCCAAAATGGTAGAGTATACACAGTATACGCTTGCACATACATGGAAATAGTTAGCATATAATACACGACGAAACCTGTAGAAGCAATCATGGTTGTAGCAATTTCTTGGCGATTCGAACCACCGCGTGCAACATGAAATAAGGTATATGCTGTTAGAACGGTGACAATGCCAAAGCCCAGACCAAATCCGAAGTTAATGCCGAGATAAGCGTTGATGGTCGTATACACCACATTAAGAACGACTGCTAGCATGATGCCCCGAAGCGTAATGCTTTGCATCGAAGGGTTTTTTGAAGGTTTGTCCAGGCCTTTTTCACTGGTCTCACAGAAAGGATCAGGCTGATGTTGACCGGGTCCTAATTCCTCATCACGCAAGGGTTCAGAATCAGTCATGAAAAGCTCCTCAATATTCTAATAACGGTTAGGAGGTCTGTGATTCTGCACATTGCGTTTCAAGATATACAAATGCGTTGTGAAGATTTCATAATAACGCATAATTCATCACCAAATCTGTAAAGACCTGGTCATAGTACAAAGAAAATCCGTGAAAAACTGCTCAAAACACTGGTCACTATCTGAGCACTTTGAGAAATCGTAAAACAGTGCTACTCAAATACTAAGACCTCCTTTTCCGATTAGAGGACTGACTTTTCATGATTAATTTTCAACTCACAGATGACCAACTAGCCCTTCAGGAAAAAGCCCGAGAATTTGCATTAAATGAAGTTCTTCCGATTTCACAGCACTATGATCAAACTGGTGAATTTCCTCGTAAGATTATTGCTAGGGCGCACAAAGCAGGTCTCATGAATTTAGGTATACCCAAAGAATATGGTGGTCCAGATTATGGATCCCTAGATTCAGTCTTGGTTGTGGAAGAATTTTCAGCAGCTTGTGCTGGCATGACGACCTCCATTTACGTTAACGATCTCGGTCTAGCCCCTATTATACTGGGGGGAAGTGAAGCACAAAAACAGAAGTGGCTACCACCACTCACCAAAGAGCTCCGCTTCGTCTCCTTTGCTACTAGTGAACCAGGCATGGGTTCAGACGTCGCTGGTATCAAATGTAGTTATGAACGAAAAGGTGATGATTTCATTCTCAATGGGAACAAGTTCTGGATTACTAACGGCAATCACGCTGACTTATTCGTCATCTTTGCTCGACAAACGGGCAGTGAACGTCATACTGGATTGTCTGCATTCATTGTTCCAGCAGATACTGAAGGGCTCTCAACTGGGAAACCCTTGAAAAAGCTGGGTCATCGGGCCTCAGATACTGCTGCTGTCATCTTAAGGGATGTCAAAGTGCCTGCAGAAAATCTTCTCAGCACCGAAGGAATGGGCTTTCTATTAGCGATGATGACCTTTGTCAAAACCCGCCCCGCCATCGGTGCCATGGCTACTGGTCTCGCTCGATCTGCCATGGAATATGCTATAAACTTCGCAAAACAACGAGAGGCTTTTGGTAAGAAAATCAGCAGCTTCCAAGCCATCCAAGACATGACAGCTGATATGTATGCTCGGATTGAAGCCATACGTCTCCTTACCTGGAAAGCTGCATGGATGGTCGACCAAAAAACTGATGGTAACCTCGCCAACGTAGCCTCATCTTGTGCCAAACTAATCGGTGCTGAAGATGCCATGAAAATCGTTACCGATGCTCTCCAAATCTATGGTGGTAAAGGCTACCTTGAACAATATCCCATCCAAAAACTCTTCCGCGATGCCAAACTCTACCAAATCTATGAAGGAACGTCGCAAATTCAGCGGTACGTAATTTCACGGTATCTCTTTAAAGAATATAATCCGATAATGAAGAATTTTTAATTGACTTGAATGCCGTAACAATAAGAAAGAATGCATGGGGAAGTCTTCACAAGGTCTAGGTGAGTTCCCTCATACTTTGTTATTTCTTCCACTCGGGTATCTTTGTTATGTATTCGTCGACATGCTTTTTTACTGCAAATTCACGATCGGTATTTGATTATTAACGAAATGATAGCATGGGCAATTTCATTCGCGAGATCACCGATTCTTCCAAGAAGTTTGATAACATCATGCAAAATCACAAACGTTGAAGTTTTTATTTTATATTTCATCAGAAGCTTAAGTGTTTCAAACTCAACATTCCGGTTCTTTTTACGAATGGGTCGTACCTTGTGCGCTTCATCCATAGCAGAATCAAAGTCTGTACTTAGAAAGATGATACTATTCGCAACCGCTTCTGTAGCCTCAAGGCAATTATGACCCATTTCACTTAGTTTCTCCTTAATTGGTAATTTTATAGGCTCATCAATAAGCCGGAATTTTCGAACAACGATTTCACTTCGATCCGCAATGTCATCCATTTTTTCAACTAGCGAATATCGCTCGCTACTAGTCACCGGAAGTGCCGTTGTCCGAAGTTTTTCATCAATGCGTTCTTCAAATCGATCTGCTTCAGATTCTAACACTAGCACACGTTCAGCAAGTGCCTTTTCTTCCTTATGGAGGCGGTCATCAGCCTTTTTCTTCAAAATAATATCAAGGTATTTACTAAGTGCTGTCACTGTGTCCAAAATAATCTTGGTGTATTCACTGATGAGTTCGCTAATTTCTTTCTCCTCTTTTTTTCTCCACAATCTTGACACCTGAACGCGAGTTTTGGGATTTTCTAGTCTAAAATACTTTGTATAGCATGGTAATTGTGCCTAAATAAAAACCATACTGAAACAGCTTTAACTAAATACCTCCCAACATAAGAAAGAAGGGCCTAATCGCTAAATAGAGCCAAAATAATCCAACAGCTAACAGGGCAGAGAGTGGAACTGTTAGAAACGAAGCAATTACAATCTTGTTTAATCCTGGACCCCTAACTGGGTTTCGGTTCGCGAGTCCGACTCCCACCACTGCTGCTACTAGAACATGAGTTCCTGAAAGGGGGATACCCCAAAGAGTTCCGACTAAAAGAACTGAAGCCACTGCAAGTTCTGCTGAAAAACTTGTACTGGGACGTAGTTCGGTTACCTCCATCCCCACTGTAGCTACAACTCGTCGTCCAATTAAAAACAAACCAATGGCCATTCCAATACCTCCAAGAAGTAAAAACCATGACCATAACGCAGGGTCCGGAAAGACCATTGTTAGGATTCCGACGGCTTTAGAAACGTCATTTCCTCCCCGGCTCAAAGCAGTAATTACGACTACGACGAGTAGCAGCCATCCAAAAATTCGCTCTAATCGTTCGATTTTATCCAGGCTTGTGGCTTGGGGTAATATGGTTTTGCTCACCGCTAGTTGAACTATGAATGCAATCATCAAGCCAAAGATTGGACTCAGAACCCAGCCAATTGCGATCTCTGTCATAGTGTACCAATTGACTAACGGTCCCTGAGTGATCAGTTCGATGAGGAGTCCCACACCCAATACGCAGCCAACGATTGAATGTGTGGTTGAGATTGGATAGCCACGAAGAGACGCAACAAGAAGCCATATTGTCATAGCGATAACTAATATCAGTACAAAATCAAAGGGCAGCGGGGTTAGTACCATATCTTGCCCAATAGTCTCAGATACTCCCGCTCCTAACAATTGGGCACCAATAACTTGAAGGCACATCCCCAAAAGAATCGCTGCATTCAATTTGAGTACTTTTCCACCAACAACACTTGCCATTGTCTCATCATTTGCCCCAATCGCTACTGCAACAATAAACACGAGAATGAGTAGGACTGCAATCCATAGTATTGGGGAAATCATGAGTGAAATACATCCTCGGTGACTAAACCGTAGCTGGTCACAATAAATTCTATATTTTCTATAGGTATCAGCTTTTTCGTAACTGAGTAAAAGAATTTTTCGAAATTGTATAGACCAAATCAAAAAGAATCGATGAGGGAACTTCTCACGTCGTGAAGATTGGTTCCCTCGGATTTACGATTTTTTCGGAGTCTAAATGTCCTAGGTGATTAATACTAGAATCTAGTAACTACTCGTCTTCTTCGAATAGCTCCTTGCTAGATTTCCGTGCTCTTTGCATACTCATCGCGGCATCTTCATCTGCAATTGGTGCAGCTTGGGCAACTCCCACTACCGAACGTTTGCTCATCTCTTCCTTTTGCCGTTCTGCAACCTGTTCGGCTTCCGCGATTTCTTCATCAAGGACCTTATCAGCCTTCTTGATCGCTTTCGCAAGAGATGCTGGAGCTTGACTCTGTACGGCTCTATACGCATTTTGGGTATCTTCGAGGATTTTCTTACTCTTCGCCACTTCACCGCGATATTGTTCTTCTCCTGCTCGTTGCACCGCATAGGTAGCCGGGAGTTCTGCATCAAGGGTGTCAATGATTGGCTTTGCATCATCAGTAACTTTTACTCGTTTGGTCATCACGCGCATGCGCTGGTTACCTTCATCATCCATATAGGAGACTTGCACTTGGATGGGAACTTCTTTCTCTTTCACTTTCGCAGAAGGGCTGAGCCGAACATACACTTCACGGTCTTCGGTCACGGAGCCAATCCGTATTCCCTTCCTTAGGGAATCTGCTTCAGCACCACCTAGTCCACTAACTTCTGCGAGTTCCACGTCATCGGGGGCAATGACTCGCATTTTAACTCCCCGTGCGACAATCTTACCAGTAGATGAAGAGCTCATGGCATCAGCGATTTCAGATGCTTGGGCATAGTACATGGTTCCACCGGTTTGCATGGGCATCACGGCTAACGCTTCTAAGGCCATAAAAGCCGATGGATCTTTGATTCCTACCACATCGATGATGATACTAGCGTTCGCAGCTTTGATGGCTAAGTCTTCATAGAGTTGGGCTCCAGTGGTCGAGGACCCTTCGAGGGCTCCGACACCTTCATTGGCAAGTCCATCAGTGAGAAGAATAATGCGTCCTCCTCTGTCTTTCATGATGATATACCCAGCGACCATGGCGGGACCGAGGGCTGTCATATCAATATCTCGGAGTTTTTGAATATTTGAAACCCATTTTTTCGTTGTCTTTTTTAATGGTTTGAGTTCAACGTTCTTCAATTTCTTCTCGACGGCTTTGGTAATTTCGTCCACGCTATACCGCATATCGCCTGAAAGTGTGAAGATTGTCTTCATGTTCTCATCATAACAGTACACATCACTGTGGAAGGCAAGGAGGCCAAATGCCGTTTTGGGGGCATTGACACTTAAATCGGTCACTGTCCGAATAAGTGACTCTTTTACAGCTGCGAGTTTACCGCCACCCATGGATCCAGAAATATCTATCACCGCAAGAAGCGTATCTTCAGTGATGGGTTTTGCGTGAGCAAGCTGTCCTAGAATAAATTCGGAAAGATCCGTTCCTGGCATTAGCTCTTCAGGAATGACATTCACGGTACCACAAAACTCGCACTGGAATGTCTTTCTCTTGGTCTGAGACACCTTTATGATCTCTGGATTGGTTAGGGCTCCTCCACAGTTGCTACACATGATGGGGCGAGTGCTGATTTCCTTTACTTTTTCTTTCATATCGGCAAAGGAGACGCGTCCAACCCAAGGCATATCCTTGAGGATCTTTTCGTCTTTGGGAAAATAATCTGAACTAGTTTTGAACATTATACATAAATCCCCGTTAAGGTACTGCTCCACGCTGATGTAATAGCAAGTACAAAAGCTTGTCGTGCATAATTAAAAAATGTTTATTTGACAAACTATTCGGCTCAAAATTGTTTGTATGACAAACTATTTAGATAAGAACCCTATAATTCACCTGTAAACCTGCTGCCGTGAAGAAAATGCCAGAACCTTTGAGTGATAAAATCCGGGGCATCAAACTGACCGAGGAAGGTAAGAGGCCTCCAAAACCAGTTTTTTTCATTACTGATTCAGAAATGGCTCAATCCCTTGATGATCCCGTAAAGGTCGAGATAATCCGGGTTCTTCGAGAAGGAATTGACGATACCCAAACGACTGAGAAGTATCATGAGAAAACCAAGGAGACAGTGATACGGCAATGGTCTGTAAAACGATTTGTCCTTTCAGTCGCTGAAATCGTTAAACAATCCAAACGGCGTCGCGAGAACCCTCTTTCACGTAATCAAGTCTACCATCATCTTCCTGGATTAATTGAAAGCGGATATATCATGAAATTCGGAACGGTGACGACGGGAAAACGAACGACCGATTATTTCCGTCGAACAGCAGAAACATTTGTTTTACCAAAAGGTACGCCAGCCATTGATGAAAAGTTTCTCGCGAAACAACTAGCAAGTGATGTAGAATACATTGGTCGTGTCTTTGGGTTTTCAATACCTAAGACTAAACACCAAGAGTTTATCCAGTTAGGTATTAAAATGTGGGAAATAAGGGACGAATGGGCAGACATGATTCTTCAGGATCTGAAGGAAGATTTAGTTGATTCAAGGTCTCTAAAACTATACGATTGGCTTTTTGAATTGACCATGTTGGGTATTGATGAGTACGTAGAATTAGGACGCAGGATGCGGGAACTGTTATTCATGGGAAAAACGGAGTAATGGATTATGGAAGATTTAGCGGAAATAGCGATTTCATCAGCTTTGGACGAAGGGGTGAGCTTCGCTGATATACGAATCGAAGATACACACAAAAATCAAATTGAGATCAATAATGGTGTGTCAAAAACCTCATTGGGTGCACAATTAAAGGGAGCAGGTATTCGGTGTTTCATTGACGGTGCATGGGCTTTTGCTCAAACCTCAGACTTCTCGTCTAAAGGAATGAAAAAGACTGGTCAGCAAGTAGCTCAAATGGCTTTAGCAATTCGTGAGTGGACAACTGAAAAATATCAACTCATTGGTCCAAACTTCCAGGATAGGGTCAAGATCCAAGTAAAACAGAATTTACTGGATGTTCCCTTGGAAGATAAAATCTCACTTGTTCAGATGTTAGATCAAGAGATTCGTGCTGTTGATAATCGAATCATTAATGCTCGGTCAATCTATCAGGATCTTACTACTCAATTATATGTTGCTAACTCGTTGGGTACACGTGTATGGATATCGAACTCCTTACCACGACTTATCCTACAAATTATTGCCAAAGAAAATGGTGTTCGTCAACGTGCATGGGGGCAACTAGCGGGGAGAGGAGGTTTTGAAATCATTAATGAATCAAAAGCTCGAAAGATTGCTCACGATTCTGCGAAGTTAGCTATTGATTTACTATCATCCAAAACGATTGAAGGTGGAACACATGATGTCGTTATTGATCCACGGTTGAATGCGGCAATGGTTCATGAAGCATTTGGACATCCATGTGAAGCTGATAATTGGGTTGCACAAACAACAATACTCGAAGGAATGCTAGGGGCTCAAGTAGGTCCTGAGTTCCTAAATTTAACTGACGATCCAACACAAAAGAATTGGCGTGGTTCCTTTGAATATGATTGGGAAGGAACTAAAGCTATTAAACGCAACCTTGTGAAAGATGGAGTTCTAACTGAATTGATGCATTCCTTAGAAACTGCTTCTCGATTAGAAATGAAACCTAATGGAGCAGCTCGGTGTCAATCCTTTATGTATCAACCAATTCCCCGGATGAGTAATACCTTCATGGAACCCGGTGATTGGGATGTAGATGAGTTGATTTCAGACATGCAAAAAGGAATCTTACTTTGTGACTACAATTATGGATATACTGATTCTTCAAAGGGCCAATTCATGTTTCAGGCAAATTACGGTTATCTGATTGAGAAAGGGGAAAAAAGTCACATCGTGCGAGATGTTTCCATTGCAGGACAAATCCTTGATTTTCTTACAAAAATCGACGCAATTGGGAAGGACTTCGGGATGTCTGCTGGTACCTGTGGTAAGGCGAACCAACTTATTCCCGATAATTCTGGAGGACCCCATGCTAGGATTCGACAAGTTCCTGTAGGAGGAATGTAAATGAAACAAGAACTTTTCGACCTCGGAGAACACGTCATTCGCGATGCTGAGAAATTAGGGGCCCAACAAGTTGAAGCTTATTTAACATCGAGGAAACAAATTCAGATAAGAGTAGAGCAAGGCACGATTAAAACAGCTGAGGAAAAACATGATGTGGGCTGCGCCATTCGAACAGTGATTGGGAAAAAATTAGGTTTTGCTTTTACTTCAACCATTAACCGATCAGATATTCAGGCAAGCACAAAGGAAGCTGTAAGCCTAGCGAAATTTTCTCTACCAGATAATGAGTTCCACAGCTTTCCTACCTATTCTGGCTCTTTTCGAACCCTCGATGGAATTTATGATCCGAAAACAACGCAAATCACATCAGAGGCTGCTGTTGAACTCTTATTACGAGGGATTGATGCCTGTAAAACTAAACTCGGTAAAGAAAAAGCATTGATAGAAGGAGAATTGGACATTCAAGTGACTGAATTAGCGATCATTAACTCCTTAGACACTTCTGGTTCGTATCGGGATACTTTGATTGAGTTATCTGTGGATCCCACTATAAAATCAGCCAATTCTCAAGCCTCAAGTTTTGAATTTCAAATCTCGCGTACTCTGACAGAGATTGATCCCGAGTGGATTGGAAGAATTGCTGCAACCAATACGCAGAATTCATTGTACCCCAAAACAATAAAGGATGCGCAACTTCCTGTAATCTTTACACCAATGGCTTTGGATTTCCTCTTCAGAGTTGGATTAGCTGCAGCATTTAATGCCGAAGAGATCCAAATGGGACGTTCTTATTTAGCAGAATCCATTGATTGTCAAATTGCTCCATCATATTTCCATCTGAGTGATAACGCATTATTACCTAAAGGGAATCGGTCAAGACCATTTGATGCAGAGGGGTATCCGTCACAAAATACGGAAATCATCGTAGATGGTGAGCTGAACCATTTTCTCCATAATTCCTATACGGCACATAAAGCTCAACTCGCCAATACAGGTAATGCAGATCGCTCCTCGTATCAAGAATTTCCTCGAATTGCACCCTCAAATCTAGTAATTACTCCAGGAAAAGGCACTTTGGATGACCTAATCGCTGAAATGGGTAGGGGGATTCTCTGCCGATTCACATTTGATAAACCAAATCTGAGCACCGGGGATCTCAGCGCCCTAGTCATGGAAGGTTATTACATAGATAAAGGTGAGATACAGTATCCTGTGAAAAACACGCTCATCGGTATCAATATGCGTGATTTCTTCCAAGGGATAACACTCATTGGAGCAGACACTCGATCTCTCCACACGGTCGTTTCTCCATCGCTCGTGATTGAATCTGCTAAAATTACTTCTGGTTAGAAAGAATTCTTCTTGCGATATCTTCAAGAGGTTTAGAGGATACCGTTTCGAGCAACTAAGCTTTTTATTCGTGATTTTCAAGTTCTAGGCAAGCAACGCATCCTTTAGCGGGGATTCGAGCTATGAATAAACGACTGAGTGTACTTGCTATCTGTCTAGTTGCACTGATTTGCACACAAGTTATCCCTCTGAGTTTAACGATGGCCCAAACTCCAGGTGATACTGTGCCAGTTATTGCGGTTCACTGGAACCGCCACCAATGGACTGAGGACAATACTTACGATGGTAGTGGCGAGGAGTGGCTCTTTGGTGAGAGCATTGAACTCGTTATCTTTTACGAGAATGGTACAAACATCGCTGATAACGACTATGAAGTCAATCGTGATGAACTAGTTAATTTTACTCTGATAATTCCCACCCGGTTCTTTGAAGGCGATCGTGAACTCGAACAAGCGTCGGTGGGAGCGAATATGGGAACGATGAACATGTCTGCCGACATGCACATTAGCTATAACGTACCCCGAGATGAATGGTATGTTTTCAGTGCTATTCACGAGATGGGAAAAACAGAACCACCGGGACCAACCGAGTTTTTCGACTTTAACAGTCAATTAAGCGGAATCACTACCGTCGGTGAATACTTCGTTGTCAACTTTGTCGGCACCTTCAACACCGATTCCCCACGTGGTGTCTATCAAACCTACGCTGATGCCATGGACAACGCCAGTAACTTCATTCATCCCGCCTTCTTTTCAACCCAACCAGGGGAATATCCACTTCCCCCTATTGCCCTCGACTGCTCCCTCGATGACAGGATGGGAACCTGGCATAAACCACCCGAATACGATTTACGGGTTTTAAACGAAACCTATCATCCTGTGCAGTTCATCGATGCCGGTGAATATGTCTACTTCGAACTTACCATGGACAAAGAAATCGGGTTTGCGGCATTTGACTTAGGACCAGTAGCATCATGGGACCAGCGTCAATACCTCAAGAACGTCACCCAGTGGTGGCCTGATGACTGGTGTAACCCAGACACAACCTGGACCACTAACCAGTGGGAAGAACCTCCTCGTCTTGGCTTCTTCTACAATGCCTCAGCTGCTCCCCCCAACGATATTGGTGCATTCATCTTCTACACCAATACCTCCTTTGTCTGGCGTGATGATGAATATGGATATTACGGCTGGGAAAGCTACGCAGATCCCATCATTGACACTACAGGAATGCTTTCAGACTTCTTCAACTTCCACATAGCAGGAAGTCAAGCCGTAGATCCTTATACAGTGAAGTGGAAAGGTAGTTTTACTAATCTTGTTTGTAATCGCACAGAATATCCAATGTATGGTCCGCCTAAGGTCAAATATGGAACCACATTCCATGTATGGCCTCATGACCTCCGGTTCTGGGGTACACAAGATATTGAGGGATTCTTCGCAGAGCCAAGCTTTGAGTTCATGCAATCCAACGGTCTTGTACTTGCCTTTAACGATATTCTTATCCAAGCCTGGCTTCAGGAATACGGTACATCCACACCCCTCGAAAGCATTCATCAAGATGACTGGTTCACGGTATCGATGGATATCCATGCACCCATTGAACTCTTCAACTATACATCAGGTCCCTATGAAGTAGATCCAATTATGCATGTTTGGCGTAATGATACGCTGCTACTGGACAATATTTCACTGAGAATAGATGGCTACACTAATGGTTGGAACGATACCCACAATTGGAATGCCTACACCAACATCGAATTTACTATCGATGTAGAAACCTTGATGCTCATCGATCAGTATTGCTTCATTCAGAACTCAACTTATCGTACATATGATTGGGTTCTAGTTGACGATGTGTGGATAGATTCGAATTCAGGACTCACTGATTTAATCGCCGTTACTAACGTGCAGCTGAATCTTGGTACAGATTATTCATTCTTACAATTCGATGCACAGTTACTATCCAATACTCCTGACGGAGACTACCACTTCTGGGATTTCCTTATCGATCAATACTTCATTGACCAACACAACCAAACTGGTATTTGGGAGACCTACATCTATCCACAGTCCGACTTCTTTATGGGCGGACAAGTTCACTGGGCTCCTAACTTCTTCATTCTAGGGAATGCTTGGAAGTGGATTCCTGAACCCTGGACAGTAACCGATGAAGGGGCCTTAGACCTCGATGGTAATCTCGACACGACTTATGATCAATACTTTGTCAAGCGGGTTCACTATTGGCACGATGAATGGAACCGTACAGAGGATTCCATGCATGTTGACATTATGTTTGATCCCACTGCAAGAAGGGAGTGGCACCCTGACGGTGACGAATTCCAATCCCACAATTGGATGGGACTGATGACCGAAGAACTCACCTACACCTGGAACGAGACCTTCTATTGGTTCCACACAGATATGACACCGGTCAATGCTTCGGAATTGGTTACCATTCGAGACGTCGTCTGGCACGATGTGGCAGAACAGATACCAGCACCAGGTTATGATATGATTTCCTGGATGACACTCAACCGAACGTGGCAGGATTTGTTAGATGAATGGTGGTGGCTTGGTGATAACACCTGGGAGTGGTCCTGGTTTGGCTTTAGCACTGACCAGAACTTCAATCTGGCCACAGAAGAGAACTCAATGATTTGGGCTCACTTCCGATCCGAATTCGCAGGATTACTCATCTTCATTGACAATGTAACCATCAATGGAGGTAACGGCGTTCCTGACTTTAATGTCCATGATGGCTTCGTTGATACGAGCGAAGTCAGTCACTACTTCCTCGTCGATCATGTTGGAGATATCGAATTCACTTATCCTTTCGGTTCCACTGAAGACACCGGCGAAGAGATCATCATGGTACACAGCGGTTACGACGAAAGCATCGATTTTGGTGTAAGAATCACGGAAGTAAACGGCACTCTCTTTCCAGTCCACACAGCAGTTGGCACTGGCATCAAAGGCTGCTGGGACTACTATCAATCAGCTGAGGGTCTAATCGGTATTGATAACTCCGACTTCGACCACATCCTATCTACATCAACCATTGATGAAATCGCTTTTGATGTCCACTATCACTTACACCTCCCGAATACTCCAGAAAACCTCGATCCCAACAACAACCTCATCCAAATTAAAGTCGACCAATACATTGGCGATTGGACACTGCACCACTTTGACAACTCTGTCCTTGAAGGTCGTGGACTTGCCATTACCTACTTTGGTTCACTCGGAACCCAAACCTACGCCGAATTCAGCGTGGACGACACACCTGTTGCAAGCAACAACGACGACAGCCAAATCGGTGACATGTATCGCTTTGGTGCTGAAGGTCGAACCTTTGCAGCCGTACAAATGGGCAGTCAAGTCTATGATTGGGGCAAAGACGGTCAGACCTATACCTGTGATGCAGCCACAGTTCCAATGGGTGCTTTTAGTGCGATGTTCTACTCACAAAGTGGAAAGAGCGTTACACACTGGGAAATGGATACCAGTTACTTCTTCATGCTCTCAGGATTCACTCACTGGGATGGTTACTCTATTAATAACGATCCGAGCTTCGGAATCTACACTAGTGCCTTGAACATGATTGTTGGTCCACCACCCGGTGCCGATCCATTTGACATGTTAATGGGCATTTTATTTGTAGGGATCACACTCTTAGTAATTGTGATTATCGTGGTCGCAATGAATATTCGCCGCCGTGGAAAAGGCACCACAAAGGGTTCTAGCAAGCCAGTGGACGATTATTGGGCTAAACAATAGCAATTCAACTTGTGTACCTACTTAGGTACAGGGGACCTCTGGTCCCTAAATCCCCTTTTTTTTTCTGTGCTAAGATTAAGGTAGGGGAATTGGAGTAGGAATGAAGACTTGGAAGAATATCCAATAGAATCCCGCTTGGAGAAGGCAAAGAAATACGAAGGAAACTGCAATGGCAAGGACATGTTGTAGAGGTTTTGGACGCTGGATATTGTAGGTTACATATGCATAGATGACAAGCCACCCAAAGAGGAAGATGGTGCTTGGAACCTGCCATAGTATAAACGCAAATGGCGCTAACGAGGTATTGATCTGAATAATTCGGTCAGCGACTGATAGTTCTCCAAATCCTGGCAGGAATATCCCTAAGATAGAGTTGACATAGATCCGGGATGCAACGAAATAGAGTCCCAAAAGAAAAATGAGGACATAGCCTGAGGAAATGATGACTTGGCGGATGGTATCAGTTTTTCCATTGATTGCTGCTGTCATCACAGGCATGATTAACCAGGCGGCAAAGATGTTGAAGCCCATGGTCAAAAGATATGGCCAACCCGGAACAGGTATAAATCCCAACATCATGGTTGGCTCAATCCACATATTAGACCATGCTACGACTTGACCTCCTAAGAAGAATGAGACAGCAAGTGTGAGAAGAGCAAAGATAACAGGTGTTAGGAGGTAACTGTTTCCCAGATATTGTGCACCTACGACTCGACTGGGTCGTGACACTGTTTCACGCACAAATCGTCCTTGGTTTTTAATGCTAAATTTTCGTCCCTCGCCTAACCACCATAAATTGTCAACGATGATACGTTCGGCCTCGTCAGCAAAAGGTAGGAATTTTGATCGGTCGACTTTCGGATCATCATGTTCGCCGTAATGTAAGATCCAGTAGTCTCGAATCCGTGCAATAACATCGATGGCATCTTTATCAGGAAGCTTGATATTGACGGTTGCAGCGAAAAGGAGGGTTTCACTTTCCTGAAAGATGAGCTTGAGGTCCTCCATCTCAAATTTTTGGATCATTTCTGCATGAGTGTCTCTTGTGAAATGATAGAGTGCGGTGATGAGGCCTGAAGAAAGGTCAGGATCGGTAGTTGTGGTTCCTTTGATGTAGGTTCGTTCAAAGAGTAGTGGTCCATTCTTACTTATGACGTACAATTGGTGAATCAGGTCTTTCCACCCCTTAATAGCTGGAAATAATTTAGCCTTAAAGATACTTTACGAACTGTATTCAAAAATCTGCCGTGACTGGATATTGTCATTCAATAACGCCTGTGATTCGTGCAAGGCGTTCAGCTGCTTTCTCAGTCAGTCCCCGTTTTCCCAAAATGGTATACCGTGAAGGATTAATTGTATGTGCAACATTTAGGGCTTCAATGATATAGTCATTTTTGAATCCTAATTCTTTGGCGGTAGTTGGAGCACCTATTGTAGTGAGGGTGTCACGAATTTCTTGCCAATTAATTTCATGCAAGTAACCCATTAGAATTGTACCAATACCACATTGTTCACCGTGGAGGGCTGGTTTGGGGGCAATACGGTCAAGGGCGTGACTAAATTTGTGTTCGGCTCCACTAGCCGGGCGGCTTGATCCAGCGATGCCCATGGCAATGCCACTAGCAATTAACGCTTCTAGGACAAGTCGCACGCTTTGTTCATCATTTGGTTTGATTGTTGTGGCATTCTCCATAATGATATTTGCACCCATCAGAGAAAGCGAGGCAGCATACTCTCCATAATATTCATATCCTAGGGTATGAGCAAGTTTCCAATCTCTAACAGCAGTAATCTTTGAAATGAGATCTCCACAACCAGCTGCTGTGAACCGGTAGGGTGCCTGTGCGACAATTCGTGTATCAGCAACAACGGCAATCGGTGATTGACCATCAATAGAAATCGATGTTCCTCCCTTTTTGATTGATGCTCGTGGACTGGATATCCCATCATGGGCTGCAGAGGTTGGTACGCTGATAAAGGGCTGGTTTTCCCTCGTTGAACACAGTTTTGCTGTATCGATTACGGAACCGCCCCCAACGCCTACAACTACTCCGGCACTATGTTTACGAATGTTCTCACAGGATTTTTCAACCGCACTCTCCGTTGCTTTTTCAATGTGAACAACTTCCACGCTGAACCTCCCTTTTTCCAAAGCTGCAATCGCGTCTTCACCCACAATTTTCATCAGGTCCTTATTCGTAATCAATACAGACCGCCGCGTGGAAACAACTCTTTGTGCGACTTCACCCAGCTGCTGTACAACACCTGATCCAATAACAACTTCACCAGGGAGTTGCATCCGATGAGCCTTATCTTCCATTGACATCTGCGTTCCTCTCTTGATATCTAAATTCGGGATTGCTATTCATGTAATTCTATTAAGAGATATCTCCTAATTTCACTTATCAAGTTCTTTTTATGCTGAACGCTTCTCATCGATTCAATACCTGAATATTAGCTTACTATACCTGCTTCGAATAGTTGAGCTTTAAATCAGCTAACCTCGCTTCTAGTGTTTTTTTGTCATCTAGTGAAATATTCTCACCGAGATGGGTAAGTAGTGATTCAAATGAATCAATCGCTGCTCGAGCTTGATCGAGATCTTTGTCAATCTCTTGTGTTTGGGGATTCACAATTAGTCCCATTTTTTGCCATGCAAGTGATTCAAAGAGACTCATACTAAATTGCATAATCTGCCAAACAGGCAATGCTCGGAGGTCCACAAACGTTGTTTCACCGGTTTCCTCAGATTTTTTTTCCTTTTTTTCCACGTCCTTGGGCATTGGTTTCACCGACATGATCACATCTTTCAATCAAAGTTAGCCCGCTAAAAAGGTTACTTCCCACTAGCTATTACGACTGATTTTCATCATTCGCCAGGTGCGATAATCGACCAAGACTCGTATAAAGCCGCTCAAAATTTTATCGACATCTGAATCGCCGGTATCGATGTGAAGACCTCGCTCAGCAAGACTGCTGACTTTACTGTGCGTAGCTATTACTAGAATTTGCTCCGGTGGAATACGACGAATAATATTTGGACTAATCTGTTGATTCCCACGACCAAATAACATCCCTTGGTTCCCAATGGGAGAAACAATAACCCAGGCTTGAAGAAAATCGGGGACAAGCTCAAGTAATTGTTGTTCATTCACGTCCAGGTGAACATTTCCATTCACATACAAGTCCACGCCTAAAAGCGTCTTCTTAATTCCCAATGCCTTCGCTACGGCTCGGACAGTAGAACCTGGTCCAAAAATATATGCATCGCCTTCAACCATATCCTCAACGATAGTACGAGCTACTGCCTCTTGATTATCCTGTTCATTCACCGTGGTTGGCGATGTTAATTTTGCGCCTGGCATTCGAGCGGGAACGAGAGGTCCTCGAAGATACCCATACAATTTGACAACGAATTGGTCCTGCCGAATCGCTTCTTCATCTGCATCCATGACCTCAAAGAGCTCCTCCAAGGTTTCCTCTTCCAACCATTCAACCAATACACCTGCTGCGGCATCCGGAGAAAACGCAAAAATCCCACTATACATTTTCACTCCTGCAGGGACTCCTAAGACCAACATGTTTTCCTTTTCCTTTAATGCATCTAAGATGTCCCGAGCTGTACCATCACCACCCACAAATATAATGAGATCTACGTCGCGTTCACAGAATAACTCTACAGCCTTCTGGGTGTCCTCAGCTTTCGTAATTAGTTCCAGTCCTATTGGAATGACCTCAGGAGTAAATCCCGCTTCACGCAACACTCCTGCTCCCATGGGTTCTGGACATGTTACCCATTCAACATCATCCTCCTTGCGACGCAATCGCAGAAATGCCTTCAAGAATTGTTTCGCTCGGTTCGAGGCAACTGGCTTAGCGCCCAAGCGTTCAGCCGCTTCTACCATTCCATCTGTACCTTTCAGGCCAACGCGTCCTCCCATTCCTGCAATGGGATTAATTAAGAAACCTAGTCGTCGACGCGTTTTTGCCTTACTCGACACATTGAATCCTTCCTAACCAGAACCCTTCCTAACCTGAAATAACCTTTGCCCTCCACCAATGGGGAATACTAGTGGTCTTGCATGAATTAACGCCGTTAATAAATGCATATACTTTATTAACTCAACCCCAACACCTGTTCGACGGTGCTGAATAACCATGGAAGCCACTGGAATGCCATTAATAGGCGATAAAGCCCCAAGTTTCGAAGTACAAACCACCCATGGTAAAATAAAATTCCCTGATGACTACAAGGGTAAATGGGTTGTGCTCTTCAGCCACCCTGCAGATTTTACACCTGTGTGTACAACAGAGTTCTGGGCTTTTCAAAAACGCTTTGATGAATTCAAGAAACTGAATACCGAACTCATTGGACTCAGTGTGGATAGTGTCTTTTCACACATCAAATGGGTCGAATGGATTGGCGAAAAATTCGGAGAAGAAATCAAGTTTCCGGTCATTGCTGATGATACTGGTAAAATTGCCCGGCTGATGGGCATGATTCATCCTAATCGTAGTCAAGTTACGGTTCGTGCCGTCTTCTTTATCGATCCTGAAAGCAAAATCCGTGCAATTATTTACTATCCACCCGAGTTGGGTCGGAATTTTGATGAAATCTTACGCGTGATTAAAGCCTTTCAGATTGCTGATGAGAAGGGTGTTGCGATGCCAGCGAATTGGCCTGAAAATGAGCTCATCAAAGACCGGGTGATTATACCCCCTGCATCAGATGTCAAAGCAGCCAAACAACGACTGAAAGACTATGAGTGTTATGACTGGTGGTTCTGCCACAAAGAAGCATAAGAAGTGTGGATCTCTGGTTTCTACTTCTCTTTTTTTAGTTATCTTGGGATTGTTGTTTTTTCTTCTTCGGTGGTTCCTGAGTTGAGACAATGGCTTGATAGGAGCGGACTTGTCCTGGTTTTCGGATTCGCTCCTCTGGTTTCATTTTTAATTGATGGTAAACATCTGGAATTACCACCACTATACTAAGTAATGCAAACCCCATTTGCAGGAGTCCGTTAAACATCAGAATAAGACTGGGTCCAAAAAAGGAAGATTGACCTTGTCCGATAGGAAACATAATCGGCCAACCTAGTACAAAGGGGACAAGATAGAAACCTAGCCCTATTAATAGAAGGATGCCACTGCCGCTCAGAATTCTATTGGCAGCATATTCGGTTCCCGTAAAAATCCCCTCAATAATTAAAACATAGGCTCCATATAGTGATAGTGCCAGTCCAATAAAGGCGAGAATGTAGTAGATTGCTGGGATTAAAGAGAGGAGAAGACCCCCAATCAGGGCAATTCCTACGCCACCTAGAAAAAATAGTTCACCTCGAATAAATTGACGAACGTTTTGTGCCATAAACCTCACTCACCTTCTTGTACTCAATGTTCTAAGTAAAAACCTTCTCTTTTCAGAACAACATATAACAGTGGCATCGGATTGAATTAGTCCTCTATTTCCACTAATTCTTCATCATCAGGTCGCCAATAAGGATTAACGATGCAAATGAAGACGATATCAGAGGTACCCGTGTTTTCCAAGAATTGTGTAGCCTTTGGTGGAATGTAGATGAGTGAACCCGGACCCACTTCCTTCGTTTCAGCATCAACGTGCATAAGACCTCTGCCCTGAAGAATATAATACACCTCTGAAGCTTTTATGAGGCGATGTGGTAAAGACGTTTTTCCAACCGGGATAATAGCATGAGCGATACTATACCCTAGATGAAATTTACTGCCATCGTGAAGGGGGTTTAGGAGTTCACGAAGAATGGTTCCATCTAACGCTGTGATGACCTTACAATCCCTGAGTTTTCGTAGAAACAATAAATCAGCCTCCATATCACACTCATTTTGTGTTTAAGTTCTAATGATTTTCTCTATACCTCTAAGCAGGGTTATCGATAAGATTTTGAATCATGGAACGATAAAAAGACGGGGATACTTAGCGGATTTTCCTCTCTTTGAGGGATACTGAAATTGAGTACAAATGAAGCAGAAAAAGTGCTTCAAGAAATTGAAGCATCACAGAATTACAATATCATTGGCAGACAACGAGGTCAAATTTTAGTCCGTTTAGCCCGCGAATTTCATCCGAGACGGATTCTGGAAGTTGGCACAAATGTAGGTTATTCAGCTATTCTAATGGGCAAGGAATTGCCTTCCTGGACCAGTATTACTACAATTGAAATCAAGCTAAATTATGCAAAAGAAGCTAGGGAGAATATTAAACGTGCTGCTATTGAACCAACAGTAGAAGTACTCGTAGGTGATGCCCTTGAGATACTACCTACACTTAATGGGGATTTTGATCTGGTTTTTCTTGATGCAATCAAAACCCAATACCTGAGTTATTTGAAAGCATCAGAACCCCACCTATTTCGAGGAAGCATGGTCATCGCTGACAATGTTGTCCGCAGAAGTGAGGAAGTGAAAGATTATCTTGAGTATGTTCGTGAATCAGGAGAGTACACAAGTCGTATTATTTTAGTGGGGAATGACGGGGTTGAATTAAGTATCAAACGATGAGTTCATCTGTCTAATTCGGCTTTTAATCCAACACAAAGAAACAAATAGCACTCACAATTAACCTCAACGTTAGTGATCAATTTCGAGATGATCGTGACCATGGAAGCCTTTTTGAAAAAAACCCCGGGACCTGGTGTTGAACGGGGCACTGTGGATAAACCTGGTTTTGAGGAAACTGATGTTCTCGTTGAGGTAAAAGGTGCTGCGATTTGCGGAACCGATGTTCACATCTATGAATGGGATGATTGGGCGGCAAATCGTATTAAACCTCCACTCGTCGTGGGTCATGAAATGTCAGGGAAGGTTGTAGAGGTTGGAAAAAACGTCGATCACATTACTATTGGTGACATGGTCTCAGCGGAAACCCATATTGTCGATCGCACATGTCTGCAATGTCTAACCGGTCGTGAACATGTCTGTCAACATATGACTATCCTGGGAGTAGATCGGGACGGTGTATTTGCTGAATATGTATCAGTTCCTGCCCATAATGCGTGGAAAAATGACGCTGATTTAGATCCGGTTATCGGAGCAATACAGGAGCCCTTAGGGAATGCCGTGCAAACGTTGCTGCCAATTAATAATGTTGAGGATATCGCTGGACGCAATGTCGCAGTAATTGGTATGGGACCAATTGGATTAATGGCGGTTGCTGTTGCAAAAGAACTGGGCGCAGACAGAGTCTTTGCTACTGCAGGTGGACGCAACAAAACACGTATGGAACTTGCTAAAGCGATGGGTGCTGATGAAGTTTTCAGTGCTCGGGAGTTAGGTCGTGAAGCCATTGTCAAAGCCATTCATGATTCCACGGATGGAAATGGTGTAGATGTTTCGGTGGAAATGAGTGGGCATCCTGATGGACTTGTTACTGCCTTTGAAATGCTCACGGCAGGCGGGCGAGTAAGCCTTCTAGGCGTATTTCCTCGACCCTTTGAAGTAGACCTGAACCGTTTAATGATTTTCAAAGCCGCCACCGTCTACGGTATTAGTGGACGACTCATGTATCGTACCTGGTTTCAGGTTCGAGGTCTCCTCCGTCGATCGCAACTCCGTGAAAAAGTCAGTAAAGTTGTTACGCATCGATTACCGATTCGAGACCTTGAACAGGGTTTTGACCTCATTCTTTCGAAGCAAGCTGCAAAAGTTGGTCTAACACCAAAGTGGTAATATATGTTAGTACTTAGCTGGTTTCTTTTGTAAGGTTGTGTCCACACCCAGGACAGTATTGTTCATCACCAAAAAGACCATGAGCGCAAATTGGACATTGTGGTTGTGTACCCTCTGGACTTGTGAACTCTCTTTCAACCGTTGTGGTGATTGGTTCTAGACCTATGGATCTGGGAATTGGTATCCAGAGGGCTATAAGAATCGCTGTGATTACAAGAAGGATTCCACCGATGACATGGGGAATAAATGGCAGAATACTCCACACTGCGATAATGGCGTCAAGAACTATGGAGCCTCCTATTATCATGGGTGGTATAGTGAGAGCTCCGATAATAAAGAAGTAGATGGCAGCCGCAGTTTTGCGTTGTGCCCGTAGGATGGATAGTCCAATTGCAGGTCCCATAAATCCGATTATCGCCTTTATTGTAGGACTCATTACAAAGCTGAATCCATAAATCGGATTGATAACAGAAAACATGGCCCAGCCAAGGACTGCCACTCCAGCAAAATTCACAAAGATTGCAATGCTAGCTAGAGTTGCTGCATATTGGCCAAACATATTGCGTTTAGTCAAATCAGCTTGATTCATAGTATCCGCATCCTCTTCCATTTGGATTGTTCTATTAGTTGGTGAGGTATTATCCCTCATCAAATAACTGAAAAAAAGCTTACTATATCTTGATAGTTTGATGATTCATCGAAGGTTTAAGAACTCTCAACCAAATGTGACATAGTAGAGTTCGGTTTTGATGCGCAAATGCTCCTTGTCATCTAAGCTCATAAACTGACTTGTAGCAAAAGTACGAACTTCCTGGATAATTTGACGGTGAATTACATCGGGTAAATTCTCCCACATCGAGGAAAAAACGCGTCGATCAAGATAAGAGAGGGTTTTTCGTAAGGAGATTTTCACATCGGTATGGATGTTATGAGTTTCGATTTGAGCCCCCTCAACCTTGAGTACTTCGAATACCTCGGTGAGACGAGGTCCAGGATAATCATACACGTATCCCAGTTCTTCCCTTCTGCGAGTGTAAAACCGCATTAGGGTTGATACATGCGCTGGTGCTGGAATAATACCCATTACTAGTGTTCCATCTGGTCGTAGCACGCGCATCGCTTCAGACAAAACCTCCTTCCAATCTGAGAGTAAATGCAATAAATGGATGAGAATGATACAAGAAAAGAGTCCTCGATGGAAAGGTAAGGCGATGGCATCTCCCGCCATCAAATTAGATCTAAAATATTTCCTTGACTGTTGGTTTAAACAGGCTTTCTCAAGCATCCCTTTAGAAATATCAATGCCGATAACAGGTATTTTTCGTTCAGCTAACTCACGTAGGAAACGACCGGCTCCACATCCCAGATCAATAACCAATGTGTGAGGTTTCAATCTACACGTGTTAGTAAAATCCTCCATTAATTCATTCATGAATTGAACAGAAAGACCACGACTAGCTTCATACTCTTCGGCAACATGCCCATAGTCGATGCGTAATTGAGGAGAATCCACGGAATCACTCATACTCGTCTCAAAAAGAAACGGTTTTTTCCTATCTAAAGGGTTGTGTTCCTAGGCTTTCGTCGTCCTAAATTTCTGTTTTTCCTTACGACAAATGATCCCGCCATAAAAGCCGGTGTCTTCACCGTGCAACTTTGTCCCTATCGCACAGCCTTGCGACAATGAAGCATTTCCCTCAAATTGAATCCCTTGTCAATACATTCACTGGGTTTCCACATTCCGGTAACCATTTAAAACCTCCTAAATAGAAGTGCACCCAAAGGAGCGTTGCGAACATGACACGTGATCCAACAGCCTTTCTGAAAGAAGAGTATGAAGAGCTAGTCAAACAAGCCTTAGATTGGAGGCTCCGTGAACTCCAAGGCCCCAGCTCCCCCAGAGCCATGGTGGACGGCAAAGAAGTCATCATGCTCTGTAGTAACAATTACCTCGGATTGAGTAACCATCCCAAACTCAAACAAGCAGCTATTAACGCCATCAAAACGCATGGTGTTGGAAGTGGCAGCGTCCGCCCCATTGCTGGGAACATGGACCTTCACGAAGAACTCGAACGCAGACTGGCGAAATTCAAGGGAGCTGAAGCTAGCCTCGTTTATCAGACTGGATTTGCAGCTAATGCGGGTCTAATTCCACAAATGGCAGGAAAAGGTGATCTCATCATCAGCGACGAACTTAACCATGGATCTATCATTGATGGCGTTCGATTAACTCGAGCTGAACGGGCGATCTTCAAACACGCCGATGCCCCGGATCTCAATCGGGTGTTAAATGAAGCGAAAAAACATAAACCAAAATATCGTCGCATTCTCGTTATCACTGACGGCGTCTTCAGTATGGATGGCGATATTGCCCCCCTAGACCAAATTGTCAAAATTGCTAAACCCCACGGTGCCATAGTGTATGTCGATGATGCCCACGGTGAAGCAGTTCTTGGTGAAGGAGGAAGAGGGATAGTCTCACACTTCAACCTCTCACACAAAGACGTCCACGTAGAAATGGGCACTTTCAGCAAAGCCTTCGGCGTCGTCGGTGGACATGTATCCGGTAGCGAATGGCTCCGAAAATATGCTCTGAATAAATCCCGCACCTGGCTCCTCAGCGGCTCCCACCCACCCCCTGTAGCCGCTGCATGCATTGCCGCTATTGATATTCTTGAAAATGAACCCCAACACGTAAAGAATCTGTGGAAGAATACCGACTACTTCAAGAAGGCCCTCAATGATCTTGGCTTCAACACTGGAATGAGTGAAACTCCAATTACTCCCGTAATCATTGGTGAAAGTGATCAAGCTCAAAAGTTCAGTGTACGACTTTATGAAGAAGGGGTCTTTGCCTTACCTATCGTGTACCCAATGGTTGCACGGGATACTGCTCGAATTCGCACTATTATGAACGCCGCTCTTAAAATGGAAGATCTTAATGAC
Organism: Candidatus Hermodarchaeota archaeon; assembly: GCA_016839805.1. Lineage (GTDB taxonomy): Archaea > Asgardarchaeota > Hermodarchaeia > Hermodarchaeales > Hermodarchaeaceae > Hermodarchaeum. The sequence continues at coordinate 64,285 of JAEOTO010000036.1, forward strand.
GCTATCACAGCTTTTGATAAAGTCGGTAAGGAACTAAACGTCACTTAACCTCTTCCTAAATAATGACACTCCCTATTGGTGTTTTAGTCGATCTGGCGCTGGCTGAATTGGTGGTAGATGACCTAATTTTGTCTGGGCAATGACTGTTTTGAGTCCTATTCCTTCAAGTAGTTGTTTTACGTATCGGATTTCTTCAACTGATGGACGGCAAATATCTCGACGACGGAATGTTGGGCGGTAATCCAAAATGCAGACTTGAATGTGATCATCGATGGCGCTAAGTCGGGCTCCCCATTTATGAAGTTCAGTTTCCTTCTGATCAGAAGAGGAAAAGAATGCTGCATTATATGGTAATCCAACACCCATGAAGATTTGATTTGGATAATAATAATCTGCAATATATTTCACTGCCGCCCAAGAAGTTTCCAAATATTGTCGAGCTAATGTAGGTTCAGTAATACCTGTAATGATTTGGTAAGTAGCAAGTTGGACAGCTTTCAGATCAGGTCCAATATCAGTGATGCCTGCCAATACAAGTTCATCAATGTAATCAGGTGTGAGAATCGATGCGTTTGTATCTAAATGTAACCGGGCATCAGGATCAGGATTGAGAGACTTCAGTTCACTGAAAAACTGGGTCAACCACCTTCGGTTCAGGGTTGGTTCTCCACCTGAAATGGCAAGACGGTTAACGTGGTATTTTTTACGGAGTCTAGTAAGTATTTCCGCAGCTTCGTGAGGTGTGACTGCTGGTGCACGGCTATTATAGGTTGTATCGAAATTCTGACAGGTTTTACATCTGAGATTGCAACCTGCGGTGAAACAGGCTACTTCAATATATGAGAATCGGGATCTACCAAAATTTTTTGCACTCCCGGGAGTTCCAACACCACCAACTGGGTGAGGGCTGTACCATCCAACAATTCTGTGGGGTATGAAATCCTCTGGTAGCTTCGTCTGAATGTGTTGACCTGCTTTTACCGGCATGTGACAACTACGAAGTATTTTACTGTCAACTAATACCAAACATGAAAAACACCCTCCTGTCTGACAGGGGGCAAATATGTCAGGTGAGTGGGGAAAACGGGAAAAGCGGATGCCTAGCGTTTCAAGAGCGGTTTTGATAGTGACCTGACTGGGCACACTAACCGGTTGTTCATCGACGATGATAGTTATCTCAGGTTTTATTTTCTGTTTGATTGGTTCAATAGCTTCTCTATAACATGCCAAATAGCATGATTGACACCCGATACATGCTTGGGGACTTGGACAACTCACCGCTTCAGTACAAAATCCGCAATTCCAGCATTTATCAAGGTTCCGACGATAGATCTGATGAACCATGGGTCTAGCCCTAATATTCCTTGATACTATTGTTTGAGATTAACAGCAGCTGTTAAGTATTATGGCAGAACGTCAGAAATCTCTGATTCATAACAGTCTAGATCTGTCATTTCGTAAGAATTTCGGAGAAGGAAGATTAAAAACCCATATTCTCCTCACCATAATAAGAAGTAGGTGTGGACAGTTGTCTGTCCGCATTAGATTCATATATTGGCGGAATGAAAAATGGCTGATTTTGAAAAATACCATATTCAACGGGGACACGTCATGCGTGTTCCCGAAGAGATGAATAATGATTTTGGTGACGGTGATTGTTATCTTGTTGATACAGGACCACTCATCTATCTGTGGTGCGGAAGCAGAGCCACCGTTGATGAGCGCTTCATTGGTGCAGTCACCTCAGTCTGGCGTGACCAAGCCCGCGAAGGTGTAGCGCGCCTTGTCACCGTGGAGGCTCGAAGTGAACCCCCTGCATTCCTGGACCTTTTTGGTGGTAAAATTTACGTCACCGACCAAGATACCGAGGGCATATTGAAGAAAGTCATCTTAGAGAAACACGAGTTCAAACTTTTCCGGTTAAACATCGTAGGAGGTGTCCATCTTTTCATCGAGGTTCCCCGTGACCGAAATAGCCTCAAATCTGATGATGTCTATATCCTCGACACATTCGATAAGATCTATATCTGGCGTGGTAGTTCCTCAACGGGACATGAAAAATTCCATGCGATGCTCATTGCTCGAAGGTATGACTATGAACGGGCAGGAGCTCAGAACATTGTACTGATAGAAGATGGAGAAGAAACAAAAGAATTTTTACAGGCATTAGGATGAAAAATTTGGTAAAAATGCCCTATGTGTACAATTAAAATATTAACCTCAAAACGTATTAAATCACAGTGAATTTATTCAATATATCATAATTAACATAGTATTACAATTAAAACAAACAATAAATGGGACTTTAAGATAGATTTTTTCATAATTTTTACTGTTGAATAGCCAATTCAAGACCTTAAAAATAATAATTGTTACATTAAATTTTAGGTGTTAGATTGGACTATTTGATATTTTTATACAATATTAGAAAGAATACTGTATTAATATTTATTAAATAGAATAAGGTATGACTGGAAAGTATTACGACACTTTTATAAAGACAATTCTTTAAAAAATACAAGGAAAAATTTTGTTAATAGTTCATTTGAAAAGTTAGGCTATTTCATAGGGATTTTTATGTAACCAATTCTTATTTTTTCTAAACTAATATTCTCTGGAAGATTACGAATGACCAACAACCAAGATCAGCTCGAAGGATTCGTCGCAGATGTTCTATTACCTCGCATTGACGAAGTAATGGATGCTGCAGCTAATGGCGTGGATGAAATACAACTCAGGGATCTATTTGCTCGTAACATTTTCGATGCATTGAAGTTTTTCTATGAACGATGGACTTCTGTCTATCTGGATATGCATGGACAGGAGAAAACAACGCATGCGAGTCGAACACTAGATAAGTTATTTCAGGATGTCATTGAAGTTCCAGAGGAACTATTGCAGGAAACCTTAGTGAAAGCACTCTGGTATTTGTTAGCGATTAGCCTTGAAGATATGGATAATGTTCCTGTCTTTCCCGACGAGCTCACGTTTACCGGATTAGGATCTGCAATTAAAAATGCGACGCGGCGTATATCATAACGTCAGGGGCTTTTTGGGGAATCGTTCTTTTATATAACCACTACGCTTTTGTATTGAATTCTCTGCTTTGATCGAGTATATTCGGAGTCATTTGAGTATGAGTTTCTTAACAGCAAAAGACTGGCAAGAGCCGGTTATGACCCAGATTCTTATCCCGTTGCAAGGGATTCCTGCGGAGGCTAACATTATTAGTCTTGGGTTTTCCTTGGCTGAAAGCTCCAAAGCCCAGATCAAGATTCTGCATTGTAAGGAGCGGTTCGGAAAAACAGATGAAGCATTGCTAAATCAGCTGATAAAACATAGCCAATCTCTTTCCAAACGACTTAAGGTTCCCTTTGATTTTGAACGAGTCAAACGAGTCCGGGCTTCAGATGCGATCTTAAAGTCTAGCAATGAATCAGGTTGCGATTTAGTTATCATGGGTATTGCTGAAAAACCAACTCACAAGTACCTGCTAGGATCAACGGTCCGACGTGTTGCGCGTAAAAGTAAGATACCTGTTTTAGTAGTTGTCTCCTGGTTGAACGATTTCAAGGACCGTCAAAAGTTTAAGATTCAGAAAATACTCCTACCGATTCGGAAAACTAGCAAAGACATTACCGCGCTTCGGCTGGCTGCAGCGCTAAAAAAGAGTTCTGCTGCTCAAGAAGCTGAGCTTATCGCGTTAAACCTTACTCACTTTCCAGAGGTTGTTAATCAAAAACCGCTTGATACACCTGAAATAAAAGTAGCACGCGAGCTCTTCATTGATGATATCACCATTTTTTCAGAACAAACAGGACTGAAGATAACGCCTAGACATGTTGCTGTTCAAAAGATTGGGGAGTCAACACTGGAGATTGCAGCTAAGGAGAAATCCGATCTCATAATACTTGGTGCTCATCGTAAGCCAGGTCGGTTTCGTAGCACTTTGGGAAGTGTTTCCCAAGAAATTGCCTTGGAAGCTCCCACTACTGTAGTGATTACTTTCACCCCTTAACTATCAATAGATATTTGTCGTAGCCTGATAAATCGAATAGGTTATTGCTTAACAAGCAAATGAAAAAATAAACAAGGCTGGCTAATGGTGTAAATACTATTTTTCAGTATCGTAAGTTTCGATGAATTCTTCCACTTCATATGCTGCAGGTAATCCGGCTCTGGCACCAGGTTGCATAACTTGTAAGGAGGCGCAAGCACTTGATCGCTTAACGACTTCCTCTAAAGGAAGCTGCTGTAGGTAGAAATGAATGAATCCAGCTGCATAAGCATCACCCGCACCTGTTGTGTCAACAACTTCGACGTTAAAGGTTGGGGTATGAAATGCGGTTTTATGTGAAGCTGTAATAGAACCTTTCCTTCCTAACGTGACGCTTAGGACCTCAAGATTACCTTCAATCTCTGATTGAACATTGGAGAGAGTTGGAGGTTCTTTGAAGATGCGTGCAAAGACGATTTCGTTTATGAAAACAATCGAAAAACTTCGTAGCATCTTACGAAATGCATCAATCGATTGATTCGCGATGTCCTCGCCCACATCAAGTGAAGACCGTACCCCTACTTCTCTACAAGTTGTTGCCAATTTTTTGGCAATTGGGATAGTAACACTTGCAGCATAAGCTATGTCAATACCTTCTAACAATTTGGGTGTCAAATCATCTGGAGATAGTCGACTATTAGCTCCCCGAAATCGGAGTTTTGTTGACTGCCCCTCTTCACTAATCAGAACAATTACAAAACCTGTAGCAAGATCTTTTTCTAAAATTACTCGTGAAGTGTCCACACCTTCTTCTTTTAAGGTTTGCAGAGCCTCATAACCTTCGGTGTCATCTCCAACGTGTCCGAATAGCGATACTTTGGTTCCAAGGCGGGCCAAGCTAACTGCAAAATTACTGGCTGCACCACCAGGGTGCACTTCGAATTTTTGAATATTTCCTTTTTCATCGGGGACTGGAAGATGAGATAAAGTGCAAATCCAATCCAGATTGATGTTCCCGATTGCCAGTATCATCGAGTCTCGACTCTTATTCTTTTACAGTATTCTTGGTAATATGTCTTTATCCCCTAGCATGATTAGTTTCTAATGGCCAGTTTGTCAATAGCCGGAACTACGAATTGGATCTCCGTTCATCTCCATCTGCGATCCTTTGTCTTTTATTTATCTAGCTTCCGTGAACGACGTTCACGCATTGAGTCGTTCCGAAAAAGTGTGTAATGAATACCATAAAATGACTTAACGTTTCGTGATATTGAAAGATTTAACACTAGAACCGTGTTTCCTAGATTTACGGGTTTCCTCAAAGCCCACGCGTTCCTTAATGGTCGGAATGAGTTGAGCATCAATTTCATACCCGTAGCAATTTCGATGTGTTTTCATAGCAACCTTCATTGTCGTGCCAGTGCCAAGGAAGGGATCAACAATAGTATCACCAATAACTGAAAACATACGGATTAGTCGATAGGCGATTTCTTCAGGAAACGCTGCGATTCGTCGTGAAAGTTGCGGGTTCTCCTGTCGTGCCCCTGGCAGTTGCCAAATTTGTGTGAACCATGCATTCCTTTCGTCAAGGGTGTAACTGCTAGCATACCTGTACAAATCCTTTGGTGGAAATGGACGCGAAGAGCCTTTCCGAAAAATGAGAATGAATTCACAATCTTGAGTTATATAGGCATTCGGTGGAAGGAAACCAGATCCAAGAAACGCATTGGGACGTTTTGTGGGTTTTTTCCAGAGAATATAAGGGAGACTTGTGAAACCAATTGCTTCGCAATTCTCAATGACTTTGACGTGATTTGGGAAGAGTTGAAAGTTACCATCGATTTTACGTAATGCATCGCCAATATTAATGCAAGCGATACCACCATCGATTAAAATTCGATAGCATTCTTTCCAAGTCGTTGCGAGAAAGCTGTGCATGGCATTAAAATCAAAACAGCCCATTGTCTCAAATAGGTCATCCCAGAGTTCAATCATGGGATAAGGAGGCGAGGTTACGATTAGATGAACAGAAGAATCTGCCACTTCAGGCATGTGGCGACTATCACCAACTATTAGATGGTGTTTGGTAGAAGGGATTTCTAATTCATTACCTTCAAGCATAATTTCTAATTGTCGTTCGGGAAAGGTAGCAGACTTTGGTTTCTTCATGGAACGGCGGGTTTTCTTATCGAGCTCACTATGCAAAGTCGCACCATCCACCCCCTCAAATATCCCTCAATCGCTAAATATTCTTTGCCTATAGTATGATTGTCCCATATCCTATAATGAAATAATTAATCGGGCAATGTCTGACTCCGTTAATTCAAGGATTCCCTTGTTTTCCATATCTTTCAAAACTCGTGTAGTAATCGCTGGAGGCGTTTTTGCTATCCTCTTAATTTCTGCAACAGGAACCTCCTTCTGGTGGATTAAAACAGCTAGGATATCCAACTCAGGAGGTTCCAATCCTTCCGTTAACAAAAAATCTGCCACAGGATTGTCTTTTCGGATACGGCTAGTTTTTTCTTTAGCCTTTGCCAAGTCTTCTTCATACCGGGATAAATCTCGTTTCTTTTTAGCATCACGATTCTCAAGCTTACTCTGGAGTTCTCCGAGCTTTGCCTTTTGAGCTTGTAATCCCATCTGGTGTTCTGCAAGATCTTTTTCTTCTACATTGATTCGACTTTGAGTCTCTATAAGGGTTGCATTTAGCACAGCAATTTGCTGTTGGTGTTCACTTAGTTCAGTGTATAGTCCAGCAATTTTTGCTTCGATAACACTACCCGTTTCTCGAAGCTGAGCTAGCTGCTCCTGATGATAATTAATCATCTCTCGCTGTTCTTGAATTTGTGAATCTGATAGTTGAAATTCTCGTTCAATCCGCGTTAAAATTTGCAGGCTTCCAACAACTTCCTTGACTAATGTGGAGATTTGGCTGCGAAAGGATTCACGTAGCGCCTTCATGTGGGCTTGGTTTTGTTCCATGACCTGTTGGAGTTGTTTAATTTCTGACATCTTTCTCACCTATTTCATTCCATCACAAATCAATCGAGGAAAGAACCTTGACCTCCCCTGAACCTTTATCAAATTTAACAATTTTTTGTTCGTCCATTTTAATGAGAATTTCTTTCACCTTGAATCGTCCAATGAATGTAGTTTTCTGGAGGTGATCTATAGTCGTCGATTCCTTCCCCTTGAGTTCTGCAGCCACTTTGGCTTCGGGCATTGTAATGATATTTTCTCGAAGAAGATAGCGGAGCGCCTTAAACTTAGCTTCCAATAATTCGGCTTCCATAATAGCTTCAGAAGATTTCGATTCAAGTTGTTGGATTTTTTCGGTAAATTGATCATCACCGGCAACAAGCTTAGCTTCAATATCAGCTATTATGGCACTATTATTTCGCGATGAACGCTCAATATTCCGAATTTGGTCCTCCAAGTTCTCAAGCGTTTTTTGTGCAGCACCAACCTCTTGCTGAAGCTTTTCTCGCTCAGCCCTTGCCTCCTCAATCGCCTTTGTTTGAGTGGAATCCACAGTCTCAAGCTTACTCTTTTCTCGACTTTCAGCTGTGAGTTCCCCCTCTAATGAGGAAACCTCACGGTTCAACTCTTCTTCAGTCGCTTTCTTATTTTCCCAAATTTCTTGTAAATGAGCTGATAACTGAAGAAGACGATCAACCTCATTGAGGATAATTTTGAGTTCCTTTTGAGTCGATGTAGCCAATTCTTTGACAACAGATTGATTCTTCTTAAGCGAGCCCATTAATGAAGGAATTCCAGTCATGAATCACAACCTTCCAATTCATCATTTAGTATTCTATTCTAACCTAGATAATTGAAGTTCCTTAGTAATGAAATCCCTAAAGGATTTTGCTATTCGTGGTCCTTTGAGAGTTTAGAGGGGCTTAAGAAATCTGATATTTCCATCAGTTTGGATCGTAATAATGCCCTTTGATTGCAATGAATTAACCAAATCGTTTGCGGCTTCTATGGATATTTTACTCTCACTTCGAAGTTTATTCAAGGTTACTTCGGTTTTTTGAATCAATAACGCTAAGAAATTAACTTCCGGTACGTTACGAAGACCCTCATTAAGAAGATAATCGATAACCACATTTTCCTTGCGTAATTCTCGAAGCGAACGCTCCGCTTCATCGCGTTCATGACGCGAGGCAGCAATAGTTGTCTCGTTAGCTTCGCGAGTCTGCTTGATCCTCATCTCGACACTTTGAACCTGGTTCATGATTTCTTGTAGCTCCATTCTACGCTGGGAGTTTTGTTCCTCGAGTTTCTCTAGCTGCTTTTGAATGCTAGAGAGCTCTTTTTCATTCGTTCGTACTTGTTGCTTCAATTTCTCAATCGATAATTGTAATCTATCCCTTTCCTTTTCTAATGCCAAGTTCATTTTCTCTGAATCTTTGATTTTGCGTTTCGTTTCAGCCAACACATCTTTTCGCTTTTCAATCTGAATACCAAAATCGTCTAATTCTTTTTCGACATAAACTAGTCTTTGATCAACATCCTTGGCGAATTGTAGGAGTTCGGTAAGTTGGTCAGTAGTAGATTGTCGATATGTATCGATATTATTTCGTGCCCGATCAATGAGTTCAGCAATTTTTAGTAATTCTTTCATCGGTGTCCCCTCTATGATTCGATCTTGATGGGTTTACGTATCTTAATCGTTCCACTTTCTGATTCTATCCGAAGTAAACCCCGTTCAGCAAGTTGTGCAGCTGCCTTTTCTACTCTATAGCGAGTTAGGTATGTTTCGTCTTGAAGTTCCTGGATTGAGCTTGAACGTTTACCCTGTAGTGCACTCACAATTTTTGCTTCGGGAGTTGAGAGCATTTCCTCGCGCAGGAGAAATTGTAAAGCCCAATATTTTGATGCCAATTCATCATGTTCCTCTCTGAGGAGATTAATTTCTTCGGCAAGGTGCTCCATGAGATCCTCTTGGTCTCCTTGAAGAGAGTTCAGTTCCTTGTCCCGCGCGTTACTTTCTGATCCTTTTTTCTGAAGACTTTCTTCTGTTGAACGTAAATTCGCATTAGCTCTTTTCAGCTTAGTTTTTACCTCAGATAACTTCAACTCAACAGATTTGAGGGTCTTCTCAGAAATTCTCAAGTCTTGTTGTTTCGTAGAAATGTTTGTTTGAAGAGAATCACGTACTTCTTGGAGTTTCAAAACTTCTCGTTCTATTTGGACTATCTTTTTCGATAGCGCCTTCTCCTCTGCCTGTTTCTCTATCCAACGCTTTTTGACTCTATCCGCAACATCTAAGAGTGTATCAAATTCCAGAACGATTCGATTAATCTTTTTTGAGGAATCAGTACTCATCTTGGAGAGTTGGCTTCGATTTTTCTTCAATAATGTAATCAGTGACGTTATGGCAGTCACAATCCACACCTCAACTCATGCCGAATCTCACTACTTTCTGAAACCGAACTTACTTCAAAAGCTATTTGGTCAAAGGTTATGCTAAAAACCCCGAGGGTCATATTCCGCAATCGCCTTTGTGACAACAGGGTTATATGCTCAATTACAAAAGAGATAGAGGAAGGTAGTAACAGTGAGTCCTCTAGACGATTCTCTCCAGTTATATCGCAACGGGAATGACAAATGTTCCAATCTTCCTAAGAGCTGATAATGTAGAAATCGAAATTGCGGAGTTCATCGAGAAATCATCTCTAAAATCGAATTAGAGTTATCGATAAGGTTCATTGAAAGAATCAGTTAGCCAGAATTCCTTGGGTTTGTTCTAATCGCTCTGAAAATGTTCGAAGTTCACTTGTTAATTCCTTTTGTAAAGAATCAGCCAAAGATCCAGTTGACCGTTTACGCGAGGATGAACCTTGAGTTAGTTTCTTCACGTCCATAATGCGTTCAAGATATTTAGATACCGCCAAAAGATGCCCCAAGATATCCTTTGCATACAAATATGTCTGAAATGTTTTCGGATTCTCCAAGTCAATCTTTCCAATTTTACTGTCAAACTCTGAAACATGATCATCATAGATTTGATCGAATTGCGTTTTCAAACGCGAAATTCCTTCAATGTTCATTGAATATATGGTCCCCAAGAGTTTACGAAGCCACGAAAGGGCTTCGGGTAAGTCCTCTGGTATATCAGAATTAATCGTGCGTCGGCGAGGTTTTCGGCTCTTCTGTGGAGTCCTCCGACTACTCTTACTCATAGCATTGCACCCGCAATCTATAGCCCAGTTCCTATTCGAAACTCCCGAAAAGGAACTAGATAATCATTTACAATGGCGAGTTATAATCATTCCGTAGCTAGGATTTCCGTATTTAAGTCGTCAACGATATTAATTGCCTATTTGCATTGTATCTTAATTTCTGCAAGGCATTCAAGATATTTACAGACCGCTAACATGTGACCTAGTATGACTTTAGCATCTGACGGGTCTTCAACTTCATCAGACTTTTTCGAAATCTGTCATAGGGAGTTTCCGATTAAATTCAACTACGTGATCATCATAGATTTGATCGAACTGATCCATTATTCGCACAATACCTTCTCAGTTCATCGAATAACTATTGGTAAAACTTCTCGTAAGAAGCATCTTTTATCAATGCAACTTCATAAACTGAGAGCCCTTCTAGTTTCAAATTAATATCTCACACATAACAAACTGTAAAAGTAACCTCGAAACCCTATAGGATGACTCTCTATCTGTCATGGGAGCTAGAAAGTAATGCCAATAGTCGAACTTGAAAAAGAGAATCAGGTTGCGTTAGTTACAATAAACAATCCCCCCGCAAACACTTTGACTCCGAAAGTCTTTCAAACACTTGAAGAAGTATTTTCAAAACTTGATCAGGATGATACCAAGGTTGTAATCCTCACTGGAGCAGGTGATAAGTTCTTTGTTGGCGGTGCAGACATCAAACAGTTTGAGGGACAGGAGGCTGACAGGGCTGACCAGTTGACTAGAACTGGTCAGAATTTTACACTATCATTGGAAAGAATTTCAAAGCCAATTATTGTCGCTGTCAATGGATTTTGCCTTGGTGGCGGCATGGAAATTGCCATGGCCTGTGATTTTGTCATTGCTTCAGAAACAGCAAAATTCGGGCAACCCGAAATCAAGCTGGGTGTCATTCCCGGGTGGGGTGGCACTCAACGGATACAACGTTGGATGAATCCCCAACTGGCCCGTGAACTCATTTTCACCGGTGAAATTTTACCCGCTTCTAAAATGGGGGAGTTTGTGTACAAAATCGTCCCACCTGATCAGTTATTACCCACAGCAAGGGATTTCGCAGAACGCATTGCAAAGCGTGGTCTTGTAGCATTAAAATACGCTAAACGAGCTCTCAAGGAAGCCACTCAGCGAACCCTTGAAGAAGGATTGTTTATCGAAGCTCAATATATGAGAAAACTCCTCGAAACTGAAGACGCCCGAGAAGGCGTAAGAGCTTTCTTAGAAAAGCGTGAACCAAAAGTTGTGGATAAATAGGAGGCAAGAGAATCTGTCAGACACACTGAAATTTGGAGTTGTGAGTACCCCTTCAGCTTGGAACCGAATCCTAGACACAGCAACGTATATCGAAAAAATGGGATTCGATTCATTCTGGATGCCAGATCACACCGTTGGATTTGGCATTCGAAGATGGGATGCATTAGAAGCTTGGTCTGCACTCTCAGCTGTAGCCACTCAAACAAAGAATGTACAACTAGGCACTTGTGTTGGTGATACCTATCGTCACCATCCAGCAGCTTTAGCACAGATGGTGACTACTTGTGATCACATCTCTAATGGGCGAGCAATTGTTGGTGTCGGTCTTGGTGAGGCGATGAATCTCTTTCCATTTGGAATTAATCTCAAGAAACCTCTTGGGCGAACGCGTGAAGCCGTGAAAGTCATGCGGATGCTGTGGACAGAAGAGATTTCCAATTATGATGGCAAGTACTACAAATTAGAAAACGCGTTTCTCCACCCACGACCAATTCAAGAACCAAACCCCCCTGTATGGATAGCCGCTAATTCGCCCAAAACCATGAAGATGGCTGGAGAATTGGGTGATGGGTGGGTTCCGGCAAGTATGTTTCCTGATGAATATGCAGAGAAATTACAGATTGTACGAGATCATGCAAAGAAGGCTGGACGTGATCCTTATGCAATTGAACCCGCAGCCTTTGTGTTTACAGTTGTAGCGGATGAATACGAAACAGCTCGAAAAAGTGTCGGACTTGGGGCGAAAATCTATTTCCTAACTCGTCCGCGTATTCTTCGTCGACTAGGGTATGATGATGTTACTGATGAGTTTGATATGACTTGGCATTTGGTGATGAACTCAGAGATTACGGAAAAATTACTTGCGATGGCGAAAGAGATTCCTGATGATGTACTTGACAAGGCTCCGGTTTTCTTTGGGACACCAGATGATGTTATCAAAGGTATCAAAGATTATCAGAAAGCGGGTGTCCGACATATGGTTGTCAACTTCTTTGTTCCCCCTAAGATGCTAAAGGACACCTTGAAGCTCTTTGCCAACGAAGTTATCCCAGAATTTCGTTAGCTCCTTTAGGGCATCTGAAACTCGTATATCACTCGTTCTTCGTCAATTTTACAGGGCACTAGTTGTATAGCCATTCCTATTTTCATCTGTTCTAATAGTACATCCTTGGAAAATCGGGCAAAAACATGTTGTCCACTGTTCAACTGTCCAAGTGCTAGGATATAGGGAACGTCTTCTTGGAATCCGGTTGGGGCAAAGTTGACTTGGGTGTAGGTAACAAGTTTGCCCTCACCCTTGATTTCAACCCATTCAATTTCCTCTCCAAGGCATGATGTGCAATCTCCACGTGGTGGGAAATAGACTTTCCCGCATTTTTTGCACTTTGTACCCATTAGCCGATTGTTTATCAGGTACTCGGTAAATTCACCAATTTTTGCCTGCGAAACATAACTGACAAAACCAAACTGTTCAAACCCCATTCTTCTCACCTCAAACCTCGAAACTACGCCTCCAGAATAGTCACATTCGTATACATCCCAATTCCACCAACATTGTGACCCAGAGCAACTTTTGCCCCATCAACTTGCACTTTCCCACCTTCACCACGAAGTTGATGCACCAGGGTTCGAATCTGTGAACCGCCTGTTGCACCTACAGGATGACCCTTTGATAAGAGTCCCCCATCAATGTTCACAGGTATGCGTCCGCCAAGATGCGTTTCCTCATCACGAATCATTTTGGGGCTGTCTTCACGTTTACAGAATCCAAGATCTCCATAGGCAATGAGTTCTGCAATTGTAAAACAGTCATGAACTTCCGCAACATCGATATCTTCGGGCATAACCCCCGCCATGGTGTAGGCTTGGCGTGCTGCTTCGAGTGCACTTTCAAAGCCAGTGAAAGGAGGGTTACGGCTGGCAAGGGACATTGGTGTCGAGCCAAGACCTAACCCTTTGATCCATACAGGTTGTTCTGCGAACTTTTTCGCTTTCGATTCATTTGCTACAATCAGGCAAGACGCACCATCAGCGTTTGCACAGCAGTCAAGACTCTTTAAGGGGCTGGCGATAACGCGGGTTGACAGCACTTTCTCTAAGGTGAATTCTTTCTGAAACATCGCTTTTGGATTAAATTGGCTGTAATAATGATTTTTAACAGAGACCTTCGCGAGATCCTCCTCAGTTGTACCGTATGCATCCATGTGAGCTCGTGCAAACATGGCATAATATGCAGGCATGCTAGTGCCAAAAGGTGATTCAAACATTACATCACCTGCTCGACCCATGACTTCTTGAATCGCATCTGAAGTCATATCCGTCATTTTCTGATAACCAATCACGGCGACAACATCATGAAGGCCAGATTTCACAAAAGACCAAGCAGTCCGTAAAGCAACTGTACTCGATGCACAAGCCGCCTCAGTCAGAAAAGTCGGTTGGGGATTCAATTCTAAGTACTCTGCAATCACAGCCGCAGGTGACCTCTGTTTATCATAGCCAGCTGCAGTTGCTACCAATGAAGCATCAATATCCTTCCTACCTAAATTCTTGGTGTCCTCAATGGCTTCGTGAAATGCTTCAAACGTTAAATCACGGATTGACGAGTTTGGACGTTTTCCAAAACTACTTTGACCAACGCCAATAATGGCAACACGGGCTGTCACAATCTACCACCTTTTCCTCAAATACAGATGTTGACTGTAAAAAATGTTTCATTGTTTCAGACACATAAGAACAAAGAATTATGAACAAAGACCGACCGATAACACTATACAATATTCCTTAGGAGTGTCGCAGTATGAGTGAAATTGTTTGGCGTTCTACTGGTGATTATCAAACCAACAGTAATATTCGCCGATTCATGAATAAACATGATATCAAAACATACAATGAACTAATTCATCGAAGCACAGAAGACATTGAGTGGTTTTGGGATGCTGCACTCAAGGATCTTGGTATTGAATGGTATCAACCCTATTCAAAGGTGTTAGACGACTCAAAAGGAATTGAATGGGCCAAGTGGTTTGTTGGGGGCAAAATCAACATTGTGCACAACATACTTGACCGTCATGTGCAATCAGCACGCGTGGAAAAAACGGCTCTCATTTGGGTGAGTGAAACTGGTGAGAAACGAATCCTTTCTTATCAGCAACTCAATGAAGGCGTTTGTAAACTCGCAAATGCCTTACAAACACTCGGTGTTGAGAAAGGCGATCCCTGCGCAATCTATATGCCAATGGTCCCGGAAACCGTCATGGCCTTATTAGCGAGTTACAAAATTGGAGCAATAGGTGTCCCAATCTTTTCCGGGTTTAGTCCCGATGCTGTGAAAATGCGTATCCAGGATGTCGGAGCAAAAATTCTCTTCACTGCGGATGGCTCAACTCGACGGGGAAAACAAATTCCGATCAAGCAAAATGCTGATTCAAGTATTGATGGAGTCGAATCAATCAACCATTTGATTGTGTTTAAACGGCTAGGTATCAACATTCCTTGGAATAAAGATGTAGATTTGTGGTGGCACGATGCCGTTGACAACATGGAACCTTCTGCTCCTACGGTACAAATGGATTCAGAAGACCCTGCTATGGTATTATACAGCTCGGGCACAACTGGGAAGCCGAAAGGTACAGTCCATTCTCATGCTGGGGCTTTGGTACAGGCAGCAAAAGAAGTCGCGTATTATTGTGATATCAAAGAAACTGACACTCTGTTCTGGCTAAGTGACCTCGGTTGGATGATGGGTCCTTGGCAAATCGTT
Source organism: Candidatus Hermodarchaeota archaeon (assembly GCA_016839805.1). Classification (GTDB taxonomy): domain Archaea; phylum Asgardarchaeota; class Hermodarchaeia; order Hermodarchaeales; family Hermodarchaeaceae; genus Hermodarchaeum. Next base: position 79,523 of record JAEOTO010000036.1, read on the forward strand.
GGAGCACAACATCAAGGTGCTGCTCATCTCATTTACGAAGGTGCCATTGATTATCCTGAACCTGATCAGTTATGGAAAACCATCCATGACCATGAAGTGACAGCATTTGGCATCTCACCTACAGCCATACGATATCTCATTCGGTTAGGTGATGATTGGGTTAAAAAACATGACCTACGTTCTCTACGCATTTTGGGTTCTACTGGTGAACCATGGGATGATACAAGTTGGCTTTGGTATTTCAAAACGGTTGGAAAAGGCAAACTCCCAATTATCAACTTGTCTGGAGGAACTGAAATTTTTGGTTGTTTCTTGAGTCCCATGCCCATTAATGATTTAAAGCCCCGAACACTTCGTGGTCCGGGGTTGGGGATGGATATTGATTGTGTTGATGATGCTGGGAAAAGTGTTAGAGGAGATATTGGCACCTTAATTTGCCGGAAGCCAGCTCCTTCGATGACGAGAGGATTCTGGAATGCCCCGGAGCGTTATATCGAAACATATTGGTCAACATTTCCTGGTATCTGGTGGCATGGTGATCTTGCTCAAGTTGACGAGGATGGATTCTGGTTTCTGTTGGGGCGAGCTGATGATGTCATCAAGGTGTCAAGCCAGCGAGTTGGTCCATCCGAAATCGAAACTGCTTTAATCAGCCATATTGCTGTTTCTGAGGTTGCTGCGATTGGGGTTCCTCATGAAATTAAAGGGGCGGGAATTGTTGCTTATGTTGTTCTCAAATCCGGATGTGAAATCAGTGATGAACTCCGTGAAGAGTTGAGGCAATATGTTGGAAAAACTATGGGCAAACCTTTTCTCCCTGAAGAAGTTCGATTTGTTTCCGCTCTACCTAAAACCCGATCCGGTAAAATTGTCCGAAGATTGATCAAACGAGTTTATCTTGGACAAGAGGTCGGTGACTTATCTTCAGTAGAAAATCCTGAAGCCTTTGGTTCGATCCGTGATTCAAAATAGGTTTCCAATGAAATAACCTGTTGAATGCACTTAAAAGAGTGCACGGTGCAAAGATGGAGAGTTGCTCCTTCCTATTTGAATGGTGGAATCAAATGAGACCTGTATCTGTTGTTGGTGTTGGACTCACCCAATGGGGCAAACGCAATGATGTTTCATTGGGTGAACTCATTGTTGAATCAGCCAAACATGCCTTCGAAGATACTAAGAGGCTCGCGCCTAAAGATATTGAAGCATTGTATGTCGCAAATGCCCAATCAGAACGATTTACCGAACAAGCACACCCAGCAAATCTCGCTGCAGAATTTCTGGGTATCTCTCCTAAGGTAACCGCTCGAGTTGAAATGGCCTGTGCCAGTGGAGGCGCTGCGTTTCGCAATGCCTTCTTTACTATTGCATCAGGACAAGCAGAATCGGCTCTTGTTTCTGGCGTTGAAAAAATGTGTAATGTGCCTTCTTCTGAAGCTATGCGCAATCTCTGCTTGGTTGAAGATTTGACCTGGGAAAGCTTCCATGGCATGATTCCGCCCTCTGGATTTGCCCTTATTGCATCACGGTATATGCATGAATATGGTGTGACTCAAGAACAACTCGCAAAGATTGCAGTAAAAAATCATAAGAATGGCAGTAAAAATCCTATTGCTCAGTTTCGTAAAGAGATCACCATTGAAACAGTCCTTGAATCACCCATGATTGCACACCCACTGAATCTCTATGACTGTAGTCCGATTTCTGACGGATCCGCAGCAGTCATTCTGGTCCCTACAAAAGAAGCCCGAAAATACAACGATACTCCTGTTGATGTGATCGGTTCAGGACAGTTCATGGAACCTTCCTTCAACTGTTCTAATATGCAAAGCCTGACAACGTGGCGAGCACTAGTCAATGCTGCAAATAACGCTTATTCCATGGCAAAACTCACACCTAAAGATATGGATCTAGCCGAAACCCACGATTGCTTTACCATTGCTGAACTCATCGAATATGAAGATCTAGGATTATGTAAAAAAGGTGAGGGACCACAACTCGTTGATAGTGGGGATACTGAAATTGGAGGACGAATCCCCGTCAACCCCTCTGGAGGTCTCAAATCGAAAGGTCATCCTGTGGGTGCAACTGGTGTTGCACAAATCGCTGAAGTAACAGAACAGCTTCGTGGTGAAGGTGGTCCACGACAAGTCGATGGAGCAATCACAGGGATCACTCAGAACCTAAGTGGATTTGCCACACATCATGTGGTACACATTCTACGGAGGCAAAACTAAGATGACCGAACAACCCATGGACCTTCCCTATTGCCTTGACTATCCTGGATCTCAAATCAAACCATTCTGGGATAATCTTGCTCAAAATAAATTCACCACTACAAAATGCCCCAAATGCGGAGTACTATGGCCACCCAAATCAACCTGCCCCCAATGTGGCGATAAGACCGCAGAATGGATTGAACTGAAAGGAATGGGTGAAATCTATGCGAAAACCCACGTTGGTGCAGCTCCTCCTGCATTCAAGGAGATGCTACCCTACATCCTTGCTGTCGGGAAACTCGATGAAGGGATACTAGTGGTCGCTCGGGTGGAAAATGCGAAATATGAAGATCTTGAAATTGGTTCACCAATTAAAATTGAAATAAAGAAATCCTTTGGGCTAGATTCCTACGTATTCGTTCCGATTTAATTCACACAAATTATGAACAAGTTGGACTTTTTGAAGCAATTTCCTTCTACAACCATTTTCATAATGAATTTTTTCACGCCAATCAGAAATTGTGGTATCAAGTAGAAACTTCAAATAAGAGAATCTGGTATTAACCCACCTACTTTGGTGGTTAAGATGGCTAAACCCAAATACAAAGAAATTCTCTATGAGAAGAAAGACTGGGTCGCTACCATCACAATCAATCGTCCAGACAAATATAACGCATATACCCTTTTGACACTCAACGAAATGTCTGAAGCTCTTCACAACGCTTCATGGGATGATGAAGTCGGTGTCATCGTCGTGACCGGTGCAGGTAAGAACGCATTCTGCACCGGAGGTGATGTCAAAGAATATGCAACCAAATACACCAAAAAACCCCGAGATTTTTGGAAATGGTGCGAAATCTTCGAACGTGCATTACATCTGCTACGACATTGTGGAAAACCAGTAATTGCCAGGCTGAATGGAATTGTCGCTGGTGGTGGAAATGAAGTCCAAATGGCTTGCGACCTAGCAATAGCCGCAGACCATGTTGAGATACTACAGGTTGGAACACGGGTTGGCAGTGTCGCTGCGGGAGGTGCAACTCAGTGGCTACCAATTATCATCGGTGACCGCCGAGCCCGGGAAATGCTCTTCACATGCGATCGAATCAGTGCAGAAAAAGCCAAGGATTGGGGCCTTGTCAACGAAGTAGTCCCCTATGATAAACTCGATGATGCCATCGCTGATTGGTCAAAGAAAATCCTCGAAAAATTCCCCGAATGCCTTCGCTTTACCAAAGCTCAAGTAAACTTCTGGAAAGACCTTGTCTGGTCACTCACATGGCCCAGCGTTCGAGACTGGCTTAGCGTCCACTTCAGTTCCCAAGAACCTCATGAAGGAATGTGGGCATTCGTTGAGAAACGACCTCCAGCATATATGCGACTTCGACAGGAAGCCGCGGATGGCAAATCACCTGAATTCAAATGGGGTCCATGGGAAAAGACCTGCCCCAGTTGTGGAACAAAATACCTACCCAGCGAGTTTACACACTGCGGAAAATGTGGCGCAAAGCTAAACAAATAACCCACAATCACTTCTCAAATAACCCTCATTTCCACCTCAATTCGAGGTTTCAAACCAATAAAGGGTTCTAGACAGATTAAGGGGTTATTTATTCCAATCGTAGAATCCTTGCTTCGTCTTTCTTCCCAACTTGCCTTCCTTAACCATCTTGGCAAGTAGTGGAGCTGCGGCATATTTGTCTTTATCCATCTCTTTCTGGAACACTTTCGTAATCGAAAGGGTGGTGTCTAATCCGACATAATCCAAGAGGGTGATTGGTCCCATTGGCCAGTTTAGGCCCAATTTGATTGCCTTGTCAATATCCTCTGGTTCTGCTACATCCTCTTGGAGCAACCAGATGGCTTCGTTTAGCGCAGGAACTAGTACACGGTTGACGATAAAACCAGGTGAATCTTTCTTACAAAGCACAGTTTCCTTTCCCATTTTCTCCGATACGTGTTCAACGATTTTGACAGTGTCATCCGAAGTCTTCTCTCCCCGAATTATTTCAACAAGCTTCATAATTTGTACAGGATTAAAGAAGTGCATACCAACGACCTTATCTGAACGTTTAGTAACTGAGGCTATTCGGCTAATACTAATCGAGGAAGTATTTGATGAGAGAATGGTATGTGATGGGGCGAGTTCATCCATTTCGGCAAAGATCTTCTGCTTTAGATCCAGGTTTTCAGGAACTGCCTCAATGACGAAATCAGTGTCGCTCATAGCCTCTTTCATATCAAGGGTGGGGTGGATGCGCTTAAGAACCGCGTCTGCGTCAGCTTGAGCGATTTTCTCTTTTTCAACTAGCTTGCCAAGGCTCCATTTAATTCGACCCATGCCTGTGTCGATGAATTCTTGTTTGATATCTTTCAGGTATACATCATATCCAGCGATCTGGGCTAGAACCTGTGTTATGCCGTGACCCATGAGTCCAGCACCAATAACTGTGACTTTTTTGACTTCCAAAAGTGTCACCTCACAGACGCTATGCAAGATGTTACTAAAAAAGCTGTTATTCATCAATAATGTATGTTGCTTTCAAGCGTATTTTTATGCGAAATATGTTATCTGTGGGTATTGAGTGGATTCTTTTGCGCCTTGTGATTATTGGAAGCGGAGCTGCTGGACTTAGTGCAGTGCAAACGATAATTGGACAAGGGACCACCCTTGACGTTGTATTAATCACAAAGGATACGCGATTCTACGCGCTATTCTCTCTTCCCTCTTTCATCGCTGGAGAAATTGAAGACAAACACCTTGACAGATTTGATCTTCAGTACTTCAAAGACGCTGGAATCAAAATAAAACTGGACACCAATGTAACAGCTGTGAATCCAGAATCTAAATCAATCCACCTTGAATCCGGGGAAGACCTTCCCTTTGATCGACTCCTTATCGCCACAGGTGCATCCGCAATCAAACCTCCTATCGAAGGGCTTGACAAAGATGGCGTAGTAACCCTGGTAAATTTACAAGATAGCCAAGCCATCCTAGCCAGGGCAAAACACAAGATAAAACATGCAGTCATAATTGGTGGTGGGTTTGTCGGCATCGAAAGCGCCACTGCTCTCCACAGTCTTGGTGCCCAAGTTACAATCATTGAAAGAGAAAATCATCTTCTACCCCGAATGCTAGATGAAGATACAGCAGGAATTGTGAATCAGCTCTTACAAAAACAGGCCATAGAAATTCATACTTCAACAACTGTTAGCAAAGTACTCGGTGAGAAAGCCGTCCAAGGAGTCCAAGTGGGTCGAAAACAACTACAATGTGATCTAGTCGTCGTAGCCGTGGGAGTTCGTCCTAATCTTGACATTATCAAAGAAACCAAAATTAATACAAATGAAGGAATTCTTGTCAACGAATATATGCAAACCAACGTGGCAAACATATACGCGGCAGGAGACGTCGCTGAAGCATTAGATCGCGTAACGAACAAATTAAAAATTAATGCAATATGGCCAAATGCCATTTCCCAAGGACAAGTTGCAGCACTAAATATGCTCGACCACCAGATTCCATATCAGGGATCTGATGCAATCAACCTAATTAACATCTTCCAGACACCAGTGCTTAGCATCGGCCAGATTTCAAAAGAGATAGGGACTTGTGAAGTTATCCGTATAAACAGAAATAAGGTGTACAGGAAACTGCTTCTTTGTGATGGCAAGGTCTTGGGATATCAGGCAATTGGTGATATTCGGAATGCCGGGTTTCTCTTGCACGCTCATCGAACCGGTGCCGACATAACCGATGTCCTCGATTCTCTGAAAAAAGATAATCTAATTGCCCAGCACTATTGGCGGTCTCAAGAAAAACTAAAATAATCACAAAAAGGTTCTTGAATTATTTCTCCGTGATGAGAACTCGGGCTAGCTGTTCTTTTCGTCGTTGCATTGCTTCCTGTGTTTCCTCAGCATATTCAATGGCCTTTGTGGAACAAAATTTAACGCATTGCGGATCACCACCACAAAGGTCGCAATGGATGAGTTCCTTACCATGAGTTGTTATAGCAGAAAAGGGGCAGACAACCGCACATAATCTACAGCCAATACAACGATCATCGTCGCGTGTTGCAACCCCCTCATCTTTTGTAATAGCGTTTTGTGGACAGGCTGTGACACAAGGCGCATCTTGACATTGAAAACATACTACCGGAAACTCAAACCGTTCAAATTCGTCTCGAACAACACTAATCGCTGCTTTACGTGGGTTGCATTCACCGAATTTGGTTAATGAGCAAGCGAGTGAGCATAATCGACACCCTGTACAGCGTTCGGGATAGACGAAGATGTACTTCATTCAATCGCCTCCAATTCAGTAATGCGATCTTTTGATAACATCCCTTGGTCATTCCACCCACGAAGAGCATAATATCGGTTTAACATGGTATCAAATTGTTTACGATCAATATGATGGCCTTTCGCGGTCTTCAGGGGGGCTGGATCATCAAAATAACGTTTAGGTAGTGAATCATCTGCGCGTGTGAGTCCGAATCGAAGATTGAGGATTCGTTCAGTATCAATGATTCGCTGTCCGACCTTTTGCAACTCTGAAATTTCGAAGTTGAGGTCAACTGTGGCTTGTAAGAAATCCCTTACATGTTCATATCCAATGAGATGGGGGCTGTTGAAACCATGGCAGATGAATTTGCAGATTCCTACCGCATCAATTACTGCGTACATGTTATCTGACCAAAAGACGGTTTTTTCCTTGCCTTCGTATGAGCTAGGGTCAGGGGAGATGCCCGATCCATAAATGTTATCTTTCACTTCTTGAGGCAATCGGAGAAAGATTTCCAGAGTAGGTCGACTACGCAGATGATCTGCACCTCTCGACGCAGTTGCTATCCCTAATGCAAATGCCTTGATATACCGAACATCATGAGGGTCGCTTTGTGGTAAGTTCTTCACTGCTATGAGATAATCCGCAGATTTTGATCCAAAATACTTTACAGCTTGACTACTTTCCGCTAAAATATCTCCCAGACCCTCACGGTGGGAGATTTTTTCTAGGAGGGATTTAGCGAGTTCGAAGTTTTCGAATTCGAGTTTCTCTCCCTGAAACTTAGCTTTGTCTACAATTCCTTTTTCATAGAGTTCGAAGACCCAAGCGAGTATACTCCCAGCAGATGCTGTGTCTAATCCAAGGCGGTTACAGAGGTTATTCAACTCAATGACCTGTTTTGGATCCGAGATTCCAATATTCGCTCCCAATAAACCAATAGTCGTGTATTCAGGGCCTTCTCCGTTCATGGTATTTCGATGCCGACAATGTACAATGCAAGAGGCACAGGATACCATCTTCTCGACATATTCTTCGAAATATTCCGCGTTCAGTGAATCGGACCAGGCATTCAGCTGGCTGTTCTTGGTGCGAATCGCTCCCAGTGCATTACTAACATCATACAGATAAGGAGATCCTAACTTGCCCATGACCGAGATGACCTTCGAGTTCAGGACATAATCGTTGACACGTTTCGTAATCTCCAGAAGTTGTTCCGGATGAGCGACATTAAGACCTTGAGTTCCATATGCGACCAAGGCCTTCAGGTTCTTTGAACCCATGACCGCACCTAGTCCGCCCCGCCCTCCGGCGTTCTTTACTCCGTTTCGTATGTTGGCAAATCGAATGAGTTTTTCACCAGCTTCTCCGGTGACAGCGGCCTGTACATCCCCCAAATCCTTCCGTAGCTCGGTTTGAACTTTATAAGTATCAAGACCCCAATAATCCAACGCATCTCGAATTTCAACAGAGCCATCCTGAAGGAAAATATAACTCGGTTTCTTCGCTTTACCAAGAATAATAATCCGGTCAAAGCCAGCATAGCGCATCTCCGGGCCAAAATAACCTCCACAATTAGTGTCACCAAGAAACCCTGATTCCGGGGATTTCGCTGTCACATTGAAACGTGACGCGTTCGGGATAAGGAACCCAGTAAGCAAACCAGCACCAAATATCAGCACGTTTTCCGGAGAAAAGGGATCCACATTCTTCCTAAGCAATTTGTTAAGATAGTAGACGTTCGTACCTCGACCGCCTAAATAGCTTCTAATTACATTTGCTGGTGTTTTACCAATTTTCACTGAGCCTTTAGTAAGGTTGACAATAGCATATTGATTTGCTGCCATTTTGGGTTCTTCCATGGGGTTCGTTATCCACCACCAACTGCCATTACTAGCGTTAATGTCGTGGAATGATGAATCAGGATATCATTAAGATTTTCCTGAAGGACAGGTTTGTTGTCAACAAAAATGTTGAGATACTTGTGAACCTCACCAGACTTGTTATATAATTCTTGACTTAGAACAGGATGCATTTTAATTAGTCTGCTAAGAATGGTATGAATAGTATCATTACCCTCTAGGTCCAGGACTACTTCTTCGATTCCCGTCGTAATCTTCAATACGCCAACCAGACGTATTGTAATACCCAAATCCGCATTTTCCATCGAATCTCTCCATAACGTCCATCGACAGAAATCAAAAATCTTTACTTTTCTCCAGTTCTCTTTGCTTCCTAAAGGCTATAAGGTTCAAAGTCAGATATGCACCTCGGTGGTTATACTGAAAGCCGCAGTTTTTTATGAAGCTGGAAAACCTCTAAAAATTGAAGATGTCCCGACACCAGAAATTGGACCCGCTGACGTTTTGATTAAAGTGGCAGCCTGTGGTGTGTGCAGGACCGATTTACACTATTTGCATGGGACTCCGACCTTCAAAAAACCCCCATTGATCCTTGGACATGAAGCCTCGGGGACCATCGCAGAAATGGGTTCTGCCGTTGAAAACTGGGCTAAGGGTGATCGCGTTTTAATTCCTGCTGTTCTTAGCTGTGGATTTTGTGATAATTGTCGTTTAGGACGTGAAAACATATGCCAACGACAAGAAATGGTTGGGAATAACATTGATGGCGCCTATGCTGAATACATCCGTGTTCCTGCTAAGGATGTACTTCGAATTCCCGATTCATTACCTTTGGAAGAAACAAGTATCGTAGCTGATGCGATTTCTACACCTTATCACGCTGTGAAAAATCGTGGAGAAGTTCGACCGGGGGATTTGGTTGCCGTATTTGGATGTGGTGGCGTTGGTATCAATGTAGTTCAAATTGCTGCTGCAGCGGGTGGCTTTGTTTATGCCGTTGATATCGATGATAAGAAACTAAAGTTAGCCGAAAAACTTGGTGCTTCTGTGACTATTAATTCGAAGGATGAAAATCCTGTCAAACAGATTAGAGCTATGACAAAGAAGCGAGGTGTCGATATCTCCTTTGAGGCAATTGGAATTCCTGACGTTATGAGTCAAGCACTGGCGGCTGTGAGATGGGGTGGTCGGATGGTTGTTGTAGGCTATGCCGAATCCGATTGGACCGTTTCAGCTTCACGAATCATGTTCCGAGAAGTAGAAATCCGTGGATCTCTTGGTTGCCGTCTCGTTGACTATCCTCCCCTCCTACGGATGGTGGAAAAAGGTTTCATTCAGATCAAACCGATAATCGACAGCAAACGACCACTTGGAGAAATTAATGAAGCATTCAAACTTCTTGAGGAAGGAAAGGTTCTTGGTCGGATTATCATTATTCCCTAATCCAGACCTGTCTCTATTTTCCTTTCCATTCGGGTTTTCGTTTTTCTAAGAACGCTTTGAGTCCCTCTGAAGCATCCTCTGTGTTCTTTAATGCGTCTAGGTAAATCTCTGTGGATTTTTCGATGGCAGCCATGAAGTCAAGGTGCAAGCTCTCGTAAATCGCCCGACGAATGTATCGGAGCATTATGGGACTGTACTCTCTTAGTTTGGTAATAAATTCATTGACGGTGTTATCTAATTGGTCAGCAGGCACAGCGTGGTTAATGAGTCCAATCTGTTCAGCCTTTTCTGCGGAAATGCTATCTCCAGTATAAAGCAGCTCAAAGGTTCGTTTTTGGCCAATCAGGTGATGTATAGCCGCTGCGGCTACTGTGGGTACTGCACCAACTTGGATTTCTGGTTGACCAAACTTGGCTGAATCAACGGCAATCACCACATCACAAGCGAAGGCTATTTCACATCCTCCACCCAATGCGGATCCTTGAACAACAGCGATAACGGGTTTATCGACATCAACGATGGCTTCAAAGACATTATTGAATGCCTCTAACGTTTTCGGTGCATATTTTGGGAGGTGTTGTTCCACATCCACTCCAACTGAAAAGAACCGGTCGCCAGCTGTTTTTAAAAGAATGATATTGGCTTCTCCATTGGTCTTCATCTCCTGAAGCGCCTTTTGAAGTTCTGTAAGTGTTTTTTGATCAAGAATATTTAAGGGCGGTCGGTTCACCAAAATGGTACATACTCCGTCTGAAACTTCAACCTTGATATTAGAATATCTAGAACCCATGGTATTGCTCCTTCCAAACACGAGTTCAATAGTTATTATGATATAGAAAGAAAGAGACTTAAGTTTATACTTTCCATATTAGTTAATTAGGCTGGCTGAGACAATGATGCTTGACGAATTAGAGGCAGATGGTTTAATTGTTAACTTTAACAAGGTTCAACAAACTAAACCAAAGCATTTACCCAAAGAAGTACTTATCTGGGATGAAACCCTCCGCGATGGCGAGCAGACACCAGGGACTAGTCTTTTGATTGATGAAAAAATCGAAATCGCAAAGCTAATGGATGAGATGGGTATTGCCATTATCAATGTCGGTTTTCCTGCGGTTTCAAAAGATGAACAAGAGGTCGTTCGGCGAATTGCCGCTGAGGGATTCAAACAAGCCAAAATTTGCGCTCCGGCTCGTGCCATTAAGTCTGATATCGATGTTGCCATCCAATCTGGAGCGGAAGAAGTACCTATCTTCATTGCCTTCAGTAATCTTCACTTGAAGTACAAACTTAAGAAAACCCCTGAAGAGGTACTTAACATCGTGACAGACTGTGTTGAATATGCCAAAAAACATGGAGTTATTATCGATTTCGTCTCTGAAGATACATCTCGCACTAGCATTGATAATACAGTGAAGATCTTCAAAACTGCCATTGAGGCTGGCGCCGATCGAGTCGTTATTACGGATACCGTGGGCTTTCTGAGACCTGAATCGATGCGATATTTGGTCTCCCAAATCCGCGACCGCCTTTACGAAGAGGTCAAACGAAAAGTTCCCCTCTCGATTCATAACCACAATGACTTTGGTTTAGCCACCGCCAACACATTAGCCGCGATTGAAGAGGGTGTCACTGTTCCCCACGTTTGTGTTGCAGGTTTTGGAGAACGTGCTGGCAATGCTCCCCTCGAAGAAGTTGTGATGGCGTTAGAATTCCTTTATGGTGTTCGAACAGGCATCAAAACTGAACGAATCCAAGAACTTGCCGATCTAGTTAGCCAGTCGTTTGCCATTCTCCTTCCTGTACATAAAGCGATCACTGGCGAAAACGCTTTTTCACATGAAGCAGGCATCCACGTTCATGGTATCCTCTCTCATCGTCTCACTTACGAACCAATCCCCGCTGAAACTGTTGGACGCAAAACAGAGTTCTACTTGGGCAAACACACTGGAAGTCAAATTGTGAAAACAAAACTTGAACAAAAAAACATTGAGGCCACAGATGAGCAAATCGGACAAATTGTTTTACAAGTTAAAGAGACACACAAACTCAGAGACAAAGTCGAAATGCTACGACAATTACAAAGTGCTGCAGAACTCCTTCGAGAAACACGCCTTGGTTTGAAAGAAGATGAGTTCTGGAATATTGTAACCGCCGTTACTGGGAAAAAACCCAAAAAATGATCAAAACCAAATACTGTCAATCATGCGGAAAAACTCTCGCAAAAAGGTGAATGAAATCCCAACAAAAAGAGAGAAGCTCACCAACGCGGCAGTCAAAAACGTAGCAAATTTAATGGCGGCTGCAGCTACAACCGCACCCAAATCCAAAGGCTTCGATGATCTTACAATTGAAATTGTCTCTGGAGCCACAATTCAGCAAATTGCAAAAGAAATTCAAAAAATGCGCCAAGAAGACCTCACTAACCAAACATTTTGGTTTTTGGAACCCGACGCTGAAGCCGTAAAGGAAAGTGCAGCCATTTTCCTCCTAGGTATTCAGGCCAAACGCCCTCCTCTTACGCTTGATTGTCAAGCCTGTGGCTTCGAAACCTGCGCTGATTTTGAAGAAGCCATTCGCCAAAATAGAACCACAGCCCTTTGCGCCTTCAAAATTCTAGATTTAGGCATAGCTCTCTCCTCTGCAACAACGGTGGCAGCCCAACACTTCATCGATAATCGAATGATGTGGTCCGTCGGCATGGCTGCACAACGATTAGATCTAATAAAAGGCGACATGGTCCTCGGAATCCCTCTCGCCGTAAAGGGCAGTAATCCCTTCTTTGATCGTTATCTTCGGTTTTTTCTGCAACGCGCCCGTGAGCAAGGAAAGAATCTAACGCAAGTACTCCGCGAACAAGGGTTCAATCTCTAGAGAGAACGATCCCACGATTCTTCAAAGTCAGAATTGGTAACCATCTGTCTTAGCATTCGAGTAATTCTGCGCCCCATGGCAGTTGCGACAATAACCCGCGCGTCTTCCTCTGAATGTTTGATTAGCCCAGTCTTCTCAAGTAAAGAAACATGATGGGTTACCACAGCTGGCGAATCACCGCCCTCTTTTGGTTTTAAGGATTTGAGATGTTGCCGCAGCGATTTATTCGTACCAAAATCACGGTCAGATAAGAATTCCAGAATGGCCACCCGTGATGGGTGGGTGATTGCCGAAAGTAAATCTCGAATCCTATGCGTATACCAATTTGTCAAGTGATAGACTCCTTGATTGATATGTCCATAACCATACCAATTCTTTTTATCAACATTGAATATTGGACCATTATTATAAAACAGTTTTGCAAAAATTCTTAAGGAATTCCATACCAGTATCGCTCGAAGTTTACACTCCATACTCACAATATGTTTCATGGCAGGAAGATCCCTATGTTTGATAAATTCAAAGAATGGTATGATAATCGTCACGACTATGCACAGGCTTGGAAAAAACGAACGGGTGGAAAAGTACTCGGCTACTTCTGCACTTATGTCCCTGAAGAACTCCTTATTGCAGCTGATATCCTTCCCGTTCGCATCCTTGGTAGCCACGAGGCACAGGATGTTACCGAACCTCATATCTTTGGAATGTTTTGCCCCTTTTGCCGTGACTGCTTGGCTCAAGGTTTGAAAGGTCGATACGATTATCTCAATGGCATCATGATTGCCCAATCATGTCTCCATATCCGTCAAACGTATAGTAGCTGGGTTAAACACATTCCACAAGAATTCAGCTATTACCTGTATATGCCCCATGGAGTCCAGACACCGCATGCTTATCCCTATTTGCGAGGTGAACTAGCAGTTTTCAAGGAGGCATTGGAGAAGTGGATGGGACGCCCAATTTCGAATAAGAACATAGATCGAGGCATTGAGGTCGTTAACAAAAATCGCCAATTGATGAAAAAAGTCTATGAGTTTCGGAAACAAGAAAATCCTCCATTAACAGGGCTAGAGGCAATGTACATGGTCGTTTCTAGTCAAATGGTCAACAAAGAGGAACATAACCGGGCTCTGGAAGAAGTGCTCAAAGAACTGCCGAACCGGAAACTCAACCGAAACACTGGGACCCGCCTAATGATACTGGGAAGTGAAGACGATGATACGGAATTTGTGGAAATGTTGGAGTCATTGGATTCTACGCTAGTTGTTGACGACCACTGTACGGGAACTCGCTACTTCTGGAACGAAGTTGAACCCCAAGAAGACCGTCTGGCAGCTATAGCTGCCCGATATATCGATCGACCACCCTGTCCGAGTAAAGATTGGCCAGAGCGGAAACGGTTCCCACATATTTTACAGCTGGTTAAAGATTACAATGTTCAAGGTGCTCTCGTCATCCAACAGAAATTCTGTGATCCCCATGAATTAGACATGCCAGCCCTGAGAAAAATGCTTGAGGAGAATGGCATTCCAACCTATTTCTTAGAGTTTGATGTGACGGTACCAATTGGACAATTTAAGACTCGTGTTGAAGCGTTTCTGGAAACGTTTGCATTACCCGACCTATTTTAGGTGATGAAAATGGTTGAGATAAAATATCAAACTAAACCTTTAGATATCTGGAATGAAGGGAAGGCGCTACGACAGCAATATTACGAGAATTATGCCAAAGCCCATGAAAAGGGTGGAATCCGATGGGCTGGCGGAGCCTGGGCCTATAGTGCGGTTCCTGCGGGTCTGGGTGACGATGTATGGAGTCTAACTGGGGAACCTTATGGGGCTTCAGTTGCGTTCAACAAGGAATTTGCAGCTCGATGCCAAGAAGCCATTGAAGCGAAAGGATTTGCCCGGGATTTGTGTGCGTATTTACGGAATTATCTTGGTTCGGTAGTTCTAGACGAATATGTGTTTGGTGGAAAATTTCCTAAACCAGATTTCATGTGGACGACTCATATTTGTTGTAGTCACGCGAAATGGTATCAAATCGCTAGCGACCTAGAAGGCGGAGTACCATTCTTCTGTATAGATGTAAGCACTGGGCTAATTCAAGATTTCAGCGAACGCCGTCGAGACTACGTGGTTAATCAATTGCTAGATGGTATTGATTGGCTCGAGGAGACCACAGGGCGAGATTATGATGATGAAAAACTTATCCAAGCTGTCTATAACGAATGTGAGGCCACTTCTCTGTGGGCTGAAATCTGTGCTATGAATAAAACCATTCCAGCGCCACTTGATGAAAAGACGATGTATTCACTCTATGTATTTGGTACCATCATGAAGCATCGTCCCGAGATTGTGGCGTTCTATCGAAAACTTCGTGATGAAGTTCAAGAGCGAGTTGATAATAAAATCGCCGCAGTGGGAAATGAACATCGACGTGTCATCACGGACACTCAACCCCCATGGGGATTTCTTGAGATTTTCCGATATCTCGAAAAGTACGGCGTGGTGTCAGTAGGATCACTTTACACTTTTTCCCTGATTGGTGCGTGGGAAGTGAAGGACGATGGGACCTGGGGTCCTAAAACAACTCCCCAAGAGCAAGGAATTGATATTACAACCCGAAGGCAAGCACTTGAAATTTTAGCTGATTGGACCCATGCTCGGCCTGAGTGGCAGCACTTCTATTCCGCGCAGGAGAAAAGTGATATGATGCTTCGCATCGTGCGAGAATGGCAAGTTGATGGCGTTATGTTACATTATAATCGCGGATGTGAAGGTTTGTCGTTAAATAT
Organism: Candidatus Hermodarchaeota archaeon; assembly: GCA_016839805.1. Taxonomy (GTDB): domain Archaea; phylum Asgardarchaeota; class Hermodarchaeia; order Hermodarchaeales; family Hermodarchaeaceae; genus Hermodarchaeum. The sequence goes on from JAEOTO010000036.1 coordinate 95,003, forward strand.
CGCTGAGAATCGTCTCGCTTTTAAGGAAGCAGGTGTCCCCGTTCTTCCCTTTGAAGGGAATATGGGAGATGAACGAGAGTTCGATTTAGAACGCACGAAGAAGGCTGTGGATTCCTTCTTAGAATTGTTAGGAGTTAAGTAGGAGGTAGACAAATTTGATTACTGCGGGAATTGACTTTGGCGCTAGGAATGTGAAAGTTGTCATTCTCGAAGATGGAAAAATAGCTGCTCGAGGAACTGCCTTAACGGGATTTGATCTTAAAATTGCAGCCAAAGAAGCCTCTGAGATGGCTCTAAAAGCTGCCAAGTTGAAGCTCGATGAAATAACCCACATCACAGAAACAGGAATTGGTCAAGGGTCAGTCGAGTTTGCAGCAGATAGTGTTAGCGAAGTAGGAGCGAATGCAAAAGCAGGGGTTAAGTTGTTACCTTCAGCTCGCACCATAATTGATGTGGGGGCTGAAGAAGCTCGTGCGGTCAAATGTAATGAATCTGGTGCTATGGAAGACTTTGTAGTGAATGAACGGTGTGCTGCTGGTGCAGGCGCATTTGTTGAAGCCATGTCTCGTGCGCTTGAAGTTGAACTAGAGCAAATGGGTCCTATGTCCTTGAAAGCCACTGAAGCAGTTCCTATGAATGCTCAATGTACTGTTTTCGCTGAATCTGAGGTAGTATCACTAATTCATGCTCAGACACCAAAAGCGAATATCGCCTGTGCAATTCACGACGCTATTGCCGAACGAGTGATTTCAATGGTTCGAAGGTTAGGGATAACGGAAGATGTCTTATTGGTTGGAGGATTAGCCTATGATGTTGGCTTTGTCGATTCGATGAAGCGTGGATTAGGTGTGGAGGTTCACGTGCCTGAGTTTCCCGAATATGTAAGTGCTTATGGCGCTGCATTGATAGCCCGGGAAAGGGCAAAGGAGTGATGAAAATGGCAAAGAAGGAATTTTGGAGATGGCCTGAATATCGTCATACAGTTGAGGGCATCGACCCCCAAAATGGGAAGGTGATTAGTGGAGGGGTTGACATTGGATCCGTCAGTTCGAAGACTGTGATCATGGTTGATGGAGAAGTGTTTGCACAGAGCGTCATGCGAACTGGGTCCAGTAGTCCTGATAGTGCGGAGCGGACGATGAACTGGGCTCTTGAAGATACTGGGGTTACTCTTAAAGACATTCATTATGTCGTTGGAACTGGTTATGGGCGGGTCAATATTCCCTTTGCCCAAAAGGCGATAACTGAAATCGCTTGTCATGGACGTGGAGCAAGCTTCATGTGGGGACCATCGGTTCGGACTGTTTTGGATATGGGCGGTCAAGATTGTAAAGCTATCCGTGTCGATGAAAGGGGAAAGGTTCAGAACTTTCTCATGAATGATAAGTGCGCAGCGGGAACCGGTCGTGGCATGGAAGTGTTTGCAGATCTTCTATCGGTTCCTATCCAAGAAGTCGGAGACCGATCCTTTGCGGTGAAAGAAGAACCGCAAGCCGTTAGTAGTACTTGTGTGGTGTTTGCAAAGTCAGAAGCTGTTGGGCTTCTTCGAAGCGGTTGGTCAAAGGATGAGGTTCTCGCAGCATATTGTCAAGCTATGGCACATCGTGTCGTTGACCTTCTAAATCGTGTAGGCGTCGAAAAAGAATTCGTAATCACTGGTGGAATTGCTAAAAATATCGGGATAGTCAAACGTGTTGAAAAAGAGCTTGGGATTCAGGCACTCAAACCTGATCAATGGCGTGATGACCCACGATTTGATCCCATGCTGGCAGGGGCTGTAGGGGCTGCACTATTTGCTAAGGTTCTCTATGAACGATCTCAAGGATAATGTTAGTTCATCTAGGTGAAATTGTTGATAGCAAATTACGGATACAAGGATGGTTCTGGGGAATATTTCATAACTTTGGATACAGACAAATGTGATGGGTGCGGGAAATGCGTTGAGGTCTGTCCTGCATCGGTATTAGAAGTAATCCCAAATGAGTTCGATATCGAAGATGGCAATATTATGGGTGTCCGAGACGAGCATCGCCACAAACTCAAATATAGTTGTGCTCCATGTAAACCAACAACCGGGGATATCGAACCCCCTTGTGTTACTGCTTGCCTTTCTCAAGCCATCACTCATTTCCTAAGCAGCGCAAAAGGTCAAGTCCTTTAATCACGATAAAACAGTCACGAATCGCATTCTTCGTGTCCCCAAAAACCCATCTGAAAGTGGAATCATAAATGGTTAAACTTACAATAAATGGTATAAACGTCGAAGCCGAAAGTGGGTCCACAATCTTAACTGCAGCTGAGTCTGTTGATATTTACATTCCTCGCTTGTGTTATCATCCAGATTTACCATCAGGAGTGGGAATAAAGACTACTGGTAATGTCTTCAGGGGTACTCAACTGATTAAGAATGTTGAGCAAGAAACGGAATATGAGGGATGTGGTATCTGTGCAATCCAAATCGAGGGGCGTGAAAGACTTCATCATGCCTGTGATACACAAGTTGAGGAAGGAATGGTTGTATTCACTGAAACACCAGAAATTCTAGCCCACCGTCAACAAAAGTTGTCATTAATACTTACCACTCACCCCCATGCATGTTTAACCTGTGCTCAACGAGAAGGCTGCAGTCGTGAACCCTGTCCACCTAATGTTCCAGTTGATGAACGTTGTTGTGAGAAATTTGGTCGATGTGAACTTCAAAAAGTCGCGGAATATGTGGGTATCAAGGAGGATACCCCTCGCTACATTCCTCAAAAACTTCCGAAAATCGAGGATGAACCACTAATAGTCCGAGATTATAATCTATGTATCGGATGCACTCGATGCATTAGGGCGTGTAGTAACCTTCGTGGCGTCGACGCGATAGGGATGGCTTTTGACGGAGAGCAATTAATCGTGGGATCGACAGCCCAGAGCCTAGGTGAGTCTGGCTGTAAATTTTGTGGTGCCTGTGTCGAAGTTTGTCCCACAGGGGCTCTGTTAGATAAGGAAGTCATTTGGGCTGATCGCAAAGCTGTCTTGTTACCCTGTGTAAATAATTGTCCGTTGGAAATCGATATCCCACGATATCTCCGGCTAGTAGCAACTGGTGATTACTCTCAAGCTACGGCTGTTATTCGGGAGAAGGCAGCCCTTCCATCCGTACTAGCCCATATATGTCACCATCCCTGCGAAGAGAAATGCCGTCGAAATGATCTCAATGGCGCTTTATGCATTATGGGGCTCAAACGCGTCGCTGTTGAGAACGATACTGGTAAATGGGAGCCAGATTTGTCGGTTGCTCCCTCAAATGGTAAGCGAGTGGCAGTGGTCGGATCTGGTCCCGCTGGATTGAGTGCTGCTTATTTCTTATCTCGATTAGGGCACGATATTACTATCTTTGAGGAACAACAAGAACCTGGAGGAATGCTTCGTTACGGAATTCCAACATATCGCCTACCTCGCGAGGTTTTAGATGCCGACATCCAAGTTCTTACTAAGATGGGCGTGAAGATTCAAACAGACACACCAATCGGAGAAAAAATCACAATTCCGAAAATAAAAGATGACTTTGATGCTATTCTTATTGCTATTGGTACCCAAACCAGCAAACACCTTCCTATTGAGGGTCATGATCTCCATGGTGTGTATGGAGGATTAGATTTTCTAAGAAAGGTGAATGCGGGAAAAAAACCAACACTGGGTAAACAAGTTATCATTGTAGGTGGGGGAAGTGTGGCCATTGATGTTGCCCGTACCTCCATCCGGCTGGGTGCCGAAAAGGTAAAACTCACCTGTCTAGAAGCCAGTGACGAAATGCCGGCTCATGAATGGGAAATTACGGAGGCTGTTGAGGAAGGCGTGGAACTCCATACTTCCTGGGGACCTCAACGTATTCTAGGTGAAGATGGAAAAGTCGTTGGGATGAAACTAGTGAAGTGCACCTGTGTTTTTGATGAGGAGGGTTGTTTCAATCCCAGATTTGACGAAGAAACTTCTCAAACCATTGCTGCTGATACAGTCTTTCTTGCCGTTGGCCAATCAGTTGACCTAACAAAAATTAGTAAAGGACTAGACTTACCACAAACTGAAAGTGGAACATTAGCCACGAAGGAGAACACTTGGGAAACACAAGTAAGTGGAATATTTACAGCAGGGGATGTTGCCACGGAACCCACATCGGTTGTTGAAGCGATGGCAACCGGTCGCCAAGCAGCTTCTCAAATTGACGCCTTCTTGGGAGGGACTGGAACACTTCTCGAAGTAATTGCGGATGAACCTGTTGTTACCCACCATATTGGGCGCGATGAAGGATTTTATAAATGGAGCAGAGCGGAATTACCACTCCTTTCGCTCGACCACCGCCGAACTTCTTTCGACGAAGTTGAGTTAGCGCTTTCAAAGGAACTGGCAATAAAGGAAGCTCAGCGGTGTCTTCAATGTGAACTTCGCCTCA
>JAEOTO010000037.1 GCA_016839805.1 Candidatus Hermodarchaeota archaeon
AGTGAACTGATGTTTCTTAGAGGGATAGAAGCTTCCTACCCAATCATCATACTTCCACCCGGCTGTGCCTAAGAGAATCACCTTCGCACCCACACGTTAAATCGAGTTTCATTGTGGTACTTGAATATTATGGAGTCCTAGGAAACTAAAAATAAAAAGAACTACATCAGCGGATCCACCAGGGCAGAACCCGCCGATGGGGTACAATATCCTCACAGGCACTCGTTAATAACGCCCAGATTACTGTGTCACAGTCAGCGTAGAAAGAGCTTTGACGATTTCTTCTGCCGCCATTACACCGCCGAGTACGTCACCAATGACATCAAGGGTCTTCACAGGTTCTGCGCGGAGTGCACAGGTGAAGAGGGTTTCTAGTCCCATATCGGTGCCGATGAGATCTCGCATCATTAAATGTAAGACCATCTTGGCTTCCCGGGCAGGAACATTCTTTGCAGCCTTGGTTTTGAGTAACAGATCAAGGAGTGCTGTGGAGACCGGTTCGCGTTGGTCCTTGGGGATCAACCCCACGACCTTTCGTAATCCTTCACTCATTGTGATCCTCACCGAAGAGCGTATATTTCTAATACAGCTCTTGCGATATTATATATACAATTAGTATATATAAGTCTTTAACAATCTACGTGAAAGATATTGGTGTATGTAAAGATTTGATTACTAAAAGTTCAATGTTAGTATAAAAAAGAAAACTCAAAAGCCAATCACCAGGCCCAAGGCAGCTTTTTCGGAACAAGATAGGGTTGGAACTATTTGGGTTTTTTCTTCGCTTTCTTTTTTCTCTTAAACTTCACTTTTGTTTCATTCACTTTCAGAGGAGGTTGTTGGATTTCTAATGCTCGCCAGATGCCACGTTCTGCGATAGTAGTTGCAGCTACAGCGATTTGACTATTGCTTTGGAAAACCTGTTCTAGAACTATCAGCGCAATTTGGCGCGGGCCAAAAAGGGCGCAGGATTCTGGGGTCAGATTGGGTAGCATGTTTTCGCAGATTGTGACTAGGTGTCGTTCCATTAGGCGTTCAGCTTGTTGGCGCATGGGGGGACAGGTTCCACCCTTCATCATAACTTCATTGGCGAGAGTGTCATCGCGAGTGAGAAAGGCTTTGGCAGCGTCTTCGAAAAGGCGAGTGGCGAATTGACCGTTCCGAAGAGCGAGTTTCAGGATTTCCTTTGGGCAGTCATGGTCGCCTAGGGTTAGAACTGCGTTAGCAATGGCTTTTGATGCGTCAGCAGCGCTATGGATTGCATGGAGAACAAGGGCGTAGTTGATCGCGTCAATGGCAGTGATATTAATTCGACTCATCACACTCGGATCCAGAAGGGCTCGTCGGAGTTGTTTGTTGACTAAGTAGTAGAATTGATTTACATCTTCGTCAAGGCCAATGACGGTTTTGGCCCTGTTCACATCTCGGTTTTGTAGTGCCTTAAGGGAGTCCTTGAGCATGGAGGTAGCTATAGTGTGGGCTCGATAAAGAGCTCGCTCAACGTCCATTTCGGTAACTCGGGCTACATTGAGGATTAGTAGGTTGCTTGAGGTGGATTCCATGATTTGATAACCTGTGAGAAGTCGTAAATACTTGCGTAGCTGGTCACGTTGTTCTGAGGAAATGACACCTTCTGACTGGATCGATATTTCATCGAAATCGGTAAGATAAGCTGCGATCATACGCCGTTCCAATAATCCGGGCGGATCATCGGGTTTCGTTTTCAAGGTGATAGTTCTCGATTTTTCTCGAGGAATAGTTTGAGGGTATAAGGCTATACTACCGTCTGATTGGGGAATAAGGACTAACCGGCTTTCTTGGTCCAGTTGATACTTGTCTGCCCATTCTTTTGGTACCGAAACGACAAGAGAGGTTGTCCCAAGCCGCATGACCTTCCGAACTTCCATAATTCAACCCTTCCTAAAGTACACGATGACCTGTTCTGTTTATATATAATAAAGGCACTCCTATCTGATAGGTCGTGCGGTTCACGACCTACTTAGAACACTAAAGGGGAATCGAGTAAATCTCGATATTTAGTGTAAAAAATATAATATGAGGGATTACGTGAAAACTAAAACACTTCTAGTTTTAGTCTTAGGACTTACATTACTAGCATCTTTTACTGGTTTTCGATATTACTTGATGCCTAATGTTATTGCCGCCTTTTCTAGTGAAGCTGAAGCGACCGAGGATCCAGTTCCTCATCATCCTGCAGGAACTACAGTGTTCGGGGGCCTCAACTATTCACTTAAAGAGCGAACACATGCCATTGACTTCACCGAGGCAGGTATCTACGAAGTAGTTTTTGGATTTAGCTGTGGACATGGGCTAAGTGAACAGCTATTCTATATTTTGGGCTATGGTGGTACTCACTATTCACCTCCCTTTGATACAGCTTTCAATGATAGCGTTTACTATGGTTTGCAAATGTGGTCATTCAGTACTGGTTTTTCTGATAATAATTCACTTCCAGTGACAGTCACAAAGCCTGGTTCAGTATATCTTACAGTTTCCTCACAATACTTAGACACCCTTGACTACATTTCCTACAACTTCACAGCTTCGGTAGAAGTTCTTGCAAGCAGTGGAACAGTTCTTACTCTCGACGTTGATAATGATATTACATGGACGGCTGAGAATGAATGGAAATGGCTGCAATTAAGCCTCCCAACTACAGGTCTGTATAACATTACTGCAACCCTCACTGTTCCCTATGATTACATGAGTTCAACTACGGCAAATCCGTTAAGTCCCTTCTTCGTACGAGACTATGAACACACCCAACCTTATTCATACTTCTACTTCTCGGTGGGCATTCCAGGTGGAGGAGTTGGAGTTGCAGAACAAACTAATCAACGAATGATTGCTGTCCCTGATGGGGATTATTTCTTAGCAGTTCAGAGTCAAGACTTTCTTTATCTAAATGGAGGATCAGTTACACTTACCATCCATATCAGTGAACTCCCAACGCAAGTGTGTTCTGCGGGATCACCTGTCACCTTAAACTTTGATACAGTTGATTTCTTTGAATACGTCTTGCTCGATATGCCACAATGGTATGAACACTCTGTAAGCTTTGGAAATCCACAAGGTGCTGAGTGGCAAGTAATGGGATTCGACCCATACTTCATGTGGCCTTCCGGTCTAGCCTATGCTTACTCTGAGGTCAGTGGACCATATTATCAGGAACAACGTTGGACTCAAGCTGTCAATATTCCTGTCAACGCATCCCCCAAAGATTCCATCACAGGGAAATTCAACCCTAACTATTGGACGGTCTTTAAAACACAAGTAACTGATATGAATGGGACTGTGGTCGGTGTCAATCCCATTGGCATGTTTAGTCAATCATTTATACCAATGGTTCCAGTCGCTTTTCAAGCAATGCCAATGATGGGTGCAACACCAACATTCAACGTTACCCTAACCATACAAAACACCCCTATCCCAACCATCAGTACAGGGATGACTCAAACGTTCAATCTTAATACAACAATAGGTCCTGTTGGACACTTCTTTAAAGTGCCACTCCAATCGGGACATATTTATGAGATTATTGCTGATCCAACCGTCTACACAACCGGTGGGACTTACATCCTGTGGGCGTTTCCCCCCGACGATTACGAAAACTGGTTCTTTCCCAGACTGATGTCAATTGGTTATATGGGGATGGCAGGACTTTACTTCGAATATAATTCGAGCCGAACCTTGTATTTTACATCGGTGACAAATGGCACGCTTCTAGCATATGTCTTTGCATATCACATGCCACCGTCGTATATCAGTGATATCGAAGAGATGGAGGTCACAGTGACAGAAACTCCACCAACAGCATATACTTTGAATACTGCAGAAAGCTTCACGCTTGAGCACTTCTTAGCCCTGCGTTTTCCAGTGCAAGAAAACTTCTACTATGAACTGAATATCGACCTTAACCCCCCCTCTGCGATGATACTAGCCACAATCTTTGATGAGGAGGGAAACACACCGTTCGCCATAACAGAACCAGAACTATGGATTGCCGTTTCGCCATTTCTCTATGGATCGAATTTCACGTCCACCTATCTATCGACAAAAACAGGTAATGTGACATTGGTGATAACACCAAGCATGGCTGCGGGTTTAGGGGGAACGGTAACGGTTGAAATCATTGAACTGCGACCCTTCATCTTGGGACAACTGCCAGGTACTTTACAAGGACTGCTTATTGCAACTGCTTGGGGAGTCCCCTTGGGAATCGGATTGGCTGCACTGATAAGCTGGTTACGGAGGCGCCGGTTCTGAGAAGAGGAGGTTGAATTACATGAAAAAACATATTAAAACACACTCTAAAAGGGCTGTTTTATTTAGTCGGGTAGGAATTGCGATTCTGTGCTTTCTTTTAGTCACACTTTGGTTCGCTAGTCTACCTTTCAACACCTCTGCTCATACTAAGGATTCGAGTTTGACCTTTGAAACTGCTACAGATGTTAAATCAGCATCTGAGAATCCACCCGGGACTCTTGTAGCTGGTTCTGTTGACTCTGTTGATTCAATGTGGGGAACCACCTATGAAGTTTCTACTCCTGGAATTTATACAATCAGTGTAGATGCTCACGCGGTTAATAACCAATATATGCAAGCGTTATACTTTGAAGTCTCTGGGGAAAGTGATATTTACGCACCACCGTTCGATGCAAACACAAGTGGCGAAACTTCTCTCGATTGGTTTGCCTTTAGTCTATCCACAGGAATGTCAGACACGTATGAAGGGTTTTTCCTTATCTTGAATCCTGGTATCATCACTGTTCGAGGTTACAGCTCCGGTTTTATGGGTATATCTTTACCTGGCACTGAATTCACCTTTGATGTTGTTGTAGACTTACATCAAAGTATGGCTACAATAGAAACGCTCTCACTGGGTTCCCAAGACCTTAACTGGAACACTGCCAATCAATGGCACCTTTATTCGCTAGATATTTCTGAAGAGGACTTCTACAATATCACAATCGAATGGGAATACGACTATGATACTCTCATGAGTGACTGGTACTATTTGGCAGATCCATCGTATCTGGTTGATATTGTACATGGCATGAATAATATCTGGGACTGGTTCTATATGGAAGATTGGATTCCAAGTGGAACTGGAGTCTCTACTGGGATTTACGAGACAATATTACCTTTAGCTCCACAAACATACCTCTGGTATACACGAACAGGGAACTTCACCTTATGGGGAGGCTCCTACATCGACATAACCATAACCATTAGCAAATTCAATGCTCCGACAATCAATGTCAGTTCTCCTGGCTCTTTTATGGTCACTGACACTGACATGTACAAGTATGCTTTTCTCGAGTTTGATCCACAGTATCTTTATACGATCACCCTTGAGCGAATAGCAGGAGATGAGTGGCATATTGATTCGAATCTCGGCTTAGGGCTTGAATACTCAACATCTACAACTACAATCGAGTGGTCATTGCATGAGGTACACGTATCCTATTATCCAGACGGTTATGGCAGATTTTCTTCTGTTATCGGTAGTTCTTATTCTCGAACAAGCTGGTTGTCCAGACGATTAACTACCGTCGATGGTAACCCCGTTACTGGTGATTCATGGAGTGGCTCAACTGAGCATCCAGGAGGTTTACTTCCTCTACGCTTATGGGCATTTCCAATGGGTGGATACACTGCCACCTTTGAATACACCGTTTCGATGTCACGGACTCAAATACCCTTGTTGAACGTCACAACTGCATCCCCTGTTTCTCAACCTACTCGTTCGCCCATGTATGGCACGACAGTGCCCATCAATACCACCATCGGTCCCCACCGTTATATTTACCGGGTTTCAGCCCAAAGTGGCTATAAATACCTGGTAAAAGCCACGGCTTCCGATTATGACGGCACAGGATATTCTGCGGTTGGATTAATTCAACCGACCAATGTAGAAAATTGGATGTATTGGCTGGGAGTTCAGCCCTGGGGTGAAGGGTTCTTGTTCACTACAAATGGAACAGCAGGTCTAGAGTTCGTTTCTGCAGTAACCGAAGAGGTTTACGTCACAGTATCAGGTGCTCCTGGCCTACCCTCTGGTTATGATACCGAAGAACTTACCGTGGAGTTGGAGGAAATCGCACCGACTTCCTATACGCCCAACACCATGGTCACAATTCAACCCAACCGCATCGAAACCTATAGTTTCCCTGTGACCGAAGGCTACTCCTATTTGATTCATCTCCAACTATCCGATCCCCAAGGAGTGCTAGCCCTTGGAACGGTGTTTAATGAGATTGGTAATTCACCATTCAATATCACTCAACAAAAACTCATCATTATGGCTCTTGCTGGGATTCCAATCTCAACATCATCCACTTTCAGTAGCATTGCATTTGTAGACTATCAAGGTGGATACGTAGCAAAGGAGACCGGAACCGTTACCCTCCTTGTAATGGGTTCCAATGAACCTGTGACTCTCTTCATTCAAGTTTGGGAATCAGAAGCAGCTGGATTCAACCAAGGGTTCACCTGGGCCCATTGGCTCGGAGCATTAATTATCATTCCAGTGACTTTCGGATTAACATGGCTCGCTTTACGTCGTTGGCGACGTCGGTAAAACATTACCCTATCCTGGGAACCATTCGGTTCTCAGGTTCCCTATCTTTTTTTAAGAATTCTTATCATTCATTTTTCTAGAGATCGATTGAGAATCATAGTATCGTTTTGATGAGTGAAGATTATTTTCCGACCAGATATGAACCAATAAAGTGCAAATAAAACAAAACTTAGGAAGAGAATACCTGGACCTGTCCATCTATGTGTCCAAGTGAATGCAAAGCTAACCAGATAATATGCGAGAATGGCAATGAGAAGTCGATAGTCAAATTGGTACCTTACACGTTCAATTATAGTCAGGACATTTGGTTGTGGTGACTTGACTCGTGGCATCATAACAGTTGCTAGAACAAGAAAGGGAACAATGGCTACTGCGTACCACTTGAAGATTCCTCGAGGAAAGAAACTGTAGAATGCTAAGGAGATGAGCAACGCATATCCAATAAATTCGTAATGAAACTGCCGAGAACTCGAAGCATTGGAAAAGAGGAGAAAAGAATACAATAAGACCAGAGTGACGATGAGGGGCATATAACTGTAAATAACGAAGGCAATAAAGTCACGGATGGGGACCGGTAAAAACCAAAAGGATGCGAATAACGGGACAGGCATATTCAAGGGCGGCATCATGCCTGAATAAAGAGGGGGCCCAGCAGGTCCAATAATGATTGAGATGTAGTCAAAGGGCATTAGGATGAGGTAGGGGAGAGAAATCACCAGTACAATGCTAAAAAACACAATGAGCGATTGTGCCAGAGTTCGTAAATTTTTCCGGTAGGCAAAGAAAAAGATGACGGGAACGAAAATGACGGCGACCTGTTTGGTCATTGTTGCTAGGGCCATAAATACGCTAGCAAGGGTGTATTGGTCTTCAACGAGAAAGAAAATACTGATAATCAGAAAGGTGGTGAATACAGCTTCGGCAAACCAACAGAAATCTGTCCACCAGATAGCAATCGGATTAAGAAAGTAGAGAACGGCTGCTAGACTCGCTCGGAAAGTGGAGTGGCTGATTCGATATGTAATCAGAAAAAGGCAGATGCCAGAAATCAAGTCAAAGAAGACAATACCAAGTACTAAACTGTAACTTCCAGGAAACAAAAAGAATGTGACAAGGCTGTACAGAAAAAAGGGTGGGTATAGGTAACTTTGATGACCAGGCACGATTTCGTAAAGTTCTGGGGTATAGGGAAGGTGGCCTTCAAGAAACTGGGTAGCGAAGGGGAAATAATACCAGGACCAATCATCGTAGTGTTCAAGTATGAGGGGATTACCGACTCCGATGAGGACTCCATGGGTGGATAGACCAGAAAAAAGAAGTGAGGTTTCCACAACAAGAAGACTCCAAATAAATATCAACGTTTTCACTGCAAATCCGATGATGAGACTAACAACAAGGGGAAGAAATCGTCGATCTTTGACAAATAAACGGGTGAATGTGGGTAATTTCTGGAGTTGAACTCTTAACCTTAACCTGAATGAATCTGAAGGTGAGGGTTCTTCAGGCATGATCCAATTCCCCGTGCTACTCGAGGTGAATTCACAAAAGCTTTTCCTGTTATGTTTAATCTATACTCACTAACTATTGATGCGATGTTTTAGGTGGCTATGATGGTCCAACCCTATTCTGATAGGTGTGCAGCTGGGAAGATTCTAGCCCAAAAAATTTGTGCGCTAAACCTCCAAGAAACCGTACTTGTATTGGCAATTCCAAATGGAGGCCTCGCAGTAGCGGTACCCATCGCGGAGACTTTAACTGCTGACCTAGACTTGCTGATAGTACGAAAATTACAAATCCCATATAATCCCGAAGCGGGATTCGGGGCAATCAGCTCTCTGGGCACTGTGATTCTGAATGAACCACTTGTCGCTCATCTAGGATTAAGTCAGTCTCAAATTCAATCAGTCATCCAACGAACCAAAACGCAAATCGAAACTCGTCAAACCGCTTATGCAGGATTGGTTGGTCAACAAAGCCCCGATGGCCGGATTGTGATTTTAGTGGATGATGGCTTAGCTTCCGGATATACGATGCTGGCAGCTATCCAATCAGTGCGGGCTCGAGGTCCCCAGAAAATTATTGTTGCAGTTCCAACCGGTTCTGCTACTGCCGTGTCACGGGTTCGCGACCAAGTTGATATGCTAATTTGTCCGCATGTCGGATCAGCTTACGTGTTTGCTGTAGCGGATGCTTATCAGAACTGGTATGATATACCAGAAGATGAGGTCATTGCACTCCTACGTCAATTCCATGAAAAAAATTGTGAAACTGACTAGTAGGTAACTTTGATTTCCATGTCGTGACCGGTTATATCGGGTCGACCTTTGACTGCAATAACACCTTTCAACATCCATGTTGTCCGTGCATTTTGACTTTGATATGTGGGTGGAATTCCTGGTGGTAAATGAACGTTGAAAGGAATATCTTGAGCAAATCCATCTGTAAATTGCATTTGTCCCTGAACTGAGTGTTTTCCTTCGTGGAGAATCTTATTTTGCTGCGCACTCACAGTGATAGTCTGTTCTCCTTGTTTTTTCTGTTCAGTAGCCTGGACCCACTCTGTTACCCAGATCTCAAGACGTATTTCTTCTGCATCAAATTCCTCAGATGATGAGACGTTCATTGTCCCTGTGAGCCCTTGTCTGAGGCTTTGATATTCATTATCAAATCGTACAGTAACCGTACCTTTGGGAGTTTTTAATCGATCAAGAAAGCCCATGCTTCATCAAACCTCTTATTGGAATTAGGCAAAGCCTAAGAACACCTCTCGAAAATCGAAATAAAAGTCTGCTCCTAACTATTGAAGAGCTCTACTCTAATTGCGATTACATAGTTATGCATTCCATTTCCAAATTCATTGGGTCGCAAGAGAAGCATTGATTTTATTTAGCAAATTGAGCTAAAATTTCTTCAGATAATTTTTCTGAAGGCTCGTCAAGAGGAACAAGTTTGATATCCTTTAACGAACGAGCCCCGAGTCCTAGCTCAATTGCCCGGGCAAGTTGAGCTTGTTTGAATATTGAGCCTGCTTCCACTTCTTGTGTGGTCCCATAATGTCGGAGGACGGCAACGCCCACGGCATCTAGCGCAACACGGTCAGTTGCTGCAAGAACTACATTCGGACTCACCTTCTCACCGACTGCAGGACCGCCATGGACAAAGGCGTCGACACCGTCCATGAGGATGAGTTGTGGTTCATAGGCGGTATTGATTTCTGCTATCATTTCTCGTTGATGGGGAGAACCATGTAGCTCATTCATGAAATCATATCCATCTTGTGGATTATACCTCGCCACCATACCCACGGAATTTTTGAGAGATAAAGTGAAGTGACCGCCAAATTTGTGTGTTTTCAAACAGCAGGTTTGCACTACAACATCTGCGTCCATAAAGAGTCGTGCCATAAGGAAACCTCGGTCCCAATGAGACCCATCGACATCACAATGAACCCATTCAGCAATATGCAGGTCATTGAGCACTTGAACCTTGAATTTAAGTTTCTTCGCGAAATCTATGACACTACTTTGTGTCAAGACCTGCTCGGTTTCTCCCATACCACTACGTTCTCCCATGATAATCTCTGATGGTCCAGCTTTTTGCAATCCACTTACTAATTGTTTTAATGTATCCGAATGAGTTTGCGCAGGAAAGGGGTCCGCGCTGTTATAATTTGCTTTTAATGCTATCTGCTTTCCTTTGAATTGCTTTAATTTGAACTGCTCAAGTAACTGATCGATTGCCTTGGTCCGGTTAGTACCATTCGCAAGGAAAATTTCTGATGCCATTCATTACCACCTTCCGTGATTTACCTCGACATTTCCCACACTTTCCTCTTCAAACAATTAGAAAAGACTTGTGATATCACGTAAGTTCGTACCTGAAGCCTGTTTAATCATTAAGCTGGAGCTCGACCTAATAATTCTAAGAGGTTTTCCTCGCTGAGCAATCCAATTCGTTTGGCAATCTTATCAACAGCTTTGACTGCAGGGTGATTTTCAGGTAACTCCAGTAATGATTGACCTTTCAAATTATAGGCCACAATATCATCATCCGCAGGGACAATACCAGCGAGTTCAAGTCCAACATCGTTCAATCTTCTTTCAAGATCTTCAGCAGATTCATCAATGAGTTTTTGCGGGAACCGATTTGCAATCACCCAGATACGCTTGAAATCGATGTGTACTTCTTTAGAAAGATCACGAATCCGGACAGCAGCATCGAAGGCCATCTTCGATGTGTCAATAACAATAATGAGTACATCGACGTTCCGATCAGTTCGGCGACTAAGATGCTCGAGTCCAGCATCCATGTCAAGGAGTGTCACATCATAGTTAGCTGTAATAGTATCAAGGATTTGAGTGAGTACTCGATTGACGAAACAGTAACAACCCTCACCTTCAGTGCGACCCATAGCGAGTAAATCAAATTTATCTCCTTCAACTAGCGATTCATAGACTTCACTTTCTAGGCGATCTTGCTTCGAACTTGCAGCGGGAATCGTACCAGCATCGATATCCTGCCGTAGTTGTGAAGCAGCGTCCCCAACAGAGGTTTCGATGTCGATGTTAAGCATGGCAGGAAGGTTCATTACCGGGTCTGCATCCACGACAAGGAGCGCATGTTTTGTATGAGTTAGGAGAGTTCGAAGAAGAAGAGTCGTAATTGTAGTCTTTCCTGTACCACCTTTACCAGAAATGGACACGACGAGTTTTTGTCGCATGAGTGTGCACCAATCAAAGACAGTTTAAAAAAAGATGAACTTAACCCTTTTGCAACTGTCATCCTTCTAGCTGTAACTCAAAAGTCTTAAACCCGTATTTCTATGATAATCCCATAAGTCTCGTTTCAATTGATGTTTTTAAGAAAGGTGTAAGCATTGGAATATGAACCACGGCGAACTATAAGAATTAACGGGCCTCGACGAAAACTTCTGGCTGGAATCGTTATCATTGTTATTATCGTGGTAGTCATTGCCATTGGTGTATTCGGCATTCAGAACATGTTCTTGGACTGGAAAATGTTAGATGTCATGTATACAAACAAGGCTGGTGTTTCATGGTGGAGTACCTTTACACTCAATGGGCTGCTATTCTTTATTGGAATACCACTGGCTTTCATCATTGCTTTTGCGGGATTACCCTATGAGTCAAAAGTCTTGAATCTAGTTTGGATGAGTGGGCGTGTTGGGAATCGACGCTATCCGAGCCGCTACCTCGTTGCTGGATACAAAGTCGCGCTTTTCATCGGGTCTTATGTTGTATTAACATTCATTTTCCTCGAGAACATGCGGTTTCTTGCCCTCTTGTTTCAATCCTCGGCATCAGGAGTGGGGAGCTGGGGGCAAATTCGCGATGCCCTATTATTAATCTTTAATCCAATGGTTCCTTCGAACGTGGTTGCTGATCTTATTGCCACCATCGAAGTCCAATACACTATTTTCCTCATTTTCATGTCTTTGTTACTACTCGTCATTGGTGTTCGAGTAGCATTAGACCTTATCCATTACTTTGCCCGAGTCGGTCCTTCAACTGAATATCCTGAAGTCAGAGTCCTCGCATCAGTATCCTTTCTTGTTGTCCTTGGATTACTCTGGTTCCTACTTACCGTCCCTTACATGCGTATAGATGTAGGAACTCAATTCTATGTACTTCAACTCCTCATCTTATTCATCTTCTTTAGTACCCTTTGTGTCATCTCCTTTGGACTCACTGTTATCGGACGATATGGGCGTGCTGGACAAGTTCCACGAATGAACCGGAAGGTCATTTCAATTATTGGCATAATTACTGCCATCCTAATCATCGCCCCAGCGCTCTTTACTGGCTACCTTGTCGCTGGACCCATACAAGGGCAGATGTGGGAGCCTTGGCATTGGGATCCCCTAGTGACTAAAGAAATTGAATTCACCAATTGGGCCGGAGGTCCCCAGATCAGTGTGGTTCCCTATCAATCACTTGTTAATGACTCGGGTGTATCCGATGGTCAAGTGTTAGGACATGCCCGGCTCTGGGACTTTACAGCGAGTTCGAATAAAATGCGTAGTCAGACCATCGCAAACTGGATGGCGCTAGCTGATAGTGACATCGTCTATGTGGGAGGACGTGAGTATTGGATGGCCCCTTATTCGCTAGCACCTCCTAGCCGTGATGATTTCCATAAGGAGTATATCCTCTACACACATGCAGAAGGAGCCACAGTACTTGATGCCAATAGTGCAACAGGAGAATTTCTTACTCCAGCGCAATTTCAGAGTATCTTCGGTGTTAATGCAAACTTCCCAATCTATTATGGCGAATCACCGCCAGGAGGCTTCTATGATGGGTATGAAGGATTCGTCTTGGTCGATACCGCTATTGCACCTGAAACAGGGACCTACAGTTGGGACGGAGAACCAGACTACATCCTCACCGGAGCTGAACTAGCACTTAAGAAAATCATTTGGTCCATCGATGATCTAAGCTTCACTTGGCTCTCATTTAGCGAACCCGTCGCGAAGGTCCTTATGCATCGAAACATCCAAGACCGTGTCCAAGCGATTCTGCTGCCTTACATGTATACCGATCATGATCCGTATCTCGTCTTTGACCGAGTCAATCGCGAAGCCTATTACTGTGTACCAATCTTTAGCGGATATCCTCTTGCTTTACAATATGCCCAGTCATCATACCTTCGACTGCTAGGATTTGCTATCGTCAATTGTGCGGATGGTGAAATCACCTGGGTGCGGAATCCGAACGCCAATCCCGCGCAATTCTTCATCGAATCTCTCTACGAGGACTGGTATCCTTGGATTGACCCCGAGCCGTGGCTTTTGGACCAACTTCGCTATCCCGAAGATCTTATTGATGCTCAACTTGACGTGGACTTTTATTATCACGTAACGAATCCTTGGGTTTGGCGAAGTTATGCGGACTTCTTTGAAAAGCCCCACAGCCAACCTGATGTCCATTACGTCCTTTATCCCTACAATGGCAGTTTACACTGGGTCGGGTATCAAGCTGCCCGTTATATCCGGCACGAAGCAATGAAGATGGCAGGGTTTTATCTATTCAAAAATGGACCCGAAGTTGGCACCGGGGTCTTTGCACGAGCTGGGACCATAGACCCAGATACCCAAACACCCCTAAGCCCGGTCTTCGGTGTTGATGCAGCTGTAGAAAGCTTCGAACAACAAGCCCGATCTGATCTTGTCCTCATCCAACCCTACCGCATCGGTAACCGTCTACTCATGCCACTCAGCGGACGTCTCGTCTACCTCTTCCCCGTCTATGCAGAACAACCAGGTGAATCACTCGTCGAAACACTCACATTTGTCGGCATGGTAGATGCTGAAGACATCAACCAAGTCGCTTACGCGCCAACCGCCGCAGAAGCATATGCTCAGTTCTTCTTTGGATACAACCAAACTGTTACTGGTGTAGATTTCATTGAAACAGGGTTGAACCCCTTCGATATTGATGTCGGTGAGTTTGCAGAAATAAGCTACCTACTTAAGAACGGTAACGCTACTGCCAGTGATGTCACTATCCAACTCGCAAGCCAAACTCCAAACTTCGATATCTTCTACCACAGTTCAAATGTGACACCAATCTTTGAAAATGGATTCTACCTATACAACATCAGCCAGCTCCTCATGTATCCTCAGGATGTAAGCGGAGGTACTATTACCCTTCTTGCCAAGGATCTTCCACCTGGAATACTTCTCGTGACCTATATCATCGAACTCCGAATCCTCGTCAACGACGTCCACACCCAAACTGAATACTTCTACCTCACTGTACGATCCGCCTAACTGGCTCCAGAAAAATCAGGAACTCATCATCAAAATTGATTAATCCAGCTAATTTCGAAAAGATAAAATATTAGCTGTGTTTGGGCATAAATAACAAAATCTACTACCTTCTTAAACGAAATGACATCAATCCCTCTGGATGATGCTGGTCTCAAATTAGAGTTACTAGCGGAACGACGACGACCTGAACCCCAACTCTTGAAAGGATTCTCAGTCTATTATCTCACAAAAAATACCATTGCCAGCCTATTATTAAAAAAAGATTCGTCATTAATCCAGCTCCGGCAAGGATTATTTGCAAAAACTCGTACCAAAAATTCAACAACACCAGTATCATTTGTAACTATTTCTGGAGTGTTGCCACTCGTTCCGCGGCGAAACACAACTAAACTTCATGAAATAGAACAACAAGAGCCAAAACGGATGCGTCGACGGTTTGTGCTCATCATCCATACTCCATTTAAAACAGAACTACAACGCAAACATTTCTCCAGATCCATCGAACGGACACCAATTATTAAAATACGTCCAGGACTGCTCCTAGCTCCGCAAATCTCAAGCTCACACTATCGAACATATGAACAAATCCTCCGACGACCAAGTAAATTCATCGCCAAGCTCACTGAATTGGGGTCACCAGTTTGGTATGTGCCTCGAGTTGAGCTCTTTCACCCCAGGGCTTCTGAGATAATAGTCAATCTCGTTCAAGGAACTTTTAAACAACGTGTTCGTCGTATTATACGCACATGCGTTAAACTTTACAGAGAGTTGAAGGAACTCTCTGAGATGAAGAAACCCCTTATTCATTACCAGAACAGACTAACTGGGATTAAAAAGCGTCTTCGGTATCTTCGATGGCAATCGCGGTTTTTCAAGCGTGAATTCGGAATCGAGCTGCATACCATCGTGAATAAGGCAATATCCGCATTTAACCGTGTTCACAAGCAATTGAAAATAACGTGACGTTTAATAACGTCGAAATTAGGCGTTATTTCAACGAAAATAACTCAGTTTAGCCTTTTTTTTCACAAGAAATGTGTATCTCTGCCGATTCTAATGAAAGGGGCTATATTTTGTTGTTAATAGGCATTTAGAGCCAAATTTTGGATATTTTTTTAATGAATAATTTTGAATTGGAACTTGTTCCTGGGCTAGTTTAACGGTGATTTCTATGGCGAAGAAAAAGTCAGGAAAGAAGACTAAGAGCAAATCAAAGACCAGTAAAGAGAAGAAAAGCAAGAAGTAGCATTTGCTGATCATTACGATGTCTCTCCTTCATCAGCCTCTATATCTTAGATCCAGAAGAGTTCACAAGTTAGCTGGATGGAGTATAGATTGGTTTTAGGTACGTTGAATATTCACCCAGTAGATTAGGAGTTGAAAAGGTTTGATTGACTACAGACAACCACCTGAAGACGAAGACGAAGAAGAAGAATGGGAAGAAGATTCTGGGGACGAGGATGACTGGTAATCGCCTTCTCGTTCTTCTATTTTTTTGAAATTATTCAGCACCTAGCCAATCTGGTGCAAAAAATAATCCACCCGGAGCTGTTTTTTCATGTGGATATTGTGAGCTGAATTTTGATTGGCTATCTAAGACCTTCAGAAACTGGTCTAAAGTGCGTTCATTCAACCGAATTGTTACAGCTTTATTTTTGAGCTCATATCGAGAGTCATCTGCGACGTCTTGTTCCATCCGAATCACTAGCCAAATTAACCACTCTAACTGGGCCTTGTGCTCCTGCGCATATCGCACTACATCAATATCCTCAGGCGGGTTACACAGAAATTTTCGTGTACTCTTCCCATAGGTCTTGAAATCAGCTCGCATAGATTCCAACGCTTCATACATGGTTTTCAACGCGGACTCGGATCCCATTACTAACACTTCAGGTTGCCACTCGTCCTTAGGCTCATAGCGGATCCGCCATATGAAAAACTCTAGATCTGTAAACACCTTTTGTGGCGAAGGAGTTGACACCTGTTGTTCCTCCGAACTGCTGAGTTCATGTACTTTCTGCTGCCAAACTAATCGTCTACTCTTAAATAACAGTTACTTGGTGAGGATGATTGAATTGCTTTCAACTCTCGTAGAGGTTTAAAGAGATGATAAGTGAACGTACATTTGATACGGGCACAGTTGTACTAAATTATGCTGAAGGACCGCCTTCAGGTCCACCTCTTGTAATGCTACATGCAGTAACAGGTCGGTGGCAAAGCTTTCTCTCCCTCATTC
Source organism: Candidatus Hermodarchaeota archaeon (assembly GCA_016839805.1). GTDB lineage: Archaea > Asgardarchaeota > Hermodarchaeia > Hermodarchaeales > Hermodarchaeaceae > Hermodarchaeum. The sequence continues at coordinate 16,633 of JAEOTO010000037.1, forward strand.
CTACTCTTACCACTCGATACCAAATCTTTGCCTTGGATCATCGTGGGCATGGAAAATCAGGGCATGTTCCTGGACATTATCTGGTCAAAGACTATGCCGCTGATCTTGTCGCTTTCCTGAAAGGTGTAGTTAAGGAACCAGCAATCCTCTTTGGCCATTCACTGGGAGCGAATACGGCTATTATAGCAGCAGCCCAAGTTCCAGAATTAGTAATCGCCTTAATCGACGCTGATGCAGGAATTTATACAGAAAGTAGAATCGGTGGGGTCATCAACATCTTTGTTAAAATCAAAGAGATTACTCAAAACAAGGGCGAAAGTGTATCAAAATTGGCAAGAAATTTAGCTAAGATCCAAATCTCCCGATCAGGACAAGATGTACCAATCTGTTTAGGCGATACCATGGATTCGATTTCGCTCCTACAAACAGCAAAGAACCTTAGCATGCTTGATCCTGAAATCTTCACGCCTTATTTCGAAGATGGAGGCGCAGATGCAGCACGCCAAAAACTAATGACGGGTTATGACCCTCCAACAATTTTACCGAAGATTACCTGCCCATTCTTACTTATTCGAGCGGATCCTGCAAAAGGCGGGGTATCAGATGAAGAGGTTGACCGAGCTCTTGAATTCATCCCGCAGCTAGTCAATGTGACCATCAAAGATGTGAATCACGAACTGGGCATGGATAGATGGGATGTAGCTCGTCTTCTTCGTGCCATTATGGAATTCCTCGAGTCTATATAAACTGAATTTCTTTCCGTTTATAGTCAAAACCTAAGATGTGAGAAGGGCGTCTGAGTCTAATCCTTTTGGTGTTTTAAACTGCACTTTCACCGACTCAAGTGGTTCCCCTAGAATTACAGGATTCAAGGAACCCTGATCAATTTTAATAACTTCAACCACATGTCGGATTTTTTCGGGCTTGAAGCCCATCACTCTTAACATTGTCGCATCTACTGAAGCGGGTTTATGACCGATAATGAAGGTGTTAAGCTGTCGAGTTTTCGGACCATTCCATCCTTCAATTCCTACACGCGCATCAACAATACACAGATTAGGTGGAACAAGGCTAACTAAATCCACGATGACTTCATTAATGTAAGAATGATAGAAGCTTTGATCTTTGCGGGGAAGAAATCCAAAGAGGTTCTTCAATACGCCTGTGATAAAGGTAAGATAATGTGTTTTCGCCACGGCCACGGAGACCACATAACCGGGGTTTAAGAGTGCATCCGGGAGTTCTGGGTCTGTGAAATATTTCCCCTCAAAAGGGATTTGTACTGTGTCACATTCACTTAGGTTGATGCATGACACATCATAATTCTGTTTCTGTAATTTGTTAGCTAGTTTTGTGTACCCAAATTTATCGAAGGCTTCGTTGGCCCATTTACTCTGACTATCAGATTCAACAATCTTGATGGATAGGTTAGCGTCTTCGTTAAGAAGGAGTGTAATCAGCGCCTTGATTGTCAATACATCTGTTACAGAAAATCCAGTATTATCAGAGATTGTGCATATATTAGGTTTGATAATCACAGGCGATTGAAGGCGCCCAAATCCTCCGATTAATTGCAGCCCTTCACGCAACGTGGTCTCCATTTCCTGAGTAACTTTCACCACAGCAACAGAATCCATGACTAATCAAGATCCTTAACACTCTTAATGATTAGGGAAGTGGTGCGTTCTGAATTGCACTGAGAATATCCCTAAAACAAAAGTGACAAGGAAATCTCCCACAAAAGCCATTAACAACGTGATAATCGCTGCGACAATAGCTACCATGAAGGCTTGTCCAGTATCTACTTTGAAGAACTTCTTCACCAGAGGGATATACACAAGAAACGCAGCGAAGGCGGCGCTTAATGCCCAAAGGATATCGTAAATCATGTGTAATGAGATGATGTAGCTGAATAATACTAAGAGAAATAAGACTCCCCATTGAGCGATGGCACTCACGATAGTTCCAATGATTGCGACAATGAAGGCATTCTTGGGTGTGACAGTGAGGTCCTTCATCATACTGCCCATAATCCATAGGATGACTGCAACCAAAACGACGGTTGGAAGGTACATGATGGTGAACAGAAGCGCATAATAGACAATCGTTGACAATCAAATTACCTCCAAAGAAAATTGTCAATTCTTCATTTATTGTAGGGTAGAATCACTTTAAACTATCGACAGTCGAAACTTTTAACAACTCACAAGAATAGGATACTACCCACAATGTGCGACGTTGGTGGAGAACACAATGCGAAAAAAGTGGAAGAAGAAACGCGCCCGAAAAATGCGGCGTAAACGTCGCCGATCCCGAAAATAAACTATGCCTGTTTGCCGTTTTGTGTTGAGGTTTGCATACGGGTTTCGAATGGATGTATAACCGCGGGAAACCTTAATAGGCGTGAATTTTGAGAGACAGAATTAATGAACTGTCTACTTAGGAATGAGACGTTATGGGACGTAAATTAATAGGACTCACTGTAGGCTTTTTCCTTAGCATGGCAATGGCATATTTCCTCTTTCCAGTTTCGTACAATGAAATCATATACTGGCTTGCCCCCTATCTTGGACATTGGCTACGCTTCTTCTTCATGTACCTGTTCCTCGTCTTTGGTCACCCACTCAGTTATCCGACAGTACTAGTCGCCTGGGTGATAATCGGATTGGTGTCGGGCTTTTTTGTCCGCAGTATTTGGGGCACAATTCCTGTCGTGATATTCGTTTTCGGATTCACATTCTTAATGATGATTGTCGGTTTAGCTGCCGTCTTTCTGCCACTTATTCTCACCGGAGCGTTCGCAACGATCGATTTCATGGCTATCTTAACAAACATCCCCCCGGGTGTCTCGCTTTTTGACATAATCACTGCTCCAGTAATTGGTCCTATCATCAACGCAATTATCGGAGGACTTGGAGACATTACAGGTGGCGGTGGGGCTGTTGATCCCTCGATAATTCTTGGAGTCTTACAGAATATTCTCGTCACTACCATCATCTTACCAGTAGTTCTCAATTTTATCATTCTTCTAGTAGCTGCAATTATTGGAGGTTTTATTGGTCGTGCAATCTTTCCAGTGCGTGACTAGACCATTCGGAGGCAAATCAAAATGAAACAAAGATATTATCAACCCTCAACTCTTTTGAACCGCTCACCTCAATTCACTTTCCTTGTTGCTACCATGGGCGCTCTCCTGTTACTCACCAGTTTTCTACCATTCTTCTGTCAAGGAACACCTTCCATCTATTCACCAATCAAAATCGTGTCTCTTCAGGATGGTATCAAGCAACCTACGTATCATACTGCTCCATCGCAAAACTTCACGATGGAAGGAAATGGTGACCTCACCGCTTTTGTCGTGGGACCTGATGGCTCCATGACTGGTACTATGGTCGCTGCAGGAAATGTCGGTCCATTCAACACCGCTGCCCCCCACTATGACGAATGTCTTCTTGCACTCAGCATTTTCCGCTGGGGTGACTATCTGGATGTCCTTACCGGGCTCATGCAAGTGATAACCAACGATACCTCAGGAAGCACAGAACTAGACGCAATGATGGGCATCTTAGATCTATTACCTCCCAATGCCATCCTCATGGTCTTCATGGGTGGTAGCCCCGCTGACATACAAATCTGGGGCGATGCCATTCACCAGGACTTTGAAAATGTCTTAGGTATACAATTCGCGCGTATCTTCGGAATGGCCATTCCCATCCCGAACATGACAGTTGGAATTGAAGCTTATGGCTATTTTGGCGAATTAGGAAGCCCTGATTCTGTTGAGATCCAAGGACGTGATAAATTCCAAGGCTACATGTTGAATCTCGGAACTTCTCGGCGTGGTGGCACCGAACTAGTAACTCCCGCCCTTGCAAACGATTCCATTGGGGGAGTCGGTATTGCAGGTTTCCTTAACATTGGTGTATTAGGCGGATCACCTAGTCCAATGAAGAGGGCTATGCAGACACCAGAAAGTATCACCATGGCTGCTTGGGCAAGCCGACACGAAGACAAATTCTTTGGCAGCGAAGAACAGACATTCAACGTCAATGAATTCGTTGACCGGACTGGTACCCTCAGCATGGGCACTCTCGACGGCTTTGAATTTACTATGCTCTTCCCATCCGATGTAAACATCACATCTTACACACCTACTGACATGTACAACAGTTCCTTCCCTGAAGGCGTAATGGTTATGCGCACCACAGGACATTGGGAAAACGATACAGCAGATATCCCTAATATCATTGTTAATTTCGAAGGTGACTTTCCACCGGGGCTATCCGTCCGAAAAACTATCACCCCAATAATTCCTATTGGGGGTATAGCCACTGTTACTATCCAGGTAACAAACATCGATCCCAACGAAACGGTTTATGAAATAAACGTTGATGACTCACATTCTTGGGATGCCTATCTGAATCTACCTCACAGCGATGTAGTAATTACCGGAAGCACAACAGGCTATTGGGCGAGTATTGCTCCGGGGACTTCTGAAACTTTCAGCTACCAGATTTCCATTACTGGCGAAGGTGGTTATGTCGCTCAACGAGCCAATGTTACCTATGAAGACGATGCAGCTCGTGTCTGGGAAAAGACGAGTAACAAAGTCTACCTCACTGTAGCATACACCAGTCTCCTCGAATTCCTGTTGATACTTCTACAGGACATACCTTGGTCTCTCCCTGTGCTCCTCCTCGTCGTCCTCATGGCCATCTATGCAATCATCTGGCTCATCAAACTACTTCTGGGACTCTTCAGAAAACGCCCAACTGCACCACCAACAAAAACTGGTCCTCCAACAGATATAATGCCGGAAGAAGCACCACCCCCACCAGATGAATACGAACTACCCGCCAAATCTTATCCCGAAACGACCTGTATTAATTGTGGCGCACCAGTACCACCAGGCGTAAGCTTCTGCCCTGCCTGTGGCTCGAAAGTAGATGAAGATTAACCGCTCAAACCCCTCCATCGGAGGGGTCTCCCACTCTTTGTCAAAGCGGTTTAATACACAATTTCCTGGTAAATTTCATCGAGTCAGATATTTAACTAATATGGCCTCTTCAGAAGAGAAATCCTTAAACAAAACCTTGCTACTAACCATCATCAGGAATCCGATACAAGAGTAGGGTAACATTAATGGAATTACGCAGCACAGGAATTAGTGGATTAGATGAACTTCTCCGAGGAGGAGTACCTGCTGATGGTCTCACTCTCCTTATCGGCGATGCAGGAACTGGTAAAAGTCTGCTAGCCCGTCAATTTCTCTGGGAAGGCATCCACCAGGAAGAAAACAGCATCTCCATTCTCACCGAAACTCATCGTGAAGCCATGACCCGCTCCCTCCAAGACTTTGGCTGGGACATCACTGCATATGCTGGCAAAAACCTCCGCATCATCGAAGGGTTCACCCTCTCTTATCCTGATTTCCTTTCAAAGATCGAAGATGCAGATCGTGAATTCACTCTTGAAGCCCTAAACTTAGATAAACTGATCCATCTCCTCACGACGGCAGCAATCCAACTTGGTGAAAAAGGGCGGTGTATCTTCGATAGTCTCAGTGATCTTTTCATCCTCTTGGGTACTGACCGTAAAGTGTTACGTTTTCTCCGCCGCGTCAAAGTTTTCCTCGCTGGGGAAGATTACAGCACGATTATGACCCTGGACCCTCACACTCAAGGCACCATCGCAACCAACGCCGCAATGCATATCGCTGATGGTATCATTGAAATCCGTCTCCGAGAAGGTCCTGAAAACATCGGTCTACAACGCGAAATCCGTGTTCGAGCCATGCCTCAAGGGCATGATAGTACTTGGCATCCTCTGAAGATTACTCCCAAGGGTCTTGTCGTTGAAGTTTAACGATTCAAACTAAGTGAATGATCATTTGTATGCTTAGAGTTGAAATTAGTGCTAATCGATTCTTCTGAAAAAATTATTAAAAATTTATTACTATGTATGTTTATATAATATTATTGATAGTTAAAAGTATAAGATTATGATAGTATTTAATTTTTCATCACAAATTTTCTTTCAATCGAATATCTCAAATATGTCTATGAATAAATGTTTGTTGTATAGTATTTGTATGCATTAGATAAAAATCGTTAAACCACTGTTTAAAATTATAGACAAATGACGAAATAAAATCGCCTTTATACGTATTTTCCTTTCATCGAAAAACTTAACAAAAAAGATATTAATTCAATAATGGATTATATTAAAAAATGGGTGCAAAAAATAGGAATTGATGTTAGAAAATAAGAAATCTTTGTAAACTTTGATTGGATTAGAATTCCAATGTGAAAATAACGGTGGTATTGGGAAGCCTAATCACCACCCGCTAATCGGGCTAAAGCGACTTTGATTTCATGCCGTACAATTAACTCGGGTTCGTTTTCTAATTGGTTTTTGAGGGCCAGTTCCGCACGCATTTCGCCCAGTTCACCTAACGCTTTGGCAGCAGCCTGGCGGACGTAAAGATCAGAATCTTGAAGGCGATCTATGAGGGGATCCACCGCTTTCCAATCTCCCATTGATGCTAAAGCAATGATGGCTTCTTTTCGAACGTATAGGTTCTCGTCCGCGAGCATATTACAAAGGGGCTCGACGCCATCCCGGTCTCCGATTTCCCCTAAGATATTGACGATGGCTCGTCGGACTTCAGGATCTTCGTGGTTGAGGTCATTAATGAGTCCTTCGACCAGGTGTTGGTCTCGTAATTGTTCAAGGGCCCAGATGACGGCTTTGCGAACCTTTTTGTTTGGATCGGCTAGAGCTTCGACAAGTGCACTAACGCTGTCTTGATTTCCTAAGTGACCAAGCGCTCGGGCTGCCTGTTCGCGTTTGAGGGCATTTTCGCTGGTTCGGAGTGTTCGGATGAGTTCATCTGCCTTGACTATCTCTGTCATGTGGGTTCACGGTTTGTTATGATTATACGTGCGGGGAGATTGTGACTTGACATTGGAAATGGAACCTCTTAAAGGCTAAGAATTTCTCGGTTTTACTCTTACAATGGACAGTAGGAAAATGTGTTGTTTGGTTGATTTGTTGAAATATTGAAATAATAACATTTACTCTATACTATTTGTATTTTAGTTAAAATAAGTGGTTTCTTATTTGTTTTCCTTATAACGAATATCTCAAACATATTTTAGAATAAATGATTAGTAAAAAGTCTCTACTTAGTTTAGTTCAATTATTTGATGTAATGATTAATACTTCATTATAATTAATGGAATTCAATCTCATTTTCCTCTCATCGAAAATATTAGCTATGTGGTGTAGTTTTTTACGTCATAATCTCTAAGAGTCTTCTCTATTCCATCTATTCTAGGGGTGCGATAATAAGTGGTAGAGAGCTAGGGTCGAGTTCCCTAGCTCTCCAAAGAGGGAATCGAGTCAAAAGACTTCCTCGGGTTCGGTTTCGGCCAACGGATGAGTGCGTTGAAAAACAGCTCGTTCGTGGGCTAACGACACATGGGTGTAAATCTGTGTAGTAGCTAAATTCGCGTGTCCTAGAAGTTCCTGTAAAACTCGAACATCTGCACCTCGCTCAAGCATGTGGGTTGCAAAGGAGTGGCGTAAAGCATGCGGTGTAACCTTTGAGGTGATGCCTGCGCGTTTTGCGACTGACCGCACAGTCCGCTGCACCGTTAGCGGTGATAAGCGTTTATTTCTGCGGCTAAGAAATAGAGGACCTTCAGCTGGTCGGAATTTAATATATTCGACAATTGCATTCATAGCTGGAACAGTTAATAGTACCATTCGCTCCTTGTTCCCCTTGCCAAGGACTCGGATCGTCCCCTCGGAAAAGTCGATGTTTTCAATGTTCATGGAGCAAAGTTCAGAGACGCGAGCACCTGTGCTATACAAGACTTGAAATATTGCATAAGTGCGTTCAGGATTTTTTTCATATTTCCGAGCAGCCCAAAGGAGGCGTTTTACATCCTCTGGTGAGACTGACCGGGGTAGATGTTGTCCGAGACGTGGAGTAACAAGTCCCGTAGTGGGATTGTCGGTAATCATTTTCTCTTGGTCAAGAAAGCGAAAGAATGAGCGCAAACAAGCCAATTTTCTGCGCAGTGAGGCACTGCTATAGCCCTTATCGGTTTTTAGATGTGCAAGAAACATCCGTATATGGTGAGTTTGCACTTGCTGGGGTGGTATACCGACAAAGGTGAAAAACATCTCAAGATCGTAGCGGTACACCCGGGAGGTTTGTGGGCTGCCTCCTCGTTCAATAGAGATAAATTCCGTAAAGCGATCAATCGCTTCGTTAACAAGCATGTTAATGGGATTTGGAGGGGACTCGATAGCCAATCCTTCAAAATTCATAAAGAGCATCACCTAATAGTTCATGAACTACTTCGGTTTCTCTCGACGCGATTTAATGGCTGGTATTACCTGGCGGGTATAAGTCTTCACAGTGTTTTCCATCTTTTTCGCGTATAATAGGGGGATTAGAGGTGCGTTTACGATTGAATGACGTAAAATCGTGGCAGAACCCAGGAAACCCCTTAATTCTTGATAGATAACTGCTCTCGACTCTTAGTGTTGGATACTACGGGATTCCATAACGATATGAGCTTTTTATACAGCGTAATACCAGCTTTCTTAGGCATAACTTGTGACTTCATATGTTACCAACATCGTCTCCAGCGGGGTGATGTAATGAGCACCGAAGCAGACGAAAACTCTATCCTCGATGGCATTGCTGAGTTAATGTTGTTACCTATCCAGACGGGTCAAAGCAAAAAGGTCGAAGCCCAAATTACCCTAGAAATCGACGAAAAGGATGGGAAAATGAAACTCAGCGCCACAATAAACAGTCCAGAAGAAAAAAAGTAAGAATCCTACACCCTTCTCTACGATCACTGGGAGCATTGCTTAGACGCTCCTGCTAAATTATTTAGCCATATTTTTTCTAGAATCCCATGAGGGACTCCAAATGGTGGAACAGAAGGCCAAATATGAAAAAATCACTTGCGTGGAAAACCGAAACTTAACCCGATTATTAATCGTCGTCCTCATTGGCCTAATTATCGGTTGCATCTTCTGTGCCTTCATGTTAACAGAAATCGCCTGGGTCCTTGTCATCTGTTTCCTCTATATTCTAGCCCTTGAAGTAATTCTCATAACAAGTACCATTTCAGATTCCACAGAAGACTTGGAGACACCATATAACACGACATTACCATCAGAACCTGTTTGTACTAATGATGTCAACCAAAACTCAATTGAAGCCTGAAACGTTATCAAAGAACAAGTCTTTGCTGGAACGAGTTCTTTCAATCAAATTGTATATGATTACGATTGTTTCAAACCCTTAGGGCAAGCTTGTATGCACACCCCACATACGGGAGCTCCAACCTCAGCTCGATTCTTTTCAATGAAATCAGCACACCGATCCACATCCAGCAAATCCGCCCGATTGCTTTTCACCGACCAGTTCACACCTTCAATTGCTCCAACCGGACAGGCTTTCACACAGTTCCGACAATCACCGCATTGACTCTCAATAACAGGGTTTCCCATTCGTAAAGGAGCATCTGTGAGGACCGTGACAAATCGAACACGGGACCCGAACTCTTTTGTCACCAACAACGCACTTTTCCCTATCCAGCCTAATCCGGCTCGCGTCGCCACCATCTTGTGTGATAGATGACCACGATGCAGTTTAAAATCAATAGTCTGAGACGCAGGAATTGGCAACGCAGCATGCCTTTCCTTTTGTAAGTAATTCATGACTTGAATTGCCATGTCGTTCAGGTAGTGATTCACCACATGGTAATGATACGCATACAAAGGTGTGGGTCCTGAATGCAGTGCGTTCACAATTTGATCTGATAATCGGACCGCAATACTGATTCCATGGGGTAATTCTGCAAACTCATCTGGCAACAAATCTCGTAAATCAGCAAATCCAACAAGGGTAGCTCTGTAAGGAAACCGGTTCATTAGAAATGATCGAAGATAATAAGATATCAGCAATCCTGACATTGTCCCTCACAACCTTCTTTCTGAATTAGTACCTAATAGTACAGCCAGAAGAGTACCAGATAGCTAACTTGCACTTTACACACGAATTTCTTCACCTACTCTCAGGTTACGGTACGCCGAACCAAAGCTTTCGCGAAACATTTCGAAACTAAGCGGGGAACTATCATGCGGTGACAAGGCTACAATTTTTGGTTGGCGTTGTTTGAGGAGGTCAATATTCGCTTGTAATTCCTCCCTAGTGATGTATTCCCACGGTACTTTTCCCGTTCCAAAATATCGATAGGGACTCATTCCCGTAATTTCAATAGGACCCCCTTCAACAGGGTAGTGGAGTCCACCAATGATACCATAAATCGGTTCATCAAACAACATTTCTGTTCGGTCGAGAAGCTTCGATAAGGTCTGATGCCCACATCCCACAATTAAGACAATGCCTTTATCTTCCACATTTACCGCCAAAGCTTGTTCATATTCTACCCCCGATCCTAAGAAGAACATTGCATTCGAGATATTCCCAATTGTAGTCACGCCAGGTCCAATTACGGTTGGATCTTTTGTATGAATCGGCTCAATTCCTGGATACTTCATGGGCACCGGAGTGTAGACTGTGACATGGGATAAGTCAAGTTGTGTATCAGTCAATGAAAAGGTCTTTTTTTCTAACCACTTGCCACCACCTATATGGTCACCATGATTATGCGATATCACGATAGTGTCAATACTGTTCAGTTCAATACCCAACTGCTTCATATTCTGTAAAAGTGGAGAAGGATCCTCACGCATTGGGTTCAAACCCAAATCAAACAAAATCGTGTTCTCATCAGTAAGAATCAGATAGGAAACACCCAGTTCTTTCCGTAAATTCTCCCGACTTGTATGCCAATCAATTAACGGTAAAATCGACAGATTCGAAGTCGTGCCGATATTTGCAAGCTTAGAATAAGTACTCTGTTTCCATTCCTTCAATGCCTTCCGGTGACCACGACGATACTTCTTTAATTCCTTTCCGAGCTTCTCATCTTCAAATAGATACTGAAGTGTGACCTTTATTCCAGCCTTAATAAACGGTGCGAGGTATTTTTCGATGACAATCTTCGGGGGAATAATAGCTTTACCTAGCTCAAACACTACACAACTGGTAATCCCCTGGACGGGTTCGGGCATCGTTGAAGGTGGAATAATAAATTTGATATCCTTACTTTGAGAGATACGATCTTGCCAGGAAGCAATATACTCCTCCAGGTTTTCTGGAGGAACCTCGAAAAATGCTATGTATCGCATTGACCATCCCAGGTAGATATTGCTAAGAGGGATAAATAGCCTATAGTTTATGAAGTGAAATGCTTATTTTACTTCATAGACACCATAACTAACCTATTTGAACGACTTTAACCTCATAAAATGGTGCTATAGATGTAGGTGACATGAAAAATTATTCTTCAACTCAATGCTTTCATCTGTAATGAACCTAGAACAAGACCCAACTCACTCATTTCCTTCATACTAAACCATTTTCCCTTCACCATATTACAAATAAAACAAAGCATCTGTAAATTTCCCAATATGTATCCTTTATTACTATCAATTCTATCGATAGTAAAACCACACAGTTTGGTTTTTCCTCGACTCTTCTGAAATGCTTTTGACTCAGTAATTGTGCAACCACATAAAGGGCACTTTCGGGTTTCAATTGGTCCATGTTTTTCATCCCATGCACAAAAGTCATCAAATGTGAGGTGAAAAGGAATCTTCCATTTTTGTGCACGCCTTTTGATTGTACCAAACTGTATGCGTAAACGTCTCTTTCCATGATAAAGAAGCTTAACACGTTTTAGTGCGCAAACTTTGCAATAGGCATTCAATCCATCTTTTCTCATCCTATTTAAATGAAATTCGGTTTTAGGCTTTGTTTCACCACAAGATGGACAATATTTAACACCTTTTCTCGAAGGTTCTCTAACTCCCCAGGCCTCTCTAATTTTTCTTGTTCGTTCACGCCTATGAAGGTTGAGACATGTTTTACACCAACTGTATAGGCCATCTTTTGTCCTTTTATCCTTGGTAAATTCACTTTTTATTTTGAATTTTCTACATTTAGTACATCTTTTCATTGGATCTTTGCTAACCAACGGTCTTAGATATTCATCATTCATTCATTACCCTCTGCATCTTATATTGATCAAAAATCCAATAAACTCATCTATGGGATAACATAAAATCATAGCCGCTTCTGGGAGCAAATATTAGCCTAAAGCACACTTGATAACATCAACTCGAGCCCTTTTTACGTCATCCTTAAATTTAGAAAATTGCACAATGTAATCTTCAACAATTTGGGATAAGGAATCGACATGCCAGGGCTGGATAAGCTGGATAAAGCCATTATCATTGAATTAGAAGGTAACTGTCGCCAATCCTACAAAGAGCTAGCTACAAAATTTAATCTCACGGCCAACGCTATCAAAAAGAGAGTAGGAAAACTCATTGAGGAAGGGGCTATAATTGATTTCAGAATTGAACTCAGTTTGGCAATGCTTGATGCTGATTTCTTCTGGATTGATATCACAACAGATGGCTCCGAACACGATGTAGATTTTGGGGATCGCATTGGTCAACATCGGTTAGTAGAAGCCGTTAATCGGTTAGCTGATGGTTCCTATACCGCCTGGGGTGAATATAGTGATGCAGCTGAACTAGCGGCCCTAGGACGTTATATTCGAGAAACGGACGGTGTGACCCAAGTAAAAATCCATCCCGCGATTGGTATGTGCCCAACCCTTTCACCATTGTCCAAAGTGAATACAAAGGGTCGAAAGACCACCTTTACCTCAACCCAGTTACAAGCACTCCGATGCCTTACCAAGGATCCACGAATGCAGATTAAGGACCTAGCCAAATGCATGAATTCAACTGCACGCCGAGCACGAAATGTCCTTACTGAGCTGCAAAACAGTAAAGCAATCTACTTCACTCTTCGCTGGGACCGCAGCGCGTTTGGAGATATTGAACTCGAAATACGCCTTCAAGTCGACGAATCAAAGACAGAACCCCTCGCTGTTTTAGAATGGTTGAAGAACAGATATGCCTTTCAATACTGGACTTCATATTTATTCGCCGAAGAACCGATATTTCACATCACAATGGTTGTATCCGATCTTCGTGAAGGTCAACAACTGAGGCGAGCACTAAAACAAGCACCATTCACCAAAGAGGTTGACGTTTTCGTGAGTTATCCCTTTCGCCGATTTCCAGGACTCGGACTAAACCGTTTATCAGAACTCCTCGAAGAAACCTAACCCTAACCAAAGAGAAATTTCATAATGAGTATTCTGTAAATATTTCTTATTCAGAAAAAATAATTATATGTCAAGGACATGCACCAATGCAAAGAGGCATTGAAAATGAACTGGAGCCCACGCCATACCCGATTCCTCATTGCGATAATCATTGGCACCATTATTGGTATTATCTGTAGTTGGTTCTTTGCCAACCTCCTCTACCTCCCTCTCATAATCATGTGTTCAGCATTAATCGTACTCTTCTGCAAAAGTGCCCCTGATATCCCACCTGAAGAAGAAAAATTCTACACCAAATAATCCCTTGGAAACCTAAACAGGTGCAAGTTTCCCCTCTTAACTCGCTTTTTCTAGGGTAAACCTGTAATTTTCAAACCAGTTTGCACAACGATTTCTCACCGATAGCTGTGTATTACTTCTGCTAGTTATCAAAACGAGGTGAAAGTTTAAATATGGGCTTTAGGCATGCCTAAATCACAAGTGATCAATAATGTCTCACGTAGGTCCCAACCATGTCGCCGGCGAAGCCCAGCGCAGTCATCAAATCCAAATCGGACTCTTTATTTTCTTTCTCATTATCTGGATTCTGGATTCCTTTCTTCTCCGAATAACACCCCTCGTGTATCTTGTCCCACTCTATCTCAATGTAATCCCCGGAATTATCATTATTATCAGTGCGCTTGTCCTCATGCAAAAATCGCACATCGTCTTCGAAGGCCCCGAACCCCATGTCGTGACAACCAGCGTCTATAATCGGGTGCGACATCCCATGTACTTGGGTTCAATCCTCTTGTATTTCAGCTTCTGGATCACAACTCTCTCCATCATCACTCTCCTCCCGCTCCTTTGCGTCATCATCGGCTACAATTACCTTGCCAACGCCGAAGAACAGCTCCTAGAAGAGAAGTTTGGTGATGAATACCTGGAGTACAAGAAAC
>JAEOTO010000038.1 GCA_016839805.1 Candidatus Hermodarchaeota archaeon
AACCGATTGGAATTAACAGTCAGCTGCAGCGCCCTGTTAGGCGGCGGTCTAATTAGGCGCTTGTGGGTCTGCTTGCGAATAGACGAGTTGCACAAGCGCGAATGCGGCTTGAAATAGGTTGAACAATAGTGCGGTTGTGTAGAAGGCGGGTTCTAGATGTGGAAACAAGCCAAGCATGGTTAGAACCAAGGGAACCTGAAGCGGGATCTCAAGCAAGAGCCAAAAAAGCACGGTTATCACGGGGCTGGTTCGCATTCCGTTTTTCATGAGTTCTCTATTCACGGGATCTCGCATAGACAAGATAATGACGACCCAGTTGAAGGTAAAGAAGATGAGACTGGACATAAACCAGAGGATGTGATCAGTGACACCGTAGAAGTTAAGTCCGACCGGTATGAGGGCGTTGATAATCAACCCGAGTCCGATTGTGACCATACCCCGAATCCGCGCGAGTTGGGCAGCCTCGATCTCGTTGGGGCGAATGACACTGATGAGGGCGCCGAAGCCGACAAAGACACCTGCGATTTCTGCTATCGCAATCAACAACGTAGAGTCTAGGGCCAAGTTTCCACCGCCTAAATTGTTATTATCATGATGTGTGTTGTTCCCTGTTTCTCTTCCTATACAACTGGGCATTAAACGTTTTTATCTAAATTCTCGAGAAGACCCCACTCCTTTAGGGCGGAGTAGTTCACGTATATCGGGTCATAGTCCACAGTAAAATGAAAGTTATGAGAAAGCAATGAAGCTCAGTAGAAGTCAACTAACTTGCTGGCTAAAATGAATTCATATAAAAATACTCCCAGGCTTCTAGAAACAGGCTTTTTGATTGTTTCAGTGAAATCAATTCAAATCGCTTTTCTGCTCTTTTCAAACAACTTCCACTTGCCTTCAGTTATGACTTCAACTTTTCCATCGATAACTTTCAAAGCGGTTTGATCATCAATCGCATATAAGGGGACATCGATTTTTGTAGCCCATTTTTCGATATTTTCAAGCGTTAATTGGGGAAGTATAGCGGAATTGAGGTGAGGGCGAATCACAAAATCGACAAAATGCATAGTCTTATCGCTGCCTGCATTGGTTGGTGCTTCCTCGTTATATTCATCATCATAGTAGACTCCAGTTTTTTCAAAACGTTCAAGATTAAAATTTAAGCTGTCTGTTAGGATCATACTCCCGGCACTAATACCTACGTAGGGTTTGCCATTCTCAAGTATCTCAGGTAGAATCTCAAAAAGACCTGATTTTTGCATCCAGAAGCTGAGATAGAAACCGTTTCCTCCTCCGACAATTAAAGCATTTGCCTCTTCAATTTCTGGTAGCCAAATGTCCTTTTTTAGGCTCGGTAGAGCAGTTAACTCTAGGATCCCAAATTTTTTCCATTCTAAACGGCCAAGGCTGTGTATTCCATCCATTAAAGCAGATTTCCAAGCATAATAACTTCCATTAGGATACGCACGGATTGCTGTGGGGACAAATAAAGCTGTGGATTGATTGATTGGCTTGCCTAGCAGGTCTACAAGTGCTTTTTGAATATGTTCATTTGTAATGCCTGCTGAGGTAAGAAGAAGTTTCATTTGGGTCATGATATTTTATACCTCTTACTTTTTTCCATTCTTTTCATCATTTTAGTTTTAAAAAGATGCATGGCATGCTTCCATGATAGCGCATTGTGTACAGACTTTTCGCCTCATGTAAAGAAAATTTACCCCCAGCACAACTAAAAAGCCAAATAACGATATTAGAGCAAATATGGAAAAATTCAGAAAGAACGAGATGACGATTAAGATAATAGGTATTAGCCATATGGTGAAAAAATTGTACCCCCATCTTTTCGCGCACACTACATGCTTCTGCAAGTGCGATTCTTTCCATTCATCTAAAGGCAACAACTTCGCAATAGTCTCTCCCTCTTTTGTTGTTTCCTTAACTTTGTAGTAACAGTATTGACAATGGCGTATTGGCATTGCTAGAAAGTAAAACACAGTGGAATATATGAGATATACCAATGCTGCCCACAAATTAAGAAAATATATCCCTATCGTGCCAAGAACTATCAGAGCAAGCGTCAAAACCATTACAAGTGCTGATCTATAGAAGGGACATTTCGGGAATATTCCTAAAAAAGAGAGTTTGGTCTGTTGCTCCACCACCATTTTCATTCACTACCAGATTAAACCGTGCTAGTCATTTTCTCTCTTTTGTGCATCAGAACTCTTTTAGGTTTATCCAGTCATTAACATCGGACAATGAAGCTTATGACGAACCCTGTAATTGAAGCTATAAAGAACAGGCGGTCTTGCAGATCCTTCGAACCTAAACCAATTCCGCGGGATATCATCAATACAATCATCGAGGCTGGCAATCGGGCCCCTTCACAGGGGAGGCTGGAAAAAGGCAAGAAGGACCCGCTTTTTCAGCCTTGGCGGTTTGTAGTTGTCGAAGACCCAGAGTTCAAACAAAAACTCGTAAAGACCACGTTGCCAATCTGGAAGAAAAGCACTGAACAAACCAAGGAGATGCTCCCTGAATGGTACGAGAAAGCAATGCGGCTCTATGAGGTGATGGACGAACCCAAAGACATGGTTTACTATTCTGCACCTGTCATCCTCTTCGTTATAGGTCCAGCTGATTACGCTGTTAGTTGTGCACTTGCCTGCCAGAACATCATGATTGCCGCATCTTCTCTCGGGCTTGGAAGCTGCTATGTGGGATTCGGTTCACTTGTCAAAGGCGATGCTGATATTGTACAAACTCTCGAGCTAACGGATGATGAACGAATATACGGACCTATCGTGCTTGGCTATCCAAAGGACATCCCTGAAGCACACGCGATGTTGTCGAAGAAAGACGAACCCAAGATTAAATGGATCTAGCAGTCAACTAACTTGCTGGCGATTACGTTAAAGGGTAATGCGGGTACATGAAACCTCAGGATTCCCGTTAATATATCGACGGAGAACACCATATTCTTTCATGCCAAAAATAGCTACTTCCTTCCCTGCTCGAAGAATCTCTTTAAAACGCATAATTTCCTCAATTTTTACTAGCATCCCCCTTGTAATATCCGGTGTAGTGGCTTCATTGGCTCATTTTCTTGCTACCGTTAGTGAATTCTTGAATCTCTACTTGCGGAGTTGATTCAGTCTGAATGGTTTCTGTGTTGCTATCGGCAGGGATATGAACCAGTATTCGATAGGTGTCTGCACGTTCTCGAATTAATCCCGCACTAGTGAGAGATATGCATAAAATGAGGAATAATAGGGCAAAGAGGTTAAAATCGCTAATACGATTTGTAGACTTCACTTTTGAAATTACTAAAAAAATCGCAAGTGCCAGAATTATCAATGCAGTTCCTCTAATTTGAACAAGCACAGGTGAACTTGGGGGAATTAAATCAAGCCCTCCGAGAATTATTAAAAAGATTACAAGTGGAAGGGCAATCTTCGTCGCTGAAGATTTCAACAATGCATTACGCTTGGTAATATTCGTAGATGATTATTCAAAAATAATTCCAACTGGGCACGTTATAATCAATCTTCTCATCAAATTACCCATTTTAATCTTCTTTTACGTTTTATGCGCATACCTCGCCTTCTTCTTATAAACATACAGCTATTTTTCCTCTTTCTTAGCCTCTGACTTACAACCAGTCAAAGAATTACAAAATCAGGGTAATTAGCGATTAGAATTTGGCGAGATTCATTTTTATTCAATTAATCTTGCTTGCTTCAGCCGATGTAATTTCATATGAAATTGGTGGGGTAAATCATGATTGATCGGCGTGTGGCTGATTTCTTCCAATTTTGGCGTGAGCAATATCGGTGGCCTCTTAATCGATCACGGATAAAAACGGAAAAAAAAATCTTCGAGTTTGAAGAAAATGCTAAAGCCGCTGTTTCTTCTGGAAAAGTGGAAAGGCTAACTAGCTCATTGATGCAAATACACAGGTGGAAGACGCGCAACCAAGCAGGAATTACCGATAAATATGCTAAACAACTTGATAAAGAACCCAAACGAGTACGAGAACTCCAAAAACTGCTACCAATCACTAGTGAAACACCAACAATGGTTTTGAAAAGCGCATTAGATTTGATGCGATTCCCTGATTGCAACTTAACCGTGTGCACGGCACAATTAAGCTTCCTATCAGGAAGAGTGTTTCCGATTCTAGATCGGTTTCTGGCCCAATTCTTCAGTCGAAAAGCCCATCCAATGATGCTCCAATGGACAGAATATGACATTTTCAACGTTTTCGAATCAATTGGAAAAATTAACTTCATCCTTGAAGATGATGGGCGTAGCAAAGGCGTCCCTCGGCTAGCAGTCTATACCGAAACCTCCTATCGTTACAATCGAAATCAGTATGTAGACCAGCTAATTCCTAGACTTCAAAATCTTGCAGAAGAACTAAGAAACGCGGATATGACATACCAAGGCATTGATCGAGACCAGCACCATTTTACTAGTGTCGACCTGCAAATGGCCATTTTTATTTTTGGCAAGAAAAACACACGATTATTCAAAGAATTTTACAAAATACCCCCAATCCCAAACCTGACTATTCAAACCCATGTTTAGAATGCGAGATATCTCCAAGAAGGACAGACGGTGCTAAAATATAACAAAGGAGGCGGATAAGATGAAGCGGGTGGAGAGATATAGACAATTGGCGAAGGTCTCGCACTCGGGGGCAATTACTCGTCGGTATTTTGCTACCAATGCCTTTGACGGAACCTTGACGATTGTCGGATTAGTTCTTGGAAGCTACTTCGCGTTAATTCAAAATCCAATTACCGTTATAAGAGCGGGAATCGGAGCTTGTATTGCTATGATGTTTTCGGGGTTTGCGGGGACTTACTTCGCAGAGCGGCTTATTCAACGTGAACAATTACAGGAATTGGAAAAGGCTATGGTACGAAAACTGGATAAGACACTTCCCAGCAGAGTATCTAGCTTCGTAATAGTTTTTTCTGCACTTGTGGATGGGGTAGCTCCGTTTATAACAGGTTTGTTGTGCCTTATTCCGATTATTGCCGCGGTATTAGGGATTACTACATGGAATCTATCTGTGATAATGTCGATTCTAATTGGCTTAATCATACTCTTCCTATTGGGGTTCTATATTGGAAAAGTCGCACGAATGAATCCCTGGTTCCAAGGTCTTCAGACATTTTTCATCGGAATCGGTACTGCCATTGCCATCATTATTGTACAAATCGCTATTTAAGAAAAAATCAAATAGAAGACAATATCTAATGAAAAACTCGACACACAATTCAAAAAAACCAAAAAAAACAGAGGTAATATCTCATGAAAATCGGAGAGATTTTAGCAAAAAGTAGGAAACGCTTGTCACGTTATGGAATACGTTATGGTAAACCGTTTGATGCCTATTATGATTTGTTCTTGGCTAACGATAAAATTTCACCTATTCAGATTAACTCTGTGTTAGTGTTAACGGACAAACGTCCCCGTTCACTGATTGCCATCGCATATGCCCTTAGACTGGTTAAAGTGCTAAATGCTAACCTCGTAGCAATAACGATGGGTGTACATCAAGAGCTAATCAAAGGAGAAGCAGAAATCTATGACATCAATCTTACTCTCCTAAAAACAGAAAGTAAACAGCCTTCATTAGGCTACCTTCTCAAAGTAATTCAAGACTACAATGTTGGTTTGGTTGTTTTTCATAATCTGTATAAACTCTCTGAGGAACTCCAAGAGAGTTCACCGGTTCCGATTTTGCTTGTCAAAATTGATCAATACTTCAGATCCGCAAAGAAATTATCTGAATGATATTTCACGTAGAGACACCTGGGTGACATATTTGTCTTCAAAACCAAGTCGCTTGACTAAGGCTCAGTTAAGGAGACTCTATGCACCCTTTCAACGCTTCTTCCGCTTAGAAGCTTCGAGCAGTATCCTTTTGATTATCTGCATTATCGTTGCACTTATCTGGGCGAATTCAATTTGGGGATTCAGTTATTTTGCATTATGGGAAACTCATCTAACTGTTGCTATCGGTCCTTTTGTGATTTCTGAACCCCTCCGTTGGTGGATTAATGAGGGATTGATGGCTTTGTTTTTCTTTGTCGTTGGACTTGAGATAAAACGAGCAGTAGTTGTAGGTGAATTATCTCACATACAGGATGCCCTGTTCCCCATTCTCGCAGCAGTTGGAGGTATGATCGTACCTGCTATCATCTATCTCATTATTAATTTTGGAACAATTGGCACAATTGGTTGGCCAATTCCTATGGCAACCGATATTGCCCTAGCATTAGGTGTCCTCGCGCTGTTAGGAAGCAGAGCACCAGTTTCATTGAAACTTTTTCTAAGCACCCTTGCAATTGCTGATGATATTGGTTCTGTTGTTGTCATTGGAATGTTCTTTTCAACAATTACCCCACTTCTCCCATTAATCATCGGTATAGTACTAATAATTTTGTTAGTTATTTTGAATCGCACGGGTATTCATTATATCCTTATTTTTGCAGTTTTGGGTGTGGGAGTGTGGTTTGCATTTCTGCTTTCGGGTGTGCATGCCACATTAGCAGGAGTGATTGTAGCGATGGCTATCCCTGCCATATCTCGGGTAGATACTGAAGACTTTTGCAGCAAGAGCCATATCCTGCTCAAAGATTTCGAAGAAGCAAAAAAACTTGGAGAAAGTGTCCTCACTAATAAAACTCAGCGAACAGCAGTTTTAGGCTTGCAAGCCATTTGTCGGGATGTTCAAGCTCCTCTTCAGCGAATAGAGTACTTTTTGCAACCTTGGGTGGGATTTGTTATCATCCCCTTATTTGCTTTAGCAAATGCTGGTGTGTTGTTAGCCTTTGATATTTCCATCCCCGCTGCAGGAACTGTAGTTTTAGGTATCATAATGGGATTGATCTTAGGAAAGCAAATTGGTATAATGTTCTTTTCGTGGCTAAGTGTACGAACAGGAGTAGCGAAGATGCCTAAGGATTTATCCTGGCATCAGATACATGCTGTAAGTTGTCTTGCTGGAATAGGATTCACCATGTCACTTTTCATGGCTGATTTAACATTCAGCGGAATTCCATTATTAGACACAGCAAAGATTGCAATTCTTGGTGCTTCACTTATTGCGGGTCTTCTTGGTTTCTTCTTTCTAGGTGGAGGAAAGATATTATCACAACTCTTCAAAGATACAATGAAAAGACTCAAAACGAAGCAAATCCTGTAAGAAATCGATGTAATAGATGAACAGCTAATATCTATACTTAAAAACACTAAAGCTTGGGGTCCTTTTTGTTTAATAAACTCTTTCCTGGGTGTTATAGTTTAGGCATTCAACTTGAGCAGCTAGAAGCCATGGCGAATGTAATCATTGATTTTGTAAATGATCCTTAATTATTGTTGAAGGGATTTAGGTGAACAGCTTTCCCTGAGATAATATTTATTTACGCATTATACGCTTCATGAGTTCAAAAGAATGCTTTATGGAGTGGGATTACCAATCGATGTTTCCAGCAGTTTTTGCCCTCATTCTCTTTATCTTTATTATTCTTTTGATAATGTTAGATGTGATGGACCATACTGCTGCTGCCTTAATTGGTGGGATAATCGCTATTTTCTATCTCGCATCAATATGGCCCGTATGGCGAGCCGCTGTAATTCTAGCTGATCCAAGCTCATCCTACCAGTTCCTACCTGAACAATTTAATTCAACAGTATTTGCTTTCTTCTTCAATAAATGGGTAGACCTTCCGACATTGATTCTGATTCTATCAATGTTAGTCATTACTGAGGTGTCAAAAGATTCAGGGGTATTCCAATTCATTGTAATCAAAGCTATTAAATTCAGTAGAGGTGATACTCGAAAACTTCTCATCATTTTTTGTCTGCTTAGCTTTGGTATGACAACGATTCTTACACAAATTACAACGATGCTTATTATGGGTACTCTCATTTTCTTAGCTTGTGATGCGTTAGAAACGAATCCAGCGCCTTATTTGATTTCTGTTGCACTGGCTGCTAATGTCGGAGGAATTACATCACTTATTGCTAGCGTTCCTGCAATGCTCATTGCTGGAGTCACGTTGTATACCTTTGAATGGTTCATCATCAATATGATGCCCCTTGGGCTCACATTATTAGCAATCACTATATTCATTATTTTACGATTATTCAGAAAGGAGTTCATAATTCCCCGACGTTCTCGAGTTGAAGACCTACTAGAGATTGATGAATGGGAATTAGTCCCAGATCGCTTAGTCTTCTATCGAACCGCAGTGTTACTAATCATAATAATTACGGGGTTCATTACAATTGGATCTCTGGGGTTGACTTTTCTTGTAGCACTTGGAGGGGCATTAGCTTTTGTAACTCTTAGTGGTATTCGACCTGGTGAAATATTCAAGGAAATTGAATGGTCTGTTATTTTCTTCTTTTTGGGGCTTTTCTTTCTTGTTGGTCTCTTGGAAGAATTTGGTGTTCTTGAAACCATTGGACATGGAATATTAGCTTTGACAGGTGGCAATGCATTCTTAGCGACTTTCTTAATGGTTTGGATATCAGGTCTCACGAGCGGGTTTGTCGATAATATTCCAGTTACACTCACATTCATTCCAGTGGTGCATGTTCTAGCAACAGGACCACCTGCTCTTCCTGCAGGTAATCTTTGGGCTGCCCTACTGGTAGGGGCCGTTCTAGGTGGTTGCCTTACACCAATTGCTAGTGCAGCAAATGTGTTAGCAGTCACTATTGCGGAGAAAGAAGAACGACCTCTTCCAAAAAGCCAGTTTCTTCGAACCGGTGTAATTCTAACCTTAGTATTTCTTCTTGTTAGCACTGGTTATCTTTTCCTTCGAATTTTTCTATTTCCAATACCTGCACCTTAGTCGCCAAATTAACTAAGAGGCTGAAAAAACAGTGAAAAGCTTTTGTGCATAGTCACCTAATGAGAATCTATAGACCTATACAACATTACAGGAATGATTTAGGAGAAGCTTAAGCATTCTATTCTCGTTTCCAATTTCAACTCTCGGAATAACTAAGACTAGGATTGCCAATAATGATGGTTGATACTCCCCACAATAGAACGCATTATTCTGTGAAATATTCCCTCGAGGAACCAATCCTACCAGTTAGTATCCGGCTAACAGGATTTGGAGCATTCTTCCTTACAAATACACCCTTACCTAAACACCATACTAGACTAGTCTTAAGTCATCTACGACCAGGATTATATGGCATAAAACAGACAAAAAAGAAATTATCAATTCCTGAACTAGAGTCCAAATCAGAGGCTATTGTTCTCATCCCAAGAAGAGAACTCACTCAACGGGCTAAGAGTCAGAAAGGCACTACAGCAAGCATTGGTGAAAGACGATATGTCCTAATTACATTCTATCCATTCAAAGATGCCACCCTCCGACAAAAGGCAAATCGCTTAGTCTGGCAAACACCACTGATACGGATTCGACCCGGGTTGATGATTACTCCTCACATCCGAATCAGCCGTTTCAGACACTATGAGGGGATATTACTCCGTCCAAGCGAATATGTCCAACAAGTGGTTGAACTTGGGAAAACAGTCTGGTATGCTCCAAAGCTTCAACTATTGAAGCCAACTCAAGAGCAGACCTTTGAAACATTAATTCAGAATATGTTCGAAGAACGCGCTGAATTCATCATCAGATCAAGTAATAAACTACTTCACGAAGCCAAAGAGTCATCAAACCGACCAGGGTGGACCAAGTCCGCCAGACAACAATTGAATCTGCTTCGGAAGCGGTTACGACAAATTCGAGTCCAGTCAGCCTTTTTTCAACGCGAGTTTGGTTTTGACTACCTACCAATTGTCACACGCACTGCAGCCAAAGTAAGTCGTATACGACAAAAAATACTACTGAACGTCTAAACCTAATCAATCACTCAATTCAAAGGGGTTCCTTTTGTGACAACGAAAATACGCTAAAAACACCTCTTTTACCCATTCCATCCCCCCAAAAAATCTGATTTATGACATATCGTTGTTATTTCTCCTTGAATTTTATAAAATGTCAAAATTAAGTGACTTTTTACTCATTTCAGTCTGTAATTACGTTCATTTCTAAACCGGTCATCTTGAAGTGCAACCTATAGGAGTGCCTTTTCTGCCGTGATTACCATGGCCAAAAAGAAAAAGGGACAAAAGAAATCGGGTGCCAAGAGCAGCGGAAAAGGAAAGAAAGGTAACAAATAGTTACTCATTTCCAAGCTGCTTTGATGCCTTATGGGTTTAAAATGAGCAGGGATATTTTCTTCTCATGGAAAACCTAGACTGTCGAATACAAATCATCATATCTAAATCAAGAGGCTTTAACCTTCGAGGTGAATAATTAAGATGGCTCCGCCCCCTCAAAAAAGACAACCGGAAGAGGAATGGGAAGAGAAAGATTCCGACGAAGACTACGATGAAGAATACAGCGACGAAGATCTGCCTGAAGAAGATTGGTAACCCATTCTAATTCTAGCAATCGGGAGGTGTCAAATGGCACCTCCCTCATTCCTTTTTCAAAATATGGCTGTGGATCTCGGCTCTTTAACGTTATATTAAATACAGTACCTTGAGAAATTACCTAACACCTAAGTATATTCTCAGAGAGTGAAGTGAGATGGAAAATTCTGAAGTTGCGAAGGTATTGCGGGAGATAGCGGATTTATTAGAATTACAGGAAGTCCCCTTCAAACCTCGAGCATATCGTCAGGCAGCGCAGTCGATTAATAGGTTATCAGATCGAGTGGTAGATGTTGCCGCACGTGGTGATTTAGATGCGATTCCAGGCGTGGGTGAGAGTATCGCTAAAAAAATCAATGAGTTAGTCAAGACAGGGCGTTTAAAATATCTGGAGGAACTCCGTAAAGAAACTCATCAAAGAGTCCTAGTTGCCAAAAGTCAAGGAAAAGAAATTGAAATAGAACTCAATGGACAGAAGGTGATGGCGCGTCTAACTGAGAAGTATGAGCGGATTACTGTGCGTGACCCCAAGAACTTCGTTGAGGGGTCTTTCCGAACCGTAGATATTGGACCACCAGGGTATAGTAAACTAATTCGAGGTCGACTCAAGGCAACAGGGGAATGGGCAACTGTAACATATCTCATTTCAAGAGAAATTCGGGAAGAAACCAAGCAAAAATTGCGTCGGGCCGCCATTAAAGAAATGACAAAGAGTCGAAGACCATAAGTATAGTTTTGGAACTGCATCAACAAAAGATTAGTTATGGTTGCGAATCCGTTCTTTTAATGACCGTCTACTCACATCTCATTTAGGTGATCGAATATTTAGTTAGTAAAGGTAAACTTAGAAGATGCTGCGATTATCAACTTTTTTCCGCCAAAAGCTTCCCCAACCTAAAAGTATCACTGATACCACTAGTGCACCTACTCCGATGAATACCCCAAGAAAAACGGAAATGTCTCCTAATGGAATTCCTAGTGCGATGATCATTAATCCTGCGTAGATAATGCCGATAACACCAATTACTACACCAATAACCGAGATAATGATGAAGCGAGTTGCATACCAGTAGATTCTGTCATAGACATGTTCTGCAACTTCATCCCATGAAGGTGTAGGTTTCTTTACAGATTGTTTTGATTTCTTTTCTTTTTTTTCCTTTACTGTAGTCATTGAGATTCATCTCCTTGCTATTTTGGTGGAGTAGATTTGAATCGCTTCTTCATACGTTTTCCTTCACTGCGCATCCAGTATAAACCCCAGAACGTAAGAAATACACCGATAACGATGAATGCAACTCCAATAAAGAGTCCTCCAAGTATTGCCAGTTGAATAGCAACGAAACCATATACTACGAAAGCTAAAATTGAATAAACAAGGCTGACTGCACCTATCGCAACCGCAATAACACTTGCTATGATATATTTAGATGCAAGAGAGATGATTTCTGCACTTGCTTCTAAAGCCATCTCATCACTCAAATTACAAATTCACCTTTAGCGTCTACAGCTTTTTCACATATATTTAAAGCTAACCACATTTGCCATAATCTCTGTGACGAAGTGCCTGTGACTTTTGTGAGTAAGGATCCAACAATAATTCTTGGAGTTAAGCACTTAAGATCACTTATAGATTCAGATTTGTCGAATATGCAACGGGTTATTCTTCATTCAGTATCCAGAATATAACATGATTTTCCAATTAATCAATTAAGATAGATTCAAATAATCGGTTGAAAAATAATTGCACATTCTGCTTAAGCTTTATTCTGGCAATAATGATTCAAGATGTTTTTTTCTGAAAAAATACATGGTTTTTTATTATCTCAGAATAAATAGCAATTTGAGGGAAGCTTTGTGACGTTAAAAAAAGAACTTTTCTCATGGGTTAAGCAATTTATTGAACAAACAACGAAAGAATGGGATTGGCCGGTAACCTACTCGATTGATGTACCTGAAGAATATCAAATGAGTTATCAAATTTTTCTCACATTGAAAAAACTTCAGCTTTCAGTAGTTATTCTCTTTGATAAACAAAAAGCTGAAGAAAAGGATGTCGCAGAATTAAAAGATAAGATCAATTTGGGGCTGGTACGACTAAAAGAATTAGCTGAGCAACGAATCATAACTTGAAATTACTTTGGAATTACTTCAATTCTGTCTACGAATGAATTGTTTAATATATTGTGAATCTGATTACTTTTCAAGTAATGTTTTGAATATATTGTGATGGTTTTCTTCGTCAATCAGAAGATCTTCAAAGAGCCGACGAGTCACAACGTCGCCTTCGGATTGGGTTTGCGCGATGATTTCGCGGTAGAACTTGATTGTATCCTCTTCAGCTTTCTTATCATGAGTGAGCATTTTTTCTGGTGTAGCACCAACGGTGATTGGAGCCGGTTTTGTTGTAGGTTCGCCACCCAAGTAATCAACGCGTTCTGCAATCGCTTCAGCATGTTTCATCTCTTCGATTGCAATATCCTTTAGAGTACTTCCAATTGACTCGGAATACATACCATAAACTCGTACGTGTTGCCACATGTATTGAATAGAAACCTGCAATTCCATTGAAATCGCTTTATTCATCATTTCAAGAAGCTTCGCACTAACCATCATAATCCCTAATTTGGGCATAACATTGTTTCATCCTTTTATATCATACTATAAATGGGTTGAAAGCGTAAACTTTAGATCCATCTCTTTCGTCTGAAAAATCCAACCAACACTAAACCTACAACTAGCATAGATAACCAGACAAGAGGGTAAGCAAAGGGTATTTCCAGTTCTGGCATGAATCTAAAATTCATCCCATATATCCCTGCGATTAAAGTGAGAGGAATAAAGATCGTAGCAATGATAGTGAGAACCTTCATGACCTCATTCATTCGATTACTGACGCTGGATAGATAGATATCAAGCATACCCGACAGCATATCCCGGTAGGTTTCCACTGTTTCCATGACCTGGATGCTATGGTCATAGATGTCACGAATGTAAATGAGGATTTTTTCATCGATAAGTGAATATCGACTCCGTTCAATACGGCTAACCACTTCTCTGAATGGCCAAATTGACTTTCGTAGAATAATTAAATTTTGTTTTAAACGGTGAATTTCATGCAAAGTTTTTTGTGTCGGATCAATTATCAATTCGTCCTCAAGTACTTCAATTTTATCACTTAGCTTTTCCATTACTACAAAGTAATTATCTAAAACAGCATCCAATAATGCATAGGCAAGATAGTCATTTCGCATTCGCCGTAAGATTCCTCGCTTATTTCGCATTCTATCCATGATTGGTTCGAAAATGGCTTCTTGATATTCTTGGAATGAAATAATAAAACTGGGTCCCAAAATTATGCTTATCTGATTCGATTCAATCTCATCCTCCTTATAATCAACATTTTTCACTACAATAAAAAGATAGTCACCATAATCTTCAATTTTAGATCGTTGAGTTGTATTCAAAATATCTTCAATTACGAGGGGATGAAGATTGAAGCTCTCACCCACTTTCTCAAGAAGATTCACTTGTTGAAGACCGACGATTTTTATCCAAGTCACCACAGAACTTTCTTTTCCCTGTAGACATTCTTCGACCGTACTTACTTCCTTTTCAATTAATTGATCTTCATCGTATTTGATGACCATTATCCGCGTTTTTTTTGGATGTCTATCTCCGATGTAGATTGGAGTTCCTGGAGGAAGACCTGATTTACTAGATTTTTTCCGAAATAATCGTGGCACCTAACACACCTTTAAGGTTTTATTTGATATCATGAAAAGATTACAGTCTGGGTTCTTAATATTCGCGATCTTGAGAAAAGATTTCTCATTTATTTTCATTAAGAAATACGGCATTAAGAATC
The DNA here is from genome assembly GCA_016839805.1 of Candidatus Hermodarchaeota archaeon. Taxonomy (GTDB): domain Archaea; phylum Asgardarchaeota; class Hermodarchaeia; order Hermodarchaeales; family Hermodarchaeaceae; genus Hermodarchaeum. The sequence continues at coordinate 14,343 of JAEOTO010000038.1, forward strand.
TCGTCCATAAACGCTGGTTTGAATTCAAGGATCTTTCTAGCATTATCTGAAAATATCACGAAATTATATGTGAAAGAAAATTGTTCAACTTCAGTGATTTCATATAGCGGGCGGAATCCAAACTCTGTTTTCCACCGCTTACAAACTTGGTCGAAGGCACCCCGTAATTTCCGTAAATCTTGGCTTGTATGAAACGCCATCGGAAAAACATATCTTACTATTTTCTCAACTTCGATGACTTTACTAACTTTATGAAGCACTCCTCGGTGTGTTGCTTTTGATTTCTCAATCTTATTTAATATACCAGCTAATTTTTCTTTGTCGAACATAAAATTCGTGACATCCGAATCGAGAACAGCTTTATTCGGTACTAGAATATCTGATCCATCTGGTTGTAGCAGCTTTGTATAATTCATGCTGATTTCTTTAACAATTCCTTCAACATTACCAATTCGGACATAATCTTCAACATGAAATGGTCTTGAAAAAATTACATAAAGTCCTGAAACAAGATTACTAACAGCTTGCCCAATAGCTAACCCAATGGCGGCCCCTATGATAAGCGAACTTGTTCCTAGTATTACTACAAAATAAGAATAGATTTCTGGTAAAGCAATTACGAACGCTAAAAACGCAATATATAGAAAAGCTAATCCAATTGCCAGATTCAATCCATTTATGGCATCTGGAGGTACTCCTGCCTTCCTTGCCCTCTTCTTCAGATATCGGCGAATTAGCCCATAACTAATAATTAGTATTAGCCAAACGATAATTACTCCAATAATTGGTAAGACACGCCAGCCCCACAATTGCAACCATATTATTAGAGCTTGAAAGAATGCTGTAAATTGGTCAGGTAATTGCATCCCTTACACCACTGGTTATAATAATGGTTTTACTAAATCAAATCATGAATATCCTGAATTGCGTTTATAATTTCTTTTCATTTTTATATAGGTCTGCTACCTTTGCTGAATTCTGCGTTTTTATTCTATTTAAACCCGAAGAGACCGAGAATAATTCTACCAATTCCTGCCGTAATTAATCCGACTGAAAGAAGATAGATTACCGACCATCCGATTGTGATAGGAAGAACAAATACCATCAATGCTAGTAATAGTGTTATAGTACCCAGAACAACAAGTGTGTATTTGAGGTTTCGGGGATAGGCTTTTGCCAGAGCCCCAATAAATATCCGTACGAGCCCAAGGATCATTAAAGCGGCTGCAAGTATCCAGAACAAAAGTAGTATTGAGAATGAGGGGTTTAGAATCGTAAACAAAGCTGCAACAAGCAATATAAAACCAACAAATATACTAAACGCACGTTTGACATTCGATAGAACTCTTGAAAAGATGCCTCTTAAAATCCTAGCAATCCCTAACACCATTAAACCAACTGCAATGATGAGAATAGATAATTCAAGACTGAATACAGGATAAATCAAAACTAATACGCCTGCAATGATCGCAAAGATGCCTAAAATTACATCCGTTACTCTTAACCAAAGTGGAATCCTGATTTCATTCATTGGATCCTCAACTCTCATTACTAACACTAATGAGTTCTTTAAATTTTTATTGGGATAAATAAAATCAAATGAGAATTGATGAGGAACTGTTCGAGGATTTGTGTATTGGTTATTACATAGTGCAACATGCTGAATGGTGAAAGTCTTTTACTGCTTACTTATCTGGAATATAGGAGGAGTTGGAAACACCTAATCCACTCAATTGGCATGTGTTTTTTTGGGCTGTAGTAACATTATGCTGGGGTGTCTAGAACACGAATATTTGAGTGGATTAGTTTTATACCCGGCAAAAATGTTTAGGTTTTTTAATTTTTTTGCGATTTAGTGATTAAATTCACACATCTATGTATGTTATTGTTTGTAGACACTAAAGTTTTCGTTATTGTGCGAATAGTGTTTTTAATTGTAATAAGAACAGGCTATTATATTATTCAAGGCATCGGATACATATCCAAATTACTTAACCAATTTAGCTATCCTTATATCTTTATCACCAGAACATACGCTGAACCCCCGTTGGTCATCGGAGCACACATCCCCTCCTAACAGCAATGTCATCCCTAAATCCAGATATCGCTGAAGTCCCCTGCTGAAATACTCAGTAATTTCACTATTAGTCATCAAGATAATGTTACTAGGTAAGAAGACTACCGGCGCTAAACCCGCTTTTTGAAGGGCTTTCGTTACGGCTATTCGAAGGTCAAAGACTTCAATCATCGTTTGTGAGAGGGCTGGTAATTGTTTGGCGGTTCGAAATCCCACATACAGTTTGCGTTTGATGACGGGTACGTGACCGAAGCTGCCCACGCCATGGACAATCACACAAGGACCTAAGACTTCAGCAATCTCCTTAGTAACTGAGTTAATACATTTTTCCGAAGCGTATAGGGCTTGCTCTTGCCGGTGATGAGCGCGCCACCCTGTTTGATAATCGTGAGTTCTTTTGGCATGATTTCTTCACCCCCAAAGGAGTCATGTTGTGTGGCTATCTCAGTTTAACTGCTCATTTATAAGTAAAAAGGTCTCCAGGGAATACTCTCCTGCCATTAGAGCAGGACAAGGTAAGTGATAATTATGGTCAACCCACTACCGTTGATACTCCCAAACTGGGCTTGGGATATTATTGCTTTGGTCATCTCGGTTGTACTAATCCTGTTGTTAATTCGAATCAATGATATTCTTCGAAGACGGGAAGCCATTCCCGTCTATGTATCACGAAAGGTCATTCATATCTTCGCTGGACCTTTATGGTTAATTACCTGGCTCCTATTTTCCAGCGACATGTACAGTCGGTATTTTGCCACGGTCGTTCCTCTGATCTTTATGCTTCTCTTCCTCGGTATTGGCACAGGTATAATGAAGAACGAGGAATTCGTACGAACAATGTCTCGAAGTGGGGAGCCCCGTGAGCTTCTCAAGGGGACGCTCTTCTACACCATCATCATGGTACTATCATCAATTCTATTCTGGTTCGTTCCTGTCGACATTGCAAACGTCCCCCAATTTGCAATCTTCGTTCCCACTGTTATCCTAGTCTTCGGTCCATTAGCTGGTGGAGATGGCTTTGCTGATATAATTGGTCGCAAATGGGGTAAACGGAAATTTAAAATCTTTGCGGAGAAAAGCCTCGAAGGCACTATTGCCATGTTCCTCTTTAGTTTCATATTCACCTCTGTCTTACTGGGGATTTTCTGGCTTGTCCTCAATCCCGTCTATCCAACAGCGATTGATCCGCTTGATTATTTGATTCCCATCCTCCTCGTCTCACTAGTTGCTACAATTGCTGAACTCATCAGTCCCAAAGGATTTGATAACCTCGTGATTCCCATCATCATAATCGTCGTCATCTATCTCTTGGCAATCATAGGATTCTGGCCATTCATGCCTATGAGCCTGTTTCCAGTGTAGTCCTCTCTGTTTAGCAATCTTCAGGGAAACCTTCCCAAGTCACCTGACACGTACAAAGGAGTGTGTAAAAGGGAGTCCGGAATCCAAATTCCTACAAAAGATGCATAGGCCTTCCTGTGAAACCAGCCAAGAACTCTGTGGTGAAGCCGCGTTCTACGGTCCACAAGGCGCCATTCTGTCGAAGTGCGAATCCAAGAAGGATCAGCTGACAACCTATGGTCGGTACTTCGTGAATGAAGCAGCAACGGTAGGATACGGTGTAAAAGAGGAACAGCAGGTATAAAACAATGGATTGAACCGTATAAAAAATCCAAAAAATAGATGAATAATATTAATTCGAAAGAACTTGAGGGTATTCCTTGATTACTATTATTGATTATGGCATGGGAAATCTGGGCTCGATTCAAAATATGCTTTCACGGTTAGGGTTGGAAACCATTATCACAGCAGATATTACAGAAATTCAGAGAGCAGAGAAACTCATTCTTCCTGGGGTCGGTGCCTTCGATAAGGCTATGACCAATCTACAGGATCTAAAATTCATTCCTATCCTGAATGAATTAGTGCTAGAGAAACAGACTCCTATCCTTGGGATATGTCTGGGCATGCAGTTGTTGTCTAAACGGAGCGAAGAGGGTCAACTCGATGGATTAGGGTGGATTGACGCTGAAACGATTCGGTTTCAATTCAAATCGGAAGATAAGCTCCGTATTCCTCATATGGGTTGGAATACCATCACGATCCAACAGGAGGCCTGTCTCTTCAAAGAAATGTATAAACAACCTAGGTTCTATTTTGTTCACTCCTTTCATGTGAAATGCAAATCAAAAGAAACGGTGTTGGCTACCACTGATTATGGGTTTGAGTTTACCTCAGCAGTCATTCAGGATAATATTTATGGGGTGCAATTTCATCCCGAAAAGAGCCATAAATTCGGAATGCTTTTACTCAAGAATTTCGCGGAATTGTGTTAATGCTTCGTACACGGGTCATTCCAGTGTTATTACTTCGTGGCCAAGGATTAGTGAAAACTATCAAGTTTCAGGATCCCACATATGTGGGTGATCCAATCAATGCCGTCCGGATTTTTAACGACAAAGAAGTAGATGAATTAGTTTTTTTAGATATCACTGCCACGATCGAAAAACACCCACCACAATTTGAATTGATTCAAGACATCGCCACCGAATGTTTTATGCCATTTGGCTATGGCGGGGGTATTCATGACATTGAAACTGCAAGCAAGATCCTAAAAATGGGATCAGAAAAGGTTGTGTTCAATTCTGCCGCCGTTAACCTCGATTTAATTAAACAGGCAGCAGAAACCTTTGGAAACCAAAGTGTCGTTGTGTCTATTGATGCAAAACATGTGGGACGTGACAAATATGAAGTCTTCACGCATTCGGGGACGCTGAATATCAAGAAAGATCCTGTTCAGTTTGCTCAGGATGTCGAAGCCGCAGGTGCAGGCGAGATTCTACTCAATTCAATTGATCGCGATGGAACAATGAAAGGATACGATCTCATACTTTTAACGAATATCACATCAGTGGTGAATATTCCTGTTGTAGCTGTGGGGGGTGCTGGAATGTTGCAGCACTTCAAAGACGCGGTAAAGGATGGAGGTGCTTCCGCTGTGGCCGCGGGGAGCATGTTTGTCTTTCATGGACCCCATCGGGCTGTGTTAATTAATTATCCAACTCAAGAAGACTTAAAGGAATATTTAGTGTGAATGGGGGCGGGAAGTGACCTTGACCCGCGAATATCAAATATGCACCCGCTGTGTGATGGATACGACTGATTCATTAATCTCCTTCGATGAAGCGGGTATCTGTAATCATTGTACCAACTATCTTGAGCTATTAAATCGGTACATCTTACCAGAACCAGAACGAACGACGGAATTGAAACGCATTATTACAGAAATTCAACGGAAGGGTAAAGGCAAAGAGTATGATTCGATTCTTGGCGTTTCGGGGGGCGTGGATAGTACCTTCATGGCATACAAAGCCAAGGAGTTGGGGTTACGACCACTGGCCGTTCATTTAGATAATGGCTGGGACTCGAAACTAGCCGTAACGAATATCGAGCGGGTCTTGAAACGCCTTGACATCTCCCTTAATACCTACGTCATTGATTGGGAAGAATTCAAGGACTTACAGCACGCGTATTTCAAAGCCTCTGTCGTTGATATTGAAGCAATTACCGATCACGCCATTTATGCAACAATCTATGATGTAGCAGTAAAACACAAAGTGAAGTACATCATCGATGGATTTAATCTGATTACTGAAGGCATTTTGCCACGAAGTTGGATTTGGAACAAGAATGATCTAGTAAACCTCAAAGACATTCATCGCCAGTTTGGGACGAAACCGCTCAAGACCTTCCCGATGATGGGATTTCCCCGGTATGCATATCTGAGAAAGATACGAGGGTACAGAAGTTTTGCACTACTCAATTATATCGATTATAATCGGGAAAAAGCAAAACAATTTCTCATGAAAAAGTTAGGATGGGAAGATTACGGTGGGAAACACCTCGAATCACTTTTTACGAAATTTTATCAATCGTACATTCTTCCCAGGAAGTTCAATATTGACAAACGAAAAGCACACCTCTCCGCTTTGATTTTGTCTGGTCAAACTACGCGTGAATCAGCCTTGAAAGAACTGGAAAAACCACCCTATGAAGAGCAAGAGCTTAAGCGGGACAAGGAATACGTGCTAAAAAAGCTTGGTTTCTCTGAGGATGAATTCGAGAGGCTGATGGCACAACCGATAAAGCGTCATGATGAATACAAAACTGATCGCCGACTGAGAAACTTTCTACTTAAATTCAGATCATAATTCGTGAAGTTAGTATACCTAATTAGGATGATTACAATGGGATTGGACATTCTTATCAAAAATGGGCGAATAATGGATGGTACTGGTAGCCCGTGGCTTCCTGGCGAACTTGGCATCAAGGATGGAAAAATTACAAAGATTAGGGCAAAATTGGGTGATTCCGCTGAACAGGTCATTGATGCAGCGGGAGATATTGTCTGTCCAGGATTTATCGATATGCATTCGCATTCTGACACATATTTGCCGCTTTCAGGTGAAATGGAATCCTATATTCGGCAAGGAATAACCACCTGTGTAACGGGAATGTGTGGGTCCAGTCTTGCACCGATTCCTCCAGGTCGCGAGAAAGAAGCGAAACAACACTTCACCGAGACGTTCCCATTATTTGACCAGGTAACTATCATTTGGAACACATATGCTGAATATCTGCAGGAAATGGCTAAGATTCCCTGTTTTCTTAACACCCTCTACTTCGTTGGACTGGATATGCTCTTATTTGCTGGGCAACCAGGATCCGAAAATCGACCGCCGACAACTGAAGAACTCAGTAAAATGAAGGCTTTTCTTGAAGAAGCCATGAAAGCGGGAACCTTCGGTCTTAGTACTGGTCTTCTTTATCCTCCACAGGCGTATGTGAAAATTGAAGATATCATTGAACTGGCAAGAGTAGTTGCTGATTACAATGGACTCTATTTTAGTCATATCCGTGATGAAGGGGCACATCTCATCGATGCTGTAAAAGAATGCATCGAAATCGTTGAGAAGTCAGGGTGCATAGGCGGTCAGATTGCCCATCATAAGGTCGATGGAAAAGCCTACTGGGGGGCCAGTAAGACCACGCTCCAATTGATCGAGGAGGCCAATGATCGGGGTGTTAGTGTTACCTGTGATCAGTATCCCTATAATCGCAGTATGACAACCTTGAGCACGTTATTACCACCCTGGGCCCATGAAGGTGGCCATGAACAGTTACTTGAACGCCTACAAGATGCCAAAGTGCTCAATCAAATCCAAAAGGAAATCACGACAAGTCAAGGAAAATGGGAGAATATTATCCAGTTGAATGGATATGACCGAATTTATCTTGCTCAAACCTTCACTGGGAAGTGGAAGCCCTATGAAGCAAAAAGTCTAGCTGAGATTACTCGAATCAGGAAAGGTAAGGATGCATTTGATACGCTCATTGAGATTCTAGTTGATGAGCAAGCTGCGTGTTGGATGACGGTGGAAGGCATTGGTGATGAAGATATTTGCCGAATTATGACCAGCCGCTATCAGATGTTTGGTACAGATGGTGCTGGAATTCGCCGTGACCCGAATCACGGGACCGTGCATCCCCGCTTTTATGGGACGTTTCCCCGGGTATTGAGAAGATATGTACGGGAAGAAAAAATCCTCACCCTTGAAGCTGCAATTCGGAAAATGACTGCATTTCCTGCACAACGTCTTGGGCTCCAAAATCGAGGGCTACTCCGGGAGGGAATGTGGGCAGATATCGTCATTTTTGATCCGAACACTGTAGCAGATAAGGCGACTTTTGAGCATTCACACGAGTTTCCAGATGGTATACCCTATGTGATTGTGAATGGAAAACTGGTTGTCGAAAATGATACTATCCATAAGGTCTTTCCTGGAAAAGTGATTAGACGGCAAAACTAAAGCAATTATTGCGAATCGATACATAGAACCATGTAATTAAAGGCAATGAGTCCAAAATTGACATTCTCAGCTATTAAACCTAGATTCTTAGATATTACATCGGAATATCCAAAGGGTGTGCCACCACCCTGTTAATGCGCCCTCCGAAGACGACGCTTATATTTACAACGCTTTTTCAACGAGTGTTAAAAACTCAAAAAAATGCTTGATGAAAATTATCTTATCTGACGTAAGTCGAAAAGATAATAAGCCCGGCTTTGAAGGGTGTCAATGGTAGGTTAACGACTATGTCTGCTATTCGCCGTTTTATGAATTGGCTGGGCGGCGGTCCCGATTTGAACAAGCTGATCTTCCGTCTGGACGTCTTTTGTCGGAAGCTTGATCTGCAGAGGAAGATGCTAGAAAAAGAGGCGAGTAAAAGCCGTCAAAGAGCCAAAAAGTACCGTTTGGCAGGGAATATGGATGCCACACGGATGTACCTACAGCACCATTTACGATTCCAAAAATGGGCTCTAAGTGTTGATGCTTATCGTTTACGAATTGAGGGATTGCAGACCCAATTACGGCAGAGCCAAGCCATGGGCGAAGTCGCAAATATTCTTGGACAGCTTAATTCTGCTCTGGGTGGTTTGAAGAACCAAGTCAAGGTTCCTGAAGTCGCAAAACTCGTGGACCAAATTGAAGGTAACCTGCGTCACTTCGAGATGACGCAAGAGGTTGCTGAGGCAGGAATGGAGCGTATGGCGGTCTCCACAGAGGTCACTGATACTGAAGTGAAGGATGCCTTGAAAGAACTGGATTCTGAAATCGAAGTTGAAACAGGCACATCCCTTCCTGAACCAGAAAAGCGGGTTTCTGAGCTTGAACAAGAAATTCAACGATTGAAGGAGGAGAGCTAGTTAATGGTAAAATTCTGGGAAAAACTGTTTCCGAAAAAACCTGAACCCAAAGAAGATACCATTGCTCGGATTCATCGAGTGACGGATAAACTCGAAGTTCGTGGTCGCCAGTACGAAACGAAAGCAAAAGACTCACGAATTAAAGCCGTTCGGTATGCTCGTCGGGGTGATCGGAAGGCGGCTAAACTCCAATTACGTCGCCGACAGCGGTATCTGCGTAAGGCTAGGTTGATTGAGCAAGAAATCGATTTAATGGAACGTGGCGTGGAAGCCATTAATCAAGCTCGTGGCGAAACTGACGTTATCAATGCCTTGAAAGGTATTGGAAATGAACTGCAGAATCTCCGTGAAACCGCTTCACCCGAAGTGGCCCGTGAAGTCATCCTTGAAACACAAGCGTTAATTGAAGAAGCCGAAGCCACAGAAGAGATTCTGGGTCTTGGGCTAGACGATGAAGAACTCGATGCGGATGTTGAAGCTGAACTCGAGGATATCGAGACAATGATTGCATTAGAAGAGGCAGGACAACTGCCCGCGGTACCTGAGGGCGAAGAAGAGCCCTTAGAAACCTCTGAGGAACGCCGCGAACGTACTCGACGAGAATTGGAACGGCTTAAAAAAGAAGTGAAAGAATAGTTCTTCACGATTCCCAAAACGTTACTTTGAATATCGTGGCTCATCGAATCCTCTTCGAGCTCTTAAATCCTGAATCTGTGCATCGACTAAATAGAGTTCCTGAGTCAATGCGCGATACTGTTTGAAGAATTTCTCATCAGACAGTTTTCCGTCTTCGAACTGACGCTTTAAGACTTCCATAGTAGATTCGATGCTAAATCGTTGTTGTTCAAGCTGAAACAGTGGATCTCGCTCTAATGTCTCTGTTCGGCGATCTACTAACGAAGATCGGTGAGGATAGTATCCCTCATACGGATAAGGACGGGGGATATCCGCAGGACTGGGTTCATCTATCTCTTCAGGCGACACAGCGTAATTGATTAGGATATCCAGTTCATTGCGTAGAGAGGACACATCGACTTTCAGGTTTAACACTCGCAGTGAACCTGACGTCGTTACAAGGCTGTGTTCAGAGAAGCTCGTTGCTAAGGTGATTGCATCCGGGACTTCTTCTAACACCTTGGATGGTCCCCCTATTTTTAGCTCTTCATCCTCAGTGAAGATAACAAGACGGCGACGAATACGACCTTGGAGTTGAACGTTTTTAATTGTGCTTAAAGACGCTTTATGGACGATCCGCGTTTCTTTCGTGAAAAAGCCTTTTCGTCCCAGAAATAGGAGACGTTTCGTTGTGATGAAGAGGATTCCGTTACCCATACCTTCATTAACATCGGATTTGTGCAAGTTCACTGGTTGAATAGCAGCAACGGGTCTCTCATTTTCTAAGACTGGTAGAAACTCAATGTGGTCGTTGAAGAGCTTGTGCCACTCAGCCATTTGCGTCAGGCGTGTATCAATCATGGCTAATTTGACATCTAATCCATTCACCAAGTCTCGGCAGTACGCTTGGTAATCCGCGACATCCTCTTGAATTGCCTCAATTAAACCCGCGAGGAGGGGAAAATCGGTAATCGTCCAACGTTCTGGCTGCATAAATCGGGTTTTACTCGCGCGGTGCCGTTCAACGACATTTCGGGCTCGAAAGAGAATCCGTTCTTGGACGCTTGTTAGCTCAGTTTTCATCAACTCCAGAAGTTCCTTCTCTACATCTGGGTCGTGAAGAAAACTTGCCATTCGAAGTTCGCGAATCCGCCACCGTAAGATACGTAAACGTGCTGCAAACCCTGCCAGCAACTCATGACCAGTTCGTAACCGATAATATGTTGTTCGAAATCGACCCACCAAATCCTGACGCATGTTATGAATGGGCACGATTTCCTCAGATCCACAATTCGGGCACAAATGAACCCTTCGTGTAGCCTTTTGGGCGGGTTCTTCGCATTCTGTACAGACCCATTCTTCCTCTTGTTCCTCAATATGATCTGGTCCACAGCGCGGACAAGTGAAAAATTCACTTAGGTCTTGGCGTGCACAAGGCAGACAAAAGACTTGGCCACATTCTTTACAGTAGCGTTCGGCCATGTTAATGTGGCAGGAGGGACAGAAACCACTATGTTGTGAATCCACCGCTGGCTGGGACATGAACCTTTCGTCCGTTAGACTCCACATATACTTTTCGTGAAATCCGGTAAACAGTCTAAAATAGCCTTTAAAACAACTTTAAAGCCGACTAAACTCCTTGAGATGGCGCGGAGCAACCTCAGCTGAGAATTGTTTAAGGCTGAAATTTGAATTGCACAATTCGACGGTTTAAGGGGAGGGCAACATTATAGATCTGTGTACTAGCAACTTTGGTTTTGCGGACCCCGCGATGTGCGTGACCATGAATTGCCAAAGGAAGCGAATGTTTGACCAGTAACTCTTCAACGCGTTTACTACCCATCTGGGCAAAGGCTCGTTGGGTCTCACCTCTCAGTGTTGAAAAAGTCGGAGAATAATGTGTAAGAAGAATTGTGTAAGGAGTTTTCGTTTTAGCCTTGACCATGAGTGAATCTAAAGTAACGATTCGTTCGGAGTAATGTTCTCGGATTCCCTGGATATTCCGTGTTTGCCAAAAGGTGGGCTGATCTAGCACTCCACGGGTGCCAATTAGTGCAACTTCTTTGCCTCGGATAGTGAGATAAACGAGTTCATCATCAAGAAAAATAATAGAATCACCAGCGGTAGTCCGTATCGTGTCTTTTATTGAATCGTAGTCGTCGTTTCCAAAACATGAAACAACAGGGCATTCTAATTTTGCTTCAGTCAGTTTTTTGACTAAGGGACCGATTCCACGAGCATTTCCGCGATTAACTAAATCACCTGCAACCAGAAAGAGATCTGGTTTTTTGCGTAACTGACGAAGAGATTGAATAAAGAGTCCCTGGTACTGGGGCCAGTGAATATCGCTGGTGGCAGCTATTCGCAGCCTGACTTCCTCTCCTATATTACGATAAAGATGGTTCCAAGTAGAAAGTTTACCAACCCTTGGTAGGCACCGAGCTTATCCAAAAAACTTGCCCGTGTAGCGTATTTTACGGGATTACGAAGGATTAGAACAGCTGACGATGCAACGCAAAGTGAGGCGGGAATCAATAGAACAACATACAGGGGTCCTGTCCAGTTCCATCCTAACCAGTTAGCGATCCATGGTACCCAGAAACTAATAACGCCGATGATGTTACAGATGGCCGCGAAAATGGCTGCGGCTCGAATTCCGTATTTACGGGCAATGGTCTGAACATTCCGAAGTGCATCACCTTCAATATCTTCAATACCTTTGATCGCTTCCCGTCCTTGTAGAACGCTTGCAGCTGTAATAAAGTAGACAAATACAACTAGGGGAATGATGGGAAAAACGATCAGTGCACCATAGAATAGGCCTATGGCAAAACTGATCGAAACCGTGAAATTCCCCCAAATTCCCATCACTTTCCCCTTTGCGGCATACGCAAGGCCCACGAAGGCAAAAAACCCGGCAATAGCTATGGTCCAAATCCCGATGGCTGAATAGCGAATCGTGACTGCTGACAATACCAACCCAATAGTGATCAAAATCACGGTCCATGCCCGAGCCTGATTAATTGTAATTTGTCCGCTAGGTAGTGGTCGGTCTGGGCGATTTATTCTATCAACTTCTAAGTCATAGATGTCGTTAATTACGTTGCCTGCAGCGGCGATGCACATGTATGTAATGGCTGTAAGGACCAGGACAATTACCAGCTCTAGTAGTGTCCAGCGGACTAGCAATAGGTTAGATAGAATAAACCAGTTGGTGGTCAGAACGCCTATAATTGCGGTTAGGCTCCCGAAGAACAGGTTCGTGGGACGAGTGATAGTAATGAAGGCTTTTAGATTCATTAATAGTTGCCTCGTAAGGGGTGCATTGGAGACTTCTGGTTTAAATAAGAAACGGCAGGCCGATTAACCTAATATATTACTTTCAGTGACCTCCCTATTCTATGTCTGTCTATTCAAACAGATAATCACGAATACCTAAAAAAGGGACAGTCACGGCATGAAAGCTGGGGAAACGGCTTGTCGGACGAAAGCTCACATCCAAATTTTGAGTTCACAAGAAGCGGCAACTTAATCCAACTAGGGTACCTCGTCCAAAACCACTACACTCATCCCTTCTCTCTAACATTTCAAGATCTCACGAATCTCTTCGTTCTTGGCACCCGGGCTGAAGATATCTATTACAATCTTCTCATCCAATTATGTGATGATCATCGAAAGTCTGTCATTGTATTCACAGGAAGCAATTCAAGTAGTTATGAAGAACAGGTTTGTGAAAGTCCATTCTGGTATCTTGATTTGACGACTGATGAAATTACCTTTAACGCCCTGTCCCTTGGAGACGGGCTGCACCCCTCCCGACAAATTACCATTCTAATTAGTCTGTTTGAAGAGTTTGTTCCTCTCTCCGCTACCGCACGAAACTTACTTCATGTAATAATCTGGAAAACCCTATTTACCACTTCCAAACCCTCATTCCAGCATCTTCAAAATATACTCCCCTTTTACAAACACCATGACACTGCTTATCATGAAATTCAGCGATTGCTTGAAGCACTTCCACATGAATTATTAGAGACAAATTACGACAATCTCCAGCTTTCTCGTATTCAACATCTATCCACTATAATCTCCGGGGATAACTTGCCGGTGAATCAGTTTGCATTGAATATGCTTCTACTAAAATTAGTGGCTGAAGAAAATGAGAACCTACCTCCACTCTTTTTAGTTAATCTCCCTTCACTAAATACCCAGCTCTTTCAATGGCTTTGTGCACGATATGCAGTGGCTAAGTGTCCATTAGTCATCTTTGATGCTCAAAATAATATTTCGACGCCTTCTGATCAACTGACGTACAACTTCATCTTTACGGATTCTCCGTATTCGGATGGATCTCTTCCTGGTAATCAGCTTACAGAATCCGAACGTTCCGTTATGGACAAAAATAATGATTTTGTTGCAGTAAGACTCCGCAGCGAACCCGCAACCCGGATTATCACGATTTTCTAAAATATCAAGATGAAACCAACTGGACTAAGCCTAAGAGGATTTATTTGAGTTTCTTCAATTTTTCGTCAATTCTAGTAATCAAGTCTTGGTTACCAAGTCGTTCAAACATGGCTCGTGCCTGAGTATAGAGTTCCTTTGCTTCAGAAATTTCACCAATGGAAGCATGGTGATCAGCAAGTTCTTCGAGGTTCTCGCCCTTCCGTTGCACATAGGCGGTCAGTTGATCACTCGGTTTCGCCATATAAACACCATCCTATCCTTGCGTAATTGACTTATTTAATATACCTCGAGAGGACCTTATCCTTCAGGATGAGACTAATTCAAGGGGACTTTAAATAATTCAGCGAGGAGTCAACTAGCGAGGTTCCGGTTAGTGGCTGAGAACCAAGGCCATCATGACTGGGCAACATCGCTGGACCAGCGAGTAGAGCCTGTGGACTAGTTGACAACGGTCGATGGTATGAAGCAGGAAACCTCGGTCTTCGGGTCGAGGTAGTTCACTGAACTTACCTGTGCGGGGAAATTGTAGGATCGCTGTTAGGGTACCAAACGTGTGCGGTCTCGCGGGAAAAGAACGGCTTCGCGGATATTCGTATAACCAAGCATTTGCATCGTCAATCGCTCAACGCCGATGGCTAGACCGCCATGGGGTGGAGCGCCATATTGAAAGGGTTCGATGTAGAAGGCAAACGTTTTCGGATTTAATCCTGCCGCTTTTAATTGAGTTTTAAGTAGCTCGTATTGATGGATACGCTGACTGCCTGTAGTAACCTCCATCCCCCGATAAACAAGGTCAAACCCGCGAGTCAAGGATTCATCGCTTTCTAACGGCATCGTATAGAAAGGTCGTATGGCTGCTGGATAGCGGGTGAGAAAGAAGAACTCTTCACCGGATTCCTGCTTTACTAGCTGATGGAGCTTCTCCTCCCCATCACTAGGAATATCAGTATCTGGAGGTAAATCAAGGCCTTCAGCTTTAAGCATCTCAACAGCTTCACGATATTCAATCCGCCGGATGGGGACACGTGGAATTTTAATCTCAACTTCTAGTTGGTTTAATTCGTCCATACAACTCTTTTTCACCGAAGTAAAGGCGTCTAAAAGCAATTGCTCTTCAAGTTGCATAACATCTTCTTCATCTTGAATCCAAGCCATCTCATAATCGAAGCTAGTGTATTCGTTCAAGTGCCGAGGGGTGTTGTGTTTTTCTGCGCGGTAAACGGGGGCGATTTCATACACTCGATCAAATCCACCAACCAGGCACAATTGTTTGTAAAATTGTGGGCTTTGAGCGAGGAAGGCCTTTTTCTCAAAGTACTGTACTTCAAAAAGATCAGCCCCACCCTCCGTGGCAGTTGCGACAATTTTAGGGGTATGAATCTCACGAAAACCATGGGCTTCAAGGAATTTACGCATTTGAGCTATTGTGAAATGTTGAATTTTGAATAGCAACTGGGCTTCGAGACGGCGTAAATCCATAACACGGTTATCAAATCGAGTGGCGATATCGGCTTCAACTTTTCCAGATGTATCTAAAGGCAGAGTGGAGGGTGCAGTATTAACAATCACAATCTGGTCAGGGATAAGTTCGACTCCTCGCCTAGCCTGTTTTTCTAGTTTGATTCGTCCTTTTACTGAAACCGCATATTCATTATCTAATTGGTCAAGGACCGAGAGTAGTTCAGGATCCGTCGTGGCGTGAGGAAGCGTACATTGAGTTAATCCCTCTCTGTCTCGAATAATTAGGAAACTGATTTTGCTTAATCGACGGATGCGTTGGACCCATCCTGTAATGATAACTTGTTTTCCTTGAATTTTTGGGGTCAATTCATTGGAATAATGTGTCCGTTGAAGGGGTTTCATTCCGTGTTCTGAGGTCGATTTTGATTTGGGTGTGATTGTCATTAACCTCCTGCCGTTTCTCAGCTAATACGTATCTTAAACATTTCTTCCAGCCATCAATTTTCCTTCTTACTGTTTTTTCGGCATATTATCTTAGGAACCAAGCACTTTGCGTAGCTGACTAATGATCTTCTCAGTATTTGATATTCCCAAACTAGCTATTGTGGATTCGGCATGATCCAGAAAGGTAATGAAGGGTTCAGCTGGATACCCGCTTTTTACTAATTCGCCTGCATGAAGTACGGTCGCCAATCGGTCTGCAGCTTCAACCACCCGCGCCTCTAGGGTTTCTCCCTTTAGGTATTCCTTCCAGATTTCTGTCAACTGGTTGCTTATTCCTTCGGGTAGAAAGGTGAGGATGTTTTTCATAGCTTGTTTCTCTGCGTTTTCCTTTGCCTGCTGGAATTTCGGATCCGTCTTTTGGGCACTTATTGGAATATCACCAAGTTGTACCTCTGGGAGATCATGGATGAGGGCCATCAGCAATAAACGACTGACATCGATTTGTTGATTTGATTGGATCGCCAAAATATAGGCAGTAATTGCAGTGGTGTGCGAATGTGCGGCAACATTTTCCGCCATAGAAGGAGGTATGCCACGGAGGAGCCAGCCTGTTCGGAGAACACGTTTAAGATGATCACAAATGGTGAGGAAGTGATAAACAGTCATCCCCCAACCTAGGGGTAGTTCTCGATAAAACGCTCACTATTTAGCAAAAAGTTGGGCAATTTCTCGCCCAAAATGACGAAAAACCGATACAACATGACCCAATGACTCGATTTTTACCCCAGCACCTATCAACACCAATGGTCCCGCATCGGTAACAACGATTATTCCCTTTTCTCCCCGTACTATTAGTTCGAATAAGGGCTCAAAAGCTAATTTGCTAACTGCTTCAATTCCAGTCTGGAGCAGCACAGCGGAAATCGCTGATAAGAGATCTGGATCAATGTCTACGCCCTTTGTTGAGCTAAACGCCACACGTCGACCGGCTTTCGTAACTACAGCTAAGGTTTCCAATTCAGTGTACAGGGTGATTTCCCGTAGATACATAGCTAATTGTTTGGCTTCTTCTTCGCTCATTGCAAATTGCTGCATCGTGTCCCCTCACCATTTTCCTGTTATCTTTATTATCTAGCTTTATCTAGGTGAACATCTAAGATTTTTGTCGACCCTTTTCACTCCTGGAAGCCTCGATTAAATCAGTAATTTGGCGCGCCATGTCTTCTTTCACGGAGGGCTTCTCATGAACATATTCTTCTTCCTCTAAATGTTTCAGAAATTCGATTGCTAAAACTTGCCCTTCTTTAATTACTACTCGTGGTGTATAACCTTGAGCAAAAATTGTGCCTTCTGGAAGTGAGTCGATTCGCTGAAGTTTTCGTGTAATTGTCGTTTTTCCTAAAACGCTGGTCGTTTCTTCTGTTATCCCAAAGGCATCAAATCCTATTAGGACAAATTCTCGTCGGAAACCAGGGACTGGTTCGAGTTGTTCTACTTGTTCGATTATATCTGATGCAGGATGAGGAACGCTGACAGGTTGTCGTTCAGGTTTTCTTGTTGCTGTAACTACAGCTTGAGTGTAATCACTTGGAGTTGGCTCTTGGGCTGGTGAAGGTAGTGAAGGTTCTGAAACAGGTCGGGGGGGTGGAGCTGGTGGTTTTTCGACAGCTTGAGTTACACCTTCATCAGGTGTACTCGAGAGCGGTTGACCCATGGCTTCAAGGAAGGTAGAATCTTCTTGACCTTCATCTTCTGAAATTATCTTGTATACGAGACCACGCTGATCGCGTATTCCGGAGGCTCGACGAGCTGCGATGAATTTGCGTCGTACAGGTGCCTCTGTACCTTTCCAGATCCAGATTAGTCGTGAATCGTCATCAATGATGATGAGAACCTCATCGGCATTCATGTGAGTCTTCGCTGGAGCACCATCTGTAATCTGAACTAATTCACCAGTATCGACGACACGGAGCATCACTAATACTCTCGGCACGCAGGTCACCAACCCCAACGAACAGTGTAACATATCTCTATGTGTTAATAATTGTTTTCTGGCACTGGGAGGAGATATCAATATTTTTAGCGGTCATTAATGCTGTAAGAGAGTAGCATATAAGGTAAACGCCGATTCCAATTTCTCGAATTCACTATTTTTTCTTCATGTGCATAGGGGTGATATATTTGTCTGGAGCTGATTCGATGGGCTTCAGATAGGGGAGGAGCGGTTTTGGTATGAGTATTCGACCATCGGGTTGTACGTTATTTTCGAGAATCGTGGTTATGGATCGCGTTGTGGCAATCACTGTGGAGTTTAGGGTGTGGACAAATCCTTTGGTGGGGTGCCCCCGTTTTTCAGCGAAACGAATATTCAAACGGTAGGACTGGTAGTCAGTGCAATTGCTGCAGGATACGAATTCTCGGTACCTCCCTTGAGATGGCATCCAGAGTTCGAGATCATAGGTTTTGGATGCAACTCGGCTGAAGTCACCGCTTGGTAATGTCACGATGCGGAAGGGGATATTGAGGGGTGTCCAGATGGCTTCTTCGATAGCGATCATCTTCTCAATCCAATCCCAGGATTCATCGGGATGACAGAAGACAAACATTTCGACTTTGGAAAATTGGTGCACGCGAAAAATACCTTTAGTGTCTTTTCCATGAGCTCCTGCCTCTTTGCGGTAACAGGGACTGTAGCCTGCATACCGCAATGGGAGCTCCTTAATTTCGAGAACTTCATTCATGTGTTGAGCTGCAATGGGGTGTTCAGAGGTAGCAATGAGATACAGATCTTGGTTTTCGAGCTTGTAGAGAGAGTCCTCAAATGCGGTGATGTCGGTGACACCACTGTAGGCTGCATGATTGAGCATATTTGGTGGGATTAGGGGTTTGAATCCGTGTTTCGTAATGTTATCTAAGGCGTACAAGGCTAGCCCGAGGTCTAGCCAGACAATATCATCTATTAGGTAATAAAATCGAGATCCTGCGACCTTGGCTGCACGAGCCGTATCAATCAAACCACTCTCTTCAGAGATGTCGTAGTGACTTTTGGGCTGTTCATCGACGAGTTCATAGTCAACTTTCTTTTCTTGAGCGGATTCAAGAAATTGGTCAAGATGGTCTTTCCAGATGCGTGGTTTGCCAACGTATTTTTCTGGACGTGCTTCCGTCTCATCGATCCCCTCTGGTACCGATTCATGCACGATATTAGCAATTGTGCGTAACGCATCTAGTCGAGTCTTTTCTAATCCCACGAGTCGTTGTTCTCCGACAGACACCTTCTCGGATAGTTGTTTTGATTGCTGGATTAGTTGGTCTTTTTTCTCCTTGTCTTTAGTTTTCCCAATTTGTTGTGCAACTTGGTTACGTTGCCGTTGTAACTCAGCAAGGTCTGTCCGGGTTTTTCGCCATTCAGTATCTAGGCGAACCGCTTCTTCAACAATATCAATATCCAGTCCACGACGTTGTTGAGATACCCGGAGTATTTCAGGGTCCTCACGAATTGCTGTTAGTATAGACCAAGCACTCACTTGTTACGCCTCAGGAGCACTCAACCATATACGACTAAAAAACCTTCCTGCCAGCTTTCAGGGAAGCCAGTAGGGTTTTTCGTTGGATTTAGAACCACTCTGCTCGACGAGCACAAATTACGAAGAGGATGACTACAACGATGATGATGACGGCAGCAACAATCCACCAGGGAAATATGTAAGGTTCGAGACCAAAGGGTTCCAACAGGACTTGTAATTGATCGAGAAGGTCAAGTGTCGAAATTGCGAAATTTGTTTGGGGAGCAAACCCTGAGGGGCCCGTTATGTCCGCGAAGCCGCCATCAGCTGTTTGGGTATTCAGAATCCATGTCGTGATGTCTGCGGTGGAGAGCTGTGAATCAGCGTTAAGAATTTGCAACCCTGCAACTGCATAGAAGGTGGCTAATTGAGTGGCAACTGGATCGTCCGGAGTTAGGCTAAACCCACCGTAAAATTGTGGGTAATTTGTATCTGTTCGATAGTGCGGAAGAATGTAGTCTCTTGCGGCGGTTTGATCGATGATGCTAAGTTGACCAAGAATCTCAAGGCTCCGAAGGGCCATGAATGTTGTTTGTAAATCAGCTGTAACACCACCATATCCATTTGTGAATCCACCATAACTGGGTGAAGTGGGAGTTGTAAGCATCTGACTGGAATTAAGCCAGGCTATGGCAAGTGATTGGTTAATCTGGGATAATTCACCCAGGCTAGCAAGAGTTTGAATTGCAAAATATGTCGCAGCAACTGTAGCATTATTAGTTGCCTTATCCGCAAAACCACCTAACGTATGAGGGTATTCGGTGACATTGGTTCGTTGGAGATTGACAACGAAATCAACAAGAGTTTCATTGTTGATAACAGAAGTCGTATTCAGCAGATCAAGAGTGTGAAATGCAGAATAACTGGCTGATATTGTGGCATTAAGAGCATCCGGGTTAGGTAGAAATCCACCATAACTTGGGTCTGTACTTGGAGAGGTTGCTTGCAGGTCTTTAATCCATGTTGTGAGATTTTCAATAAGAACACGATCAGGAAGCAGGAGATCAGCTGTAATCCATGCGTTAAGGGTGTTCAGGACGTTTGCAATGTCAAAAGTATTCGATAGAGTGGGAACGGTTGCCCCAGAATGTAGGACTGCTCCACCTGAGCCATCGATGCAAGTGACTGAGAAGGTGATTACGACGTCTTGACGGGTTGGTACGGCCATAGCTGTGAATGGACTCGCCATTACCAAAAGAAAAAGTCCAAGGATCAGGGTGCTAGTGAACCTTCGCAAGCAATGTTCCTCCAGATTCGGGTGTAAGGACGTTCACCGCATGATATACCTTAAAACCTTGTGGTTCTGTGCACCTTTACTCAATGGGTCTCGTTGTCAACCAGTGGGTCACAGCCTTCACAGCGTCCCCACAAGCTCGGACGATTTGACGGGGTTCACCTGTAATGTCTCCAGCGGCGTACACACCGGGAACATTGGTTTGTTGATGTCGGTCTACAATGATATTTCCCTTATCGTCTAGCTCGATGCCTGCAGGTTCACAAAATGAGCTATTGGGTTGACACCCTACGGCAATAAAGACGCCATCGACCTTCTGAATCCATTCTCGCTTGGTCTTTTTGTTTTGTAATTTTACTCCTGTTATCCCTTTTTCTCCTAATACTTCTAACAGGATTGTGTCCCATAGAATCTCAACATTTGATAAAGCCATCAATCGATCTGCGTAGGCTTGTTCGGCTCGGAGTTTATCCCGGCGATGAACCAAATACACCTTTTCTGTGATATTGGCTAAGAAAAGAGCATCCATCGCCGCAGTATTTCCGCCTCCAATTACTGCCACCGTTCTTCCCCGAAATAGGGGGCCATCACATGTTGCACAATAACTAATTCCTCGGCCATGATACTCGGCTTCTCCTGGAACTCCTAGCTCTGCATCGCAAGCTCCCATGGCTAAGATAATCGCAGGGGCATGGTACTCGTCCCCGTCTGCAGTGATGACGACTTTCATCTTGTCTGAGAATTGGAATTTTTCTACAGTAGTTAGTTCCTGAATTTCCACACCGGCTTTTTCTGCTTGAGTTTTCATTTTAGCAGTGAGATCTCCACCACTGATGTTCTCGAAACCGGGGTAATTTTCAATCTGCCAGGCGTTCATCATTCGACCTCCACAAATGCCAGATTCAAGTATCACAGCGTTCAATCCCATTCTTGCAGCATATAGGCCTGC
>JAEOTO010000039.1 GCA_016839805.1 Candidatus Hermodarchaeota archaeon
AAAATATCCACATCACGTAAGACTAAATCAGATTTCGTTAAAATGGAAATTGGGAAATGTTGACGCGTTAATAATTTCAAGCAATGACGCGTTACTTCAAATCGACGTTCTATCGGTTGGTAGGCATCAGTCACGCTGGAAAAAAGCACAGGATCCTTTGACAGTTTTTTCTTGCGCCTTAATTGCTGTTGCAAAACCCGTGGAGCATTTACTTTAACATCTACAAAACTCCCCCATTCCTCACCCTGATGCCCAGTATAACGCGACATGAAACGAGCATAACAATTGGACACTGCTGCATAATTTACTACATAGGTTTTATCTTCATCTACCTGCAAGTTATAGACAAAGCCCCTATACTTTTCATCAAGAATGTCTTTTATGGGGACGAAAGCAAAGTCTTGAGTTAGTCCCACGTATATGTTATGTCCTTCATTTACAGTCCTATTTAATCCAAAAATATCAACAAACTCTTGTCGAAATGTCCCAGCAGGAAAAATTGTGTAAGCGGTATTCTTTCTCAATCTACCTTTTTTTGAAATTGAGAATCCGCTAGGGATGGAGAGTCGTAATAAAATCAGTTGTACCGCATCTCGAATATTTGATGAGGTTGTAACGTAATTCGTTGGACGGGCTTTTTTATCGGTAGCATTTCCATCCCCCCGGAATAGACCTTTCAGAAATTCTCTTTGTTTATCTACAGGAAGAAAAAGAAACCAACTTGGAACTTTCATATTTTCTGATCTTTCACCGAATAGTGTCTCAAAAAAACGTGCTAAAATTGTTGAGCCAACTTCAACTCGAGTGGTATTTGGTGACCCTGCACGAATTTTTGGCTCAAGATTAAAATGGTGCTTTATCAACTCAAATACGTCATTAATGAACGCTATTTCATCCTCATGAAATGTAAAGACTAACTCTGCTGAATTAGGCCTATCCGGTTGTGAAATAACACAACCTTCTGCGATATAATAACCAACAAGACGCATGAAATCAATGCTCAAATCGATGACATTTGGAATGCTTATCTTCCCGCTTCTAAATCTGATATTACCATTCTCGTCGATTTCTAAGAGAGTAGAAAATCTACTTTCTTCTAGAATCTCTTTCACTTGAATTTCTTTGATATCGATGGAATCTCTAGGAATCGGGATGATCACGAAATCTCCAATTTCCAGCTCTCCTGCTTCGATTAGTTGGGGCTTTATCTCCCGTTTATTTTTGCATAGATTACACCGTCGAGTTAGATTTGTCCCCTTATCTTTCCTATTTGGGTAACAAATTGAGAAACCATCCATTTTGCAAATCAGGTCTTTTCGTTTGATCGCTAGAATACGATGGTTAAGAGTTATACAAAAATCTCTAAAATATCTCAAATTAATTCGACGAAGTTGGCCCTCATAAAAGTGTTTGAAGGCATACTCGGCTGATTGCAATTGTCCTTTATGAGTGACAACTAGTGGTAGATTTTCCATCTCATCAATGTTTTGAATTTCAGTGAATCCTTTGTTTGTTAGAATCCGTGATGAGGGATGTAAACAATAGGCGCATGCATGTTGGCATCCCACATAGGGGTTGATGGCATAGGTCACGCCACTGATTCGGCTAGGATTTAGAATACTTTTTGCTGAAACCTCGGTGACTCGGAGTTTTGATGGCAATATCTTTCACACTAACCTTTTGGGCTTGTATAATAAAGGCTCTTAACCCTCTCGGATAAGTGACCCATAGCGAAGTTGAAAAAATAACAACACAGAAAAGGTAGCAAATCAGAAGGGGGCGACGGTGATATGCGCATGGAGAAAGAACAACTTAAAACGTTTCTCAAGGAACAAATTGCATTGGAAGAAAAAATTGTCAGAAAAGCGAAGGCTAGCGTGAAAAATACTAAAAATGAACTCGTCCGGTATCTAATTCAAGCTATAGCTATCGACTCAAATAAACATGCACTCCTCATTAACGCTATCCTTGCCCGTCTGGAATCTAAAACACCCTTTATTGATGAGAAGAAACGGGATCAACTTGGATATAATATCAAAGAACACATCAACTTAGAGGCTCATGCTATCAAGACTTATCAAGAACTGATTCCCAAAACTGAGGATCCTGGCTCAAAGCAAGTTTTAGAATATATCCTCGATGATGAGAAGCGACACCACAATCTCCTCAAACGCCTTTACGAACTGGTCATTGAAAAAGAAACTCTCACTGAAGAAGACCTCTGGGACCTCACCTGGAAAGACGTTCCATGGCATGGCGGACCGGGTGGCTAACTTTCTCCTTCTCACCTAAACCATCACTATATTCATTTCTAAAAAATTAAAATTTACCAATAGCTTGGTCTTCAGTAGAAGAATGCCAGATACCTCAGCACTTCTAACACTGCTACAACACCAAATCCAACACCTATCGAGTAGAAGAAATACTTTGCTAGTTTCTCCGATGGCCTCGCTATGATTATACCAGCTAACACAGCACAAAAGACGAGAAAATAACCGACAATCATGCCCTGAAAACCCGAAAAGAAGTACGCAATCGTGAAGACCGTTACAGTGAATAAAGATGCCATTCGTTTTCCAAACACAACTGCAAATGTTCGATCCCCCACCTGCTTATCAGCAGTATAATCCATAATTGTACTAAATGAATGAATACCCATCACACAAGCGGTGATAAAATAAGCCTGAACTGGAATATCCACAAGCGTTGCACCATAACTCGCTCCAAGCAAAACCGGAGCATAAAAGTAGAGGATTCCATTGGACACCGAATCCAATGGCGGACGCTCCTTAAACCGCAACGGTGGTGCAGAATAGAAGTAGGAGAAGAATAACAACAAACCGATTGTAAAGATGTTGGTAGGATTCAAGGTTATTACAGCACTTGTAATTAACAAAATTGTGACAACAATGGACACTTTCCTTACAAAGGGAAAAAATTCTGTTTCCATCTCAACAGCATCGGGAACTGATTTTCGCGGATTTAGTTTATCCGCTTCATAGTCATACATGTCATTTGTACCATACAGCAAGATACAGTAAGGAACCGAGAGCAAAATCAATTGAAAAACAGCAAAGGGTGTTATTAGCATTCCGAACGCCGTTAGACCCAATAGAAAAACGAGTGGACCAATAAACCATCCTAAGGGTCGACTTGTTTTGATGAACAACCACGCTTGAAACTTCACACGAAATTCGAGGTTGTGTTGGCTAATAACAGTTTGTATCAACAATCATGCCACAAAATCAGTTAACCGGCGCTGATAGAGTTGACGGGCCAATAGACTTCCTCCATCTATCCAGGACTGCAAATTAATCCGGAACCCCGACATCATATACCGAATTGCCTCTTCCCGAGTATCAAACCGCAAATATGGTTGACGTAGAGCTTCACGGACAATCTCACGACACTTCCACACACCAAGCGGCATGAGGTGGCTGGGTCGAGATTCACGAAGGACAACGACGGAGGCTTGGCGGCGTTCTTTAGCGAGGTGCTCTGTCGTCATAGCTCGGACAGCATAATAGCATCCACCAATGGATGCATAGGTTGTTCGACCTTTATGGGGTTCCCAGTCACTACAGATACCAACGTGCCTTCCAGACGGATTCCAAGAAGTTCCGGGGAACCAGGCTTCCACAAGTTCATAACTCCACGCTTCAGGGCTCATGAGAATTTTGAAGTGGTCTCCAAGGAAGTTATGTTCATAAACTCGGTATTCGTTAATGAAAGAATGTTCTTTGACTTGGGCACGAAAGTGACGTCCAACAGTACTGTCGACTGCAGTAATACTCCACCGAGTAGGAACCATTCGCCGATTCCCTCCAATACCGAAGGAACCCATACTAAATGCTCGAGTAATCTTGGTGAGGTTTACATCATTGTTGTACAGGTCGACAACTGCTGGAGCCGCTTTTAGATCTCGGTCCTCATACGCTCGTTCAAGTCGTTTATGCCCCTTCATGGTTCCTAAAACGAATTTGTCTAACATGGCTGAAGGGCCCATAGGTTGGACTTCTGAGTCAAGTCGGAGGGGGCGTCTGGGACGCTTCTTGAATAGAACCTCAGTTTCTACAGGACCTGAGGAAAGTGTCATGTCCCTTGTATCATCGATTATGCGACCAGATTGTTCGGGTTCATGTACACTGACTCGGTGCATACCGCGTACAAGGGAATAGCGATACTCCAAAATTTGGTTCAGGTCCAAATACATCCAATCTTCAGGTGAATCATAAATGGAAGTGTCCCCTATCACGGGTGGGACCAAGGGGCCAGCGTAGACTTTGGGCCATCCAAAGCGTCCAACGAAGACCCCTGGCGGTGATGATCCCTCAAGATCCGTTCTATCGAGGAGGGGTTTGACTTTCAAAAAAGAGTAAAGCCGGTGCAGGAGGGGGCAGGAAGATTTCCCGCAGAGCATCTTGCCACCCTTGCAGACAAGACATCGGGTCTGGCTGGAGGAAGGTGACAGTGTCTGCATGGTTACATCTAGGTCCTGGGCGGCTTCGACGCCATCCACCACAGGGGCTAGATAGGGTGCGACTTTGCGGACTTTCTTCACGAGCTTAACTCGTTTTGTTGAGCCTTTGCTCCTGAGTTGCCTCACATCCGCACCGCCATCTTGTAATTAGAAGCCCAGTCCTTTAAACCAAGAGAGGGCATCTGATAAGTGATGTTAAGTTATGGTGGACTAACCTGTCTCCTTCGGATTTAAAATCGACGAATAAGCTGTATTGTAACGGACTTCAAGAAATGAAGTGTTTTTTGATCTTTGAGTAGTTTCCCCCACTAAATGGGCAGACTCGGATGCAAACTGAACAACCATAAAAATCTGCGAAATACGGGAAGCATTTGGTTCGATCAACATATGTGATCTTACCATCCTTATGCGGAATTGGCGTTCTTAGAATCGCCTTTGGAGGGCACATTTTCACGCATATCTTACATGACTCACAAAATTCTCGAATCCATTCATGCTCATTCCCCTCTTGATAGGGTAAGTTTTCAATACTCGTAAAGACTGCAGTTAAGCGATTTCTTGGACCAAATTCAGGCGTAATAATGAGACCGTGTCGCCCATGAAACCCGATTCCCGACATCTGCCCTAGTGGTGGATACAAAGCCATACCACCTAAAGGATGACCCGCATGGGCTCCAAATCCATGCTCCCGTAGAAATTCTGCGATTTTATTCGACGCAATTCCTAGTCTATCATAGGTATCCATAATCATTGTCATGGTCTCAAAACTGGGTGCTTTATCCATTCGTTCCTTATCCATTTCCATCGCCAGAATGATGGCATTCCCATAAAGCACTGCCATCTCTTGAAAGACGTGTTTAGAGGAAAGTTTGGCAAATCCCACGTGAGAGACACCTAACGACTTTGCATAATCAATGAGATCTTCAAAAAATTCTGATGGAGCCGTTTTTCGAGATGGCTGAGGATTCTTTACTAAAGAGCGGACAGATTTGCGCATATTACGCATAATTGATAACATGAAGTTTACAGGATATCCTCGTTTCATGAACCCTTCTCCCCGTTGAGCTCGTTTCAAGGCTTCCTGAGGAATATTGAATCGCGCTGGGGATTTAGGTCCAGAAAGAATCGCCTCAGGCCATCTTGCAACATCTTTTTCAAATTTCAGAAAACGGTTCATGAATGGGAGGGCTAATTTCTCGATGAGGACAGTTCTTACCGAGTTTTTTACTCCCATAATGTATCCTACCCGAGCTTGATTGTAAAGATTTTCCATTTGGTAACTCTTCTATTATAACAGGAATCGGGTGCTTTGAGTAGAGCAAACTCATTACTGTTCTTGTTTATCATATTCCACTGTGCAAACTTCACAAGTCTTAGCCAATATGGGGGCTATCGCTGATTGGATAACCACAGTCATTAAAACGATGAGAAAAATGTAACCGGCAAGCTGGGGGTACACAAAGCCGTAGTTTAATGCCAGTGTCAGAGAAAAGAAGACTCCTGTAGCAGCGATGACGATTCCCCGCGGACCAAAGAAACTCATGAATATACGTTCACGAAATGTAAACTCCGTCCTGGCGGTTGACACTAACACAGCCAAAGGACGAATGACCAGAATAAGTAATCCCACAACAACCAACCCTGCCAGGAAGAATGGAGTGAAAAGCGTCACATAAAGCAGCTCCCAAGTAATGAAAGCGGTTAGTAGGAGAAAGACCGTGGCGATGGCTAACTGAACAAGATCCGACTGAAAAGTATGGACTCCCTCTTCGATGTGCTGCTTCATGTCATAGGATTCGTAGTCTTCCCAGTCCATTTCAGGTCCAATCCCAAATTTATCCCGATTCCCCAACATGATACCAGCAATCAACGCCGCAACGATTCCAGCATGGTGAGCAAAAGTTTCAGCAAGAGCAAAGGCAGCAAATGCTGCGATTAGCATACCAATGCGAGAGAGATGAGCAAGACTGTGGGTGTCAATTTGGTCTTTGTAATGAGAAATGAATCGTGGACCGACCCATTGGGAAAGAAAAACGCCAATCCCTCCTACTACCAATCCGGCCAGGATTCCAATAAAGAGGTTAATAGACACGACAACGGGCAAGGCAATGGGCACGCCAGACAAAGAAGCTAAAATTGCAGTAAATATCGCTGAGGCTAGAATCACCCCTATTGCGTCATTAATTAACCCCTCTCCTTCCAGGGTGAATGCGACGTCTTCTTTAATTCCCAATCGACGAACAACGGGGTTGATGACTGTTGGTCCGGTAATCATGGTTAAGACTCCCATCAAAAAAGCAAAGGGTGGAATGATTACGGCAATGAACAAAAAGACGAGAGTCATGAGCACCGCCGTGATTAATCCGCCGATAAGTGATAAACGGAGGACATTCCCGATGAGTCGACGGAATTCTATAGGAGAGCACGCCTGTTCGTGTGGGAGGCAGCGGTTGAAACTGTAACCACCCTCAAAGACAATCACTGCGACCGCAACAGCTACAACTGCTTCAAGAAATTGCCCCTGATTGATTTGGAGAATATCAGGATTCAACAAGTTTAGGAATAAAGGGCCAATAATCAAACCGACAATAATATAGAAAATCAAGCGAGGTAATCGTGTGAGTTCGGAAAAAATGTGTGAAAGAAAAGTTGCACTAACCACTATTGCTGCAAAAATAACAATTAGAAGAGCGAAATCCAAAGCCATTCTTACACCAATCTACAATTCTCTTTCTATATGTATGCTTTGTGAGTTATAATTTAAGGCACATAATTGTACTGTACTTGCTATCCTCTTGATTAGAGGAATTACTAAGCTCTTGTGTCATTATTTTCCATTTTCAGATTTTTCTACACGCATCCGCTTAGCTAGAATTGGAGCTAAACCACCCTGAACTAAGACACTGACAAAGATTATGATGAAAATGTAGAAGAGCAACAATTCTCCCCAAGCAATGTAATATCCTTCTAATATGAATTCTAGCGCAAAAGTAAAGCCAAGAGCTGCAATTATCACACCTCGTGGAGCAAAAAAACTCATGAAAGCTCGTTCACGCACGGAAAATCCGCTACGGATTGTCGCAATGAAGACACCAAAGGGACGTATGATTAAAATGAGGGCTATCACAAGAATAACTGCCACAAGTATCACATGAAGATTAATCACATGCAGGATTAAACCAAGATCAACAAAAGCGAGGGCAAGAATGAAAATAGTAGCGATTGCTATGTTCGTAAGAGGTAATTGAAATGAATGGATTTCTGCCTCTATTATTTCTGCCTCTTCTTTTTCCAGAGCTAGCTGAGAGCTATTGTTCTGGAAGCGATGACGCTGACCTAAAAGGATTCCTGCGGTGAGAGTGGAAATTATTGCCGCTTCTAACCCAATTAGGCTGCCAAGACCATATGCTATGAAGGCAATGCACAGTAAACCCATCTGTTCTATGGCGGTCCAGATACTCGGGTTTAGTCGTGTCCCATAGTGTTTCATAATTTTGGGTTCGATATATTTTGTGAAACCGATGCCAAGTAAACCAATCCCCGACCCAGCTAAGAAACCCAAGCTGATCGCAATCAGAATCTGTAAGGGAATCAGAATTACTGCGCCTAATCCAGATAGTTCCAAAATAATTCCGCTAAAAATCGCTGCCGCTACAACTGCAAAAATCCCATCGTTAAACTCTCCCTCGCCCTGCATGGTTTCTGCTACTTCCTCCTCAACCTGTAAATCGCGAAGGATTGGGTTAATGACTGTTGGACCGGTAATTGCACATAAAATGCCACCAAGAATTGCCAGCTCTAAAGGAAATCCTGCTAATACAACGAAAAGGAACATCATAAATCCGGCTGTAATTAATCCAGTAATCATGACTAACCTCAAAATTTTAGGAAATAAGCGTCGAAATGGTAAGGGTTTACAATCTTTCCGGTGATGACCGGTCTGTTTGTCTGTAATAATCTTAAAACACCGATTGAAACTGTATCCCCCTTCAAACACAATTAAGGCCAACGCCATGGCAATAACCAAATCAAGAAGATCAATGTTCGGGATGAGGATACCCGGATGTAAGAAACCTACCCCTACTGGACCGATGAAAATTGCAAACAAGAGATAGAAGACAATATTAGGAATCCGAGTGATACGGCTTAGAATCTCACTAGCCCATGCAACCAGCACGATAATGCCGGTAAGTAAAAGACCAAAGATCACGAACTCGGACGACAAAACGAATCCCCTAGTCCTGATATTGACATCTTAAACAGTAGCTACATCGACACGCCACTCGCCATCTAAATCCTCATCTCTGATTATGGTAATCGGTGCAGGACTCGCACTTTTTGAGCCATCAGGTTTATACCGCTGAAAAAAGAATTTCCACCGGTTTTCATCAAGTTGTGTGTCTTTTTCAGGTACACGTTTGTAAGTATAACCATAATCTCGTTGCATTTTCTGTCCTGCTCGCCAATATAGGTCTGGAGAAGACCCATAACGTTCTGCTTGATCTTGGTGATATTTACGGAAGGTCAACAACCATTTTTCTTTATCCTGTTCAACTAAGTATTTGTAAAAAAGTTCAGCCACTTCATTTGGTGCAATTCCTTTCTTCACGAAAAAGCCTCCTTGAATGAATTCTTGCTCTAACGATGTCTTCTTCCGTTTTTAGGCTTTTGTCGAAGAGAACTAAACTCACTTAAGTGTTGATTTCAAGGCTTCAAGGAACAGTTTGGGATCAAGTTGCCCTGCTGTATGGAATAGTCCCGTACGCAAATCATTGACGGTGATATGGGCGGGAGCAAAGAGCATTTTATCAATCTTGTAAAAGTCGCCTTCTGCATCCTTGAAGATTTGGTGAAAGGGTTTCCCA
The DNA here is from genome assembly GCA_016839805.1 of Candidatus Hermodarchaeota archaeon. Classification (GTDB taxonomy): domain Archaea; phylum Asgardarchaeota; class Hermodarchaeia; order Hermodarchaeales; family Hermodarchaeaceae; genus Hermodarchaeum. Next base: position 9,346 of record JAEOTO010000039.1, read on the forward strand.
TAATCCGATGACGTTGAGGATGGTACTTGCTTGATAAGATCTGCTAAACCGTCTTCTTCTGTTGATTGAATGAACAGGAAGGTTTCACCCATCATTAAAATCGCGTCATTAGTAATTCCCATAGCCCACATATCTTTACGTGCGACGGGAACAATGGGGCATAAACCAATGCTACTCAGGACCTTTCGGAAATCATAACCCAGAATTTTGAGTTTGTGAATCCCCGTTTCTACAATTCGAGCTGCAATCTGTACGGAGCCCACAATACTGGCTGTTGGTGCTACGAGGAGATAGAGGTCTTTTTCTTCGATTTTACAAGCTTCAGCAACGTATTCACACACAGCAGGATTAGGTAGGGTCCGTGTTTCTAAAACCAGAATTGCTTCTTTGTGTTTGTCTTTATAGTTAAGCTTGTCATAGAGTTTTGTCTCGACTTGGGCTCGTGCCCGAGCGGGACCAGAGCCGAGGGCAAAGAATCCCTCAACCTTAACATTCCATCCGGCTGCTTGGGATCCAATACATGCAAGGGGCGCATTATCACTGGTAACTCGTGCCACTGGAAATGTGGAGCCACCCACAATATTCGTGTCGAGTGCAACAGTCCCTAGTCCACCCATACACACTTCTGCGACGAGGCGGCCCGCTTCAAGGCTTCCGGGAACATCAATCCCGCAATCGATAATTGTGGCTTTACCTTTGGTTTTGTGTACCTTCACACGAAGCATATCACTTTCAGTGATAAGACGCTCCACCTTGTGCATTGCTAGTTTGTTGACACTAGGTTGAGATTCATTCACCATTATTTCTAGCTCCCAGAATATGACCATTTTTTGGCTTGAATAGGAGTAATTCCCCTCGACCCCCCGAACCAAAATCGCCAGTAAATCGAAGATAAGGACCGACCCTTTCCTTTTCAGTGAATGTGACTCCTGGAATTTCTTTTTCAATTGCATCGAGGAGCAATCGCAGAAATAGCATTTCGGAATATTCACCGTTAAACAGATGCGTGGGTATAAGAGAATCTGCCTTGCCAAGGGCGATGATCGTGCCCTTATAACGCATGGATGCACCCGCACGAGGACCTAGTTGACCCCGGACAATAATAGTTCCCGCAAGCATCCGTGTTCCAGTAAACGATTCTGTGTCTCCATCAACAACAATAACCCCTCGGCGCATCCCCATACCCAGTTCATGACCAACGTTACCTGTAATGTAAAGGCTCCCTCCGTTCATGCCATAATTACTTCCCAGGTAAGCAGAAGCCGCTTTATCACCCACATTCCCTTTCACACGGATTGCTCCGCCAGACATTTCTGCTCCTAACCAGTGGTCGACATTGCCTTTGACTTCGATCGTCCCCCCTTTCATGCGTGCTCCTAGATGCATCCCTACATCTCCTTTTACCACGATTTTTCCCGTGGTCATATCTTGCCCAAAGTGGCGACATTGGTGGATTTTACCTGATACTTCAATCGTTATTTTCTCAGCGGATTTATCACTCTTACCAGTCACTTCGAATAGTTTTCCAAGGGTGGTGCGTCGATTTCCGTGCCAAACTTTCAGTTTGGATAATTTTTCAAGCGATTTTCCTGCCAGTGTATCTGGGGAGATGTTACTCAAATCTATGGGAATTCGCTCGCTAGAATCAAAGGTGGGGCGTAGTAAGATTTTGGAAGCAGTCATTTTACGGTAACTCCATTGTCGCTCATGTGCTTTTATAGGATATTCGCAAATTGTGGAACTAGCATAAACAGATTTAGGTTGTACGGTAACGTTATTATTAATCATTACGACTCTGGTTCGAGGTTTAAGCAATGGAACTGAATGGAATAGAAATCGAAGATACCTACGCTGAAGCCTTTGATATGCAAGTCGCTCGTATTCTCATGACGGCGGAAACCGCGAGTTGGGCTAAAACCTGCGCGCAATCTGCGGCTGGGTTTGCCACCTCCATCATTGAATGCAAAGTTGAAGCAGGGATTGACAGATTCATTCCCAAAACCGAAACCCCCGATAAGCGTCCGGGTATAACATTACTCTTTGCTGCGTTGAAATCCAAAGATCTAGCAAAACAGCTGCGTAAGCGTACAGGGCAATGTATCTTGACCTGTCCCACCTCAGCTGTGTTCAATGCTTTAGATAATGCTGAAGAATGGGTGGATGTTGGAGACCAACTTCGGTATTTCGGAGATGGATTTGAAGACCGTAAACGGATTGGAGATAAACTCCTGTTATGGCGGATCCCTGTCATCGAAGGTGAATTCGTCATTGAAGAGAAATTCGGAATCAAAAAGGGTGTTGGAGGTGGGAACCTTATCCTCATGGGTAAGACCCAGAAGTCAACGCTTAAGGCTACAGAAGCAGCGGTAAATGCAATCTATGAAGTTGATGGATGTGTCGCCCCCTTTCCGGGTGGCATATGTCGTAGTGGAAGTCAAGTGGGTTCGAAATACGATTTCCTTAAGGCTTCTACTAATGTGAAGCTTTGCCCTACTCTTCGTGAACAGATTCCTGACTCGCTAGTTCCACCCAATGTCAACAGTGTTCTCGAAATTGTACTCAATGGTATGAGCAAAAACGCGGTTCAAGATGGTATGCGTGCTGCGTTACATGCAGCAGCTAAAGTTCCTGGACTTGTTCGTGTTACCGCTGCCAATTTTGGCGGAAAACTTGGTCAACATAAACTGCACCTTAAAGCGATTATAGACTAAGCACAATAATCACCAGTTATTCTCCTCCTCTCTTCTCGCAATTCCTCGAGAGAATATCCTATTTGAACGAAAGACACTTATCCATCTCTTCTAGATACGAATTTGAGAAGAGGCCGGGGAATTAGTCATTTCTCCGTACACCTACTTTACCAAAGGTGTATCATAATGTCCCCCAAAAAATCGAAAGTTCCCTCAAAGAGTTCATCCAAACAGCCTACTTTTACATCCCTTGAACCGACATACGAAAAGGTAATTGCTAGTTCACCCAGTGGTATAGTGGTCACAGACCTGAAAGGCAACGTAACATATGTGAACCAAGCCTTCATTGACCTCATCGGCTACACTGACAAAGGTAACGTTGTCGGACAAAGTGCCATGAACATAGTGTTCCATGAGGGGCTGGCTCCACAAATTCTTACGGAACTTCAAGAAAAGGGCTATTATAGTGGTGAATACTCTCGATTCCGAACAGATGGAACCCTCATCGATGTCCAAATCCTAGCCTCATTAATAACAGATGAAAAAGGGAATCCCAGTCATTTGATGGCGACAATAACTGATATTAGTAAAATCAAAGAAGCTGAAGTCGAATACCGTAGTCTATTTGAAAGTGTCCCTGTAGGAGTATTCAGAACTAAACCTGGAGTGGGCGAAATTCTTGACGTGAATCCTGCTCTCGTCAATATGCTCGGATACCCTGATAAGGACTCACTCATCAAAAAGAACGCCTCATCATTCTATGTTGATCCCGACGCACGACATGAATGGGAACGACTGATTACCCAAGCAGGGGTAGTCCGGGGGTTCGAAGCCCAATTTCGCCGACTTGATGGTCGAATTATTTGGGTTCGGCTCAATAGCCGAGCAGTTCGCAATTCGAAGGGGGTAGTAATCTATTATGAGGGAACGATTGAAGACATCACCGATCGAAAACATGCCCAAGAAGCCCTTGCGGATAGCGAAGAACGTTACCGTTTATTCTTTGAAAACATCACTGACGTCATTATTCAAATCGATTCAGAACTCAACATCGTCGATGTCTCTCCTTCCATTGAAAAACACCTTGGCTACCATCCAGATGAACTCAAAGGAAAATCCTATCCGAAATTAAATCTAATTGCTCCCGAATACCTACCCCGAGCGATAGAGAACTCCAAACGCTTATTCTCAGGGGAAGTTGTTCCACCTCATGAATACCCCTTTATCGCTAAAGACGGGTCTCGAATATGGGGAGAAGTAAGCAGCACCATGGTTATGCGAGAAGGAAAAGTAGTAGCGCTTTATTCTTTGGTTCGGAATATTCATGACCGCAAACTAGCAGAAATGGAACTTCAAAACACAAATCGTGACCTTGAATTATATGCTTCTTTATTACGACATGACCTCGGCAATGACCTTCAAGTCATTTTTAGCACTGCTGAGGTAGCGAAAATGATTACTCCCCCAGAATCTGAACTCGCAGAATTCAATGAGGCAACAGGTGCAGCTGCAGAACGAATGGTACGACTTCTAGACGTATTCGGGCGTCCTGATAAAGAAGCAGAACGAGAAATTGTAGCCCTTTTAGAACGTGTAGCTAAGCAAGCTATGAAAACTCACAAAGAACTCACGATCTCAATAAAAGCTCCAGCTAAAACCAGGAATTTACGAGTTATTGGTGGGCGATTGCTTCCGATGGTCTTTGACAATATCTTTCGCAACGCGGTTCAACATGCAGGTCCTCGACCAAAAGTCAATGTCACGGTTGCTCAAGATCAAAATCGGGTTAACATTAAAATCATCGATAATGGTTCAGGCGTACCGAAGACACTTCGAGCTAGACTCTTTGAAAGGGGGACCTCAACTACGGGGAGTGGTTTAGGTCTCAATCTCTGCAAACGTGTCCTTGAAGCCTACGGTGGTTCTATACAACTTGTCAAATCGCCACCTAACAAAGGAGCCGCATTTCGAATCGAACTGCAAATAGAAGAGCATTAGGTAATATCCAATTCTAATATGAAAAAGCGACAGTTTACTAGGACACGTATTTCTCTGGATTCTTGTCAAACTCAGCTTTACAGCCAGGGGCACAGAAATAATACATCTTGCCTTTGTAAATCGATTTCCACTTCGCTGTTTTTTCATCAACTTTCATCTTACAGATGGGATCAATTGCCATATCGTCCGTCTCCTATTTCGTTGGTTGAATATACATAAATAACTTATATAACTCGCTGGTGTTACTATCCACTCAGATATATCCAATATGTTATGTTTAAAAGAATTACTGTCTTCTCTATCATTAACATAAAATTATGATACCAATTCGGGATGTGAGAAATATAACAAAAATCGCAACAGAACTAACAAAAATTTGGGAAACAGTTCAAGCAAATATGCAATACTACGAAAATAGCGAAGAGGCCGTGAAATCCCAAATTATAATTCCTATCTTAAAGACTCTAGGTTGGAAAACACTTGATCCTTCAGAAGTGCAACATGGTTATCTTACCAGCGAAGGCATTCCAGATATTACTTTAACTATTAATGGTAAACCAAAATTAATCATCGAGGTTAAAAAGCTTGGAATCGATATCTCACAGCTTGAACAATTAAATAAACTATCAAGATATTGCACTAGCGAGGGTGTGAAATACGGAGTTATAACAGATGGCAGACACTGGATTCTAATTCAGGCTTTCAGAGAAGGTGTAAAGTTAGCTGACAGAAATCTTTGGAAAATTGATCTATGTGATTTGAAACTTCCGAAAACAATCCAATTTCTTCAGGTAATATCAAGAGAAAAGATACTGAATATTGAATCCAAACTTATTGCGGGATCGTTTCCTCATCAAACTAAATCTGATAAAATCACTGAATCATTAGATGAAATTAAAGAAGAGATAGGTAAGAATGGAATTTTCTCAGAAAAGACTTCCTTGGGCGTTCCATTTGATGATTTTGCGAAGGTTTACATTTTATTACTCCTTTACGAAAGCCCTTCTCATGGCTATGGTTTAATGACAAAATATCGAAACCGAACTGGTCGTACTTTAAGTGCAGGTACTCTATACCCATTTCTTGAATATTTGGAAGAACATGGATTTGTCTCATCGAAAAGCAATCCAACAGGAAAACGACCAAGACGAGTGGTTAGTTTTACCGAGAAAGGTCGAAAGGGAGCAGAGCTTCTCTTCTCAAGATTTGCTTCAATCACGGCTGCGGTTTTTGAATCTAACCTACAAGTGTGTGCAAGTTGTGGCTGTAAAGTCTATGAGGGTGCACACTTCGAAGAGGTCAATAGTAAAAAATTGGCCTTTTGCTGCCACCATTGTGCGACTGCGTATAAAACGCAGCTTCAGGAGAATATTAGTTAATGAGGTTGGAGCTGGTGATGAGTTTTGAACGAAACTAATGGTAATGATCAGAAAACGCAACGACTTTCTATGCGGATTGAAGGCATGCATTGTGCAGCCTGTGTGGCAACAATTGAAAAAGCACTTGTACAAAATCAAGGTGTGGCCAAAGCTTCAGTAAATCTGTTAGAAGAGA
>JAEOTO010000040.1 GCA_016839805.1 Candidatus Hermodarchaeota archaeon
ATAAACCACTATATGGCTACAATTGGTACCAAGATTCCTGTTGAAATTCGGGTCCTAGGTTACTTTCCGACCCCGTGGAATGTCACCGATACGTTGAGCATCGAACGATATCTCGCCTGGATTCTTTCCGCAAGCAATGCATTCCAAGACCTGCAAATGGCAAATCTCATTGATACGTATGGGTTCCAAAGTGTCTTCACCGATCTTTTTCCTGAAATCCAATACAATGACCAATTCACTGTTCCTCCATCCACTCCCTCAACCAAACTAGTTAAAGTTGCTAATCAACTTGCATCCGATCTCCAAAAACTCCAAGAACTAAGCCCTATATCAAGTACGGCACTGCTGGGTAGTAATAGTTGGGTTATCAACGGATCACTCTCGGATACTGGTACGCCTTTTCTTTGTAGTGACCCTCATTTGTCACTTACTACACCACCGGTTTGGTATGAAGTTCACCTAATAGGTCCCACCCATAACGTGCAGGGCATCACGTATGTCGGAATTCCCTTTGTGTATCAGGGACATAACGCGGATATTGCTTGGGGGTGGACCGGAATGTTATCTGATGTATCCGATTTCTATTATTATACCTGGCATCCAAGTCAACCAGATCAATATTGGTGGCAAGGGAGTTGGTGGACAATCGAGCAACGGAACGTAACGATATGGGCTCGAGTTGATAATCAATTCGCCCCTATTGAAAAAGTCTTCAACTACACAGTTCACGGACCCCTCTTTGAAGAATCCACTGGAAGATTTGCTCTGAAATGGACTGGAGCCAATGGTTCTAAAACAGCTGAAGCCCTCTACAATCTTGCCAAAGCTACAGATTATACCTCATTCCTCTTAGCGCTTGAAGACATCGAATGCCCCAACCTCAATTTCTTGTATGCAGATACGAGTGGTAATATCGCTTATCATGCCGCAGCTGCACAACCGATTCGTGCACTTGGTTTAGGTCCTAGTCCACTTAATGGATCATCAGGCAGCGAAGAGTGGATGGGTTTTATTCCCTTTAGCCAACTTCCACAAAGCTACAATCCTTCCACGGGCTTCCTAGTAACAGCAAACAATCGCCTAGTCAATGCAACCTACCCCTACTATCTTGGATATAATTTTGCACCACCCCACCGAGCCAACCGTATTAGCCAACTCTTAAACGCATCCACAAGCCACTCAATCATGGAAATGCAAAACATCCAACAAGACATCCTATCACTAGATGCACTCGCCATCAAAGACATAATCGCCAGTGTTGTTCTAGCAGAAATTTCTGCATCAGAAGATCCCACGATTCACGCCGCAGCGTCTGAGCTCTTAGCCTGGGATGGAGTAACAAGTCCTGATAGTATAGGAGCAACAATTTGGAGTAATTTCGTCTTCACCTATATGAATGAAACCTTCTTTGATGAATACTTCGTCGCTGACACCCCCGAAGGCCCCTACCCCTCTGTAACCGTACTAGAGAACTTCACCCAAATCAACTATGAACTATGGTTCGATAATGTACTCGAACCGGAAACACAAACCCGAGATGATATCATCCTTCTCAGTTTCGAAGCCACGGTAGAATTCTTAGCCAATAATTTAGGACCCGACGTTATCACCTGGGAATATAATCTAATTCATGTTCTTTGGATACAACATCCCATGTCATCCAGCTTTCCCTATCTAAACGCTCCCCGATTCCCGATAGCAGGAAGTGAATACACGGTAAATTATGCCCCAGGTTATCTCGTCGAGTTCGGTGCAAGCTACCGACTAATCATCGATTTCTCCGATTTTGACAACTCCCTAGGAGTACTACCTGGTGGACAAAGATCCAATCCTTATAGTAACCACTATCTAGATCAACTGAGGTTATGGGTGGTTGGCGAATACCATCCTTTACCCTACCCAGCTACATTGGTTGAAATGACCCAATATGAATCCATTCTCGTATTAAGACCGGAGTGATGAGAACGAGGTGAGAAATTATGTCAGGTACATCCTATAAGGGTACAATTCGGGCATTCTTTGGGAAAACCCAACATCCCTTGATCGGATTACTCGTTTGTTATCTCCTAGTAATAATGATACAGTTTACTGGTATTGGAATTGCCATCATCGTGGGTGGGATACTCGCAGGTTTACTAATAAAACGCACCTACAAAGCTATAATCGTCGGTTTTTTGGGTGGTTTCCTAGGATGGCTAACGCTCTTCGGATTGATGTATGCTTTCAATCCTGCAGCATTCACCAATGCATGGTTTATCCTGACACCGCTTCTGCCAGCGCCACCCCTCTTTGTGTGCCTCGTCGGTGGCGTAATTACCGGCGTTGGTGGACAGCTCGGGGCACTCTTTGGTGAAATTGCGATTCGCCCGAAAGATGATTTAGGATTACCCCCAAGTCCAACTGAACGGATTCCCACCGAAGAACTTCCCCGACGTAAAAGGGTGAAACGTAAACAACCGAAAAGAAAGAAGAAAAAGAAAAGATATTGAACACCGATATGCACTGCCAGAATCGGAAGACACATATATTTTCTGGTCAGTGGGCGACCGAGGCTTAACGGTGTCACCATCTCCTCCATCAGAACCCAATACCTCTACAGACAATGAATCAATTGAGGAACTTATCCAACAACTTACTGCTGAAGATTCTGCCACACGATGCCATATCATCAAAACCTTAGGTAGGCTAGGACCAGAGGCCACTAACGCCCTTCCATCTATCCGTAAAGCACTCAATGATCCTGATTTCAAAATTCGTCTTGAAGCAGCGATCGCCCTAGGCTTTATTGGTACCAAAGACGACACCCACTACTTACTTCCCCTCCTCGATGATGAAGAAGAAGCAGTTCGATTCCAAACCATTAGTGCCATCGCTTTCCTTCGTGATTCACACGCCACGCCAGAATTACTCAAACGCTACGATCAAGAAACCCTTCACGTAAAAGATCAGATTCTGCGTGCCTTGGGTCATCTTGGGGGTGATGGAGTCTACGATCTTCTCCAACGGGAATTAACAGCAAATCACCCTACGCTGCGCACTGGAGCTGTGGTTGGATTCGGGTTTCTAGGAGATCCTAGTGCGTGTACACTCCTTCAGGAAGTTGCAGAAAAGGACCCTAACAGAATTGTTACCCATGAAGCACGAATAGCCATTCTCCAACTACAAGACTCATGCAATTTGGATGCCAAAAAAATCAAGAAATAACCTCGTCTCAAGAAGAAGAATATAAAGAAAAATAGTGAGGCGGAGGATCACGCCTTGGCATTACAACTTTTGTTTATGCAGCTTCGCTATTGAGGAGTTGTCGACCCTTATCGGTCAAGTCAAACCAAACGTGGTAGACCCCACGGCGTTCATTGATGAGACCGACCTGTGTGAGTCGTTTTAGGTGATAAGCAGCAGTAGAAGTGGGGATGTTAAGATCTTTGGCGATTTCACGGAGGAAGGCTTTGTCCTTTGACAGCTTGGTCATGATCCTCCTTCGGGTGTTGTGTTGGAGTGCTTCAGTTTTTGATATCATCTTAACCGTGTTAATCTTTTAAGTAAAGAAGTATATAAGTGTAATGGTTTCCTCTTATACAAACCTATACAATTTCGTCAAAGGCTAATTGACGAGACACGCGTTAATCATTTATTTAAAGACTTATAAAACCTTTATCGTTTCTTATTATTATAATCTAAACAATTACATTCCATGCTAGTCAGCCAGAAACCAGAATGACAAAGTTCCGTTCTAAACTATTGAACAGCGCGTTCTAAGCCGTAGGATAATGTTGCGCCACGCCGCTATACTTGTTTAGTTTCATTACTTGAATCCAGATTATTTGAAACTGCTAATAAGAGGTGCAGCATAAATGGGTCTACGAGAATTTGTCGTGCGACGCGTATTCAACAGCATCTTTTTGATTCTCGGAGCGATTGCCTTCAACTTCTTCATCTTTCGCCTAATGCCAGGGGATCCCGTAGCAATCCTCATTAGCGGGCAAATCGCGGGACAACAGGATATGGCTGCTGCGATTCGTACCCTCTGGGGATTAGATCAACCACTGTATGTGCAGTTTGTCCAATATTTTATCAACATGATAAATTTTAATTTTGGTCTGTCGTTTACGGAGGGTTTTCGACCGGTCATTATGTCCATCGCTGCGCGATTACCAAACACGCTACTCCTCATGGGAACTGCTGCCATCGTGACGATTATCATCGGTATCATAACGGGCATTACGGCTGCTGCTAAACGTGGCGGGAAGACTGATATGGGGTTAGTTGTGGGGGCTTTAACCTTCTATTCGATTCCTACCTTCTGGCTAGGCATGATGTTCATCCTTATGTTCGGATTCTATATCCCACTCTTCCCGATGAGTGGCACCATCTCTGTTCCAGCACCAACGGATCCGCTAGCGTATGCGTTGGATGTCGCCTGGCATTTAGTCTTGCCAGCGTTGACGCTTGCCCTTGTCTCCTATGGCGGGTATATGCTGGTGATGCGGAATAGTTTGATTGATGTCTTGACTGAAGATTATATCGTCACTGCGCGGGCTAAGGGCGTCGATGAACGCTCTGTGCTTTACAAACATGCGTTACGAAACGCTATTCTCCCCTTAGTGACCATGATTGCGCTAACCTTCGGATTTCTCATTACTGGAGCCACATTAACCGAGACGGTGTTCAATTGGTATGGCATCGGGCGGCTGATTTTCGATTCCGTCCTGTCCCATAACTACCCCGTATTACAGGCCCTCTTCTACATCATGGCCCTCACCGTCATTATTGCGAACTTTATTGCTGATATGCTCTACGGCTTCCTTGATCCACGCGTCCGCTATGACTAGGAAGAATCCCACAATGTGAACCAAAACGAAGGGCGGCTAACAACCGCCCTTCACCACTCTTCCAAATGGGAATGGAGGGGGAGAAGGTGCCTGCCTTTGAATTAGGCTGGAAGGGTTATTGGGCGTTTATAGAGTTGTACGAGCATTCCGGGTGCTTGTTCGTAGGGATTTCCGTGGGGATTGAAACCAAAGCTTTCGACAAGGGTTCGCATGGTTTCATGTTCCACGAGGATATTGCAGAGATTCGCCGAAGCGCCTATTTGCTCGGCATATCTGACAAATTGACGATACATGGCACGGACGAGGCCACGATGACGGTAATCAGGATGAACTGTTTGATGTTCACCGAGTAACCCTTCAGGGGTAAGTAGGGTTTTGTAAAAGCCGGCGAGGTGATTGTCGAATCGGGCTCCAAAGTAGTGGAATCCCTTTTTCATCTCACTGATGACCTGATCTGGGGTGAGAACACGTTTTTGTCGCCAAGCGCGTGGAATATGGTCAGCCTGGGGCCACACAAGGGCTAGGAGTTTGGAGATTTCTTGGGCGTCCTTTTCGGTGAGTTCTTCGATGTGGATGTCTTCGTCTTCGGGTGGAAAGTCTTTGATCTTCGGTGACATCGACATGGTAGAGAACCTTTGGGTTGAAGACATTTGAATGCTTGCTTTCTTATCAGGTTTTAATAACCTCATAGGCTTCTTGGAGGGCTGTACATCCTCCACAGCGTATACATCCTGCGCGGTGAATGGAGGGATCAAGGTCGTGATCGTAGAGGAGCTGTGCACAATCTAGGTATACGTCGATGATCTTGTTGAGGTTATGGACATATGGAGGTATGTGACGTTCCAAGTGCGAACCAGGATTAGGTCGATATGGGACTGGAACCGGAATCACTTCTGTTTCGATAGTGGTTTTGAAGCCCTGATAGAGTTGCTCAGGAGTCTCCCCCAGTCCAAGTAGAATGAAAGTGCTAACTTGCCCGCGACCAAAAAATGTTACAGCCGATCGCCATGCACCTAAATAGTCTGAGAAGCTCGCGTGTTGAAATTTACCAGGGCAGTATTTCTTGCGTAAAGTGTCGTCATAGATTTCGAGATGAATGCCAACCGTGTCTACGCCTGCCTCCTTTAATGCACGAAATTGATTGAATGATTTGGGAGGTTCGAGTTGGACATGGATTGGAATATCACTGTGTTGGCGGAGTTTCGAAACGAATTCAATGTAATCCATTGCTCCTCGATCTGGACGTTTTGGGCTGCCTATGGTGAGAGTAAGGTGGCTGGCACGGCCTTCTTGTTGTGAAGCCTCGAGGACTTGAAGGAATTGTTCAGGGGATTTTCGGAGAGTAGTTCTGCCTAATTCAAGACTTACAGGAATGCTGCAAAAGAGGCATTCTAGCCCTTCGTTAAAGTAATCACAATGTTGGACGAGAGTAGTAGCTAGGCAGTCAATGCCATGAACCAAGGCTATATGTGACATCGGGGTGCCATCGTCTAGTTGGTATTGGTAATAGTGAGGAATATGGACGAGTGTAACCTCGAAGACTTCGTTGTCAAGGTTATTGATTTGAAACCGATTTTCTGAGATTGGTTTAAGCGCTAAGGAATGAAACTCATTTGCCTGCTGGTTCGATCGAACTGGTGCATTAACGACAATCTTTTCATCTAACAAGAAATAGCGACCCAGTGTTGGTCCTGCACCCCCTTTTCGTCCCGTGTCTTCTTCTGTTAGGAAATGAACTCCTCGGGTGAGCATTGCTACTTTTCGTTTTAGTATATCTTGGGCTGAAGTTTGGGGGGACACAGTTCTCGCCAGTGAAGTATATTCGTTAATTTACTGGTCTAAAAGTTTCGCTCTCACCATTTTCAACGAATTTTATGCTAATTGTTGGAATTCGTAGAGAGGGTGGATTTATATTCTTCAAAGAATTTTGAAAGGTCGACGTTTCCGCCACTTAAGATAATGCCGATGCGTTGGTTATCGATGTTCTCTTTGATTTTCAGGAGCCCTGCTAATGGCACAGCACCAGAGGGTTCAATGACGAGTTTCATCCGTTCCCAAAGGAACCGCATGGCATCTAAGATTTCTTCTTCTGTTACAGTAATGATTTCATCAACCTTTTGCTGTATAATTGAAAAGGTGAGTTTACTCAAGGAGGTGCGAAGTCCATCAGCTATTGTGTTCGGATTTTCACTTGGGACAATTTTGCCAGATTTAAACGAGCGATAGGCATCATCTGCCCCTTGGGGTTCAATGGCATACACCATTGCTTTAGGACACAGACCCTTCGTAGCGATGGCTGTTCCACTGATGAGTCCTCCACCTCCAATTGGAGCCAACATCATATCAATAGCTCCTACTTCACTAATCAACTCAAAAGCCGCAGTCCCTGCTCCAGCAATTACCCGAGAATCATCATAGGGATGAATGAGAATGAACCCATGTTTTTTGATTAGCCGTTTAACAGTACGTTCCCTCATTTCCATATTTGGTGTACAAAACTCAATTGCGGCGTCATAATCTCGGGTCGCAGCAATCTTGACAGGTGAAGAATTTTCTGGCATCACGATAGTTGCTTTTATTCCGAGCATTTTCGCTGCAAGGGCAACAGCTTGGGCGTGGTTTCCTGATGAATGGGTAATGACACCACGTTGTTGTTCTTTTTCTGTTAATTGAGAGATTGCATTGTAAGCTCCACGGAATTTGAAGGCTCCGATGCGTTGGAAGTTTTCACATTTGAAGAAAATACTACAGTTGGTCAGGCGATTTGCAGTTAAGGAGGTCATGATTGGAGTCTGTATACTGGCTCTTCGGATCCGCTCATAAGCAGCCTTGACATCTGCGAATGAAACCATGGATATGTCTATGGTCGTGAAGGAGAATAAGTGTTTATTTCTCCCTGGACAAAATGCATGGAAGGTTTCGTGGGGAAGACTTTATAACTTGGCATGAAGTGAGAATAGCTCTCTCAGGGTCAAATGAAAGGGTGTTTAGCCATGTCAAATCGCATTGTTATTGCCATTGGCGGTAATTCTCTTATTAAAGATAAGGCACACAAAACTGTTCCCGACCAATATGCTGCTGCTGAAGAAACCGTTCCGCATATCGTTGATCTCGTAGAACAAGGATGGGATGTGGCAATCACCCACGGCAATGGTCCACAGGTTGGATTTATTCTTCGTCGGTCAGAACTTGCACGACATGAACTTCATGAAGTCCCCCTTGATTTCTGTGGAGCTGATACCCAAGGTGCCATTGGTTATATGCTACAGCAAATTCTCTATGCGGAATTTCAGCGCCGCAAGATCCAAAAACAAGCCGTAACCGTCGTCACGCAGGTTCTTGTCGACAGCAACGACCCCGCTTTTTCTCAGCCTAACAAACCAATTGGTTCATTTATGGATCAACAAACAGCAGAGAATCGGACACAAGATGGTTGGCATGTTGTCGAGGACGCAGGTCGGGGTTGGCGCCGTGTGGTTCCATCTCCTATTCCCCGTGAAGTTATTGAAGCTGGGGCGGTTGTAAATCTCATTGAAGATGGATTCGTTGTCATCACCGTGGGTGGCGGTGGTATTCCAGTAATTAAAACCGATGATGGACGATTGAAGGGTGTATCGGCTGTGATTGACAAGGATCGTGCCTCAGCTCTTCTTTGCAAAGCTATTGATGCAAAGCGGTTCCTGATTTCAACTTCCATTGACAAAGTCTACCTGAACTTTGGGAAATCCAATCAACAACCCATTGATAAAATGACTCTCAGTGAAGCCAAACGGTACTTAAAAGAAGGGCACTTTGCCCCCGGCTCCATGGCGCCCAAAATAGAATCAGTAATCACTTTCATCGAAGATGGAGGCGAGCTCGCTATCATCACCTCCCCAGAGAGCATGTCGCGGGCCCTGAAGGGTGAAGCGGGTACACACATCACTCCCGATTAACTAACAAGTCAAATGTTTCTTGAAACAGTTTAACGAGCAAACTGATAGTCAATAAGTGAGAGACCAATAATGATTACAGAAACTTTCGAGGAAGTTGCTCAATTTTCAAAGGAAGACATCAATTCGCTGCTTAGCCATATTCTGCCAATTCTCCATAAGGAACCACTACTCGCAAGCCTGCCTAAAACGCCACTTCTCTTCGTCGGAGATACCCATGGGGATTGGGAAGCCACAAAAACTTTGTTAGCACGGTACTGGGATTCACCAACTACTTTTGTATTTTTAGGCGATTATGTGGACCGAGGACCCCACCAAATTGAGAATATAAATTTACTCTTTAAACTGAAAACAAAAACTCCAAATCGATTAGTTCTCCTTCGAGGGAATCATGAAATTCCAAGTATCAATCGCTATTATGGTTTCTACGACGAGATTCAGACCCACCTTGGGAATTTAATGAAAGGGTATTGGGACACCTTCGCTCATCTCCCGCTTGCAGCAATCAGCCAAGACTTCAAAATTTTTGCAGTACATGGAGGGATTCCCGAGGGGTTAGACCAGATTGATGAGATCAACCACCTTCCTCGAGAAGTGGAACCCGAACATCCAGTCACGTTTCAGTTACTGTGGAATGATCCAAAAGAAACACTGAAGGGATTTACAGCTTCCATGCGAGGTGGGCGTGCTCGCAACTTCGGACTCGATGTCACGACCGCATTCATGAATCGGAATAATATTGACCTGATTGTTCGAGCCCACGAGGTATTTCATCACGGGTTCCATGAATTCTTTGATGGACGTATTCTAAGCCTTTTCTCCTGTCGAAATTACCAAGGACCTATAGCAGGTAAAGCTTTGTATATTAATCCAAATGGAGACCGAGAACTAACTCCGATTTAGGTTAAATTATGCTCATGTTGAGCGAATGGCTTTGAGTAATTGGATTTGGGTAAAAGGTTTTTCTAAAAATTGGGTGCCCGTTGACTCGGCGACATCTTTCCCAAGGAATTTAGTTCCCATTAAAATAATTGCTAATCCTTGTTTTTTCAAACTGGAGATAAAATCACTGGTCATAGAGCTTCCAAGCCAGTAATCAAATAAAATTACCTTAGGAGGCGTCTCACTTGCATCCAGAGCATGTCGAAAGGCATCTATCGTTTTAATGCCAGGACAGACGTCATATCCTGACTGCTGAAGGAGTGATTCAAGGGATGAACGCAGAGTATCAAGCGGGGTTATGACCATGACAGCTGTTGGCATCCAGCATTTCTCCTCATTTCGCTTTTTTCGGGGTTCGTTTTTTTCGTGTCCTTGAACGTTTCACGCTGGGAATTAATATCTGAAAGACTGTTCCGTAACGCGGATCATCTAAAACGATATTTTTCACGTAAAATTTACCACGGAAATAGTTCACTAATGCCGGTACGACTAAAAGATTCGGAACCGCTTTTTGAGGTTGTTCGGTGTCAGAGCGGAAGAGAAGAACCTTTTCGACATCAGATAATACCCATTTGGGATGGGCGATCTCTGTTTGCCAATATTCAATTTCAAATTCTGTAATCTTTGAAAAAGTGACATCAATCGTTGCCGTACCACCTACATCCTGCCCCAATGTTAATCGGAGAAGTGGTTGAAAAATTTGTCCAAGATAATAATTAGCTAACACTTGACACTTTTGTGCTGGTAAGGAGAGGTTGATTTGACCTGTGGATTCAGGAACCAATTCTTGGAGTTCATTAATTACCGCCGCTACTGTGGAGCACAAGTCAATCCGCGAAAATTCTGGTAGGGCCTGTGCATCGATGAGTCGCAACAATTGAATACTTTTCATCATATCTTCAATTTCATTTACTTCAGCTTGTATCATACCAAAAAAGTGCTTATGTTCTTCTTTGGTAGTTGCTAATCCCCCAAGTTCAGTAAGACTGAGAATACTTTGAATTCTATTTGTAATGGAGTTACTAAGAATTGCTAGGTAGTAATCCAGATTGGTTAATTGAGAAGTTGAAGGCTTTCGGAGTCTGTGTTCTGTAATGGTAAATCGGCGTAACTCAGCCCGGACACGACTTAACTCCTCAACAAGGGAGGCATAGCTATCAGAAACCTCTTGTAATTCAGCAAAAAGCAGTGCAGGAGGTTCATTGTAAGAAATAATACCAGGTTCTGTAACAGCACCAGTTTCAGCTTCAAGACCTTCTAAGGGTTGATAAAGTAACCGGGAAAGATAGTAAGCTGCACTTCCACTGATAAGGATAAGTACAGCAATCCCCGCTATCAGTCCTCCACTAATAGTATGTAAAGCAACCATCACATCCGAAGGTGACAAATAAACAAGTAGAACTCGACCGGTAATGGCAATAGCAATAGTGCTAATTAGGATTAGCACAACTACCAAGGAGAGGACTAATACAACGCGGGTTACAACAGGGTATTTGATTGAGATGGAGCGAATTGTTGCCATTTTTTCTAGGGTTTCGGTGAAAATAGTGAGAATCGCAATGAGGAAGGTGAAGATGGCAAATAATGAAATGATGTCCGATAATGATCCAGAATAGAAGAATGCTGAAATCAAAACATAACCGGAGGCGTATTGAACCGCAAATACTGTATAACCTACAAGGAGGATTAGGCTAGCAAGAACTAAGAGAAACCGGCTTAATCGTCCAATAACCTCTTTGGGAGGATTCTGATTGAAATAAAAGCTCCAAGCAAAAATTGCGGTGAAAAAACCAATAAGAACGCGAAGTCCCGAACCGATTGCGGGAAAAATTGGGGGATGGAAGGTTAAATTCAGCTGATACACTGTTAAAATACAGGCCAGAAAGAAGATTATGATTAGAAGATAGCCTCCAACCTGTCGCCAGGATTGGCGCCGTTGCTCAATCGAGACTAAGGCAAATCCGACGAGTAGCACTATATTTGCTATTGCTGCAAGATAGCTAGAGGCAGAGGGATATGAGACTGGTAGACCAAAAAAGAGGGTTTC
>JAEOTO010000041.1 GCA_016839805.1 Candidatus Hermodarchaeota archaeon
ACTACTGAGTTGGCGAAGTGTTGGGTGCCGAGGACGGTGGCGTTGGCGAAGTTGGTGAGGGTGATGGGGGGGCCGGTGAGGGGGGTGGTGATGGGGGTGCCGAGGCCGGCGGGGGTGGGGCCGAGGGTGCGGGGGCGGGGGTGGGCGGCCCAGATCCACCACCAGTACCATCCGGGAACATGGTAGTGGTCATAGCGTTTGATGCGTTTGTCGTAATCAGGGGTGAGGAGGAGCCATTCGGCGTAGTCGTCGAGGGCGTTGGCTTGGGCTTTCGGTGTGGAGGCGAGGTCGATTTGTTTCCAGGCCTTGTCGATCATGCGGGTGTAGTAGACGCGGGTGTCGGTGCGCGAATAGCCTTCGAGTTTGCGGGCCGTAGTTTTGATGAGGGTGTTGAGCATGGTTTTGATTTGGGCTTTGCCCAGGTTGTGGTGGGGAGTGATGGCTTTGAGGTAGAGGCGTTCGTAGTAGTGGAGGCGGCCGCGTTTGCTGGCGGCTTTGGCAATGGCCGCTTCGTTTTTGTGGAAGGTGGGTTTGCGGGGGTTGCTGGGGCGCTGAATGGTGATAAGGCCCTTTTTGAGGAGGCCAAAGGTGATCATGGTGAACACACGGTTTAGGGGCACTTCGTTGAGGACGGCGGCTTCGACGACGGTGAGACCGCGGCGGATGCCGAGGGCTTCGACTTTCACAGCGGGGGGGAGGTAGCCCTGTTTGCCCAGCCGGAGACCGGTGCTGCGTGTGGTTCGGACTACACCCCAACAACAGGCACCAAAGAAGAAAATGGCGATAACCGCGATGATGATGAGGCCGCCGTATTCGTCCCAGAATTCGTTGAGGTTGAAGCCATTTCCGCCGTTGGTGGTGTAGTAGGTGGTGATGTAGGATTCGTCGTATGGAAAGCTGATGCCTTGGAGAAAGGGTTGGGGGGTGTGCGACCCATAGGTCCAGACATAGACGAGGCTGTTGGCGCCATAGTAGTAGTCGGTGGGGGGGTCGTGGTGGTAGAAGGCAAGGGTCCCATTGAAGAAGGTGTTGGGAAAGTGCAGGTGCATGCCCAGCCACTCGGTGCTGCGACAGTAACCAGGATCAAAGTAGGTGGGGATGAATTCGTAGCCAACATAACCCTCATGGGCTGTGTCGAGGTAGACCATGACGGGTTGATTGCCCCAGACAATGAGGGTGCCTTCTTCGCTATTCCCTGGGCGAAGCGCTGAAGGCACATAAATTTCAACGCCAATCGCAATGACCGATGATGGCGCAATATCTGTCAGCTCCACATAGGGGGCACCTTCGAGTGACCAATAGGCTGTGACGCTGGCTAAATTATAATGTTCGTTGGGAAATCCAATATCGATGTACTCGAATTCTGTGCCATAATTGCGAAAGGTGATGGAGTAGTTGATGAAGACGGAGGCATCCATTTGAGGATAGACATGCACGGTTTCATTGAGGACTTCAAAATCATAGTTAAGGGGGCTAGCACGATTTGCGGTAAGCGGAAGTTCAGAAGGTTCAATATTCTGAGATACAGACACGAGGAACAAGGGAACCGTGAAGACTAAGAGTAGGCAACAGGCGAATCCCAATGGAAGTAATCTTATACGCGGCACAGCCAAGGCACATCCTATTCTTGAGGGTTTTCTTCCGAAGTTGTTATATTAATATCATTCAAGAGTTTTTGGGCGCTTTCAATATCTGCCCTGATAAGTTCATCGATGACCTCTTCAGTGATGTCTTCATTAGTCGCTTCGATGATGACACGTCCCCAATATCCACATTTGGGACACCGATATTTGGGTGGGGTGATGCCCATGGCACCTCCTATGTCATACCAGGTTTCTCGGCTCCGGAGGGCGGGGGATTTGCATTGGGGACAAATGCGAATGGTGATGATTTTTCCTTCCTTCTTGAGGTCACCAAGTACTTGCATAAGTTGTTTAATGATCTCATCACTAGAAAGTGCATTAGAAGGTGAGGTTGATGAGTTGGGGGCCATTGATATATTCAGCTCAATTAGGGTCCTCGAGGAAGGGAATTGAAGGGTCTTGATGAAGCTAGATAAGGACAGGCTTTTTTGCTTTGCGGCAGTGGCTCACCATTTGACGTCTTCGACGAGTTGGGAGACTGTATTACAGAATGGACAAGTTAGAGTGATGGCACCGGTCCCGCGATCATAGGCAATATCATCGCGGCTGGGGGTTCCTCCGCATTTGGGGCAGGTGACTTGAGAGACATCGAAGTCACGGGGAAGATCGATATGGGCTTCGACGACGACGCGTTGTGGTTCACGTTGTCCGAAATAACCCAAGATAATAGCAATAATGATGGATACTCCTGTCGCGCCAAATAGCATGATAGCCGTCATTTGGTTTGCAGCAATGTTACCTTCTGTTGCGATCATAAACATGAAGCCGAAGAAGCCTGCTATAATAGCAATGATGGCAAAGAGAATAGCAATGCAGGTATAAGCTCTCATATGAAACCGTTTAGAAGTTTACACCTTTTATCCTTTCGTGTTCATTTCTGCTCCTTTTAAGAACGGGAAGAGGTGGTTTTTTAGGCAGTTGTGTAGGGGTGAGTATGGGTGTTGTAGAATGCCTCGGTTGCAAGTTGCGTTGGACTTTGAGAAGCTTGATAAAGCCCTTGAGATCGCAGGACAGGTTGCACCCTATGTTGATATTATGGAGGCAGGAACCCCATTAATTAAAGCGGAGGGAATGGAAGCGGTTAAAGCCCTCAAAAAAGCACATCCAAAGAAGTTGGTTTGCGCAGATTTGAAGACCGCAGATGCGGGATATTTAGAGGTTAGAATGGCAGCACAGGCTTCAGCAGATATTGTGACCGTTTTAGCTGATGCCTATAATGAGACACTAATTGGCGCCTTAAAAGCGGCTCATGAGTTTCAAGTTGAAGTTATGGCAGATTTAATCGTATCACGAATTCCTATAAGCAGATTAGCGGACATTATAGGACTCGCATATAAAGGCACGGAGATTCACTATGCCTGTGTGCATAGTGGGTTGGATCGGCGAGCGACACGTCGTGGCCCATTATTAGAATTGGATTCAGTATCGCGTTTACGTGGACATCCCCGGCTTGCTGTGGCCGGAGGGATTCGTGTAGCAGATTTAGCCCATATTTTGGACTATCCTGTGGATATCATAATTGCTGGCGGTGGAATTTCTAAATCAAAGAATCCAGCTCGTTCTGCAAAAGCGTTTCATCAGGCTATACAGAAGCTTTCTAAGAAAAAGTGATCGTAGCCTTCTTGAAGCTTATTACTTGTCATCAATCCATGCGAATTTGCGTTGTAGCGTTTTGGGATAGAAGTCTTTCCAATCATAGTCGATTTGGTGTCCCCAGTCCCGGTAGATGCGGGGATCAATATAGGATTTAAGGCTAGTGCCAAGATTCCATGTACGTGTTTTTTTAGCGATATCGATTTGCGCGTTGAGTTTATCTTTCGCTTCACGTGCACGGCTCAACCGTTGTTTGGCTGTGTCAACACTCTTTCGCGCCGAAGCAACTGAGGATGTATAAGGGCGGTTTTTTCCACGTGGAATCGGTTTGCCCTGTTGTTGTAACTGATTAAGCTTAGCTTTTTGTTTACTAACGAGCTCCTTTAGCCGATTTTGTCGTTTCTCGAGATTATCTTTGGCTTTGGCGATTCGTTCATTTGCCCGTCGTTGACGTTCTCGGAAGCGTTGCATGCGGTTTGACCACCCTTTGGGAGCTTGTTTGGTATGATTGCAGACTATGGCCGCTTGGAGGTTGGCTCGTTTAGCTTGGTTTTTCTTCACCCAATTTGGATCCGCAACATTTACCTTGGCACGACTCAGATATTTGCGGACGGTGCTGCTAGCGTGATACGTTCGAAAAACTTTCGCAGTTAGTCCCGGCATGATTTCATTAAGATAAGCGTTTACATTGCGGCTGCGGACATTTGGAAATATTTGTGGACGGTCCCGGCTTGGGTGGCTTCGACCCTGTTGGTTGCTCCTTCGGGGGGTCTGGGCATTGTCAATGAGGTGTCGTAATTCTTCGACTACATCAGGGGGCAACTTCACCGTTTTATGCCAGGGTACCGAATCCTTGCCTAAAAACCTGAATTCAACTTCTCCATTCTCTTTGATGGTAACATGTTCGGGTCTAAGCGTTGTAGCGCCGACTGTGTCGGCTTCATCCGGATCCTTTTCATCGCCCACCCGTAGACTCAGTACATCAATTAGATAGCAGGCTGTGGCAATCTGTCGGCGCCGAGATTGTTTGGCTTGCATATCAGCATTTATTGCGCGACGAACTGAGCTAATGCGTTTAGCCATTTGCTGGGCGACTTCAAATTTTTGAGCTTCGCGATCCTGTTTAATGGATGCTGTATCGGAGACCCAGACATATTTCATTTTTCCAGAGAGTCGATCTTCCCATCGTGCCACCCATAGACTATCGGGTTGCCAGACCCGTCCTGCCCACTGACCGGGAGGCATTGGCGCATCAGGGCTCAAATTCAATGTGATATCTTCTTCTCGAGGACCTGGTTTCCATCTACCACGTAGAGGATGTTTCCCTCGACCCATGAAGATACAGCTAGGTTCCGCTGTCCAATTCGCAATTTCAACCCGTTCGTCATCAATGACTGCATATCCGTATTGTTTTCTCAACGCTTCTCGAAGTTCCTTCCGCTTAGTGGTTAAGGCTTTACGTTCCTCTTTGGTCAGCGCTTCTTTCTGCTGCTGTTCTTTTTCTCGACGGGTGATTCCTTGACGGAAGAACTCCTCTAAGTCTATCTCGTCAGGTTTTATGGCGGGTTTTACACCAAGTACTTTACTAAAATCTTTCAAGAAGTTACGGACAAAGATCCGATCTTCCCAGTATCCCAGGTGTCGTTTAGCAACAAAAGCCATGGCCATTTCCTCTTGAAGAGCATTTAGCACTAGCTCTTTGCCACGAACCGTGAGCACCATCTCAATTGGTGATGGTAGTTCGATGACACGTATGCCATTATGAACCAGCCGTTGCATCTAGTAGGATCTCCGTTTACTCGTTTCTTGCGCCATCAATACAAAAGAGCATTTTAAGCCTTTGGGGGATACTATGAATTAAAAGATTAATTGGGAAATATAGACTCCTAAGTGGAAAATTATGAATACCACTGATTTGAGGGGTTCGCCCTCTTTTTCTAATGATCGAGAGGATTACTCTGTAGTTTCAACGCTCTTTGAAACATAGGGTTCAATAAGAGTGAATATCGCGTTCCCTAGGAGGCTTCCAGCTAGTCCGAGAAGACCACCGATGAGTACAATGATTACGACTAGTATTTCGCCCATTCCGGTTAATCCTGCAATTGCACCGAAGAGTTCAAGGACAGCGATGCCACCAAAGGCAGCATGAATTCCGACGAGGATTCCCCAGGCAGTTAAACCTGCTAGAAATCCCATGATTGCCGCACGAGAGTAGCGAAGGGTAAAGAACCCGCCAATAGCTGCGGCAAGTAGGCAACCAGGCCAGCTCAAGAGATAGAGGAAGACCACTGTAAGGATCAGGGTTAGGAGAAAGGTTTTCACTATATTATGCTGCTTGAAGGCTTTAAAAATCCGATTTACTGCTGACAATTTGCATCACCCCATGAGAACTAGAATGCTTTCCCGATCTGTGAGATCATTCATGTCGAAGTAGAGGTAATCAATGTGATAACCGCCCACAAGGAAAAGCTGGAAGAGTTGATCACTGTAATGCCGGGAGAGAGGATTCCCACTTTGACCACCCGGAATGACACTATGGGCATGTTCTGGATCATTGAAATCAACGACTAACCGCTCACTGGGCCCTCCTTGAGAAGCACCATTTTCGCGTGCCCACATATTCACTCGAGAGGGATTCACCGTTACACCGCTTCCATCCGCTGGAAAAGGTCCATGTCCTAATGCATCACCAACTTGATGCGTGTATACGACGAAATGGAATTTATCCCAAGTCCATTGGCTAATACTAGAACCAACTTCGTCTTCCAGTGCAGTCACAGCGTCAGAAAGGGCTTTGATAATGATATCGTCACGGGTTTCAGTTGTTCCTGTGCTCGTATCGTTAAACCACTGTGAAGTGGGATTGAACCGCGTTAAGTTCTCAAGGACTATGGGTGAGGGCCAAAGCATACTCCCACGAATAGTTGGATCATCGGGGTACTCGTCTGCGAAAACTTCTTCCCAGAAAAAGTCAAACCATGCCCGATAGATGGTGGGAGCTACCCATTCTTGAAGCATTGTATAATTCCATGTACGTAATTCATCAACAACAGCAGAAAGCATGGGATCACTAGTGACAGATGCAGAAGCGTTGTCAAACGCCCAGATAATATAAGGCACAAAGGCTTCAGCAGATGTATCTAGCACATCCAGTTGAAAGCGTTTCATGTCCTCTACAGTGATACTATCATCGTTGGCGATAAGATAGTTAATTCTACGTGCTCGGTATCCAGGTGCATACCCGGCGTGGATATAGTAGGGATAGGCTCCGGAACCTTGTTGGGCACAAAGCTGGTTAGCGCTAACTACATACCCGCGTGATGGGTTTAGTGAGAGGGGTAGATCTTCGAAAGCGATGAAGTCAATCCATTCGCCTTCTCCAGCAGATCCGTTGTGAGGGAGTCGTCCCAATCCATTACCGTCTCGGATAGGCCAATGTCCCGTTGGGCGAATAGCGATGGTTCCGTGTACATCAGCATAGACAATGTTTTGGGAAATAGTCCACCAGAATCGCTGTCCTTCAATGAACTCATTATAATTGGTTGCCATGGCCATTTTATCGAGGGCAATCATTTCATAGCTGGGTTCAGCGCCAGTCCAACGTTGAGCTAGCGCGTAATCATGATAGGTGACCCCAACATCAGACAATACTGGTCCATGAACGGTGCGTCGAATAGTGTGAGGAATGACTGAACCATCCTTGACAGCAATATAGGTAGTTTCTACCTCGAAGTCCAGCCAGGTTCCATTATACATATACTGGTTAGGATTAGCTGGATTCACTTTGTAGTAGTACCAGTCGATGACATCAGCAGCTGTATTGGTAAAGCCCCAAGCTACATACTCAGTATGACCTGTAGCAAGTAGAGGAACTCCGGCAAGAGAAAACCCGTAGATGTTTCGGTGAGTATCAGCTGAAACCAAGTGAACTTGATACCATATGGAGGGTACGTCGCGGGAAAGGTGCATATCATTGCACAGAAGGGGTTTTCCAGTAGCAGACTTCGTGCTATTAACCGCCCAGTTGTTTGAGCCAATGATGTCATCTTGCCACTGAGTTAAAACACCTTCTGGGTCAGGAAGATTGTCAATCCTTGAAAGGACGTCATCAATTGTAGCCTGTAATGATTCAGGAATTGCTATGCTAGGGAGATCAGGTGGGGGAACGTAGGTTTCTCCATATTCAGGGACGACCGGAATCTGGAGCGGAGAGTTGAGTGGGAACAGTTCCCAGGCTGAATCGTTACCAAGATTTGTAATGGTATTGGCAAATTTGAGATCGTCGTTGCTCCATGATAGCGAAAAGTCCATTATACGCCCAATGGAGATGGAGTCTAACAGTGTCCATGGTTTGGGTTGATAATTGAGGAGTTTAAATTCGAGAGGAAGATTCGTGCCTGCATGACCGATATACGAGTTGACTCCAAGAACGTAAGCTTCAAGATTCTGACGTAGGGTTACATTGTAGGTGTCTGTAAGGCTATTCATGGCATCTATCGATTGTTGAGCGGCCCGTTCCATGCCAAGGCTTCGTAGGTATATGTCGGTACTAACATAACTGGACCCGAGGATTTCAGATAACATTCCACGAGCTTGTCGACGTTTCATATCCATTTGCCAAAGACGATCTTGGGCATGAATAAAACCAAAGGCAAAGTAGAGATCTCTGTCATTTGTGGCGTAAATATGGGGAACTCCCCAGGAATCGCGAACAACGGTCACCGGTGCGGAAAGCTGACCCGGTGCATGTACTGTGGCATGGGGTGGATGATCAGCGTCTTGGTAAACCGTCCAAATTCCAGTAAATGGGTCAATGAGACCGCCGAGTGGTGGGATGATATCAAGAGGGACTGAAAGTACGACTGTCATGCTGACAACAAGTGAGATAGCGACTGCGAGTTTTCCTACTTTCTTTACATTGGAGGACATTTCAAATCCATCCTTTTGAAGTTCTATACTATTGGTGCTTCATCCTAAAAGCAATTAAGTTTCCAACTTTTGTTACACATACAGGATGATTTGGCTCCTTTTATTGCTCCTTTTAGCCATTGGAATCATTCTCGGTATTCTAATTTTTATTATCGTAACTGAGGGGAGATATTTTGGAAAGGGGTTGATTCGCTGGGGGTATGATCGCCGATCGATTGCATTTGAAGTACGTAATGACTGGCGGTTATGGGAAACCCTCATCAAACAACTCAAGATTGATTCAGTTGAGGAGCTCCTGGATTTAGGCACTCAAACAGGTCATTTGCCACGGCTAGTCGCAAGACACCGTGGATTTGAGGGACGGATTGTAGGGATTGACTGGTCTGAAGAGATGATTCAGGAAGCTCGTCGTCAATCACGATTAGAGGGAACTGCAGAGCGTATTGAGTTTCTTTGTCGTGATGTACAAGAACCCCTTCCCTTCGCTGATAACACATTCTCGCTAGTGACCTGTGTGACCGGCTTATTAAATGGGCTGAAACACCCCAGGATGTTGTTCAAGGAGATTCATCGTGTCCTCAGGATAAAGGGTCGAGTCATCTTTCGGTTTGATATGCAACCCCTACGACCCACACCTATTCGAAATGCCGAATGGTTTACGAGCCGTTTAGAGCCACTAGGCTTTACGCATACTGAATCAAAACCCTGGACGCCAACACACACCATTCTTATTTTTCAATTACAGAATAAAGAATGATCCTGGATTTTAGGGAGAATCCGTAAGCTGGCGGGTTAATACCCAATAGGGCTTCCCAGGAACCCGATGGCGATAAATCTCAAAGCGCTCACCAGATTCAACTTGCACAATGAAATAGTCTCGATGTTTGCGGCGATACCAGGTGCTTCGTAAGTCAAGGCGCCGGTTACTAGCTTCGATCTTTGTAATCTTGTATTGTTTAGTTCGCCATGTGAAACTTGTCGGTGTTTCAAGGTCGACGACTTCCACATTGATGCGTTCCCCAATGAACTTGCCCTTACTAGCCATGTTATTTTCAGATTCTATTAAGCCCGTAACTTTTTTTACTCTCCGGCTTGCAATGAAACGCCATGGAGGACAAAGACATTATGGTGGTTCAGGAAACACTTTTCGAGATTGTTGAGTTAGTCGAGCAACCTAAGGGTAAAAAACACGCTGTAATCGCCTTACCCGATGCCGGATTAGTCGGAACCATTGCAGGGATGCACCTGGTTCAGGCACTGAATTTACGTTTAATAGGCTATATCGATACTGAAGTGATGCCCCCAATTGCTGTCATTCATAATCGAAAGGCCAGACCACCGATTCAATTGTATGCAAATGACGAGTTTTTGATTATTGTGTCAGAAATTCCACTTCCTGCTGAAGCTATGCGACCGGTATCTACAGCAATATTGCGGTATTTGCAGGAATTGGAGCCTAAGTCGATAACAGCTCTCGGAGGGTCTGCACTTCCACCAGCGCTTCGCACACAGGTTGAAACGCCTGAGGTGTTTGCTGTCGCCACCACAGAAACTGAATATGACCGAGTTAGTGACCACAAAATCAAGTTTCTCGATGAAGGTATTGTAGCTGGAGCATATGCAATTATCCTTCTGGAAGCACAGAGGCAAAAAATCCCTGTAACCTACGTTATGGCCCAATCGTTTCTGAACCTCCCTGATCCAGGAGCTGCAGCTGAAACGCTCAAAACCTTAGCTACTCTGACCGGGATTGCCATTCCTACTGAGAAGCTGATTGAAGGTGCCGAGGAGGTTCGTGTCCGAGTTCGTGACTTAATGAACCAAACAACTACAACAATGCAGACAAGTGGTAAAGAGCAGGAGTTTCAGATTCCTGCCTTCTATTCGTGAGGAGGTGTCACGAGATGCCTAAAGTAACCCGAGAAGACGAGAAGAAGGACGTTCTTCAACGCCTCGATAAGTCAGTGAAGGAGCTACAACGCCGATTCGATGAATTGTTTGCTCCCAGTAGAGATGTCCGGTTACGAATGCGTTCACTCTGGGATGGCGACGCATGTTGCCTTGAAGCCCTAGGAGAAGTCGAAGAATCGGAGACCGAATACGTTGTAACTCTGGATTTGCCGATGGTGAATAAAGAAGACATTGAGATTTTAGTAATGGATGATCATCTAGCGGTTCAAGCGAAAATGCGCGCAGAAGTTCATTATGAACGCTGGGGCACTGTCCAACGGCAGATACGGTTCCAACGCCTCGCAAAAAAGGTGCCACTTCCTAAGGATGCCGATTCGGATAAGATTCGAGCCTCCTTTAAGAGAGGGCTTTTAGAAATTCGTGTGCCAAAAATTGAGAAAATCAAACAAATTTCGATCGATTAATTTCAGAGTAACGAATTACAATTCTTGGATTTGTCTACTTGCTAGCAGAAGTCCAATGATTGATACACAATCTGTGATTTCAGAGTTCTCTATCATTTCAAGGGTTTTTTGAAGGGGGACCTTGACAATTTTGATTTCCTCAGTTTCATCAGATTTGGCTTTAGAGCGTGTAAGGCCGTTTGCTAGAAAGATATAGCCTTTATCATCCATTATGGATTTGTTTGACCGCATTGTATTGAGTAGTTCGAATGATTTTGCACGGTATCCAATTTCTTCACGCAGTTCACGTTGAGCGGCCTCTTGAGGCGTTTCACCTTCATCCATAGCACCTGAAGGGATTTCCCAAGTGACATCTCCTTGTATATAGCGATATTGACGAACCATTACAACGGATTCAGGTTCTATGATTGGGACAATACCAACGAAATCCGTAGGTGGTACTACTACACCATAGATTGTTTCATGCCCATTTGGAAGTTGAACATTATCTTCATATACTGTAATCCAAGGATTTTGATACACACATTTTCGGTTAAGACATTTCCAAGGTTGAATAAAGGGTTTTGACACGCAGATCCCTCCTTAGACAGCCTTTCTAATCTTAGCTTGCCACAGCTTCAGTGACAGTTTTTTTCTCTTTCTTCTCTTCCTCGACTGGAAGTGGTTTACAGCCTTCGAGCCACATTGACCCCACAAGCACTAATTCAGGTGGATTAAGATTGGCATCTCGATCAATGATTACATCAATGACTGCCGGTAGTTTTGATTTTACAGCCCGTTTGAGAGCCGGACGGATCTCCTTGGCGTCTGTGACACGTTCACCATAGCAGCCCATCGCTTTTGCCACTTGATCATATCGAACATCGGTAAAGTCAACCTGGTAAAAGCGGTCATCGAAAAGGAGATGCTGCACCCCCGCTATCATTCCAAACCGCCGATCATTCGCGATTACAGCAACGATGGGTGTGTTGTGTCGGGCAGCAGTTTCTAATTCTTGAATGTTAAACATAAAGGAGCCATCCCCGCTGATTAGATACACTTGCCGGTCAGGATGGTTAAGTTGTGCACTAATAGCATAAGGGAGGCCCGCACCTAAGTGCCCAGATTCAGTGGCACAGAGATAGGTGCGCGGTTCATAGATACGATTAATGTTTAATGTCCAAAGGTTGGTGTTACCACCATCTACCACGCTAATAGCGCGTCGGTCGAAGAAGTCACGAACCTCCTTAATAAGGCGCAGAGGATGAATTGGTTTGTCATCTTTAGAAGCGATGTCTAGCTGGGACTGGACCCACCTATCACGGGATTGCTGGCATTGCTCAAGTAGCGTGGAGGGGGGTTTAGGTTCGCTGCGACGGGTGACCTCTGAGAGAAGGAACTGGAGAGTGCTTTTGGCATCGCCAACTAATGCTAAATCTACTTCCCGATTTAAACCGATCATATCGCCTGCAATGTCAATTTGGATAAGTTTTTGTGCATCGCTTAACTTCCAACCCGGGGGTTTCCCCCAGAAGTCAAGATCACTAAGCCGTCCGCCTACCAATAGAACGAGATCAGCACAATTTTGGGCAAAGGCTCCCGTTTGAAGGCCGGGATTGAAAGCTAGTGCGTGATCTTCAGGAATCGAACCTCGGGCAGCGGGACTCATGCTAACTGGTGAAGATAAGTGCTCGGCGAGTTTAATGAGTTCTTCCGAGGCATTGGCCCTTAGTACACCAGAACCTGCATGAATGAGAGGAAATTCTGCTTCAAGGAGCATTTGTGCGGCTTTACCGATGAGTTGCGGATCAGCAGTGGGAGGTGTGATGCGTCGGTATCGATTTGGAGGTTGAATTTGTGGTGATTGATCAACGGTTCCATAGAGAACATCGGAGGGAATATCAAGATGTACAGGACCAGGTCTCCCGGATAGAGCAATGCGAAAAGCATGTTGGATAAGCTGAGGAATGCGTTCAATCTTCCAAGCAACAGCATTCCATTTTACAATGGGTTTGAATAAATTAAGCTGGTCGAGAGCCTGTGTCATCCCCGTATCGGGATAAATGCGCCACGTCTGATTCTGAGCGGTAAGAACTACTATCGGAACACTATCAGCATAAGCAGCATATACGCCACCAACAAGATTCACAGCTCCTGGACCCACGGTTCCTAAGCAAATCCCGGGCTTCCTTGTTGTCCGGGCATAGGCATCGGCCATATGTGCTGCAGCAGCCTCATGCCGGGTCGTAATAAATTCGATGCCAAGTTCATCACCTTTTCGGGCAAGAACATCAAAGAAAGAATTCCATTGGTCACCGATAATTCCAAAGATATATCGGACTTGCTCATTGGCTAGACATTGGGCGAGAATTTCTCCACCTGAAATTGGCAAAATATTATACCTCCGAAGGGATTTTCGAGTTGTGAGATGTAGTGTGTTTCATCTTCTTATTTCATGCAGTTTATTGAAATTTGAGTAACTTTTAAGTAGGTTATGAATATATATTCATAATGTGCCAAGACCATATAAACGCAGGTTTGTCCGTGCAGAACCCAATGTTACCTACTACAAACCCCGAGGAATTCCCATCGGAACAATTGGAGAGGTAGTACTCAATATCGATGAGTTTGAAGCGCTTCGCGTGAAGGATCATTTGGGACTTCCTCAAAAGGAAGCCGCGCAGCAACTCAAAGTGTCACAACCCACTCTGCATCGGATTTTAAAATCTGCTCATGCAAAAGTGGCACATGCCCTGGTGAACGGGATGGCTCTCCGGATTGACGGAGGACCCTACGATTTACCCAAAGTGCGTTGGTTCCGCTGTTTTACTTGTCAAACCCAGTGGACTGAACCATTTGGTACTGGTCGACCAGAAGTTTGCCCGCGGTGTGATAGTCACTATTTGCGTCGGTTGGCACCTTCAGAAATCGGAGAAAAACAAAGTGATGAAAAATTATGAAAATATGTATATCCGCACAAGGTCCTACCCTTGATGCACCCATTGATCCTCGATTTGGTCGTTGTGCTAATTTCATATTCATTGATCCTGAGACAATGCAATTTAACACGATCCCCAACCCTGGAGCAATGGCAGGCGGTGGCGCAGGCATTCAAGCCGCACAATTTGTCGTTGATCAAGGAGTTTCGGCAGTATTGACCGGAAATGTTGGACCAAATGCATATAATGCGTTGAATGCTGGAGGCGTGGCAGTGTTCATAGGAGTTTATGGAACAGTTCGAAATGCTGTTGAACAATATAAAGCGGGACAATTGAGTCCTACATCTTCTTCGACAACACCTGCCCATACTGGAATGGGAGGCGGTAGAGGTCGGGGTGGAGGCATGGGAAGAGGAAGATATCCAGGTTAAATGTAAAATAGAAAGCAAGTCGGAGGAATTGATATGGTGGAACGTGTTGTAATTCCAGTATTAGATGATTCAGGTAAAACCAGTCGTCTGTCGGCACATTTCGGTCGAGCCCCGTTTTTTGCTGTGGTTGAAGTCAAAGAAGATGGGAATATTGAGAGCCTAAAATTTCTGCCTAATCGGAGTCAGCACTTAGGAGGATCGGGTCGTCCGCCGGATGTTATCCTTAGTTTTGCACCGAATGTTGTAATTACCTTTGGGATGGGCCCTCGTGCTATGCGGAGGTTCCAGGCTGAAGGTGTTGCTGTGATGCAGGCATCCTCTGAATATCTGGGGGATGTCCTTTCTGCCTTTACCCGAAATGAATTGTCTGAGCTAACTGAGGGGTGTCGTGACGCTCGTCATAAATAGTAAGGCAAAGATCCAAGGGCAACCTTAGTAGGTGTGCGAAGTGAATATTGCAATTGCCAGTGGTAAAGGAGGTACTGGAAAAACCTCTGTTTCCGTGAATCTTGCCCTTTCTGTACCTGGCCCAGTTCAAGTGTTGGATTGTGATGCAGACGCGCCAAATGTGCATACTTTGCTTCCGCTAAAGACCGAGGAGATAGAACCAGTTTTTACTATGATTCCTGAATTTGATGAGGTAAAATGTACACAATCAAAAAAATGTGCAGCCTTCTGTCCTAACCACGCAATCTTCGTTGGTAAAAAGGGGATTCAGTTCTTTCCTGAACTGTGCTACGGTTGTGGCGGATGTATTTTGAGCTGTCCGAATCAGGCCATCAAAGAGGGTAAACGGCAGCTGGGTGTAACGAAAAGCGGGTTAACTGCAGAAGGTGTGCAGGTTGTTTATGGGGATCTTAATGTCGGTGAACCGCTTGTTGTCCCTGTAATAAAAGCAGTCAAAAATAAAGCAAGCAAACAGAATGGAGTTACTGTAATTCTTGATTGTCCCCCTGGTGTATCTTGTCCAATGGTAGAATCCGTTCATGGTTCAGATTATTGTCTTTTAGTCACGGAACCGACACCATTTGGTTTACATGATCTGCAACTAGCAGTTGATACTATCCGTCAACTTGAAATACCAATCGGTGTTGTCGTGAATAGAGCGGGAATTGGAGATAAACAGGTCTATTCCTATTGTGCC
Source organism: Candidatus Hermodarchaeota archaeon (assembly GCA_016839805.1). Classification (GTDB taxonomy): domain Archaea; phylum Asgardarchaeota; class Hermodarchaeia; order Hermodarchaeales; family Hermodarchaeaceae; genus Hermodarchaeum. The sequence continues at coordinate 15,034 of JAEOTO010000041.1, forward strand.
AGTGAGCACCTTCCAATTTTATTAGAGATTCCGCATAGCCGTAAAATTGCTGAGCTCTTTGCAGAAGGTATCCCCTTTGTCACGCAGTTACCTGAATGGCAACCCAAGTTTGAAGACCTTTTTCGCACGATTGAGGAGAGGATTGAATAATGAAAGAATTAGTAATTGTAAGCGGAAAAGGTGGCACAGGAAAAACAACGATTACAGCTTCGTTAACAGTCTTAGCCTCCGATCCGATTATTGCCGATTGTGATGTTGATGCACCCAATTTACATTTACTTCTAGGACCCGATATTCAATTTTCTGATGAGTTTATTGAGTCTAAAGTAGCAGTAATTAATCCTGAGTTATGTAATCAATGTGGTGTTTGTGAAAGCGCATGTAAGTTTGATGCGATTTCTTCTGATTTTAAAGTTGATCCAATCTTGTGTGAGGGATGTGGTGTCTGTTTCATCAGTTGTCCAGTTAACGCGATAGAAATGCAGGAACGTCTTTCAGGTTACATCTATACCTCAAAGACCAATTATGGACCTATGGCTCATGCACTGTTACTTCCAGGTGAAAGCAATTCAGGGAAATTAGTTACTCGCGTTCGGGCACTTGCCTCTAAGTTAGCAGAAAAACATGAGAGAGATCTCATCTTAACGGATGGGCCACCGGGATTAGCCTGCGCGGCTATAGCGACCATTACTGGCGCCTCAGCAGGTCTAGTTGTTACCGAGCCCACAGTTCCAGCCATTCATGACTTGAAACGCGTTCTTGAACTTTTCCAGCACTTTAAAATCCCTGTGATGGTTCTTATCAATAAAGCTGATTTGCATATCCGGAAATCCAAGGAAATTGCTGACTATTGTCAACGAAATGATATTCCTATAGTAGGCCAATTGGATTATGACCTGAAAATGTATGAAGCAGTTGTTGCTGGGCGACCGATAGTTGAATATGCACCCTCAATTAAACTCTCAAAAGCGTTGAAGGCGATTTGGAAAAGGGTTGAGAAACAGCTAGATGCATTCTAGGAGGATTTGAGAGGAACTATAATTTCGCGTAAATTTCTGGATTACGGTGAGCTATTTCCCAACTTTTGCTCCACAGCTAGAACAATAGTTTGCGCCAGGAGGTATTGGGGAATTACAGTTCAAGCAATAATTGATTCCTGGAGAAAATTGGTCTGGGAATGGAGGGGTTTGATCAGAAGGAGGTCTGACGTTTTGTTGATACATATACCAGCAGCTTCCGGGTCCATAAAGCCATCCCGGGCGTTGCCAAGGTGGTAAATGGGAGAATGGTCCATTACCTGGCCAAGTTCCTTGATTTCGACCACGACCACGTCCTCGGTTTCCACGTTGTGCCATTTGATGCATCACCTCTTTTTGTGTTTATGCACATATTTATTTTGTGATTATGCACAGAAATATATAAATGTACCCATAATACAACTTATGATGAGTAAAAATGCGATATCGTCGTGGTTGGCGCGGGCGAGGACGCCCCCCAAAACCAGTCAGTTTGGGTCAAATACCTACACCCACAACTTTCACTCCAAACGTGGTAAAAAATTCAGTTCCGGTAACTCTCTTTGCTTCGGAACTGGAAGCAATGCGTCTAGTCGATCAACAAGACCTTGATCAGAAGAACGCAGGAAAAAAGATGAATGTATCAAGAGGAACCGTGTGGAGACTGCTTCAAAGTGGTCGTAAGAAAGTTGTTACGGCGTTAACGGAAAACCGATCCCTCATTATAAGCATCGAGAGCCCCAAAGATAATAACACTTCATAATACAACTCAAGTGACACCCATGAATAGAAAAAAGGGTCGAACCCTGTTATGAGCTCGGTGTACGGACCAGTAATGTCATGGCGTTACGGAAGATCCCTGGGTATTGATCCAGTTCCTCCGCCCAAGCGTTGTAGTTTCAATTGCGTCTATTGCCAATTAGGACCAACCAAAATCCTTATCCAGTCTTTGGACGCCGTTGAAAATGAGTTACCTGATGAAGAACAAATTCTCAATGACCTTGACGAATATTTGCGTCAAATTTCAATTGAAAGTCTAGATGTAGTAACTTTTTCGGGATCTGGTGAACCCACTGCGAATTTACGTTTAGGAGAAATGGTACGAACGGTTCGTAAACGTCTTCCCAATTTACCTGTCGTTTTATTGACTAATGGTTCGTTTTTAGGTAACCCCCAAGTAATGAAGAATCTTCGTGAACTTGATATTGTAACCGTGAAATTTGATGCTGGGGACGATAAAACGCATCGAAAAATCAATAGACCTTGTTATGCATTTCAACATAGCCAGCTAGCTAGGGACATTCAGAACCTTAGAAAGACCACAAGAGTCACAATTGCCCTTGAAGTAATGTTGCTAAAATTAGCGTCTGGTATTTCAAATGTAAGTGGTTCCCCCCGGAACTCCTTAGTTAGTGAAATAAGTAAACTAGCGCCAGTTGTTGATTTGGTTCAACTATATACACCTTGGCGTCCTCCCGTAGAACAAGAAGTCCAACCAATTAGCACAGCTCAACTGAAAGATTTTGCTTCCGACCTAAATGACGCATTTGATTCAGACCGAATATGGATTTATGGTATTCATGATGCACGAAAACAATCGGCTTCCTGGAAATCCCATCAATCTCTTTGTGACGATATTTTGATAATGCTTCAACGCCGACCTTGTAGACTAAAGGATTTGGTTCAATCGCTTGATATCCCCATTAATTCCCTGCTGTCTCTGATCTCACAGCTTCGTCAATCCAATAAGATAACAGCTCGCCAGTACCAAAATGAGCTGTACTATTTTCATCAGAATTCGGATTAGTCTTTGCGAGGGTAGTGTTTATCGGGATCTTCTCGGTAGACTTTTTCAATAGTTTTACTGGCTCCGGGTGTATCGAGTTCGATATCGCGTTTAGCATCTCGCGGTTCTTTGAGAACGTCTTTGTAGATGTCGCTTTGGATGATAAGACGCATGACTTCGCTACTCCCAGTCCAGATCGTGGCTAATCGGGCGTCACGAAATAGGCGTTCGATGGGATAAACATCGGTATAACCGATGCCACCCAGAATTTGCATAGATTCGGAGACGGTCTTGTAACAGGTTTCGGTGGCAAAGAGCTTAGCTTGAGATACGGCTTTTCGGCTGGGCTGATTAGCATCGGCTAACCGAGCGGCATGATACACCAGACCACGAGCCGCATCGAGTTCAGTAGCACAATCAGCAACTTTGAAGCTGATGCCTTCAAATCGACTAATTGTTTTTCCGAAGGCTTCACGCCGAGTTGAATAGCGAATTGCCAGTTCGAGGGCAGCTCGTCCTAACCCAATAGCACCCGCAGCGGAGGTTAGACGCTCTGGTACCATTATCGCGTTGAAAATAGAGGCTCCATCATTGAGCGATCCTATTAGATTCTCTTGGGGTACTTTGACATCCTTGAGTACAATACGAGCTGCGCCCATCCCTCGACAGCCCATTAGACTGTAGTGTTCGTCGACTTCAACGCCCATGTCACGATCAACGATGAAGGCACTTAGAGATTGATGGGGAGCGGCTTTGAAATCGGTTTTTGCGTAGATGAGGAAATAATCAGCTCCAATTCCACCTGCAACAAATCGTTTCTCTCCGTTGATAAGAAAGTGATCATTATGAGGGATTGCTGATGTGATGGTACCAAAAAAGTCGGAGCCACCGCGTGGTTCGGTAAGACCTTCCGCACAGATTTTCTCTCCACTGATAATGGAGGCTAGATATTTCTGTTTTTGCTGGTCAGTTCCGAATTTATCAATCGCTTCACCAACAATACTGGGAAGAGAATAGGCGCAACCCAATGCGATGCCTAGCACACCAATCTCTTCGATAGCAACCATTTCGGATACCCAGTTCAATCCTCGACCGCCATATTTCTTGGGAAAACGGAGGCCAATCAGATTAGCCTTTGTTACCGCCTTTACGAAGTCATAGGGATACTCCTGTTCGTTGCCATCCATTCGAATAATTAGGTCAGGATCAACTTTATTGCGGACAAAGTCTCGGACTTCCTCGCGGATTTGTCGTTCACTCTCAGTAAGCAGAATATCAAACATAGATTCAACTCTTCCTGATTATGCTTTGGAAACAATTCCTTCTGTTATGTGTTTTAATCTAATAAAGCGCTTAAGGTCTCGGTTTTTGAGGGGCTTCGCGTCACCAATACAGCATCAACAGGACACACTAATTCACATGCCAGACATTCAAGGCAAGCAACTTCGTGTACAGGATCGGCTTTAACGTGGTTAGGTTTCTCGTTCAATTGGATAAATACGTCTTCTGGACACACATTGATACATTTCAAACAACCCGTACATGCATCAAAGTCAACAGCGACTCGAGTTCCGTGGATTCCTAGCTTCGCTTTTGGAGATTTCCAGACTGCATGTCCCTGGTGTGTTCCTGTCCGTGTCCAAGTGGTTTTGAAGGTTGGATCGATGGGCACGATAATCACTTTTCGTACACGTGTTATAAACAAAGCCCAATTTTGCTAGGTAAGTGGTAGTAATCGTTCGCCTTAAGTGCACTGACTATATTAGAGAACCCATCAGACCTGATTCGTTATGAGGTCATCATCAAACAACCGGGTGTGTTTCAATCTCCCCATCAAACACCACGACTATTGTAGAGCTCTCTGAAGAGTTAGTTGATAACGCTACACGGATATATGCAGAGGGGCTTTTGATGGAAGAGCCACCAGGTTCCACTGAACCTCTTGAAGAGCTTTGCGAATCGTTGCGGTTGCATCTTAAGATTTATCTCCATCAGAGGAAGAATCGTCATATTTGGTTAGCTCTTGAACACGATCTGGTTGTCGGTTTGCTTGATTTTTATCATCAACCAGAGGAGTTGTTTATTCGATTTATTTGCGCCATCCCACCCCGGCATGGGAATGGAACCCGACTACTCCGCCATCTAGCCGACTATGGCCTATCGAAACATATTCCGATGATTAAAACGACTGTTAGTTCGTTGGATCAGAGGGCCAAAGAGTTCTACTTCAGACATCTTGGATTCCAGAAAATCGGAAGTCGAACTGAAGATTTGGGATTCGATCTATATATCATTAAAATCCATCCGCAAGACCTTCTGAATAACACGGAAATGTAGGCTAATTATCAGCTAATAAAAGAAAGGCACCTTCACGCCGACTAATCGGCGTGAAGGGAGGAATTGACTGTTTTTTCGAGATTAGTAGCGACGTCGCCCGCGATCGCCTCGATCCCCTCGATCTCCACGATCACTTCGATAGTCACGACGATATCCACCACCGCGACCACCACGTCCGCCACCATAACTGCGGCGGCGAGATCGAGGTTGCTCGTGTTCAGCTGCGGACATGTCATTTTCGACATCGACATCTTTGATTGCTTTTTCTGCTTCGCTGATTTCGCCATACCGACCGATATTCAGTCGGAGATGACCTTGGAAAAGGCTGGTGTAACCTTTTTCGAGACGATAGGTTTTGTCTACTTCAACTGTGTCGATTACATCATCCCAAAGGGAGATGAGGACTGTACCGGTACTATCACCGGCGGTTGCGTCTACAACTCGATGGGTTTCGCCATCGCGTCGTGAGGTCACCTCGCGGGCTTCGCCTTTTTCGACGACTTTGAAAGTGATGTTCAAACTTTTCATAAATGGTCGCAGGTCTGCGACTGTAGCCTCAACGGGCTCGGCGTCATAACTCATTCTGGGTACCACGTTACTTCGATAATCAGGCCTTCAATTCGAATTCTTTCCTCATGGTCTGCCGCAATGTATGGGAAGCACCCGGAGAAAATCATTCAGCTTGTAAGCACTGCTTCTTTCCTCAAACCATTACCCGTATAAAAACACTCCGGGCGCTATCACGCTTTTACGCAGAGAACTGCCTAGTACCCTCGGAATAAATAAATAGCCTATGAGAAACTGGCTTGGTGTTGCTTTATAAGAAAGACAATCTATGGTCAATCTGAATCCACTTGAGCAGTTTTGGTGGTCTTCATGAAAAAGAAAAAATCTGTAATTGATGATTGTAAGCCACGGGACAGTGATTTTGTAAAAGAAAAAATCGACGAGCTGAGTGGAAGTTTAGATGAAATGCTTAGCGTAAGCTCCAGAATGCGAAAGACCAGTTACCAACAAGCCATACTCAGGATAAAGCAATTTTCTAATCTTGCCAAAGAATGCAATTACATTGTTGAACCTGAAAATTAGAATCTCATAAGACCAAAACATGATATAATATTAGACACCCGGCGGTGTAGATGATTATCGACAAAGAATTGGATCCAAAGGTGTTTCATCTACTAAGCTATGGATTATTTATAGTGGCCTCAAAATATGCCAAGAAGATCAATGGATGTATCGTTAATACCGTATTTCAGGTCACAGCCTTTCCACCCCGAATTGCTGTTAGCGTCAATAAAGAGAATCTCACACACGAATACATCACAAAAAGCGGGGTCTTTTCAGTATCAATTTTATCCGAAGATACACCGATGAAGTTCATTGGATTATTTGGCTTCCAATCAGGACGCGAAGTGGATAAACTCTGTGATGTGAAATTAATCAAAGGGATTGAGGACTGCCCGGTTATTACAGAAAATTCTCTGGGCATACTAGAAGCCAAGGTTATTGACCAATTTGATGTTGGGACTCACACACTTTTTGTCGGCGAAGTGATGCATGGAAAACGACTCCGTGATGGTACACCGTTGACTTATGCATATTATCAACAGGTCAAACAAGGGAAGACGCCGAAACGAGCAGCAACCTATACTGCTCCAATCGCTGAATCGCCACTTAAGATCAAGGATTCAGAGTCTCAAGAATATCAGTGTGATGTTTGTGGATGGGTCTATAACCCTGCTGTTGGTGATCCGGAAAATGGAATCCCTCCAGGCACCCCTTTTGAAGAGCTCCCTGATGACTGGACATGTCCTCTTTGTGGTGCCAGTAAAAGCCAATTTTCGCCAAAATGACCTCCCTTTCACGCCTTGGTTAAGAATTGCGAAACGGATAATAACCTGAGGAAAACTTCCAGAGCGCGAGTTGTATTCATATGGCATTGCCTGAGGTTGGAAAAATTGCTCCCGATTTTATCGGGGTCACAGATGAGGATACGAAACTTCAACTTAGTAATCAAAAAGGGAATATTGTGATTCTGTACTTTTATCCCCGTGCTTATACTCCGGGTTGCACGAAGGAAGCCTGCTCGTTTCGGGATAACATGATCCGACTAGTAGGAATGGGGGTCAAGGTTATTGGTGTGAGCACAGACAGTGTGAAACGCCAAGCAGGCTTTAAAGTAAAGCATGGTCTCGAGTTTCCGCTCATCGCGGATGCTGATAAAGAAATTGTGAAGCTTTACGGTGTGCAACAAGCACTGGTTGGAACTGCAAAACGTGTAACGTTTCTCATCGATCGAGATGGTATAATTCGTCATATCTGGCCTAACGTAAAGGTGTCAGGTCATGTCGATGATATCATTGCAAAGATAAAGGAGCTCGAACTCTAGCCATCCCTTCTATTAGAGAAATGTTACCGGTTAGATATTGAGAGTCAAGTTTTGACTCATGATTTAGGAATTATCTTAAGAGCATCATTGGGACAAACCGCTAAACAAGCCCCACATCCATTACAAAAATACTGCATAGCCGGTGAGATAACATATTCCTCAGGAGCTACGCCCTCTTCGCGATTAGGTGCATAAATGGCGAATACCGCCTCGGGGCAGACTTCAAGGCATTTGGCACAGTTGAAGGCATCCGTGCATTTTTCGTTGCTCCATTTAATTTTGTAATGGTTTTTCATGTCTACCACCAATCTTTCAGTGCCGGTAATGATTCCCGGTCAATGAGTTCAATTGCTTTCTCAGGACAGGTTTCTGCGCATAACCCACAGCCATAGCATTTCCACATATCAATTCTAGCTCGTCCTGTTGCATTCTGGAAGGTTATTGCGCCAAATTGGCAGCGAGACAAACACTCCTTGCAACCGATACATTTATCGACATCGACTTTAGCTACCGAGTGTCCGCGAATAATATAATTGAAGCCCATATCAACGCGTGGACGTAACGCAATGCAATTAGGAACTTCACAGTTGCACACCGCCATCGCCATCGGGAGAGGAGTTCCAGCAAGAGTGTGAACCCGACCTTGTTCATTGAATTTTCGTATAAGGGCAATAGCTTCATCTACGCTAATGCGTTCTACCTTTTCTTGCTTTGAAGGGAACATCTCTGCTGTTTCACCATGGAGCCCCAAGGGGATACAGCAGCGATCACTGGCGTTATTTATCATTTTCCGGCACAGACACTCGATGAGATAAGGTTCACCAGATAACTTGATAACGCCTTCGATTTCTTGGCGAGTTAACACCTGTGCACCATGACCTTGTGGAAAAGTAAAAGTGACATTTTTATTTAGCGGGTGAATTTGGAAGATTAGATTGTCAATCATTTTCCGAACATTTTCAGCCATAACAGGATCTGCCATTGCGTCTCCCGCTTGAGCTGCTAATTGCGCATATTGTTGATGTACGTGTTGCCAGTGATCTTTTTCCCAGGGCTCAAACCCCATTTCTTTGGCAAACTTTACTTCAACATGGCGCTTCACTTCGAACCATTTCTTGCCACCACCATGGGCTGTGCAAATATCACACATAATTATCACTAACGTGTCTAAATTGCGTTTATTGTAGCTTCGTATTTTTCTGTCTTATTAACAGCTCAAATTTCAAGGCACCCATTGATATAGAAGACCAATCAGCGAGAACTCATTACACGACTACATGTAGTGCATTGGTATTTTCAGCATGATTTTTGCAAGGCGGTCAAGTAAATTTATATTACCATCAATAAAGCCAAGTTACTATAGAGTTAATTAGGGTTGGTAGTCAAAATTACTTCTTCTTGACCAGTATTTGCCTCGATTGATCCCTTTCGAAGTTTTCGAATTTGTTTAATCGCTTCGTGCGGAGGGAGATTCTTCTGTGTCACTAAGTAAAGAGCGAGTATCATTCCAGTTCGCCCTAGACCTCCCTGACAGTGCACGAGCGTCGGTTTTTGCGAGTGTAAAAAAGCAGCAATAGCCTGTAATGCCTGGTTGCGCTGATTCTTAGTCCCAGGAGTATAGTCGCGAATCGGAATTACAACTACTTCCATTCCCAATTGTCTGGCTTTCTCCGTTCCTTGGGGACTCAGAGGTTCAAGTGAAACAATAGCCTGAATTCCTTTGTGATGGTACAACCATTCTAAACATGCTTCAGGGTATGCAGAACCAGCGAGATGTCCTTTTTCCAGCCAGTAAAATCCACAAGGCGCGGTCATTCTCCTACCTTCCTGTGTTCGGTTCAGCATTGTAGGTAGATAGATTTTTAGTATTTCATTAGTGATAGATGATAATTAGTTGTTGCATTACCAGGGGTGGATGAAGTTGGTAAAGGTTGCGATTATGGAAATAGGTGAGGATGTTTCAACATCTTTTGCTCAGGCCCTGAAGTTAATTGGTGGTATATCTGACCTGAATGTCCCTGATCGTGAAGTCTTGGTGAAGGTTGGAGTATTTGCTCCAAAACAAAAGCAGTATACGACTCTGCCTGTGGCACGAGCAATTGTTGATAGTTTTTCGAAGGCTCCGAAAATATGGTTTATTGAGTCAGATAATTATCGCGGAACAGGATCTGAGCGATTAAAAATTTGGAACGAACTGTATTCTGACCGCGTGGTACCCTTCAACCTCTCAGAAGACACCGAAACACAAACAGTCACTATAGCCGGTGAGGAGATGGAACTCTCCCACCTGCTCTTTGAATCGCGTGTTCTAATAAGTTCACACACCCTGCGATGGTATGAAAAAGGCTCAGTCATCAAGAATCTCTTCGGTCTACCACCCATGAAAAAGAAGGCACGATTTCATAAGAATCTAGTTCCAGTCATCTTAGATTTATTTGAGGCGGTAGGAGGCATTGACTTGGCAGTATTAGATGGAACCTACGCATATCCAGGCCCAGGTTCAGGGACCAAGTCGCGAATACCGGCCAACGTCTTTCTTGTAGGTCAAGATGCCGTAGCGGTTGAGGCAGTAGGAGGTGCATTGATGGGTATGAACCCAGAGAAGATGTCAATAATCCAGGAAGCAATGCATCGTGGGTTAGGAGAAGGAAATCTCGAGAATATTGATGTTGTTGGCTTGGAATTCAATGAGTTACAAGAAAAAATTCGATCGGGAAAGAAAAAGAAGAAGCCCTAGCTAGCTTAGCACTTTAGGACATCACCTAGAGCTTCGAATGTGGCAATAATACGGGGACGCCATTGACGATATAAGGTCAGGCGTTCTTGGTCGGCTTGGAGGAATTTGGCAATCGTTGGTGATTGGAGTATTTGATTAAGTATCAGGGCTTTGTTAAGGTTTGGAATAGCGGCTTCAATTGCCGCGCTCCATAACGTTAGAGCTTCCTTGGCTTGTTTGAAAGCTAAGGGAAGTGTATCCGTGGGAAGAGGATCTGGAATGAGACCACCAACGCCTTGTGATGGGTTTAGCCCGATTGTAATAAGAATTTGTCCAACAGGTGATTCAAAGGGAAGGACAGCATTCCAAAGTGCAGTTTGTTCACTAATTATGTGAGAATATGCTTGGGATCGAATTTCAACAAATTGACGCAGGTTTTCATTACTCTCAATTAATTGCGTAATCATTCTCTGATTCTCTTTGAGCATTTGTGGGGAATAGGTTGCGAAGGAGGAGGATTCTAAGACAAATATCGGCATGGCAGAAACAACTTGAGCGATAGTATCGAGATACTGACCAAATTGTTGAAGAGTGAGTGATGGGTCACCACTTGTATCTATTTCTTGAAGAATAGTTGAAAGAGGTATGAGAAAATCTCGACGTGAATGCTCCTGCCAATTTATGGCGATTTGTTTTACATTCAGAAAGAATGGTCCACTAAACTGCCCAATTAATTCAATAAGTCGTGTTACGTCAAATAAAAGCTGGTGAGTAGTAACAATTAATCGGTCTAATTCCTGAGCTGTGTCCTCTAAAACCCACCGAAGATATTTTTGATCAAAATTCTTCGTTTGAAGAAAATCAGTAGCCTGAAGCTTGAAATTTTCTAATTCCTTTACTTCCCTCTGCGTCGCTCCCAAGTTCTTCGCTAGACCTCTCGTATGAGTAACCCAACGCTCTACGAGTTGAATGTATTTCTGAATATACAGAAGAACATCCATAAGTGATTGAAGCCATTTGGTTTCCAAGCGAACCGTCGAATCAGGCGCTTCAAGAATCGTTTTGAGTTCATCCGTTTTGTAGATTCCTGAATCTACTTGGAATAATGCGACTAAATAATCTCGAACGGTTTCCGCATGAGCAGTGAAGGCCTGACGAACAGAAGTCATCAAATTGGTCTTTCCAAGACCCTGTAAAGACGTTTCGGAAGAATCCGTTGTAAGCACATGAGCCTTACGAGAACCTCATATCGAAAAAAAGTCTCTTTTTTTGCAAAAAAATCTAGGGGTTTTTGTTGTTCTTTGCACGTATGTTATCGTGAAGTCTATTACTTTTCCCGAAGGAAAACATTTGCCACGGAAAGTGAAGCCATCAACTCAACGACCCAGTCAGGAAGAAGTGTTCAAAGCAGTAGAAGCCAAACGTGACCGACTGGTCTCGTTACTCCAGGATCTCATCCGCATACCCACCGTGGTTCCTCCAGGAGATAAATACGAAGAGATGGTCCAATTTCTGGAACCTATTTTTCAAAACCTAAACTTTCAGACTACCCGCGTAATTATTCCAGCTGAGGAAATTGAGAAGATTCCGTTTCCTCTTGAAGGTCCTCGTGTAAATTTAGTTGCACACCGTGACTTTGAGAAGGAAGAAGTAGTCACAATTTATGCCCATATGGATGTCGTTCCTATTGAAGAACCGTGGACTAAGGAGCCCTTCAATCCTGTTGTTGACAATGGGAAACTCTATGGTCGTGGAGCCATTGATATGAAATCAGGTATAGCAGGAATGATCGTCGCCCTTGAGGTACTTCATGAAATTGGAATTCAACCTCATTTCGATATCATCTGTACTCTCTGCACTGATGAAGAAATTGGCATGTATCCAGGAAGTTACTACCTTGCCAAAAAGGGATTTATGAAAGGTCATGTTGTCAACACTGAACTTGGGGCACAGATGCCTATTATCATTGCAGGAGTCGCAGGTAACGTTGACGTGAAAATTCGAACAAAAGGACGCAGTTGTCACTCTGGTATGAACTTCATGGGCGTCAATGCTGTTGAAGCGATGATACCGATCCTTTCTGAACTAGAAGCGCTCAAACACCAAGTTGAGAAGCGAGAATCCAAGATCCCGCTAATGCCGATTCTTAAAGCCTTTGGAGCCACTTCCGACTATGTTACACCCATGTTCAACATTGACATCATTCAGGGTGGAACCAAAAGTAATGTTGTTCCAGCTGAATGTGAAGTGGTGATCAACCGACGGTATATTCCGGAAGAAACCTATGATCAAATAGTCAAAGAGATTCAAGACGCTGTCAATCGTGGAAAGGCAAAGAGTAAGGTCCTTGATGTGGAAGTGAAATTCGTCCATTCTTATTCACCATTCATCGCCGACACTACAAGTAAATATGCGAAGAAGATGAAGGAGGCTCTAAAAGCAGTTCATGGCTTCCAGGATGAGGATTTCGTCGTGGGTGGGGCTGCGGCGTCAACAGATATGGGATTTATTACCCAAGCTAGTGACATTGCAAACATCATTGGACTTGGAGCTGCCACACTTGATAATGTGTCTGCTCACAAACCCGACGAATGGGTGCGTATAGACGATTTAGTAAATATGACAAAACAATTGGTCCATTACCTAGCCCTATAGATGTCATTCACCTGAGAGTTTATCGAAATCCGGAGAGGTCAGATGAGGAAAGAAAGCCAGGGCGCGCTGAACGCCATCCATTGCATTGCAATGAACAGTACAATGCCTCCGACGACCATTTGTCGTCCACGAGATGGCTTCCAGTCTGACAACCAGAAGAGGATTCCCAAGGCTATGAGAGTCGCAGCGATGAAATTACCTGTGAAAAGGATTAACCCCCAGGTAATGATCAGATAGTGGATAAAATGCCCAATAAGTGGGTCGAGTGGAAATTGAGCGCCTGAAATGACCTGCGTCTTCATTCACCCCGCTTGTTCTTGCACGATAACTACTATAAACTCCCCGAAATTTGGCAGGCTTCAGTTTGATTACTGCCTATTCCAACAACTTATTTGACCCATTCTTATAACCACATTGCGAATTCTAATGGCGCGTGAACGACTTGAAGAAGTCACCGATCAAATTTTTTTAGTTCGTGGAGAAACTAATGGACGATTCCCCCATGCTCATTCATTCCTTATCATCGCCGATGAAATTGTCTTAATTGATACTGGTTGTGGAATTGCCCTCTTACATGATCTCAAAAAGGAATTCGACATTAGTTACATCATTAACTCTCATACACATCCTGACCACTCAGCAGGTAATTGGATATTTCATAATTGTCGTATTTTTGTTCCCCAGGAAGCCTTTAGCACAAGCGGTGATATGGACGCCTTATCTCAACGCTTTGTTGGTGATGTTCTCGCCCCAATATGGCAGCAATTCGCTCGCACGGAAATGGGATTTCAGAACTGTCGACCAACTCACAGCTATAATGACGAGACTACCTTTCAAATTGGGGACCTAGAACTAAAAACAATTCACACGCCAGGTCATACAAAAGATCATTATTGTCTTTACTATGAACCTAAACATATTCTCTTTTCTTTTGACTATGATTTAACGTCATTTCCCTGGTATGGTCACAAAGAATCCAGCCTCGAAGAATTTCGCCAATCGATTCAATACCTCAAATCTCTACCAGCGAACATGATCTTGTCATCGCACCGTGATATTATCACAGAGGAAATTCAATCAGAATGGGATACGTACATTCAACGACTTGATGAACGGAATCAACGTATTCTCAGTCTTCTGAGTTCACCAAAAACAATTGCAGAGCTAGTTAACGCAGCCCCGATCTATCGAAAGTTCCCATACCAAGAACCTCTCCTCCGTTATTGGGAGGAAATAATGATTCAACAACATCTCAAAGAATTGGTAAATGCTGGACAAGTCTATCAAATCGATGAGAAGTATCATCAAACCAAAAAATGAGTGCGCATTTAGTATTGTGGTCAGGTTAGTATTGTTCGCGTTTAGATGTGAATTGTACATGTACGAATTTACTGACGTTGAGCCAGTCATTTAACCGCATCATCACCCGAGTCCGCCACTTCCACCGTTTCTCTCGTGGGATTCGGGCAAAGAGGGGGAACCACTCAAGAACGTGCAGTCGATCAGACCACTTATGAACCTGTTTTTCCGGATTACCAAGGCCAAAATGAATGTTGACACCGTGGATCCCATAGGATTGAAAGCGCCGTTTTACCATCCGGATGCCAAGTTTGGAGGGCATGTCAAAGAAAAGTTCACCACCTGGAAACTTGTCAGCCATAGCACGAAATAGATCTGCAACTATATTTTCTGGAAAGTAATGAAAAAACCCTCCTGCAAAACAGAATAACCCATTTTCTCGTTTGAAGTTGATTGTGTCAAACCAAGAATAATCAAAGACAGATTTCGCGATGTAACGGTTACGATCCGATTCGGGGAGGAATCGTTTTCGATAGGCAATGGCTTTGGGTAAGTCCAGATCATACCAAGTAATCCGGTTATTATCCACCCGAGAGAAGGTAGTATCCAAACCGCAGCCAATATTCACGATTGATGCCTTTGTGTGTTCATCAATGAAGTTTTTGATGATATCATCAAAAGTCCGTGCCCGAATCAGGAAGGTGAGTCCATAGAATTCGTCAATGAATTTCTCCATGGCTTGGAATTCGGTTTCGGCTTCAGGATGGGTCGCTATTACTTTTTGGATTAACTGCTCGGCTTCAGTATCTGTTAAAATCTCTGGATATAATTGACTGTATTTTGCTCGGGCCCATAAGGGACCAACCATAGTTGACTCTAGAGTCACAGAGACCGTTTCTTCCTTCTTTGACAATGCTTATTCACACTCACAGCTAGTTCTCGAAAATCTATTATTGTTAACATTCTCCAAGACAATACAGGTACACTTTGAGGTCTTTGTCAATCTTGAGTGGCTTCCACCCATCAAACGTGTAGCGATTTGAGACTATTCGCGTCCGTGGTTGCAGTTCTTCAATGAATTTGGACTTCAACTTCTGATTAACTCGCTGACTTTGAAACACAGTGATAACAGTGGCAGCTTCCAGACTTTGATTAAAGAAGTTTCCTTGGATTAATTTGACTTTCTGACTGAGCCCTTGTCGTTGGATGGCGCGGCGCGAAAGGCGTAATCGAATTGGATCGGCTTCAATTCCCACCGCGTTTGCTCCGAATTCTTGTGCTGCCATTATGATTATTCGTCCATGACCTGATCCTAAATCGTATACAATATCTTCCTCTCCGATGTCAGCAAGCTCTAGCATTCTTCGAGCGACAGCCACCTCTGTTGGCACATACATAGCACCGATGGCTATCGGCCAGATGAGCCATACAAATATGCCAACTAAACATAATAAAAAACCGATAACCCCCAACCAAAATACCAGCCAGAAATCCACAATTATCACTGAGATACAATGACCAACATGTAGTTGATATGCATTTACATATTGTGAACTAATCTGTCTTGAGAATGTAGCTTCCGGCTTCTCCATAAGGGCAAAGCAAGCCTTTTTATAGCAGTGTTAATGCTGCAAGTACATCAGTACCGATAAGTGAATGTTGTTTGGGCTTGTCTTTCCCCCTGCGGAGTGATTCCCCGAGTAAAGTTCTCTTCTTGGAAGACTGATTATAGAAGTAACGTGGTACCCAGAATGAGTTATGATAGAGAGCCTGTAGAGGCAACAGTCGCAGACCTGCGACCATTTATGAAAAGTTTGAACATCTCCTTCAAAGTAGTCGAAAAAGGCGAAGCCCGTGAAGTATCTTCACGACGCGATGGCGAAACCCATCGAGTTCTTGATGCAGTCGCTGGCGATTCCACTGGCACAGTTATCCTGTCTCTTTGGGATGATATGATTGACACCGTAGAAGTTGACAAGAGTTACCGTCTAGAAAATGGCTATACTAGCCTCTTTCAAGGTCATCTCCGACTCAATATCGGTCGGTATGGTGAACTGAAGGATGCAGAAAATAGTATCGACGAAATCGACATGGACAACGATATTTCTGCCATGGAACACGAACGTCCTCAGAGACGATCTTATGGTGGCTATAGTCGGGGCCGAAGTTATGGTGGAGGCGATTCCCGCCGAGACCGTGGTGGTTCCCGCCGAGACCGTGGTCGACGTCGTTACTAACTTAAAACCAGTAATATTGGAGGTAATGTCGTTCTAAGAACCGCACGACCTCCTGCATTTTCTTTTTTAGTTCTTGATGATGTAGATCGCCTGCACTAATTTTCTCATTAAACCGTAAGACTACCATCATAATATCAAATGGATTCAACCACTTCAACTCCACAACATGGAGGAACACCATCTAAAGGTATGTTTTCGATGCCTCTTTGTTCTGTAATCGTTGAGTAATTCCCACCCAATTGCGTATTTGACTAAAATGCCCAACCGCATGGAACAAATTCTGTCGTATAGCCCCTTCAACCGTTGTCTGCTCACCCCATTGAAATGTAAAAGGTTCCCTCAATTTTTCATCAGAAAACGGTTTGATTGCCTCCATCATGCGATTAATCGCTCGATCCAAGTCCTTTTGATGAGATGGCGTTGGTTTAAATCTCGTTAAATCCTTCAAAAACCAATTCCCTGCATCCTCAAAAATCGCCTGAACCGCATGATTAAACGTCTCCTCCACACTAAATTCCTTGGCATTCACACGATCCGCCCAACCATTCGCTGCATCAATTAGTGCAATCGTCTTTTTCCCGTGCCGACGCAACTCCTCCCACAACCGGAGATACACACTAATTTCACCCATACACACGCCACCAAGTTATGTATCTGTTTCAAAACCATTTAGCCATTTTATCTATCCATCAAAAATCCTTGCACCACCCAAAATTGTGGAAGGTACTGTGTGCAACTTTTAACACTGAAGTGACAGATATGAGTGACGTAAATCACACTTTGCTACTAATTATAATTGGTGTTTATAGTGAGACCACAACCGTTGATGATGGTTCCGGGACCAGTAGCCTGCCACCTTGAAGTATTAAAAGCCCTTGCAACCCAACCGTTACATCCACGGGATTCACATTTTGTGACCATGTTCCGTCGAGTATTGCAAGAATTACGTGAAGTATTTCGAGCGCCCGATGGTCAACCAGTCCTTTTCAATGGTGGTGGCTTACTAGCGATGGAAGTCGCCTTGGCAAATTTCATTGAGCCCAAGGATCACATCCTTATCGTAAATAATGGATTCTTTGGCGAAGAACTCATTCGTGTCGCCAAGTGCTATACTCGTAACGTCGAAACGTTGACCGCTCCTCTCGGTGAACGAGTTCCCCTGGAAGAAATTAAAATACACCTAGATTCCCACCAGTTTCAGGTTCTAGCCGTCAGCCACGTCGATACAGGGAGTGGAGTCAAAGCTCAAATTCACCAGCTCGTCCAAACAGCACAAACAACCAACACTCTGACCATCGTGGATGCTGTGTCCTCAGTAGCAGGAGAACCCCTTGAACAATCAGACTGGGGAATTGATGTATGCTTTGCCAGCACCCAAAAAGCAATTGCTGGTCCCCCAGGAATCGCCCTTCTCATGCTCGGAGAAAAAGCAATGGATCAGCTTGATGCCCGGCAAAAACCAATATCATCGGTTTACCTGAACCTGAAACATTGGATTACTTCAATGCAATCGTATGAAGTCGAAGATGTCCCTCGCCTTGTCTCAACCCCTGCCACCAACCTTGTTGCCGCCCTGGATATCGCGTTGCACCTCATTCAACAAGAAGGATTAAAACAACGAATTCAACGTCACCACCACAACGCCCAAAAACTTCGCGAAGGAATCACATCACTAGGATTGAACTTGGTTCCTAAACACCGCGATTACCAAGCAAACACGATTACCACTATCTATTCCCCCCAGCAGATAGTTGCTACAAAGGTTGTCAAACACATGCTAAACCATGGCGTCCGTATTGTCCCCGGATTAGGACGTTCCCGCGAAGATCTTTTTCGTATCGGCCATATGGGCAATGTAACTTCTAAAGATGTCAGTACTACCCTCTCAGTACTGAAGAAGGTCCTAACAAAATTGTAGTGAATTATCACCTTTACTGCTTTACTCGATATTAGCTGAAACCTAGGTCGACCGTGATTGATAAAGCCAGTAAGAGCATCTTAGTCCATTTGACTAATGGAGGTGTAATCTATGGATGCACTTGAAGCTATTATGACGCGTACATCCGTTCGTGATTTTACCAACGCCCCTATATCAGATGAACAAGTCGAGACACTGTTGAAAGCCATGATTGCTGCTCCAAGTGGAGGAAATTTGCAGCCATGGCGTATCTATGTGATACGGAACAACGCCGTTAAACGACAACTCGTTAAGGGGGCACGAAACCAGAAATTCATTGCGAATGCGCCTGTAGTGTTTGTGATTTGTCGGGTGCCAGATGAATCTGGTGATGAATATGGAAGTCGTGGACGAAATTTGTATTCCATCCAAGATACGGCTGCTATGACCCAAAATCTCTTGATTACAGCTCATGCCTTGGGCCTAGGTGGGTGTTGGGTGGGTGCATTTGATGACGCAGCCATTGCTACAGCCATTAAAACTCCCCTTAGTGTAATTCCGGTGGCAATCGTTCCGATTGGAATCCCTACAAAACTTCGAAAACCTAGAAGCCGAAAAGCTCTGAAACGTGTTGTCCACCTTATCCCAGAATAAAATGAGGACAAGCGGGACCTAATCTGAGTTGCGTTCAATACGGGTCCATTTGAACCCTCGAGTTCGTCTGACTGGGGGACGTGTTCTGTCCGTTTGGGTTGTGCGACCCTTACTATCTTTAGAAGAAGAGTGGGATTGGGAAGATAGATTGCGTTCCGTCTTTACTTCAGGAATGGTGGTAGTTGAGGATTGGAGTTTTCCATTTCTACCTAGGCTCAATTGCAGCCGTCCTTGGAATAGACTCGTTTGTCCACCGACTAATCGAAATACGTTCCCATCTACTACTTGGGTAATGGCATCATCCCAGAGCGTTAAAAACATAACACCAGTTTCGTCACCAACAAGAACATCGGCGACTTGATGACTGGAGCCATCATTGCGGCTTCGTACCTTTCGAACGGCTTCAGTTTTCATAACCTTGAACTCAATCGTAATTCCCCGTTGAGAGGGACGGAGGTTAGCAAGTTTTAATTTTTGGCGAGTTGACACATCAATAACCTTGAACGAAATTACTGATCTGGAATCTAAAAACGTCGTAACCCACGGACCAACCCGCAAAAACAAGTTAGCAGCCAAGGGCCCAATGCCTTTTCAATAAACAGACCAGGGGAGCAATTCACGAAACCCCTTATATATCTACCCCGTCATGTCGCTAATCCAGAAAGCAACCAGCAACTAGAGAAGCCGCGATGAATCACACCAGCACCCTCTCAGGAATAAGTTATACCTCTGATTCATCCATTAAGGAAACCAACCAGAGAATACGCCAAGGAGATTCCGAGCATCATGTCCGAGGAAAGACTTTGTATTTTCATTGATGGCGGAAACGTCTTCCACGCCGCCAATACCCTAAAGATCCACGTTGACTTAGCCAAACTCGTCACCGCCTTAACAGCTAACCGAACACTCATTCGAGCCTACTATTACGACGCTACCTCGAACACCCCTGCACAACAACGCTTCTTTGATAAACTACGCCACCTAGGATTCGCCGTGAAGACCCTC
Organism: Candidatus Hermodarchaeota archaeon; assembly: GCA_016839805.1. Lineage (GTDB taxonomy): Archaea > Asgardarchaeota > Hermodarchaeia > Hermodarchaeales > Hermodarchaeaceae > Hermodarchaeum. The sequence goes on from JAEOTO010000041.1 coordinate 35,028, forward strand.
CCACTCCGCCAATACCAAGGAACCCCTTTTGAGAAAGGCATCGACGTCATGCTCGTCACCGACATGCTCACACTCGCCCACACCAACACCTACGACACCGCCCTCCTCGTCTCCGGCGACAAAGACTTCACCTACACCCTCCAAAAACTCAAAACCCTCGGCAAAACCATCGAAGTCGCCGCCTTCACCCACGCCCTCGCCACCGAACTCCAACACGCCGCAGACAACACCATCCTCCTCGACCACCTGATACCCAAAATCAAGTTGTAAAAAAAGCCTAAAAAAGAAAAAGAGAGGGAGGAGCAACCTCCCGTTAAGTGAAGACCGTTTAGAAGCACCGATGGGCCACGCCAGCGCCCTGCTCCACATATTCCTTTTTTGTTGAAACGCGTTTGATTCATAAGGTAGTATGGAATAGTAATGTGAATAGAGGTTGGGTTTATGTCCGAACAAGTGATGAACACACCAGTTGGAAAGGTCACCAACTATTACGCAAAAATCAATGTCGCCGTCATCGAATTATCCGCCCCATTGAAGAAAGGTGATGAAATCGCCATCAAGGGCGCAACCACAGAGTTCACCCAAACCGTGGAATCCATGCAAATCGAACGCGAAGACATTGAATCCGCACAATCAGGCCAAGCCATCGGATTAAAAGTCAAAGAACGGGTGCGGATAGGCGATACCGTCTATCGCATTTAATGGATACACAGAAGACCTTTGATTACTACTTATCGTCCTACCTCGCTGTCGTTACCAAATCTGCAAAGCATGGGGGTTAGAGGGTTAACCCTCCAATCTGGCGCAAAAAGTTTGCCACATCGATGAGCTGCCAAAACTCCGCGAGTTTCTCTTCTTCGAACCGGTACAAGTTGAAGCTACTGAACTTGATTTTCTTTCCAGTAGGGGCGATGCCCTGGAACTCACCTTGATGCGTCCCAGTAACGGTAATACGCATCGCCGCGCGATCCTCTGTGGCGAAAAGATCTTCAATTGTCACATGAACGTCAGGGAGCGCTTTCAGCACTAGTTGCATAAAATCACCAACTTCCTCACGTCCCTTCACATCCACGAAAGCACCTGCCAAATCGTGCCGAACGAAACCAGATGTAACCAACCGAGGAACCACTGTTAAATCCCGATCATTGAACGCCTGAATAATTCTTCTAATAACCGCCATATTCTCTTCTGCTGTCACCAAACAACCTCCAACCCCATATCACCCAACCAATAACATATCAGCCTACCGATTAATCCCCTCACACGCAAATTAGAATCAAAGTTCTTGAAATTAGTGAAAAAGAAACCAAAAAAGAGAGAAAATGGGAGGACAAGCCTCCCAAAAGAAAACAGCCAATTTAGAAGCAGCGGTGGATAACTCCAGCACCCTGCTCCATATATTCTTTCTTTGTCACCCATACCTCAGTTTCGCTCAACCAGAAAAAAGAAAGCTAGAGGGTGACTTCAGGAGGAGAGAGGAGAAGGAATAGGTTCCTGGATGGAGTGTCTTGTATTAGTGTCCACGCACTCCAGAACCCTTCTTCCGCAATTATAGCTAGTTGAAATCCTGCATGACTTAACTTGAGGAGGTATTCGAGATGACGCACTTGCTGGCTTAACACCCTCTGCAATTGTGGTGTATAGTCTGAGGAATGTTCGCTGGCAGTTCCCGGTAAACTCAGCTCGTGAACCCAACTTGGTAAGGATACTTCGATGATAATCTTGATGGTATCTGCCTTCTGTGGGGTATGAGCCAGAAGTACTTGAACCCAATCTGTTTCATGGACCAGGACTATCCCTTCGTCCTCATCCTCATCCAATGAAGTCTTTGCTTTGGCACAAAAGTCCTTGCATGCTTGAACAAAGTCTGAATACTTCATTGCTCTAAGTCCTTCTCTCATTTATCTTCGACCAAGTTTTTCGGTAGCCAGTCAATGTGAGTAGGAGAAGTCAAGTCACCAGATGCAAGAGGGCAGAAGGTTACATATTAGCTGGTGTGAAATCGCCGATTTACAAAAGTACCCTGCTTTATAAGACGGGTTAACAGAATGTCAACTTAGGAATCTCCCCTTGTTTTCGAAACAGTGAGCACAATCGAACTGAATCCAACTGCACTATGTTTTGGTATGAGGTTCAGATGTGTTGAATAATTGCGCCCAGAATCGTTCCTTTGGGCCAGGGTAGAAGTGGTGAGCGTAATAGATAATGGGTCGAACGGACTCAACGCCATCTAGTTCGTTGATGTGGTTGATGATTTGTGGTGAGTAATTTGCGACTTTGACAAGAAACATGGAAAAAAGAACTGGAGCGGAAGCACTAGCATAAGTAAACCAGTATTCGAGGGGATATTCGCGTTTAAGTACTTCCACAATCTTACGTCGCTTTTCATCGCCTCCACGGAATGCAATCCGGGCGAGAAAACGTGTCGAGCCACCTTCAGCGACATCATAATCGGGGCATGGATGAAAACATTGTTGGGTGGTGCGATAGTCTCCGAGGCCTTTTTCATGAAACCATGTTGCTTCTGCGGATCCATTGGTGCCAATAAGATCGGCTAAGAGTTTTCGGACGCGCCGTTGGGTTAATCGAGTGAGTTGCGCAATTTCATTGACTGACATGCGAACATCCTTTCGAAGGCACCGCAATACTTGGAGATGCATCGATGTGAGGGTACATTTCTTTCCTTTTTCAACCAGCAGGGTATGAAATTCAATGTCATTGACCGGTTCCAGTTCATGCAAGAATAAAGTGAGTTCATCTAATTCCTTCGAACCAACATAGTCGGCATAAATCATCACATTCCCGTCAGCGAGGAAATTAACTCTATCAATCATCGGATGTGTTCCAAGACGCTCTCGGAACTCTTCACTGGGAGGAGGGGTTGCGATATTCAGAATGGCTGTACAAAACGAGGCACCCAGCATGGCATAGCTTGGGTAGAGGTAATATCGCCGAATGACGTTGCTGGCTTCAAGATTCACCACCCGATTGCGTACGGCAGTCACCGATAACTTCAATGCCCTTCCCAAAGCCCGATAGGATGTCCGTGGATTCTCCCCTAACAACAAGAGAATCTGTTTGTCGATAAGATCCACTGGCATCCTCACACCTCCCAATGAAATAACCTATACCTTCAAAGAGTAAAAATCCTATGGGTGACCCCTATACCTCGAACGCTGTCAGTCGGGAAACCGCTACCGCTTAACCCAGCAAAACCCAAAAAAAAGAGAAAAGAGGAGGCACAGCCTCCCAATAGGTGAAGACCGTTTAGAAGCACCGGTGAATAACGCCAGCGCCTTGCTCCATATATTCTTTCTTCGTCACTCACAATACGAGGGTTGTGTGGTTTTAATTGCCTATTCCTGAAAACCATAACGCATAAAAACCAACTAAAACCGGACCCCTTGAGCGAAGAAAAAAACTCAGTGAGACTAAACCTTTGATTCATGATGGCTCAGATTGTATACAGGTTGACGAAACAACTACTCAGACTACATATGTTTGTCTGGACACGAACGAGTTATTTTTAGGTTTTCCAATTGTAGGAAAAGTCGATCGCACGAAGGCATTGAATATTGCTCGTTGGTTACGCCCAACACAAAATGGGAGACAAACAGTAATCATGAAATCCGCTCCAAGTAAGTTGATTCAGCAGCTAGGAGCAAATAACTATGGAAATCAATGGTTTGTTAATTCTGTTAAATTAAATCGGTTCCTGAAAACGAAATTCTTGTTCAAAACGCAGTCAAAGTTAGAATTTCCACTTACGCGATATATCATTGAGTGGATTAAAGCAGGCGTAGATGTAAAGCGAATAGTGTTGCTCCTACTCTTAACAGAAGGTGGTGGGAAAAAATATCGAAACATCTTCTTCTATAATCGAAACCAATTGTATCACGAGCTTTTAGTCGATTGTATATGGCAACTCACAGAAGAGCTTCCAACGAGCTATATGATACCTAGTAAATACATTACTAAAACTGGTGAAATCCGGAACACACCTGATACTGAATATTGGCATAAGAAAATCGTCCAACTAGTCTTTGAACTCAGTCCTTCACTCAAATGTAAGCCTGCTTTACTTCAAACAAAAACAGCTTATCAAAGCGAAGCCCAACCAAATGGTGAATACCTCCTAAAAGGTACTAAACTAGAAAAGGAGTTAATGGCCCTCCTTATTATTGGAACAGAAGGATACATCACACCCTTTAATAACCAAAATGGGTTTTGTTCAGCAAATATTGGGTTTAGATGTAGTCACCCAACACTCCTCCTCCAATTTATCAGAATTTTCAGAGACATCAACATCCACATGACTCTCATCAAGGATAAGAAGAGCTTTTCAAAGCTTGGTGGAGCCCACAATTCTTCTTATGATACTGGAAAAAAGATTCTAGAACTAATTAGGAGACACGGAGATCTTCTCGGAACAATTCACGGGAACTCAATCTTTCATGAAGGAGTAAAAAAATCTAAACTTCTCATCGCTAGTTTAGATTTCTACATAAAACAGAAATCAGGTGCACTTAATCGGAGCATTTCTAGAAAACAGTTACACGAACTTCTTAACCAACGAATTGAATCGCAAGCATTAATGCCGATACAGGAAATACTCAAGCACTTAGATCAGAACCCTCGTATCCACCGTAATATCAGAAGCCAATAAAAAAGAGAAAGGCTGGGTGCGTTCCATTAAGGAAGCACACCCGTTCCTTATAGAGGGGTTCACGCAGCGGTTAGAAGCACCGGTGAATAACGCCAGCACCCTGCTCCATGTACTCTTTCTTGGTCACCCACTTGCGCTGCAACTAGGTCTTCTAATTCCATATACGCTGAAAGGTTTTGAGTGACGCAAGAATTGAGCCCCCGATCCACACCGAATACATGCGCTTTCACCCGCATACCATCAAGGTAGGCATCTGGTGGCGCAACAATCTTAACTTCGACGTTTTCGGGGATTTGTTCGATGATTTCTTTGCGGAGGCGTTCTTTGAGTCCGGGGAACATGGTGGTGCCGCCGGAGAGGACGATGTTGGCGTAGAGGTCGCGTCGGAGGTCGACGTCGCATTTGCGGACGGCTTCGACGATGGCGTCGTCGAGGGGTTGGGCTTCGACGCCGATGGCGCCTGGATTGAACAAGACTTCGGGGCCTTGGAATCGTTCGGCGCCGACGGTGAGGGTGGAGCCGTCGGGGAGCATGTATTTCTTTTCCATGCCGGCGACTTTTTCGGCGAGTTTAGTTTCTTTCTC
>JAEOTO010000007.1 GCA_016839805.1 Candidatus Hermodarchaeota archaeon
CTGAACATTATTGGATCTCCCATTAACTAAAGAAAACGGGTAGGTCTGTTTGATGCGAGCTGTTATACTAATCGTCTTCCGTAATTTCAGGAGGGATGAATACTTCTTTCTTGCCTCCACGGAACCTTCCAATTGTGGTTCCCACAACTGTTCCTATATAGGGCCATAAGAAGGTGACAAATAAAAGTAAAAAGTAGGCGATTAAAAGATTGAGATTTAACGTAAGAACTGCGTCAATCCAACCTAATGAAGAGAAAACAAAAAGTGTTGTGGGAAGCGTAGGCCAAATGAAATAGAAAATAGCGAATAAAAGTGGTACGGCTACAACAAGGTTGATACCAAAGGCTACTTTTCTTGCTCTACCACGACTAATAATCCCTGCGATGATTCCAATAATCATTCCCACCAATAACAGAAAGAAGTATTGTCCCAATTCTACATGCATATAACTGAGAGGAATCAAGCCGATAAAGGGAATTATGTTCCATGGAATAAGATTCATCCAACTGACGAATAATGTGTAAGGTGAAGTAGTTACCCATGCCCGCACAAATCGAGCGGTAGCTTGGAAGTCTGCTAAGCCGAGCCCAAAGATAAATTGACCACCCACAGCTAGCCCCCGAATAAAAGCAGCAGCCAGTAGCAGGCTAAGGAATATGACCATCACTAGATAATCCCCGGCTTTCATCTTAATTTCATGAAGGTAGGTGCGAGCTCGCAGGTTATACCCAAACCCTCGAGACTCGATAGCAGTTGCGATATCACGAGTTCGACGCATTGAATTGGCAATAGATGGCACTAACATTTTTGTGAGAAGGGCTGAGAAGCGTTTAATAGGGTTGCGGAATTCATATTCCCAACCTCGGGCTTGCTGGGCTTCCCTAATTCGGCGGTTCTCATCAATTAAAACAGGAAGATAACCCAGACCTATGCTTACAGCAAGAGCAAATTCCGGAGGAACACGTAATTTTGTTAGAGCTAGGATGAGGTCTCGAATTGGCGTCAGCATTAGCACCGTCCTAATCATCACTAAAATGATTAGGAAGCGAAAGAGGGCTCCAATCCCCCAAACTACTGATTCAACTGTAATAGGGAAAAGTGGAGGAAAAGTCCAGAACACTAAGTAAAATATGACTAAGGGATCAGGAACTCGAACAGGCGGAAGAATAAGGTTAAAGATAAAATACATAACGGCAACCGGAAAAATTGATCGAATAAAGGAAGCAATCTTGCTTAGGGGAATCCGGGCAAGTCGAAGAATAATCAATTCAAAGAAAAAGAGGGCAATTAGCCAGATTGGATCATTAAACCATACAGACATGATGACGATGGATATCGCCATGAAGATTTTTGTCCGTGGATCACGCCGGTGGAAAAAATCGTCTCCTGGGACATACTCAAAAGCCATCTGTATACACCTCATAAAAGCTTGGATACATATTCTGCCATCTCATCTACATTTAATACATTAATTGGCAACCCATACTCGTGCAAGGCTTGACCAAACCGAGTAATTTGTGGAGGCTGAATAAAACTGCGAGCGAGAATCTCTGATTGGGAATAAACATCACGAACTGGACCGTCCAAAAGAATACGTCCATTACGGAGTACAACAATTCGGTTACAATACTCAGCGGCAAGGTTCATATCGTGAGTGATAATGATTATCGTCTTACCCCCTTCGTTAAGACGTTTATAAAACCTCATCATTTCATTACCCGTTTTAAAATCTTGACCCGTTGTAGGTTCATCGACAATGAGAACCTCAGGGCGCATAGCAAGAACCGACGCCACAGCGAGCTTCTGCCGTTCACCTTTACTTAACGAAAAGGGTTTCTCGTCAAGTAGTTCATCAAAACCAAAGAGTTTAGCCACCTCATCCCGACGGCGGTTGATTTCTTCTTTATTGAGCTTCAGGTTCTTTGGACCAAACTCCATTTCGTCTTTAACGGACTGGCAACAAATTTGGAAATCTGGATTTTGGAAAACATAACCTACATGAGTGGAGAGCTGTGCAATTGTTTTGTTTTTCGTGTTATCCCCCATCACCCATGCATCACCATGCGTAGGTAAAAGAAGACCGTTGAAGTGTTTGACGAGCGTGGTTTTCCCTGACCCGTTTTGTCCGATTATCCCTACGAAATCTCCTGCTTTAATTGAAAGATCGACACTCCGAAGCGCGTGGACTTCGCCCTCTTCATAAACATGCCAAAGCGACTCCGTTCGTAGAATCTCTTCTCCTAAATTGACTCGCTTTTTTTCTTCTAATCTTACTGGTGATCCATCTTGTTTTTTTAGGAGAGATTTGAATTTGGTGATAGCTTCATCTAGTGTGAGTGGTAGTTCAGATCCAATACGTCCACTATCAATTTTGGAGGCTAGAAGGGCAACTTGAGGTGGTTTAAGGCCGATCTTGCCCATTAACTGTACATCCTTTAGTAACTCCCTGGGCGTTCCTTCGAGAATGATTTTGCCTTCATTAAGAATGATAAGGCGATCAACGATAGGCAATACTTCTTCCATCTTATGCTCGACAATTAGCATGGTCTTCTTTTCTTCACGAACCATCTTGGTAATAAGTTCTAGCACACGGTGACTCCCAATTGGGTCCAAGTTAGAGGTGGGTTCATCAAGAACATAGATGTTAGGATGCATCGCCATGACCGCGGCAAGTGCACACGCCTGCTGTTCACCTCCTGAAAGCCGATGAGGACTTGTATTCGCATAGCGATCAAGACGCACTAGTTTTCTGAAATTTTCCACACGCTGAAGGATTTCGTCCCGTGGAACGCCATAGTTTTCAGCTCCAAAAGCAATCTCCTCGTTGACGGTAGGCGCGATCAATTGTGCAGCAGGATCTTGAAACAGTAGACCCACACGCTGAGATAAATACGCAATGGTGTTTTTCCGAGTGTCTTGACCTTGAATATGTACAGTTCCTGTCATGGTACCCCGGAAGAAGTGGGGAACCAACCCATTCAACATCTGGCAAAGGGTGGATTTTCCTGCTCCCGCAGGACCGGAGAGCATAATAATCTCCCCTGGTTCCATTTGGAGATTAATTGAATCGAGGGCTGGCTGGTCAGACCCTTGATAGGTAAAAGAAACATCCTCGAGTAAGATATCTGGATCGCGTCCCATTACAACCACACATTCTGTAATGATTTGTTGCCAGTGATTATACATTAAGATATTTAGCTTTTACATCCGTACGAATCTTGGATTGAACAAACACCAGTCAAGCCCAAATAGTGAAAAGATTGGATTTTCTAAGGAAAAATATCGCCAAAATGCGCATTTTAACCGAATTCTTAGGTGTTTTTAAATAACCGTCAATGTATAAATATCACTTCTCTTCTTATTCGCTTCGGTGATAAAAATCACTGAAACAAAAGAATATCGTCGACCACTGCTAACGTCGCGGCAAGTTGCTATGATCGCTGCCTTTGGTGGTCTTGGCTTTGCCTGGCGTGCTCTTGGACTAGTAATTCCTTTATATCCACCATACGTGCTTGACATTCGGGAAAGTATCAATGTAATCGCCGCTTTCGCAGGTGGACCTTGGGTTGCTGTAGGTGTAGGAATACTCATCGGCCTCCCATCATCTGTTCCATTTTGTGATGTAATATACTATCCACTAATCGGGATTATCCTATCGATATTCAGTAAACACATCTTTGCGAAACGAGAGATGTGGTACGGAGTCTACTCACTCATCATTTTGTCTATAGTAATTGTCGTAGCAGAAGCCATAGCATTAACTATCTTTAACTTCGAACTAGCAATCGTTGGACTCGTTTCCTTCGAAGCTGAGATGATCGCATCCTTCCTTGGTGGCACTTATCTAATCTATGTGATACAGGCGATTATACCACTTTGGATCATTCTAAAACTCTTCCCAGACTTTATGCGCCCAATCTGGCTATGGAAGGGAGGCGAGGAGGAATAGATTATGAGCGAATTCTTTAAGAAGAATTGGTGGGCATGGTTCCTAATCCTCATCATCGTAATCGTCATCCTCGGTGTGGTCAGGCTCTTGGGAGGAAGTACCTGGGCTGATTGGTTTGGTCTGCAACTCTTTAATTTAGGAGTGTTCTGGGGTCAACGCCCCTTGCATTACGAAACCGTTGGACCATTACTTTCCTTCGGGCTCATGGTTGTCCTGATCATCATCCTCATCGTCATAATCTACTTCCTACGACGCACTTTCTTCAAGAAGGGATAGACCAACAATCGGGTCATCCCCCGAGTCTATCCTCTCCCCCTTTTTTATTTTTCAATTAAATCCAATACTGTTTCCCTAGGGATACTGGTTATCCCCTAATTTTTGAGCAGTAAAAAAGTTAATCTATCACAAATGTGAGTTTTTCATTTGAAGGATGTGAGTCCTTGAGCTGGAAAAGTATTGATTGGGAGCTTGAGTTGTTAGGAAAGTTAGTCGCGGTGGATACTACTAATACAGGTACAACACGACGTAACTATTCTGAATGTTCTTCTCTTATCAAATCTGAAGCTGAAATGCTTGGACTTAAAACTCAAATCATTGATGGAAAGAGTGCTACAGAAGATGGGGAATCACGCCCCAATGTGATTGTTGATCTTGACACAGGCTCGAATGTTACAATTTTGTTTGTATGTCACTATGATGTTGTTCCTGTTGAACAAGAAAAATGGGTTACTGATCCTTTCTGCCTTACAGTGAAAGGCGATAAAGCCTTTGGACGAGGTGCCGCTGATGACAAATCAGGTATTGTCATCGTTTTAGGTGCAATGAGAAAGTTGTTGGATAAAAAAGTAAACATCAATTTACGGCTTTGTGCGGCTTGTGATGAAGAAACCGGTGGACCGGGAGGCATCCGGTACTTGTTTAACCAAGCGAAAATTAGAGGAAATGCTGGTATTGTTGTTGATGCTGGTCCTCAATACATCGGGATTGGAGCCAGCGGTTCGATTTGGGGTAAAGTCATCGTGAAGGGTAAGGGAGGTCATAGTGGTAATCCTGATATCCTCGATAACCCAATTTATAAGGCAAGTCGTCTCATCCAATCGCTTGAAAGTTATCATGAAACGGTTAAAGAACGTGTCAATAGCAAACTTAGAGGTACACCTGCGGCAGTAAAACCTCACCTTTATGGACGCTTATCTGTGAGTATGATTAAAGCTTGGCAAAAGGAAAATATCATCCCTGATGACTGTGAATTTCGGTTCGATCGTAGACTCATCCCTGAAGAAGACCCCGATGAAGCTGCAAATACCGTCAAAACCTTCATCGAAAATACAGCACAACAACAGGACACTGAAGTCACAATAGAGATTATCAATAAAGTTTCAGGTTATTATACAAAGCCTAAACACCCCTGGGTCCAGCTTTTTCACCAAGTCGCCGAAAAAACGTTAGGACGTGAATTCTATCTTGGTGCTGATTTAGGCTTTGATGATGGAATGTATCTTGCAGAGGTAGCTATCCCTGTTATCACCTTTGGTGCACTCCGCGATGGCACCCGCTATCACAGTCACAATGAGTTTGTCTGGCTGGAAGATCTTCGCGATTGTCGTGATGTTTTTGTCGCATTAGGTCAGCTCTCAGCAGACCATTTTACATTCTAAGAATGTGCCAACATTCCGGTAAATACGTTAACCCCGATATACTCGATGAACCACCCATGCACTCCCTATAATCCATCCCCCAATAGCCGTAAATAAGCCTCCAAGAAGTAACACCGATGCCCAAGGATAACCCCCACAAAGGACACACCAGGTTGCTAAACTTCCAAAAAGGATAGTGCATATCCACCCCCATAGGATAATAAAAAGAAGCTGAGATCGCCATGTACGATGTAAACGTTCTTCTTCTTGTTCTGTGGTCATTGGTTGCTGCCTAAGACTGATAGGACGCATCTTCTCACGGAAAGATGCGACTCCTGGAACTCGCCAAAGCCACCAACTTAATAAAAACAATTGAAAGGACACATAAGTAATGCCTGAATTCATCAAGGTTCCTGGATTCACGAAAAAGACTATACAGAAAAGACTGCCACCAATTATAGCATGAAAGATGCATAACATCTTGACCCCGTAACCGGATTCCAGTGAGAATCTGCTAGCCAATCTGGTCCACATCTCATTTTGTGTAATTTTATTGATTGTGATGGTATGATGCGGTCATTTTGTAGTACGCCCCCTCCACCAGATAATTACACAAATAGCTAAAATAACCAGATAGGTTCCTATACCTGCCAAGATTGCATTAATAGGTCCTACGATTGGAAAAACGACCGTGTAGATTACAAGGGGAATCACAAAAATTAACAGTGCAAAAATGCAAGGAACCATCTCTCTAATCTGATCTCTTTTCAGAGGAGGCTTCTGATCTGACATAAGGTATGGTGTGTTTTCAAAGTATATTACTAATATCCTCTAACAACTAACTTATGCTGAGTGATGGGTGTCAAGGAAGTAGACGCGACTAACACTCAGAAGAGATTCAGAATGAGACACATCCCATGCAGTATGCATATGCAAGTGTGGAATGTAATAAAACCATAAAAGTTGAGTGATAAGAAAACTTATTCCAATAATGATTAATTGGTGCATATTATGCCAGAGCCATTTCGTGTAATACAAATCGGGTTTGGAACCTTAGGCAAGTGGATTGCAAAGGCGATTATCGAGCGAGAAAATCTTCAATTGGCCGCAGTGGTTGATATCGCTCCCGTCCTCGAGGGCAAGCAGGTGGAAGCCCTTCTGAAGATGGAGCGAAAAACCTCAACGATCATCCACAATGATCTATCAAACACTTTAGATGAGCTCTCTGAGACTCCACCAGATGTAGCTCTTATTGCCACGTCGTCACACCTAAAGAAGGTTAAACCAACCATTTCAACGTGTTTGCAAGCGGGGATGGATGTGATTTCCCTTTGTGAAGAGCTCTCCTATCCCTATGTGCGGCATCCTCAACTATCGAAGCAATTACATAACCTCGCCAATAGTGAGGGGAAAACCCTACTTGGGACAGGTATTAATCCCGGATTTCTCATGGATCTTTTACCCATCATTCTTACTGCCCCTTGTCAAAGTGTGGATAAAATTCATGTGACCCGGAATATGAACTCCAGTTCCCGGCGCGAAGCTTTTCAGAAGAAAGTGGGTACGGGAATGACCAAAGAAGATTTCAAGAAAGCCATTGCAACCGGAACCATCACAGGCCATGTGGGACTCGTTGAATCTATTCATATGATTGGCACCGCCCTAAATCTACAATTAGATCATGTAGAAGAATTTCCACCAGAACCTGTCATTGCTACAGAAAAAATCGTGACCACATACATAACAGTGAATGCGGGAGAAGTTCGGGGACTCAAGAGCCGAGGCGTCGGACAGAAAGCAGGTGACACCATCATTACTCTCGACTTCAACGCGTACGCTGACGCTTCACCAGCCTATGATGAGGTGCGTCTTGAAGGACAACCAAACATCCAGCAACGTATTGAAGGTGGAATGCCAGGCGATGAAGGAACCGTTGGAATGCTTATCAACCTCGTGCCCCTTGTGATAAAAGCGCCTCCGGGGCTTCTCACAATGAAGGATATTCCTTGTCCACATAATACCGAACGTGTGTGGAAATAATCGAGCTTACTATCAAGATACCATCATCGAACAGGAGATAGGTAAAAGATGCTAGAGCGCTATAAAGAAGCTACCAAAAAATCAAAGGTTAACTGGGATCATGCCCTCGAGATATTTCCCGGGGGTATGAGTCACAATATTCGGAGTTTTGGACTCGATCGGGTTCATGTCTATCCGCCTTTCATGCAACGTGGTGAGGGCAGCCATATCTGGGACGTAGATGGTAACGAATACATAGATTATTGGATGACCCACTTTTCTCTCATCTTGGGTCATAATTACCCCGCCATTCGAAAAACTATCCTAGATCAACTGGAACAGGGTGTACACCTAGGTACACTAAATGAACCACAGATCGAATTTGGTGAAATGCTCAAAAATGCGATTCCTTATATGAAGTTATTGCGATTCTGTACAACGGGTTCAGACGCCACGATGTATGCGACTCGCCTATGCCGACTATTTACAGGCAAGCAGCTTGTAGGGAAGGTCAAGGGTGGTTGGCATGGAGGCAATGACGCCCTTTGCTATCATCTCCACTATCCTTTCAAGGATGAGCCTTTCTTCGATGGGGTTTCCTTCGAATTCAACGATCGTAACAGCCTTGATACTCTGCTAAAAGCCCATGGTAAAAAATTAGCCGCCATTATCATTGAACCGGTTCTTGGTGCGGGTGGGGGACTAGCTCCTGAACCAGACTTTATTCCCTATCTTCGAGAAGAAACAGAGAGCCGTGATATACTCTTGGTCTTTGATGAAATAATTACTGGATTTCGCCTTTGTTTTGGGACAGCAGGCAATCAAGTTTTTGGAGTTGAACCTGATCTCGTCACTCTTGGCAAAATTGTGGCTGGGGGAATGCCTCTTGGTGTGTATGGTGGTCGAGAAGACGTAATGGCATTAGCTGCACCGGGTGCACCTGGTGGTAGATGGGTTGGTGGTGGAACTTTTTCGTCTCATCATCTCTCCATGGTAGCCGGAAAAGCCACTCTAGCCGCTCTCAAAGATTATAAGAATAAATATTCCCAACTTAATCAGCGCGGAACCAAATTCCGCAAGAAAATAACCGCCATCTTCGATCACGTACAAATACCTGCAATAGTTACCGGGGAGGGATCTATCGTTTTCATCCATCTCCTTAAATCCTCCCTAACCGAAAGATATCCCACGGCCTCACAAATTGGTGACGTTTTTAACAAGACGCAGACCGATCTCTTCCAAGCCAGTCTCATCGAAAAAGGTATCTTCGGATATCACGGATTAGGAGGCCTTTCTTTTGCTCATTCAGAAGCGGATCTCCATCACACCCTGGATGTTATAGAAAAGATTACACCACACTTCAAAATCCACCCTACTTAAACATCCGATCTTCATTCAGCCTATACAATAAAGGTCAGTAACAACACGGAAGGTATGAGCCACGTTTATCAGAGCTGCGTAAATGCCCGGACTTCAATAGCAGGAACAGGGTGCCGCTAACATTACTACTTGTTAACATGTCAAGAGATACAATAGCAATCCAATAGGCGGGTATATTCATAACATAAACGTTGGGTAATTTTGAATCTCCAAAATATATAATGCTACATAGCTGCTTAGCCATTGTCCGGTGAATACTGTGTCAGGAGATTTCATGCTTGGAAAAATGACTTGGCCCGAGGTAAAGCAGCGTCTTACTGAATCTAGCATTGCCATTGTACCTGTTGGTTCTACTGAACAGCATGGACCTGCACTTCCTCTTGATAATGATCACTTCACAGCGCTTCAGTTTGCCAAGATGGCCGCAGACCGGTTGTGGAAGAAGGTAAAGGTCGTTGTGACCCCTCCCATTTGCTTTGGCTATTCTCCACACCACATGGGATTCAAAGGCACCATTACGTTGAGGGAAACCACACTTACTGATACAATCTATGACGTGTGTAAATCCTTGGATGCTCATGGTTTTAAGAACATCATTATTCTCAATGGACATGGTGGTAATAGTACTGCCATTGCTACTGCCTTACATCAACTGCATGGTCAAACAAACGCAAAAGTATTCCACATCGACTGGTGGACACTAGCATCTGATAAGATTCTTGAAGTAGCTACAAGACCCGTATACCACGCCTGTGATATGGAAACATCCGTTTCATGGTACTTAGGACAACGGGTGCTTGAAGATAAACTGGTTGATGAGCCAGGTAAAAGTCTTGTCCCAGGTTATGTCGAGCCCGATTTGTTCGCCCCATCCCCGAAGGCTTCTATGATGTATTCAATGACCGATATCACAAAGTCTGGTGTCGTCGGCTATGCACGCAAAGCCACTAAAGAAAAAGGGAAACTGATTGCTGAAGTAGTCTTGGAACGGTTTGTCAAATTCATTGAAAAACTTGTGAACTCAAAATAACCAACTCTGCAAGGAAACTCAAGACTTAATGCTCCCTTGAATTGATAGAAAATTCTTCACCCTGGATTGTCAATGATACTACAAAAAGAACCGCCAGCACTAATCAGAGAGGAAACAAAGGAGCTGTAGAGTGTTTCTATAAGATATGGAATCCATGCTTTAAAGGATCCCCAGATTGTAATACAAATTGATGAAAGCCCGTAATATGGGCTGACCCTGTGATTTCGGGACGTACAGCCTTAAATGAGTCTACTTGGGTAGCCTCCACAAGTCGTCCCTCAAAAGTTGTGCCGATAATGCTTTCATGGATGAATGGCTCTAGGAGCGCTAGCTTGTTTTTGGCATATAGACTGGCCATCTTGGCACTCGTACCCGTTCCGCATGGGGATCTGTCGAATTGTCCATTACCGAAGATTGTCACATTTCTAGCGTGGGCTCGAGGAGTCTGAGGAGGAGCAGAGATGAGCGTTAAGGCTACTTCACCTATATTTGGATTTGTTGGGTGGCGAACTTTAACCCGATCATTAACTGCTTTTCGGATTTCTAAACCAGCATACACCAATTGTTGAAGGTGATCGATGTTGACAGGTATAGCAAGAGCTGAGGAATCTACAATCGCAAAGAAGTTGCCACCAAAGGCAATATCGACGCTAAATTTTTCAAATTCAGGCAGAGTGATCTCTACATCCTGTGCGTAGAGAAATGAGGGTATGTTGCGCAGGGTCACATTCCTCACTACTCCTTCTTCGACCCTAGCTTTAGTATAAATTGAGCCTACAAGGGTATCAATAGTTAGATTTGTATAAGGTTCTTGCTTTGAAACCATACCGAGTTCAAGAGCAAGAGTTACAACCCCAATCGTGCTATGAACACACAAGTGTAAATACCCAGCAGTATCGAAGAAGAGAAGACCCATTTGAGCTTCAGGAGTCACAGGAGGTGTTATGAAAACACCACACATATCGCGATGCCCCCGTGGCTCATGCATCAATATAGTGCGAAGCGAATCCAAATTGCTTTGAACGAAGACCAATCGTTCATGCATGGTTTCTCCACGGATTGGGAGAGTCCCACCAAGAACAACTCTAACTGGTTCGCCTGCCGTGTGAAGATCAGCTGTCGTGATGATTTTATCGAATTGCATAAAAATTCTCCTTAGATTCGCATTTTGGTGGCAATTTTATACTAAAACAGATTCGAGCTTTAAGATGTTCAGGTAGGCCCTGACTAATCAACTTCTTCACGACTTTTCGTCTCTGCGTTTTTTCTGCGGAACAATCGAAGATGTTTGGGGGATATTCTTGGTAACCCTTTGAGAGGGTAAACTGCCCAAGAGACCAAGGTCATAACTATTCCAAGGGTAATGATGGGTAAAAACAGCCAGGTGAAAGGAATCGAGGCTGGTGAAGAGTAGATTGGCTGGAGAGTAATTATCCTTGATTGAACATTAAGATATCCCCTGAATATGAAGAAGACGAGAAGTAGGATTACAATACTCCAGTTAACAAGCACCACATCATATGACTTTCTAATTTCCCGTTTGGCGTTTGTTGCAAGGTGTGAAATCGTGTAAGCCCTCCAAAATATCGAGTCAATCTAATTAATGTTAATCAATTCGTGTAAATATCTAAATTTATATACTTTGAATGAGGTTTTGCCCGGTAAGTAAACAAGGAATGAGTGAATGGCCATTAGTCGTCTGCCTCTGTCGTCCATTGATCAATCGATAGTTGGTTCTTGTTTAAACTATTAACACATATGAGTAGTTTATTATTTCGATTAGCTTTTATTCAGCATGGAGGAGAGTGAAGTTCAAAGTCGCCAAGTGGATGTGTGTATGCTGCGACCCAGAGTATTTGTAACACGAGCACTACCTGAACCGGGACCATCAATTCTTCAAAAATATTGCCAAGTGGAATTTTGGTCCAAAGATATGCCTCCTTCAAAGTCGACAATTATTCAGAAAGCTAAAGTGGTAGATGGCTTTGTGTCTTTTCTTACCGATTCCTTTGACGAAGAAGTAATCAACGCTTGCGATCATGTTAAAGTCATCAGCCAGGTAGCTGTAGGTTATGATAATGTTGACATTACTGCTGCCACAGCGAAGAACATTATCGTGACTAATACACCCGAAGTCTTAACAGAGACCACAGCTGATTTTGCGTTTGCCCTACTTCTTGCCACCGCGCGGCGAGTTGCAGAAGCAGACCGCTACGTTCGGGCTGGCAGTTGGAAGGTACCATGGGCCATTGATATGATGGTGGGTCAAGATGTGTATCAACAAACATTAGGGATCATAGGTTTGGGGCGTATTGGTCGAGCTGTAGCACGACGGGCACAGGGATTTGGCATGAAAATATTGTATTTTGATGTGACTCCAGCGTCGGACCTTGAGAAAGAATTGGGGATCCAAGCCGTTTCCTTAGACAGGTTACTTCGAGAATCTGATTTCATTACATTACATGTACCCTTGACTCCGAAAACGCAAGGGATGATTGGCTATCAGGAATTGCAGAAGATGAAGCCTTCAGCCTGCCTAATCAATACATCGCGTGGAGCCGTTATTGACCAAAATGCATTAGTACGCGCTTTAAAAGAAGATATCATTGCTTATGCGGGATTAGACGTATTTGCAGAAGAGCCTATTTCAGCAAATCACCCATTATTGTTCCTTGAAAACGTGACACTAGCACCACATATTGCAAGTGCAAGTACGCAGACTCGGTCGAAGATGGGAGTCATGGCGGTCGAAAACTGCCTAGCCGTTCTTAGAGGCAAAATTCCTCCAAATCCCGTGAATGCAGATCTTGCTAAAAAACTTCTAACTTCTACCAACGCCAAAAGCAATACCTAGGGAATATGGTTCTTAGATCAACCGTGTTCGGATGCTAGCGCCTGTATGAGCAGGTTCAACCACTGAAGCATACATTCGCATCTGAAATTTATGCAAAGAGAATGATCTCATTGTGACAACTTTTTAGATTACTGTGACAGAAAATGTACAAATACACCGTCACTTGAAAAATCTGGATAAATGTATTATGACACTTTTTGCATGATAAAACTATCACGGGTCTGCAGTCAGTTAAGGGGCTTAGATTTCCCTGGCAGCCTTCACGCACGTAGGAGTCAATGTACTTCTATAATCTTCGGTATCCAGAGAATATGGCGATTAAGTACAAGAAATGATGTCGACGGAGCGAAAATTCTAGGGGTTTGAGAACTGACTGAACCAGATTAGTTGAGATGCACGGCGTATGTGAGGGACGAGTAGGTGCTACTCTCCTCGACTTCAAGAACCTATTGGTTAATTGAGGTGAAGATGTGGAGTGCACGGTTGCTTCGCCCAATCAGCTGGTGGGTTGGGGAAATCCTGTGAGCATGGTTGCAGGATGACATCCTCTGATTGAGAGTGATTGTAGTCAAGAGGTTGAGTGAACTAAACGGTCAACCGTTGACGTGGGGTTT
This sequence comes from Candidatus Hermodarchaeota archaeon, assembly GCA_016839805.1. GTDB lineage: Archaea > Asgardarchaeota > Hermodarchaeia > Hermodarchaeales > Hermodarchaeaceae > Hermodarchaeum. Next base: position 13,484 of record JAEOTO010000007.1, read on the forward strand.
TCACTGATGCAACCGCCGATGGAAGACCCATTATTAGGAAGAAATTTGGCAGAACTGGCTGATAGCGCTATGACCTCCTATCCCCAACAGGACGATTATTGATTCCAGCCACTATAATAGGAACAGCAGCGTTTGAGTAGCACCTAAAATTTTTCTGCCAGATGGGGAATGATCTCATTCTGAGACTTTTTGTACAAATACAACGTTTATCGTAAAGTTGCTAACAACAACTAGCAGCTTATCCCAGAATGCTTTTTTTCTTTCATACAAATACAAAAGCCACGTGGCAAATTCCCCTGTGCGAGTAATTTTTTAAAATAGGTTGATACGAGGTTCAGAATGGCGACGTTAAAGGCACTCTTAAAACTTCATCACGAAATACTATGATTCGACTTAACGAACCGAGGACAGCCTAAAAAATAAACGGTGTCAAACATGGTTGGAATACTTATTGCAGCGGCCCTCACCACTGGGATAGTATTTCCACTTTTCTATCTATTTTGGCGTACTTCCAAGACATCCGCTTTTACAATCCTTCCTTTCTTGTTCCAATTACCCATGAGTTTGGTGCTCAACTTGACGGTCAAGCCGTGGCTGAACACTGTAATTGTTGGGCTTGGATTGCCAATGCAAGCAATGCTTCTCCTACTCCTATTTGTGGCACCCTTCACGGAGGAGGCGGTCAAGTTAGTAGGTCTTTCCCTACTCTTTCTTCGTTGCTTTATTCGCCACGATGTTGGAGAAAACCAGGGGATACCTGCCTGGCGTTGGCTTCGAACGGTGGGTGTTATGAGCGGAATGGGCTTTGGCGTTGGTGAAATCTGGGCTGTTGCAGTATTAGTAGTTTTATATGAACCTCTTCTGGCGGTCTACCCTTGGTTCTTTTATCAGGGATTCATGATTGAACGCTTCGAAGTCGTCTTCATCCACGGCCTATTCGGTTTGGTGAGCTACTGGGGGTATCGCCGATGGTTACCTGCCACTTATCTAGCGGCCGTGGGACTACATGCCACACTTAATGCGCCGATTATCATATATCAATTGGGACTCCTTCCAGCGACGCACTTGTCCCTCTACGTCACACTCTTCTGCGTCATCAGTTTGGCTGTGATGAGTACTACTCTGACAACCAAGGACCGCCGCAAACGGCGCCGTTCTCAGTTAGAGACGACTGATAAGCCTGTCACGACTGAAAAGGTTAAGAGACAACCGGAAGACCGCATAGTCGGCGATGCCAAGGATAACGGCGACGAGGCTCAGGATTAACCAATCGAATCCTGAACCTTGAAGGAGTCCAATGTAGGGAACGAGCATTGCGGGAAGAACTATGAACGTACTGATTTGGTAGGCTTCATAGACCGTACTGACCCGACCAGAGATGATGACAGTAAACCCGACAGCCAGAGCCGAGAAGAGGGGGGGCATAATCAACGCTTGGACGACATCCAGTAGAGTGGGCCACACCCACAGCAAGAAGGGTGCCATAAAGAGGAGCATCCCGTTCATTATGCCAATGGCTAAGATGAAGTTAGCATAAGCGACTACCAAACCTGGCACAATGGCGGTGAGTGCCTTGCCAAGTAACAGCTCTGAATCGGTAAGTGGCGTAGCCAGTAAGGGGACTAGGGTGCGGCGCTCTTTCTCGCCTACAATGGAATCAGCCGCAATCATTACGGGTAATATCACCGGCATCATGACGACGACCAAACCCATTGTGGAGGCCATCATAACACGGTAGAAGAAAGGATCCGGGGGTGCAGGGATTACACTAATTAACCACGCCATAAACACAGAAAACATGACAGAGAATAGAACGACCATCACAGGAATGGATTTAACTTGGCGACTCTTGAAGACCATACGGATTTCAGTACGAGCCATTACCCACACTTTTTTCAGCATACGTTCATCAACCTCCGATGACTTTTAAGTAGACATCTTCAAGACTGGGCACACGTTCACGGAGCTCCACGATACGCAGACCAGCTTCAATGAGTACATAAACGATGGAAGGATTGTTGCGGTCGGCTTCCTCTACCACAAAGACGACGCGTCCGCCTTCCATCTTTACTGTCTTAGCGAGACCAGTGGCTTCAACAATGGCTTTGCCCTTGGCTGGATTGTTATTAACAAGTTGGAGTTCGAAGGTACGCTCAGTCCAGAATTTGTTGCGCAAATCACTGGGGCGCCCGACCTCCATGAGTCTTCCATTGGAGATGAAAGCGACGCGGTCGCACACATGTTCAGCTTCGGAAAGAAGATGCGTACACATGAAAAATGTCTGCTTCTGACTTTCACCCATTTTGTCGATGAATTCGCGTACTTTTTTCGACATGATGGGGTCGAGAATCGATGTGGGCTCATCCAAAAAGACAACTGGTGGATTGTGGACAAGGGCGCGCGCAAGAGATAACTTCTGTTTAAGACCAGTGCTAAAGGTTCGGGGTGATTCATCGCGCCGGTCGGTGAGCTCAAGGAATTCAAGAAGTTCTTCAATGCGGTTTTGAAGTTCTTCAATAGGAACATTATAAAGGCCACCAAAATATTGGAGGTTCTCATAGTTAGTAAGCCGGTCGTAATGGGTGTCTGCTCCATCTTCGGGCAGTAATCCGATAGTGATTCTCACTTCCTCCGGGTCTTCGAGGACATCATATCCATTAATGAAAACGGTACCTTTGTTTGGTGTAAGGAGTGTGGCTGCTATCTTTACTGTCGTAGATTTTCCTGCAGCATTCGGACCTAAAAAGCCAAAGACTTCTCCCTTTCGGACATCCAGGCTAACGTTGTTAACTGCCGTAATATCACCAAACTGCTTGGTTAAATCGTGGATTTCTATTCGTGTTATCATATCTTTTCCTCGAGTGATGTATTCTCATATTTCCTATTAGCGCCTCTATAATTTAACAATAATTGATTATTCCACTTGCAGATTCAATCTGATTCATGCCTTTTAATGATGTCAAGCTCACGGCTTGATATTTGTCACATTCAAAATCTTATTGGGTCAATAGGGTTCCTCTGCTAGTTACACTTGCTAGTGGGCCAGGGGCGAAAAAGTAATTGGCTGAATCCCAAGACTCAATCGACCAAGAAAATCTTCTCGCTGAATCCCCCGTAAGGGAATATTCTGGCACACCAAAGAAAGGTGGAAGTATTGGGTCTCCAGGACGACATGGTTCTTGATTAATCTATTCTGACACTTTTTGGCAGAATACAATGGTTATTGCATAATCTGGATCACTCACATTCAACTCGTCCGCATTTTCGCATTATGGCTAGCTGAAAAAGAAAGAGCAGACCGACTAGTGGTAGAAATTGCAGCCTTACTCCATGATATCGGGAAATACCAAGGACGCAAGGACCACCACATTCACGGTCACAAACTTGCCAAAACATTCCTCAGCAACCAAAACACCTCACAAGAACAACAACACTTAATCCTAAAATGCATCCTGAAACACCGAACCCGTTTTTACTCTGAGGATAACGAACTCGAAGTTAAAATCATCCAGTGGGCTGATGTCCTCGGCACCCTCTTCAACGAGAACTGGCAAGAACACTGTAGACAAACGCTCCCTCAAGACCAAATCCAACAATTCTATGACCAAGCGAGTAACCTCATAAGCCTTGAATCAGCAAAAACACTTGCCCAACAACGAGCCCAAACCCTATCAGCCATACTAACACAGCAAACAAAATGAAAAACATCAATCTTTGAAGTTTCTAATCACCTGCGCCATTTTCTCACAATATTTCAGCACTTTAATCCGAACCGCCATCCGCCCATTAACTATGTGTTAAAATGAAGGCCTTTGGCTGATATCTAGTTTGAAGGTCATTTGAGAGTTTTGGTCGGTGAGTTTCGAAGATGGCGAATACCTTCATGGATAAGACCGCCTATTCCGATAATAAATACCATCAGCCCAGCATAAACTGCAATAATAATTAACATAACCGTGAACATGTTATAGACGCCCAAGAAAATGTTGGTTGCATGGAGACGGTAAAATTCGTTGTCCTCATCACCATTATGATATTCATAAAACCAAGAAGTAACCAGTCCACATTCGACAACATACCGCCCGACGAACTGATTATTATCGGACATAATTGATCGAACTCCCACCACAACTTGGAATGAATTACCCTCATCTGCTTCATCAACACCGTCATACCCAATGCGATATATTTGGGCGATTTGATTGGTCAAGAGGTAGTGCACTGTCTCCCCGTAATCGACATCATTCGCAACCCAAAAATTCGTGGATTGATAAATGGGGAGCGTAAGCTCTGTTTCATTGGTCCACGAAACGTCGTTCCAGGTACTGACCTTTATAGTTGTAAAGTAAAGAGACCCTGCTACGACTTCCAAGCGTATGGACCCAGGCATCAACCTCCAGTACTCGACATGCCCCCGAGTGTATATGGCAGAGGCTCCAGGACATCTCAGCCAATTCAGCCGACGCGTCATCGGTTCAGGATAGTTGATGACCGCAAGTGCAAAGATAGATAGCGCTATCAAAGCAACAAGGGCATAGGTTCTTACTCGTTGTCGAGGTTTCACTTCACTCTCCACAGCCAACTAGCACATCACACTTTATTAATTTTACTATATTTACGATAAAAACAGTTAAAAATAGAACAGAAAACCCGAAAAACCACAATGCCATAGTAGAACCTAAAACGAAAGAAAGGTCAATAGTGGCTCGCATTACGAACTAGCTACCAACAGACCATTCCTTAAAGTTCTGAATAACTTGTGTTTTTTCACCGAGATGAATCAAACCTTTGAAACGCATTCCATAGGATCATTCGTCGTAAACACTGGTATATTGTAAGCTAGGGTTAAAGGCAAACTTCGAACATTGTTTACATATGTTAGTTTTATTGACCGGAGCCTTTGGAAATATCGGTGAAAGCACACTATTAGCTCTGTTTGAGCTGAACCATCAGATTCGATGCTTTGATTTGCATACAAAACAAAACGAAAAACTCGCTAAGCACCTACAGAAATATGGAGACTTCGAAATCGTTTGGGGCGATATACGAGATACTGACACTACCAAGAAAATCGTTGAAGATGTCAAGTGCATCATTCATTTAGCTGCAATCATTCCACCCAAAAGTGAAGATGACCCCGAATTCACCCATTCAGTGAATGTTGGTGGAACGTTAAGACTTATAGAAGCAGCAGAAGCTTTGCCTGTAAAACCGAAGTTCGTTTTTGCCAGTTCAATATCAGTATTCGGACCAACCATGCATCTCCCTCCACCAAGAACAGCGGAGGACCCCCTTAATCCCACTGATGTCTACACTACCACTAAAGTCGAAAGTGAAACAGCCCTCCGAGCGAGCACACTTCCCTGGACCATTCTCCGCCTTGCCGCTGTCCCATCTCTCCGAATTAGTGGCGAAGTAGACCCAATGCTCTTTGAGATGCCATTAAAACAACGAATCGAATTTGTCCACACCCGCGACGTCGGCACTGCATTCGCCAACTCAGTAACCGCGGAGACTACGAAGAAAGTCTTACTGATTGGAGGTGGTAAATCCAATCAACTGCTTCAACACGAGTTCATAACCAATATCCTCAACGCCATGGGAATCGGAATGCTTCCAAAAACTGCGTTTCGCGTCGCAACAAAGACAGAAGAATGGTACTACACCGATTGGATAGATACCACCGAATCACAACAGCTCTTACAATACCAACATTACACCTATGACCAATACATCGAAGAACTCAAGCGCGCAATCGGATTCAAACGATATCTAGCACGAATATTCCGAAGTTTCGCACAAAAACGCCTCCTCGGTCAATCACCTTACTATCAAAAAACTGATAGCTAATCCTCGAAGTTCTGGATCTGCTGTTGTTTTTTCTCTATGTTCCAGAAGAAAGCGGCATATAACACAGTTGAAGTCGAATAACATGTGAGAGTAAACCAGAATGGAACTAGATACAATTGGAGGTCAAATAGGGGTCCTGTCACGAGGGTGCTTAATGCCCAGGGGAAATTCCAGGCAAAACCGGAAATTGCACTCATAGTAGGTTGGAAATATTCGGGAACCAGTTCCATACGAAGAGTAGTATCGACAGGCATAGAGGCGTTCATGAGAACGACTCGAAAGATGTAACTGGTGATAGCTACAAAGGGATTAATGATTGTGGCAATGAAGAAGAGGAAGGGAAGTGATAAACCCTGTGTCACAATGACAGTTTTTACTTTGCCAATTCGTGTTGATAGAACCGGTGATAAGAATACTCCCAGTGCGACTGAAAGGGATCCGAGGCCTTGTACTAGGCCCACGACTGGGGTGGGCAAATTATAGAATTCCCAGAAGAAGATGGTGAGGTAGGGAATTACGAAGCCTGCTCCAAGGCCAATGAAAACGTTGACTAAAGCAAATCGTAGGGCGAGTTTTTTCACGTCTTTCTTTGCCACAGGCTGTACTGTCTTGTGAGAGAACTCACTACCATTATTTGGTGGGGGACCTTCGGATTCTCGGATCACTAAGAGAGGTAAAATACTCAGTATAAGGGGAATTACATGAATGAATAGTGCCATTTGGAAGGTGGGGGGGCTATCGAATGGCAATGCATAATAGAGGGAGAAGAATCCGGGGAGGAAACCTGCTAGTGTGTTTGCGAGAAAGGAGCTGAGAATCATGGCTGACTGGGAGGTGCCAAATAAGTGAGTTCGTTCATAAGAGGTGCTGGATCGGGTGATGAAGGGGCTAAAAGAAACGTTAAGTAGTGCGAATCCAAGTCCTCCCAACACTGCTGTAATCAAGAGAACTTCAGGAACTGGAAAAGCTACCTGGCTGAAGCCCACGGTTACAGATATCATCATTCCTACAATGAGAGAATTTTTTGGTCCTACTCGGGTTACATATACTCCCATTACAATGGACGAGATTGCCATTGACATAGCATTGAGCGACATGAGTCCGCCTAAGAATGCATTGCTGTATCCGATACTGATTAGGTAGAGGTTGAAGAGTGTCTGGGTGATTCCCCAGCCAAAAGCTCGTGTGAAGTTGCTAATAATGAGCTTTTGTGCATTAGGGCTGAATTGGCGAATACGGTGCCAATAGCTGGTGACTTCCGTTCGGAGAATAGTGCTCACAGAACTCTCCTCTAGCTATCATGGTGGGCAGGTTCTTTAGATATTTTAAACTGCTGACTGTTTTAAGGTGAAAGATTTAGAGGTCATATTCTTTGAAGACTTCACGTTGAATGAGGTATCGTAGAATCTCAGCAGTGCCACCACCGATGGTCATAAGACGTGCATCTCGTAGGAAGCGTTCAACGGGTTTCTGTTTAGTGTAGCCGATACCACCGAGTACCTGGAGCGCTTCCGTTGCTGATTCTATTGCTTTTTCACAGGCATACAATTTCGCGATTGCTGCATCTTTTGTGGCTCGTTGTCCTGCATCAATCATTCGCGCAGCTTTGAATGTAAGAAGGCGAGCTGCTTCGAGCTTCATGGCCATGTCAGCGATTTTGAAACTGATTCCTTCAAATTCACGAATTTTTCGTCGAAACTGAACTCGGAAATTACTGTAATGGATGGCCTCTTCCATTGCTGCTCGTGCGACTCCATTCATCTCTGCAGCTAAGATGGTTCTTTCCGCATCTAATCCAGCCATTACAACGCGGAATCCTCCATTGTGTTCACCGAGGATATTTTCTTCAGGAACTTCAACATCATTGAGGGCTAGCCTGCCTACATGTGCGCCATGCATTCCCAGGAGGTCATATTCTTCGACGACCTCAAATCCTTTAGATTTTGTTTCTACGATAAACGCTGTCATACCTTGCTTAGCCTTTACCTTGGGATCAGTAACAGTATAACAGAGAAGATAATCTGCAATTGGACCATTCGTGATGAAGCGTTTCTCACCATTGATGATGTAGCTGTCATCTTGTTTCTCAGCACGAGTTTCGGTTCCTGCAACATCACTTCCAACGTTGGGCTCAGTGATTCCCAGGGCTCCAATTCTTTCTCCTTTTGCAACAGGTTTTAGGTATTTCTTTTTTTGGGCCACGGTGCCAAATTCGAAGACTGGATGAGCGAATAAAATGCAGGAGGCAACACGGGCCATATCAAAACCGGCATGAACTGCACAAATCTCTTCGGTGACTAATACTTCATACATCAAGCCCTTGCCGATACCACCATACTCAGAAGGATAGCGAGAGCCAAGGTAACCTGCTTTCCCAAATTTCCGTATAACATCCCAGGCTTCGAGTTTTCCTTGCTCGATATCTTCGGCAACAGGGACTAAGTTCCGTTGAACGAAATCCCGAACTTTTTGCTGGAACTTTATTTCATCTTCGGTTAAAAATGATAAAATCGTCATTGTTCTCACATCAACCCGAAATGAAATCGTGAATCGAATCACAATAGTATGTGACGTTTAAAGTGCTTCGCAACACACCAAAAACAAACAAACGCTGGTTGCTTAGTTTACTATTTTCGCTTAGACTTATGCAAGGCGGAAACAGCTTGTTGTCGAGTTTGCCTTTTGATTTCTTCGATCTGCTCGATAGCAGGAAGAATTGTATCTACCAGTTCACTTTTTGCCTGAATTCCCTCATGGGTTAAGAAAGCCACCGCCTCGCTTCGACTTTTGAATATATCCAAGGCAATTAACGCGTCAACTATGCGAAGATCACTATCCCATAATCGAGTCATAACGATGTTGTCACGGCTTTTCGCTTCAGGTAAATCCCCTTTCATGAAGAGTTGCTTCAACTCTTCCATTACTTCTTGCTTCAACGCAGGGGCTACAGGTGAATCCTTAGCTTCAGTTGAGTTTTCTGCAGCTTTGCGTTTAGATTTTGATTTAACTGATCGTGACATCTGACTTCCCTACTAGTTAAGGTGATTGTAACATTGCATTTTAGCGTTACGCCTCACTATCTTTTTGCGTTACGTGCTTGCATCTAACATTAGGGATTCGTGAGGGCGACAAGCTTATATAAGAGGTTAAGATACCACGTAACTAGGCTTAACACTGTTAAGGAAACTAAATGGAGGAACAAAGGGTTGCCAGTAAAACAGAATAAAACTAAGACTAGTGAAGTCGAAATCCATCAAAGTATTGACGCCAGAGGGCTATATTGTCCAATCCCCGTCTATAAAACCCGACAAGCGGTCCTAGAAGCAAAATCACAAGAAGTAATTGAAATTCTAGCCGATGACCCTGCAGCTGAAGAAGACATTTCTCGCTGGGCCAAGCGTACGGGGAATACCATTCTCTCCCTCGAGCACTGTGATGATTACATTCGGTTTCTAATTCAGAAAACAGATAGGTGAAAGACATGACAAAGAAAATATTATATGTCGTAACCAGCGGGACCGATACTCCTGACAGATTATATGCTCCCTTTGTTTTGGGTACAACTGCGAAGACCATGGGAATTGATGCAACGATTTATTTTATGATGAGGGGTGTTACAGTGATCAAAAAGGGAGAAGCAGAAAAAATCCAGATGGGAGCCTTCCCACCATTAAAAGAGGTTATTGATCAAGCTATCGACGCTGGTGTCGAGCTGATGGCTTGTGATCAAAGTACACAAGTGCTGGGAATCGAACGGGGTGGTTACGTTGATGCGTGTGGGATAGTTGGCAGCGCGACTTTAAATGATCTTGCGCTGGAAGCTGATGCAATTCTTACATTCTAGAGAGAAACGGAGAAAGATGGGAGGGACCTGGAATGGTGGACCAAATAAATTTCAACCACAGTGCTGGAGTACCCATTGATGAACGTGTGCTCCAAGTTATGGAACCCTATTTCCGTCAATTCTATGGTAATCCCTCATCAGTCCATAGTGCTGGGCAACAATCTGCAAAGGCTATTGAAAACGCGCGAGTTCAAGTAAGTCGGCTAATTGGAGCAGAAAGTAAAGACCGAATTATTTTCACTAATGGAGCCACCGAAGCTAATAATCTCGCTCTACAGGGGTTCGCCTACCGTCATCGTCGAAAAGGTAACCACATAATTATCTCCCAAATGGAGCACCTAAGTATCATTAACACCGCAAAATTTCTTAGCAAACAAGGATTCGAATACAGTCAAGTGAAAGTTGACGAATATGGAGTAGTCGATGCTCAAGCATTACAAGACGCGATTACTGATCAGACCATCTTGATTTCAATACAACATGGCAACAATGAAGTAGGAACTCTTCAACCAATCGCTGAAATCGCGAAAATCGCTAATGATGCCACAATTCCACTCCATGTTGATGCAGTAGCCAGTGCAGGTCAAGTGCCCATAGAAGTCACTGATATGGGAATTTCAATGCTATCACTCTCCTCTAATGATATATATGGTCCAAAAGGTGTTGGTGCCCTATTTGTAAAACGAGGAATCTCAATTCAACCAATCTTGCTCGGTGGTGGTCAAGAATATGGGATTCGCTCTGGATCCGAAAATGTGGCAGGTATTGTTGGTATGGGAGCTGCCGCAGAAATTGCTAAACAACAGCTCGAAAAAAATGCCACACACCTAAGACGCCTTCGCGATAGTCTGATTAAAGGTGTTTTAAATAAAGTGGATGAAGCCTACTTAAACGGGCATCCTAAAAATCGGCTTCCCAATAATGCGAATATACGATTTGCGTTTGTTGAAGGTGAAGCTATCACTCTTCATCTTAGCTTCCAAGGATTCCTTGTAGCAACCAGCTCAGCTTGTACTTCAAAGACTCTAGCCCCCTCTCACTGTCTTCTCAGTATGGGCGTCTCTGAAGCTGAAGCTCATGGTGCCTTACAACTCACACTCGGTCGGGAAAATACCCTAAAACAAGTCGATCGATTCGTAGAGGTCCTTCCCCCAATCATTAAAAAACTGCGGGCTATGTCACCCCTATCAAAAGAGGTCCCCTACGATTTATATGAAGATGAGGAACATGACCATGAACATGGTCAGGAACACGATTAAGAAATACAAATGGAGATGAATACAAACATGTACACTCAAAAAGTCATTGAACACTTCACTAATCCCCGAAACATGGGTGAAATGGAAGACGCCGATGCCATAGGTAAAGTCGGTAATCCAACCTGTGGAGATCTTATCTGGATTTATATCAAAGTCAAAGATGACATTATAACTGATATAACCTTCAAGACCTTTGGCTGTGCAGCGGCCATAGCAACTAGTAGCATGATCACAGAACTAACCAAGGGGAAAACTCTGAAAGAAGCCTATCAAATAACGCGAAATGATGTGGCTGAAAATTTAGAAGGGTTACCGCCAATTAAGATGCATTGCTCAAATCTATCTGCTGATGGATTACATAAAGCCATTGAAGAATATCTTGAAAAAAATGGTCGCACAATTGATGATCTAAAGTAATAATCGAAAGGTTCAATCAGAGGAATCGATGAACCTGTCGATGATCGTCTTGAAGGTCTCAGATGAGAGAGCACCTTTTATTAGGTAATCTTTTGCTCCCATCTGCATTACCTCTTGAACAGTTTCATCATCATCAATAGCAGTCAATGCTACGATAACGATATCTGGGTACTCACGGGTTACTTGGGAGATGAGGTCAGTCCCACTTATTTTAGGTAAAACGAGATCAACAAAGAAAATATCAGGAGGATTAGCCTTGATTTTTTCCAGTGCTTCTTCGCCATCAACCGCTGTTTCTATTTCATAATCGCGGAGTAAAAACTTGGCAGCACGAAGAAAAGTTTCTGAGTCATCTGCTAGTAGAATTCTAGGCAATTTCTTGGAACCCAACTTGGGGTTTACCCTCCTTAAGCTGAGTGTAGATACAATATTGCGGAGTCGACGGATTAATCCCTCGCAAGATAGTGACCCCTTCTTTCACCTCTAACTCGACATGAATATCGGCTAAATCAGCAAGGTATCGGTTAATCTCGGGTGTACTACTGTACCCAATTGTTACAGCTAAATTACTTTCAGTTGCAGTATCGTTTGTGATGCGTGTAGCCCATCTCGGAAGTTCGCTAGGTCCGACCCATGAGTGTAACCATCCAAAGCCTATAACACTTAACAGATCTTGACAACCTTGGTTCCGTAGCTCTTCGAGAACCATACTCCAGGCATTTTCGAGGTCAGAGCTCTCTCGGAATGCGACGGTTTTGTAATATGGTTCACCAAGTTCGCCAGCAGCACTGGATACTCCCAGACTAGTAGCTGCACTAGTGAACAGGCGGAGATGTGTGTTGAGTTGGTCGACGAAGCCATATCGAAGTGCTGCCGCTTTCAATCTTCGGAAGCTAAGTTTGTTTGGTGGGACAATTATGACTCCACTTTGTTGACGGAGGAAGTTAGCGATCATACTCAGAACTAGGGTGTTGACGACTTCGTTGGAAACGCCTTCTAAAACGTCTATGAAAAACGTGCTTCCACGGCGGAAACCTCCGAAAATGGTGTCCATTTCTTGGATGCCTGAAGAGAACCGCCCAGCTGCATGAGGAATGACTTGGAAGTTTGATATGCGATGGGCTAGCTCTGCATCATAGGAATAAAGTATAGAAAAGTGACTGTTTCTTAATGAAAATCCCCGCTTACCTCTATCAATTGATGTTCCCCGTAATTTTAGCAATTGCATACTGCGCCACATACGGCCTTCCGTTTGTGTTTTTGTAACACAAATGATCCCGTCAACAATATGATCTAAAGGTGATTCCTCAATACCTTCTTGAACTAGAATAATTTTAGCGTAGAGGCTACGACCTAAATTCGTGAGAGCACTGGTTAGTCGTTGGGGATCAGCTTGGGCTGCTTCAATGATTGCATCAAAGGAGTCGATTACACATACAGGTGATGAAAGATCCCGGAGTTGATCATTGACAGCACTAATGAAAGTAAGTTCATCAGAGTATACAATTCGCTGCTCAATTGCATCATCAGATCTTATCTGGCTTTCTGGCATTCCCATTAGTAGTGGTGTTGCATCAATGATATTGTTAGCTGGAAATTTTTCGAACGCCCAGGGGAACTGTGTTCGTAAATTTTCACTCGCTACTCGTGAAGAGAGATAGATGAAGTTGTTCACTTTGAATAATTTCGGTAAGTGTTGTGAAAGTTCATCTAGAAGCGATAAAACAAAGGTACTTTTTCCGGTTCCCGCCCTTCCCTTAACTAATAGGGTTTGTCCTTGTTCCTGTTTGAGGAATTCAAGTAATTCCGGAGGGAGTGCCACGTGCTTCTACACCTTCAGCCTTTCTTAGGAGGGGGATTTGTAGTGTGTTCCAAGAGAAACTTGGAGATTGTCTGAAAGAGCTCCTTGACATTTGTCCCATCTTTCGCGGATGTCTCCATATATCCAAGCATCTTGAGGTCCTTCGCCAGCTTCTCAGCCTCTGCAGGCTTAACAACCCGTGAATCGGCTAAATCAACTTTATTACCCACCAAGAAGAGGAGAACCTCTGGTGCACCTTGTCTAACATCGTCAACCCACTCTTTAACGCAATCCAAAGTATCCTTACGAGTTACATCATAAACGACAATAGCAAAATCTGTACCAAAGAGATATTGTACACGAACTCTTCGAAAGGATGTCTGTCCAGCTAGATCCCAGACCTGTAAGGAGACGAGTGAATCGGCGACTGATGTCTTAAATGAGGATATTGCCGCTCCAAGTGTCGCTTTGTAACCTTCATCAAAAGAATTCGTCATATACCGTTTTATAATAGATGTTTTACCAACAGCATAATCGCCAATCAAAGAGACTTTGAACATGAATTGGCTACCTTTCGCTTCCATTTTTTTCTATCACCAACCCCTATCTGTTTACTCCCTGGGTACAATGGATTCGTTTAATGAAATTTAAGCCCTTGGTTTTCAATAAGATTACTCCTTGATGTTATTGGATAGGTGGTAAATCTGAAATCTGTAATCCCTTGTCACCAATGATGAGCAGGAGAGGATTCATTTGGTGACTCGTTCCGCGCATCTTTCCAATTTCAATTGTTCGTATTCGAACATTTCCCTGGCTCATTAGCTTCATCATTAGAACTCCATCCATAAGAAATCCTTCCACATCGAAGCGTCCTATACTTGTTTCAGTGGGACTCTCTACAGCGACTAAGCAAGTGGCTTCGCTCATCCGTAGGGAACGGACTAAATTCAATAGGTCATGTCGAATACGAAATAGGTCCTTGTGTTGGAGGGTTAGTGTGGAAATGGAATCAATTGCTACACGTTTAGCTTTAATTCGTCGGATTTCACGATGAATTAATGATAGTAACGATTCCATCGTAAATTCTTCACGACCAAGCACAGGATGTTCAGGTTTCAACACTACTCGCTCGTTTTGAATCATAGGCGATGCATCGACTAGCGCTAATTTGCCGGTTTCCATCAATTCCTCAAGCTTCCATCCAAACTGGTCCATATTACGGAAAGTCGAAGCAAGAGATTCTTCCATGGAAACTAAAACCCCGGGTTCATCGAACTCAGTTGCACCCATGTAGAGAAACTGGTTCATCAAGATCGATTTTCCGGTTCCGGGGCCACCACTAATGAGGATCACTGAACCCTTGGGAAAGCCACCGTGCAATGCTTCATCTAACCCTGGAATGCCTGATTTGGTCTTTTCAGTCACACTAATCCCCCGATTAGGTGGTCTCCTTACAAAGAAGTAACCTTTATTGTAGTTTAATAGGTTTGTGTCTCTTCTCAATATAATGGTAAACGACTACAGACTTCCCAAAACCTTTTTTCGTGTACAATGAGACTAGAGTATAGTTCGGGCTCCAGATTGGGTGATGAATGAAAGCACGTTAATTCTCAGAAGGGGCTATTATGCTTCTCGATCCTATACTTCATGGAGGACTCCCACACGGTGCTAGTATTGTACTGGTAGGTTCTCCTGGTTCGGGAAAAACCTCTTTTTGCCTCCAACTAGCTCTTGAAGCAACTCATAATGGGCAAGATGCTCTTTACTTATCAACTGAGAATACACCGTCCAATATCATCCAACACTCTCGGAGCTTTGGCATTCCACTTGGATCGAATGTTAAAGAAAATAAAATTCAATTCGTCGATGCTTATAGCTGGCGCCTTGGCATGCGAAAAGATCCTTTTGCAATCAGTCGAATTAGTAATCCAGGTAACCTAAATGAGGTTAATTTGATTATTACTGATCAAGCAAAACTATTAGCGCCAGGTTCTTTGATTGTAATAGATTCTGTTTCTGGCCTAAGTCTTTCTGCTCCAGATGAACAGCGAATTCGTACTTTTGTTCATAGCTTGGCTCAACGGATATCTACAATGGATAAGATACTGATGTTCATCCTGGAAGATCAAGCTCATGATATCAGACTGATAACAAACCTCCGATCACTTGTACATGGCTCAATACAAACTAAAACCGTTGATGGTGCCGATGGTTGTCTATACTGGAAGATTCGGATGTACAGTCTTATCGGGGCAAATCACGCTACACGCTGGTTTAATAATTTACTCGGGGCAAAGGGCTTAACACTAAATGGAGGGACGACCGATAAGTGAGTTAATCACAGTGACCTTTGCACCCAAAGGGGCATTAGAAATCCCCCGAGGGTCTCAAATCCTAATCGTCGGTCCTCCAGGCGTCGTAAAAACTACTTTTGCACTTAGATATCTAGCAGACAGATTGAAGGGAAATGAACAAGCGGTATTTGCCACGACTCTTTGGTCCCCTGAGCAAGTACGTGAAACCATCAGTCAGTTCGGTAGTAAGAAACTCGCAACACAACTTCGTATAGCAGATGGAGTATCTTGCGTAACAGCTCGCCCTTCATCAGAACCGTTTGCTTTTCAAAATCTTTACGATTTAAACACTATCAGTCTCGTGATGATTCAAGCCATTTCTGATATCAAAAATGGACATCTCTGTATAGATAATCTAACAACCCTCATGACTTACTCAGCCCCTCTGTTGGTAATTAAGTTTTTACAAGTACTTTGCGCCAGAGTCAAGGATCGAGGGTTAACAGGGCTTTACTTACTCGAAGATGGCGTCCACTCAAAAGAAGTCGTAGCTACTTTACGCTTTTCTGTCGATGGAGTTATCGAAATCCACGATGAAGAAGAATCCGATGAACTCATTCACAAAATCCGATTAGTACATCTTCGTGGAACCCAAGTTGATACACGATGGCTATTATATAACGAAAAACGACCTCTCCGACGAGTATCATAATTGATACTCTGATGACTACTAAATATTGGCCTATTATTGCAAAGAAGTATATTTCGAGTGATTAAGAGTGGAATCTAAGCTTCTTGAATACTTTGAACGTTTGTTGGTCTCAATCTTTGATTTACTTCTTCTGAATTCGGAGTTTCTTTTGATTTCGGTGGAAAAAGATAGTAGATCATGTCCTCAAAAGTCTCGATAAAACCGGGGACCAGTACGATAGCTACAATACAGAGAATAAAAACACC
The DNA here is from genome assembly GCA_016839805.1 of Candidatus Hermodarchaeota archaeon. Lineage (GTDB taxonomy): Archaea > Asgardarchaeota > Hermodarchaeia > Hermodarchaeales > Hermodarchaeaceae > Hermodarchaeum. The sequence continues at coordinate 29,906 of JAEOTO010000007.1, forward strand.
TACTACTCCAAGGACAAAACTCATGGGGTAGTGAGCAAGTTCCCAAGGGAGTATTCCCAAATACACTAACCAGATTTCATATACGACTCGAAGAACGTTTGCCACAAAAAGCATGATAGTGACAACTATTACTGCAAGAATTTTTCTGGGCCATGTCCCCCGTGGCAATGGCAAAATCAATCCAGCAAATACGGCGATGACTTGAATACCAGTACATTCACGTACGATTTGGAATTGTTGAAATCCTATGACGGCAACGTAAACGGCTCCATGCAACCAATCGACAGTGATGACTGAAGGAACCCCTATCCACGTGAGTAAAATTGCTGAAACGTAAGCGGTTGGAATAGCAAGAATGAATGGTTGGGGTAAGAAGTATACTAAAAGCGTTACAATCACAGCAATACATAGGTACAAAACAAGCGCTCTAGGAGTCGGCCTTTCCATGTCTTCAGAATCCTCTTCAGCTTCTCTTGTTTCCTCGTCACGGGCTATTGTTGTTTTGTCCGTGGTTATTGGGTTCACCGTCCTGGTCGCTGGTGGAGTTGCTTTCATTTTAGGATTAAATCTTCTGGGAGAAGCTCTCGTTCTTGCGGGCGTGTTTCTCTTTGCGTTCACAATGCTGTGTTATTTGGCTGCACGCCGCAACCGGAACCAATAAGCATGTACTCGTGTTTTCCCATTATTAGACTTATCCCTTCTCTGGGCGAAGGATTGCTTGCATTAACAGTTTCAAAGGATGATTTATTTCCAAAGTGGCAGAAGGAACACAAATTTTGCTCCTTTAGAATAATCATTTTCTACCCGATTTTCAACCCAGATCTGGCCACCATATCTTCCAATTATTCTTTGAACGAGTGTTAATCCAATTCCAGACCCTTGGGCTTTCTCACCTATCCGACGGGTAAACCTAGCGAAAATTAATTTCTTCAATTCATCTGAGATTCCAGGACCTTGGTCGGTTAATTCAATTCTTAAAAACCGTTTGTTATCATCCGGGCTCACATTGACTTCAATCTCAACCTTTTCTCGGCGATCGAATTTGGTTGCATTGTGTAATAGGTTATAGAAGAGATCAAGTAACAATTCATCAGCTAAGATCATGTATTTTCCAGGATGTATGTTGGTATCAACCCGAATGGTCTTCTTTGGAAATGCTTGTTTAACTGCATTTAACGCACTCTGGAAGTCGGGTTCTATATCCCGCACCCCTAAATGTGGTCGTGTTGCATCAATTCGCGAAAACTTTCTAACACGACCAATTAGAGCGGAACTCCTCTCCACTTGCTCTAATGCAACCTGAAGCTGTTCACGAAGCGGTTCAGGAACATCAGGATCATAGAGTTGAATTTCTAATGCTGATAATATCGCTTGGTTGATGTTATTTAGATCATGCGCCATTAAATCAGTGAAAAATTCAGCTCGAGCTTTCGCCTCCTCGAGTTCTTTTTCTGCTTCTTTACGCTCTGTTATGTCACGGGCAACTAGAATGTAGCCTAATGGTACACTTTCTGCTCCATAAAGAATTGCGGCACTGATATCCGCTGGAAAAGTAGAACCATCTTTATGGATAAGTGTAAATTGTTCGGGTTTAGCAATACCTGTTTCTTTTGTAGATTCCAGGTTTTTGATGGCTCTCTTCCGATCCTCCGGTATTACCAATTCAAAACAACTTTTTCCAATTAATTCATCGATTGCATCATATCCAAGTAATTTGATTGCTCGATCATTCACTAATGTGATATTTCCCTCTGCATCCGTAACCATGATGGCATCAGGTGAGGTTTCAACAAGTGCACGATAACGAGATTCAGATTGTTTGAGGATATCGTCTGCAATCATACGTTGAGTAATATCGCGACATACACCACGAAATCCAATAACCTGATTTGATTCATCGAAAATAGGTCGTGAACTCGTTTCCAGAATCAAAGTGTTTCCATCACGATGGAAAAAGTGATTGACTAAACTTCGAAATGAGCGATTTTGGTTCCCACGTTCAGAAAAAGTGGTTCTTACTTCTTCGATTTCTGAAGGTTCCATTAAATCCCATAGTTCTCTTCCAATGATTTGTCCAGCTGTATAGCCCAATATATCTTCAACTGAACAATTAGAATAGGTGAATTTGAACTCTTGGTCTACTTCCCAAACCCAATCAGCAGTGTCTTCAACAAGTAAACGGAATTTCTCTTCAGATTCTTTGAGCGCCTCTTCAGCGATTTTTCGTTCCGTTACATCCTCTCCAGAACTAAGTATTCCCGTCATAGTTCCATCATCTTCACGAAGAACTGTCGTATGCCACTGAATGATGCGCTCGGATCCATCCTTTCTGATGATAGGGTTTTCCACAAACTCTTTTAATTCACATTGTCCAGTCAAGGCTTTTTCATAAAATTCCTTCATTGCTGTGCGGTTAGGTTCAGTGATGCAGGTATCAAAATAATTCTGACCTATCAGTTCGTTTTCCGTATACCCGAAAATTTCACAGGCTTTCCTATTAACTAGGAAAATACGCTGTTGTACATCAATCCCTATAAATGCTGCACCAGCGATTTCTAAATATTGCTGCCCTCGATCGCGTTCGTGGAATAGCGCCTCTTGCGACACTTTGCGTTCAGTAATATCTCTTGTAACTTCAACACATCCAATGACATTTCCTTCTTCATCCTTGAGTGGATAACCACGAATGAACCAATACCGACCATCAGGTGTGCTCATTTCATTCTCTTTGACCTCACCGGTTTTTCGGGCTTCGACTATCGGGCATCCTTCACAAGGAGTTTCCCTTCCAGGCCAAACTTCGTAGCAAAATCGGCCAGTTATCTCATCAAGGGTAAGGTTCACTGAATCTGCGGCAGCTCGGTTCGCCCATATAATCCGGTTTTCCATATCCTGATAGATTACATGTTCAGAAATGCTATCCAAAATGAGGGACTTTTCTTCAACTATTTTTTTCAGAGCCAACTCACTCTCTTGTAATACTCGCTCAATTTCCTTACGTTCACTGATGTCCTTTTGAATTGAAATCGAATAAAGAACTTGACCATCATCATCCATAATCATGTTGGCATTCAGTAAGACCGTACGCTGGTGCCCTTCCCTATTTTGAATGATAAGTTCCTCATCGGAAATCGAGGCATTTTCCTTCCACCTTTTGAAAATCTCCATAACCTTGTCCTGGCATTCATCGGCATAAATGGTCCGAATGTGTTTACCAATTAATTCTACACGGCTATAACCTAAAGCCTGAAGAGCTGATTGGTTAACATCGAGGATTATTCCTTGAGGAGAGATCATATAACAATACAAGGGTGCATTTTCGAAAAACAAGCGAAACCGATTATCCTCATCACGCTCCTTGGAATCCTGCGCGTCTGGCCTATTCAAAGACATAATTTTGCACCATGACATTGAAGCCAATGAGTTTCAAACTCTAGAGGGAGGAGTATTACTGAACCAGGTGGTTAGCCTTTCATGTTCCCCAAAGTCGATCGACTTCAAAGATTCTGTGTTGGATTACAATAAATATCTGTTTCGGGCTTTACAAAAAACAGTTCCAAAAACTGAGTTAATCACACCTAAATTTCCAGAACTTTTAACTTTTGTACTAAAAAGTACAAAAGTTAGGAAAAAAATTGAAAGTTAACCGACATAGGAGGGTGTATCCGGTTTATCGGTCGGTGAACGTCGCTTCTTCTGCTGCTTCTTGATCTGTTGTTCTAGCTCCACAACCTTCTGCGTCATGTAGTTTGCTAAGTCTTTCCACATCCACGGCGCCATTTTGACAGTAGCGACAATTTGAAAGTCAGCGTGTTCTGCTTCGAGTCTTTCTTGTTTGGTTATCTTCGGCACTTCAACATGCGAGATGAGGTTGATGAATCCTTCGTGCTGGTTGACGCCGGCATAATACCCATTCGCGAAAATGATGCGGTGTTCTGGGCTTATAGTCACCTGAACAGGAATGCCTTTCATCCCTTCAGGTGCTGAATCTTCTTTTTTCGGTTTAGATTTATGAGTTGACATGCTGTCGGGTGGCAGGCACCACATAAAAGGACTGCTAAGGGTTGTTGATAGCTAAAGTTTCAGACGGTTTTATGATATTGTGTGTTGTGTGACGGATAATTTTAAATATCGCCTTCAGGCACCGGAACTCGTTCCTGTCCGTAAAGACGGGTATCCCCGATTTTTGAGGGGAAGAAGAACAGTATTGATTGAAGCATCATACTTGCTATTACATACACCGGTGACAAGCCGTGAGTAAAATTGAGATTACGTCAACAGAATCCCGGGTGTTCCCACCTCCTAAAGCCTTCAGTAAACAGGCTCATATCAAGAACATGGAAGAATTAGGTAAACTTTACCAAGAATCCATCAAGAATCCCACTGGCTTTTGGACAAAACAAGCTGAGAAACTCGATTGGTTTGAAAAATGGTCAGAACCTGTTCACACTTGGGATCCAGCTGAAGCACGTCACACCTGGTTTAAAGGTGGTAAACTCAACGCCTGCTATAACTGTCTTGACCGTCATGTAAAGGGCGAAAATAAAGACAAAATTGCGATTATCTGGGAAGGTGACGATCCCCAAGAAAGTAAGACCTTTACTTTCCAACAACTCCATACTGAAGTCAGTAAGTTCGCTAACGCTCTCAAGAAACTCGGATATAGAAAAGGAGACCGTATGGCAATTTATCTGCCCATGATTCCGGAACTAGCTATTGCTATGTTAGCATGTGCGCGGTTGGGCATCATTCATAGCATCGTCTTTGGCGGGTTTAGTGCAGACAGTCTGAAAGATCGCATTCTGGATGCCAATTGCACAGGTCTCATTACCAGTGACGGGAGTTACCGTGGAGGGAAAACTATCCCTCTGAAGGACAATGCTGATGTAGCACTGAAAAGCTGTCCCAAGGTAAAACATAACATCGTCGTAAAACGCACTGGCATAGAAGTTGAAATGAGAAAGAAACGGGATCTCTGGTGGCACGAACTCATGAAGGATCTCGAAGTCCAAGGTGAATGCCCAGCTGAACCAATGGATGCGGAAGATTGTCTATTCATCCTCTATACGAGCGGTTCGACTGGTAAGCCAAAGGGCGTCCTTCATACCACTGGTGGTTACCTTACATATACTATGACCACCTTCAAGTGGATTTTCGATTATCAACCTACTGATATCTATTGGTGTACTGCTGACATTGGTTGGATTACTGGGCACAGCTATATTGTCTATGGTCCTCTAGCAGCCGGCGCAACAAGTGTAATGTTTGAAGGTGTACCAACCTATCCGGAACCAGACCGTTTCTGGGCAATTGTAGAAAAATGGAATATCAACCAATTTTACACTGCTCCAACTGCTATTCGGGCTATCATGCGTCATGGCGACGAATGGGTCAACAAACATGATCTTAGCAGTCTAAAGCTCCTTGGTACAGTTGGAGAACCTATCAATCCCGAAGCATGGATTTGGTATCATCAAGTTGTCGGAAAGGGCAAGACACCCATTGTTGATACATACTGGCAAACGGAAACTGGGGGAGTAGTCATTTCACCTATTCCTGGTGCAGTTCCACTAAAACCTGGATCGGCCACACTGCCATTCTTTGGCATAGAAGCAATGATAGTTGACGAGTCGGGCCAAGAAGTAGGTGTAAACGAAGGCGGTTACCTTGTCATTAAGAAACCATGGCCAGGACTAATGCGCACCGTTTATGGCGACCATCAACGCTTTATTGATACCTATTTCAAGACTTTCCCACCCTACTACATGACCGGGGACGGGGCTCGAATAGACGAAGATGGTTATTTCTGGGTCGTTGGTCGAATTGACGACGTCGTAAATGTTAGTGGTCACCGTATGGGTACTGCTGAAATCGAATCCGCTCTGGTTAAACATCCCGCTGTGGCTGAAGCAGCTGTAGTCGGTTTTCCTCATGACATTAAGGGCCAAGCCCTCTACTGCTTTGTTACCCTCAAATTGGGTTACGAAAAAACTGATGAGCTAAGACAAGAACTTCGAAAACACGTCCGTAAAGATATTGGTCCCATTGCGACCCCAGATAAAGTCCAATTCGCAGATGCCCTTCCCAAGACCCGAAGTGGCAAGATTATGCGACGGATTTTAAAGAAAATCGCAGCAGGCGAGACCAAAGATTTGGGTGACACTACAACGTTAGCTGATCCATCAATTGTCCAAAAGCTCATAAAAGAACGGGTTTAACACCGTACATCCGTGGGTTCAATAAGAACTCACGGAAGTATTTCTTTTTTTCTTTCTTCACAGGTACTACCACTAATTTACTTTTTTCAAGTCTTAATCAGAATTAAGCTGAACCAAATATAATTCATATAAATAGGACCTTAACTAGACTGTTAACGAGTAGTAAAATGGTTTAAAAGGATGAGTTAGACTGATGACTTTTGGATTAACAGGAATATTCAGCACAATTCGAATGGCTCAGGTTGATATTTCAAATCCACTTTTTTGGCTGGCAGTATTTTTCGTATCAGGGTTGGGCGTTGCACTACTCGTTGGAATAATTGCCGGATCTATATTGACTCTGCAGGGCAGAAGTATCCGTAAGAGAGCCGCAGAAGCGGGTGTCTCAGTTAAGTTACCGAGAAGCGAAGGTGGCATTGATCCTTATGACATTGAGGGATGTGGATATTGTATTATCTTCATTGTAATCATAATTCTCGGTGCCATGGGGATTTCACTTCCTATCATATTACCCCAGCAAACAGAGGCCATAATAATGGCTGTAGTCCTAGTCATTTTTGGTGGTCTCTTTTGGGGATTGGTCATCTGGTCCATTTTCTATACTGCCCGTGAATATCCAAAACGTCGGAAATTACTAGCAGCAGCTTTACAGGGGACTCCCAAAGCCAGGATTAGAAAAGAGGGAGAAACCCTAACATGTTCAACATGTGGTTTACCTTTACGAGCCGATGACAAATTCTGTGGTAGTTGTGGGGCTGCTACTGATTAGATTCACATCGATGATCGGCTATTCCTATTTGATTTTTTTTTAAAAAAAATGCTCACTATTGTACATATTTTATAAACAGTGATAGTGCATAGACGGTATCTGTGTGAGAAAGGATGGTTTCAAAAGTACAGTGGGCAAATTTACCTAATATTGCATTAATGATAGCCCGAATCTGTTTTCATAACAAACACAATGGAATGGAGGTGAATTAATGAAACGAAAAATATTACCCTGTATTCTAGTGTGCTGTTTATGGTCCCTGACAATCGTTGAAGTAAGTGCCAATGGGTATTGGATGCCAACAGAATTTGGGAGCCTGCTTGGTCCTATTCCAGCTCTTGGGCATAAGCATATGCAAAAAACAACCGCTCATTCACGAGAAGAATTCGAATTTAACTGGACAACTGGTCTTGTTGCCGTTAACTTCCACATTATGAACGCAGTTAACTACCAAAACTGGTCAACAGGCCAGCCTTGGACTGGCACCGTAAATCACCTAAACATCACCGGTGAAGCCTTTTCCTGGGAAACTTATGGAGCTAATGCCACATATCATTTCATCTGGTACAACCCATCCGTGATTGGTACAAACATAGTTGGTGATTGGCATCGTAGTCGATGGGTCGAAGTTGAAGGAAACATACCAGGTTTTCCAATTGAAACCATCGTAATTGGCCTTGCCATTGCAATAGGACTAGGTATTGTCATTAGGCACAGAATGAAAAAACAAGATTCGAAGTAACACTATTAGAAACAATTCAACAGTCATACTACTGCTCTTCAAGAAGTAGTTGTAGGATTTTCTGTTGATCGCGAACATCGAATACTAAAGCAGCGACCATAGGAATTGGAATAACTACCCATACTAAAACTAAGACGAAATAGAACATGCCAAAGACAAAACTAGCAATGGCTGCTACAATCCCAATGATAAAGAGGATACAAAAACACCCTTCCGCTGCATTCGCGTCTTGAATTGCGAGTGACCACCCTCGAAAATAGGTCAACCTTCCCCGGGTCCATGTGATAGTCTTACCAGCTTCTTCGGCTTTTCTCCTCATTTTTCTTCGATGGAGATTACGAAGCATTATTAAAAATCCGGGGAATAGAACATCGAAGAAGACACCAGCAAAGACAAAAATGAATGCCACGACAATCGGATCCCAAAATCTTTGTTGCATCAAAAAACCTGTTGTAATAAATGATGTCAACATCATGAAATGAAAAATCATAGTAATCACGTTACCTTCCCTCCTGATAATCACCTAGATGAGCTCCACATCTGCCACAGAACTTATCCGTTTCGGTGATTGATTCTCCACATACTGGACAACTCGTAGGTTTGTCTTTCATTGGTTTCTCTCTAAGAAGTGGTGTTGATGTCTTATCCACTGCTTCGGAATACCTTCGACTACCCCGTCTTAATCCGATGATTCCACAAACGAGAATGATTGGTATGATCACCGCAAAGAGCACCGCCATAACTACGAATCCAATTAATTGACCGACTTCTTCAGGAACAAGTGGGAAAGTTGGAAGTGGGATATCAAAGAGTATCATGAAACCAGCAATTGTCACAATTGCAAGGAAGCAGAAGAATGGATATCCGTGAGAGAGAGATTCATCTTGGTGGGGAGGTTGTGGTTTCACCACAGGAATTACTTGCTGTTCTAAGGCTTGCTTTTTTAGCTTTGCATGGCGTCTACCATAGATGCAGCATATAAGAGATAGAATAATTGTAAATCCAATTCCAAAAATGATAGCATAAACAAAAAGATTGTCGATATTGAACCCAGGAGCCTGAGCGAGTATATTTGTATATGTCAAGAACTGATGTATCATCTTTGGGAGACTAGATTGATCAAGTATTTGTCGTGCTATTGCCATTAGAGAACACCCTAGAAATGTTTCATACACTGTACTTAGTTTTTTAAATAAGTTATTTCAGTTACATATTCCACAGAAATAAACTGATTCTGTGCGCTAGAACTACATTTACTTTGTTCACTGCTTTAATATTGTTTGTAAAGGGTTTTTAATATTTTAAGGGCATATAGTATTTATTAAATATGGAAAGCTTTTTCAGTAATAGCAAATCAAAGAATTCAATTACCCAGCTTATGGGAAAAAACTGGGAGAGATCATCATGGTTTCGGCTAAAATACCAAAAGTATTGGCTGTTATTGCACTGGTCGTAAATCTCATCGCAGTACTCATAACGGTCTATTGGCTCATCCAAATCTGGATACTTATCGGGTGGATCATTATCATTCCCTTTATTGGCATCATTTTCCTTGCGATGATCCTTGGCCCCTGGCTCTTAACGTTCATCTTCGTCTTAATTTTCACACTAATCCTCCCTCTACGAACATATCGTGACATTACTCCAGAAAATCCCCAGTCACCTGCCACTATCTTCGCGATAGGCGGAATCATTGGAATTATACTCGGCGCTTTCGGCCTATTTCCCAATCCTCTTATTGCTTTTGTATTCTTGGTTTTTGGACCTAGCGTGCTTTTTAATGCTGTTCCTCAACTCATCGGAGGAATTTTCCTGGTAATTGCAGGTGCGTTATCATTAACAGTAGAAGAGGAATATGAAGCAACACCTCCCATAGAAGAACCAAAAGAACCACCAAGTCCTTCAGTAACTGAAAAGTCCGAAGTTAACATATGCCAATCATGTGGATCCGAGTTGTCCGAGAATGAGAAATTCTGTCGGAATTGCGGTGCAGAAGTGTAGCAGATATTAAAAAGAACGCACAGAAAATGGAGTGAACCTAATTGGATTTCCGAAAGCCTGCTAGAATAACTATCTTGATTGGAACCATTATCGGCTTAATTCCTCTTGCACTCTCAATATTGGCAACCGTCACACTCATTATCACTTGGTGGGAATTCATAGTGACCCCAATTCTAGGGCTTGGTATGATTATCTACTTAGGTATCGCAATAGTCCTAATCGTCGTAATTTTGATTCTCAACATCATTATTCCACTTATTGGGTTTTTCCGAATTCACTATGAAATCAGGGAGCGCTTTTCCATTATCTTCCTATTCATTGCTATTATCACATTCTTTCTCGCATACCTTTTCTGGGAACTTTGGCTAGGACGTGCACCTGAGATATTTCCAATCTTCAGCATGGCATTCGCACCATTCTCATATTTTCTCATGATCTTTCTAATTGCAGTTGGAATTGTCTATATTTTGGCTAGTATACTTACAATTCTCATTCGCGAACCAAGTTAATAACCAAGCTAAATACAAGTGCAGTTGTGTGACTTAACAACAGATTATGCCATCTTCATCAAAGTGAGAAATTTTAGTTAATAGCTTTGTCCATACCGGTTAATGATGGAAGCGCCTGTATTATCTGGAAAATGCTATTAAGACACTTTTAAGTCGGTGGACCCAACCTCAAAAATAGAAGATAAATTGAGTATTGGCGGTGTTTTCCTATAAAGGTGAATTAAGTTTTGTTTAATAGTTCGCATTAGTAATTGATACTAGGGTGGTTCTATGGAGTCGCTGCTAAGAAATTGGAATGGGGAAAGCGTGATTATCCGCTTTGATCGACCTTCAGGCGCTTGGATAATCATCGCCATTCATTCGACTTTTCTAGGACCCGCAATAGGTGGCACGCGTATGAAGTCTTATCCGAATTTTAAAGCTGCCCTAGAGGATGCTCTTCAATTAGCAGCCAGCATGACTTACAAATTTGCAGCAGCTGATTTCCCTTCTGGCGGTGGTAAAGCTGTAATCGCGCTCCCTTCCTCCTTCGACATACATGAGAGACCGAGCTTATTGCGGCATTATGGGACATTGCTGAAGCAATTAGGTGGGTTGTTTCAAGCTGGACCTGATGTAGGAACCTCTCCTGCCGATATGGATATTATAGCAGAGACCGGGGCACCATTTGTTTTTTGTCGAACCCCCGAAAAAGGGGGAGCTGGAGGTTCGGGAAAATGGACCGCCCTAGGCGTCTTTCATGGCATGCAAGCTGTATGCAAACAGCTTTTTGACAATGAATCACTTAGGGAGCGAGTCGTCATGGTTCAGGGAACGGGTAGTGTTGGTCACCCATTGATTGAGTTACTATTGAAGGATGGAGCTGAGGTATTGTTTAGTGAAGTAAACCAAACGGCTATTCAACATTTCCGCGATAAACTCAAATTGCCATTTGTCCCACCTAAACGCGTTTATGATACTCCCTGTGACATATTTGCGCCCTGTGCTTTAGGTGGAATTCTTAACAAGGATACGATTCCCCGTCTGAAATGCACCGCAATTGCTGGAGCCGCCAACAACCAACTCGCTGAACCAACCGATGCTGTGAGACTAATGAAGAGAAATATCTTGTATGCACCTGATTTTATAATTAGTATAGGTGGAGCCATGGCAATCATTGGAATTGAGAGAATGGGCTGGTCAACAGATGAAGCCCGAGCGAAAGTAAACTCAATTAAGCAAACAATGCTGCGAGTTTTTAAACTGGCTAAAGATGACCATATTACTACTGATGCCGCGGCTAAACGTATAGTTGACTCTCGACTGTCTAGAACTGAAAGTAAATGACGAAAAAGATGTGGGCGGAAAGACTAGATAGGAATAATCAAAATTTCTGGATGAGCCTATTATGACACTTTTCTATGGATATTTTACTTGAATCCGTCTTGTGGCGTAGGGGCTCATTTTTGCCTGATACGGAAAGCGCTATCTTTGCGTGTGTGCTGCCCCTGGCTAGTGAAATATTGTCTTGTAGCCAGCCAATGCTTGAATTGCTTTAGAATCCAACGGTTTCTCCGAGTAAGATAATTGTTGAATCTGTATGGACAGGTCGGCGTTCAATTATCGTCGTTACATTGCAGATCCTATTCGGTGACTCACAATCTGAACAGATACCAGTTTTTGCACATGGCACTTGAAAATTTAAGCGTTTAGCGTTCATTGGAGCCGCGACATATCTGATTCTGTCCATGGCTTGTTCCACATTCCTGACTATCTTATTTACTCCTGCAATGATGATAACCTTCTGCGGGCCAAAGATCATAGCAGCGACACGTTGACCAGCGTGATCAATGTTAACGAGATGGCCTTCCTCTGTGATCGCGTTAGTGCTTGTCAAAAAGATATCCGCGTGTGCCAGCATTTTTCTTGCTTTCATCACGTCTTCCGGTTTTTGTCTTTTCTTTTGTGCCTCCCAGTGACTAATAATTGTATTTCCTCGTTGTTCAAGGGAATCTACAAGACCAATTTCCCTTATAGTGACAGATCCTCCAACGCCTACTAAGGCATTAGGAGGAATAAGCTGTAAGACCCTAGCCATAACTTCATTTCTTGTAGGAAAATACATCACGTCAAAGCCATTCTTTTTCAGTGCAGTCAAGGTTCTTTGAACCTTCTTTTTCCAATACCAGTTCCTAACCTCCTGCCACACTTTTACATCATGCCACATTTTACCACCACATTAAATGCTAAGTTAACAACCCAAAAATACCTTTCATAGTAGTACTAGCAAAATCAATAGATATTCAGCATCAATCATTGTAAGGAAAAAATCAAAAAAGGTACGAATACATCGATAGTTGAAAAATCTGTAAAGGGGCATTATGACACTTTTGCAAATTATTGTAACACTTTTTGGCAGAATACAATGGTTATTGCATAATCTGAATTTGGTTCCTTAGGATTTAAGATGCAGGCGCTCCTCAGGATAAATGAACACTATTCTAGAATTATTACTATTTGATACTGTGAAATCCTGTCATGGCTTTCCGAGAAAGGGGCTAGGTCCTTGCGGCTTATCAGTTCTTTTTTTAATTTTTTTGAAGCAGGACCTTTTTTATTCGATGGTTCAAGCATAGCTGTTGAGGGAATATCATTCATTCTTACATTAGTTAGTGGGGTTTTGGTCTTTGGCGTCCTTCGATGGCGAACACACCGTAAGCTTGCACCCTATCTGGTTACGCTGGGCGTTATGCTCCTTTTCGCGGTGTTGGAAACGTGGATCGTCACGATTTGGCAGCCCGACCTCGGGCGACGTGATCTAGAAGACGCCGTAGCTAAGTTTTTCGCCTTCCCTTACACCGTAACTATACGTGAAGGCGAGTTTCTATGGATATATTCCTATATCGGTGTACTCATTGAGTGTGGAAACCTTCGATTGTTTCTCTTTTTATCCCCTACAGTTATTCATGGGTCAGCTGAAATGGTGTTCTGGTTCGCCCAGATCCGGCTGCTGGCCTTCCGCATCGTCATCAGTTTTCACCTCATCGCCCTCCTCCTCTTCATGCTCATCTTAACCAGCGTCGATATCATCTACAGGCGATTCCACATCCGAGCTGTCACCAAACACTCAAAGGCAGCCCATGAGGGGTTCTCGTGCAGCTCTGAGGAAGAACGAGCGGATGGTAGTGTTACTCAAACCGCTTCAAGGAACTTAGCTTCTTAGTTGAGGAGCACCGGTTAGAGTGGTAGTACTGAAGTTTTGGTGGGTACAATACACGTAGCGTGCGGTATTTCCTTTTTTAATCGGTTGCAGAATCTGGATAATCCCATTGTGACACTTTCTCTTTTGATTATTCACATGAGGCAATATTGCAAAGTGGGACCATTAGGATGAATATAGAAAATTGGTTTCTCATTTTCATCCGACAAAGAAGGTTAGCTTTAACGCGTCAAATCTATCTATTAAGAGTATTGTTTCTTTTCCTTTGAATCAGAAATAAACTGTCAAGTAGTTCGACACATTTAAGACTGAACTTTGGAATCGTTCAAATGATTACTCGTAGTTGAGTAATTGTTTAAATATCGAGGTTTCAAACATGCGTATTACTCGAAATTTTCTCTTATTCTTAGCAATGTGTACTTTGCTTCTACCGTTTTTCTCAATTGGTTTTTCAGGGATTCAAATGGCGCCTTCAATGACTGTAATGGCCCTGCCTGCTCCAACACTTACACCACGAATTCTTTACTTTACTCAGTTTGCTGATAATACTCCTGCTGGCGAAGTACAGAATGTCTGGGGGGCGATTAATGATACTCATGGAACCAATTATGTTCGAACCAACCTAACTTCCTACACGGATCTTGCTAGCGAGCTCCCGAACTGTGATATTCTTCTCATTCCCGAACAAGAGCAGATTTATTCAGAAAATATCACCGCTATTGCGCCAACTTGGCTAACGCCACTTAACACCTTCCTGAGTCAAGGTGGAATTATAATCGGCATGACCTACTCCAGTGATAACTTCGGACCTATTGCCACTGCGCATATACTCAATGACACGGGATTAATGGATATTCAGGGATCATCACCTATGACAGGGTCACCGGTCACTATTCTTGACGCTACAGATCCCCTTGTTGATGGGGTAAGTGCATTTACCGCTCCAGATGGCAGTGTAGATTTCATTACTACAGAAACCGGAATTGTGGCGAATACCACTTTGGGACCAATCCTTCTTCACAAACAGAGTAGTCTTGGGCACATCGTTCTGATGGGAATGGATTTCTTTGCACGAGATTCTGAAGCTGACAAAATTCTTGGCAACGCCATCCGATTATACCAACCACCTTCAGCACCGGTTCTAAATGATCCAGGGGTTACGATTTCAGGATTTCAGGTCCCACTTACTTGGACTGCGGCAACAGACACCGATGGTATTATTGACCATTATGAAGTGCAGGCTAGCGCTGATGCCGGCTTTTCCATTATTGGTCAAAGTGATACCACAACGATGTTGAATTACAGTTTTACCTTTTTGTCAAATGGAACCTATTATTTCCGCGTTCTAGCTGTTGACAATAATACATTAGAAGGTCCATGGAGTACTGTGGTAAGTACCTATATTGAACTCCCACCCTTAACTTTTCCAACTGGTATTCCGGGGTTCCCGATTGAAGCGATAGCTCTGGGGCTAGTACTTTCATTGGGAATAATTTTCGTCGTACGCCATCATAAACAGCAAAAGGTATCTTCATAGGGAGATACCTTCTATCCTTTCTTTTTTGGTTAGATTGTTATCATTTCGCCTACTCTAATGATCATATCAAGGTGTCTATGTGAGGATTTCGAACGATGTGGGTTTTACATTTCAAAACTTGTTTTACCTGTGTCCCATTTGTCTAAGCCGACTATGAATTCTGGATGTTTCCTTAATTAGAGGAGTATCAACACTATACAAGAGCTATGCTCCTGCTTCAGATCTCTTCGACACTAGACCACCAATGAGTCCGATGAGGCCAGGTAAGAATCCAATGATAAAGGGGAAAATTCCCAGTATCAAGCTTATGATACCAGTAATAATTATGCCCATTTTGTGTTCACCAGGATGTCGGAACCAACGGAACCATAGTATCATTGTTATAAGAGACCATACTCCCTGAGCTGCGGAGATTACCATAATTGGAACACCAGTGATAAACCAGTAAGCCATTATGTCTGGATGATAATCTGGTGAGCTGGGAACAAACCAACCCGTCCAATAGTAATTCAGATGCAACAAATAGAACAGTGCAAAAATAGTGAATGAAGCAAGCATTCCTAGGAGGTGAAGTACTGCTCCTGCGAGGACATAATTTGAACCTTTTTCAGACATTACTCTGTTCCCTCCAT
Source organism: Candidatus Hermodarchaeota archaeon (assembly GCA_016839805.1). GTDB lineage: Archaea > Asgardarchaeota > Hermodarchaeia > Hermodarchaeales > Hermodarchaeaceae > Hermodarchaeum. The sequence goes on from JAEOTO010000007.1 coordinate 45,513, forward strand.
TCCAGTTGGTAACGTAGCTTCTTTGGCTAGATGTATAAAGCTGTTTGCTATTAAGAAAAAACTGTATTTCAAAGTTTAATATCCACTTTACGAACCGCTCTTTTTCCTTTACACAATGCCAAATACATGTGTTTTTTCTCGTATGATATATAAGGTAGAACAGGCAATTCTATCTCAGTGCTGGGAAGATTGGTTTCAATGAAGTGGCTAAGTGACAACTTAAACGATGAGCGTAGTTTTACTTCTTCTAAGCACTAGTGAAGGCTTTCCGAAGGTTGTATTTAGACATGCTGTTACGGCCCTCTCTTGCATTTCATCAAGAAATGCGTACTACTACTCTTCGGAAGCGTTCCTCATAATAAAGGAGAGATTTCAATGAAACAATTTCAAAACAGAAGTAATCGACTACGATTACTCCTTTTCGTTCTCTTGTTATCCATTTCAGCTCTAAGTGTTCCTTACTATTATTCCAATGCACTCCCGATGAGCGCAAATAACGGCATTCACTCAGAACAGAATTTGGTCTCAACTGCAAGTGCTTTCTCCAAAATCCCATCTACACGATCGACTGATAGACAAGTATCTTCCGTAATTAATTTCGTTTCACAGCAGGAGATGCCTTCTAGGGTGTTATTGGGAAAATCTAGTTCCTCTCCCTTGACATATGGCACACCACATGGCCCGATCATCATTACCAGTGATTCTAATTTCGCAACCCAGGCTGGTAATGAAATGTGGCCAGGGAATGGAAGTAGCAGTAACCCCTATATTATCGCGAGTTTTGATGTCGATGTTGCTGGAGGTAATTACGGGATTCATATCAGTGATACCACTGTGTATTTCATAATCCAGCATTGTTTCCTTCAAGACGCTATCATTGCTTGTATCTTTCTTGAACGCGTCCAAAATGGACAACTATTCAATAATACGTGCTATGATTATGACACTGGTATCCTTCTCGAAGATTCAGATGATAATCGAATAACTAATAACAACTGTACCATGAGCAAATTTGGCGGATACGGAATCGATCTTGATGATTCACACTATAACGTGATCGCAAATAACACCTGTTCAGACAACGATAGTCGCGGTATCTATCTTTATTGGTCAGATTTTTGTCAGCTAATTAATAACACCTGCTATGCCAATGATAGGGGTATCATTACAAATGTGGCTGATCACACCACGCTCACTGACAACACCTGTTATAGTAATACCTTACGTGGTATTGTCATCTGGGGCGGGGATCAGCTCACTGTCGCAAATAATACGGTTTACAATACAGGGGCATGGGGGTTTGAAATTGACGCTGTATATGATAGTACCTTCTCAGACAATCTCTGTTACCAAAATAGTCATGGAATGTACATTGAAGGTAATTCACAAGAAAATCAAATTAGTGATAATACTTGTTATCTTAATGATTACGGCATCTTTCTTAGTGGCTCACGCACCAACAGTATCGTCAACAATAACTGTAGCGACAATAATCTTGCTGGAATATCTTTGTCTAATTCAGATTTGAATACTTTGAGCGACAATATCTGTGAAACTAATCTTGAAAATGGCATTAGTCTTACTAACTCGGATTCTAACACCTTAGACTACAATAACTGCTCAAGTAACACATTGAATGGCATTCACCTCATTAATTCTATTTCCAATAGACTGACTGATAACATCTGTCAGGACAGTGATATCGGAATCAATGTGGAATATTCACCGAGAAACGAGCTCATTGATAACTTATGCCAGGTCAATGACTATGGTATTTTACTCAACAATTCAAAATTCAATCAACTCAGTCACAATACCTGTGAATCTAATAACATCGTAGGCATCCGCCTCTACCAAGTCAATTCCTCAACTGTTATTTACAACGACGTGAAAACGAATAATATTGGCATTCTCCTCGAAGAATCAGATTCCAACAAGATCTACTATAACACCTTTGAAGATAACACTGGCTATGGTGTTCGAGTTATAGGATTTTCACATTTCAATCAAATCAAGTGGAACCTCTTACAGACCAACGTAAACAATGCTTTGGACAACTGCACCAATAATTTGTTTGATTACAACTATTGGTCTAACTATACAGGTCCAGATGCCAATTCAGACGGCATTGGAGATATTCCCCATCCGATTCCAGGTTGGGGGAATAATACTGACCCTCATCCAGCATTGATTTCACCACTGCCACCAACATGGCTACAACCGCTCGTTAACCAAACCGTTGAATTAGGAACATCCTTTACCTATGATGTCGATGCTGACGCTATTGCTCCCATGGATACATATTGGATCAACAACACACTCTACTTTACGATTGATGATAGCGGTGTGATTAGCAACAAAGGCCTCATACCAATAGGAACCTATTGGCTACTCATTATTGCCACGAACGTGTATCAAGCCCAACTAACAGGAATTTTCAATGTGACAGTGGTGGACACCACACCTCCCATCTGGTACGAACAGCCACAAGACATGATAATTCATCATGACCAAGATGTTGCCTACCAGGTACCCTTACCCTTTGACCTTTCTGGAATACTGTATATCTGGCTTGAAGGATCGGGATCCTCAAGGTTTGATATCAATGCAACTGGATATCTTACCAATAATATGTCACTATTCCCTGAGGTTTACAACATCACAGTAGTTGCTGAAGACCCATATCACAACTATAATTCCGTAACCTTCTTCATCGATGCAAAAGAATACATTTTCACTCCTCCTGAAGTACCATGGGCAGAAATTAATTTCTGGGTGATACTACTCTGTTCAATCATTGGAGGAGTAGTCATACTATATCTCAGCGTCCTCATCATAATGAACTTCAGAAAAACTCGTGTCCCCAAGTCATCAACAAACTTACTTCGACTCCAGACCCCCATACTTCTCATTGTTCTAATACTACTATTGATTTTTGCACCCCTAATGCACGCAGTTATTCAAGGAGGCACTCAACCCACCGGAAGAAGCGGAATCACCACCAATCAAACAACACCATTTACTAGTCTAACCGTAGACAGTAAACAAGATCCAATGGTTCCTAGTTCGCCATTTTCCAATCCCTACATGATTTGGAATCAAACCTTCTCATTTTCAGATTGGGATGATGGTCGATCACTTGTAGCATGTAGTGATGGAGGATACCTTATCGTGGGACGTACCAGTACAGCAACAAATACTGATTTCTTAACGATACGAACTGATGCTAATGGGAATCACCTATGGAATCGAACCTTTGGAGGTCCTGATCATGACTATCCTGAACAAGGGATTGAATGCAGTGATGGTGGCTTCGCCATCATTGGATATACAGATAGCTTCGGTCTTTCCACCGGCGCTGTAATTCTCTTACGGTATGATGCCAGCGGGAACCTCCTATGGAACCAAACATATGACGGAAGTAACTCTGATTACGGTTATTCTTTAACTGAGTATTCAGGTGGAGGCTACTTGCTAACAGGTTACACATACAGTTATGGTACAAATGGTGACATGTGGCTGATTCGTGTAGATTCCAGTGGTACCCATTTATGGAATCAGACCTACGGCGGAGCAGCCTATGATACTGGGCAATCGATTGTCGAGTGCAGTACTGGAGGTTTTGCCATTGCAGGTAGAACTGGTAGTTTTGGTGTAGGAACCGATATCTGGCTTGTACGTACACTAGCAGATGGTACAGCGATTTGGAATGCTACTTACGGTGGCTCCAGTTATGAATATGGAAACCAACTGCTTGAAACCACCGATGGTGGCTTTGCAATATTAGGAAACACCAATTCTTTTGGCGCTGGTGGATCGGATGGTTGGGTGGTCCGTACCAATGATACAGGAATTACTTTATGGAATCAGACTTTCGGTGGTGCTGATTACGATGAGTTTTATTCAATTTCTCCATGCCCATCTGGCGGATTTATCGTAGTTGGAGAAACATATGGCTTTGGACCCGGTTTAATGGATGCGACGTTATACCGGATTAATTCAGCTGGTCACCATCTCTGGAATCAAACCTTTGGCGGCATTGAATCCGATGTTGGCTTCTCTGTAGTGAATGCTAGTTCTGGTGGTTATGTGTTTGTAGGCTATCTGCGACCAAGTCCATCAGAAACCGTTGTTTGGCTGGTTCATATGTCACCCATTGCCTGGTGGCCTATACCAGTCGATATGGTCATCGAGACAGATTCTATATATCACTTTGATGTTACAGTTCAAACTCTTTCTACAATCGATTCTTGGTTGCTCAATGATTTAACTCACTTTTCAATGCAATCGATCGAATATTCTAAAGGCGGTATTGCCCGAATAACTACTATTGGTTCACCAAGCCCGAACACCTATAATCTCGCATTGCGAGTAAACGATACCAACGGCGATTACATACGGGTAAACTTCGCCCTGACCATAACGGCTGTCAGCCCTCCAACATGGGTTGCAGCCCCAACTGACCATAGCATCATCTTTGGTGAGCGATTCCAAGATCAACTCAATGCAACTGATGAAAGTGGTATTGATCATTGGTGGCTTAATGATACAGAACACTTCTCGATCAATATGTTTGGTGTCATAAGGGATAATGCCATTCTTCCGATTGGTATCTACGCTGTTCAGGTTTCAGTCAACGATACCCTTGGCAATACCTTATCAGGCGATTTCATTCTTACGGTGATAGCTGGTATACCTCCAATACCATGGCTTCCTACAGTTCTCGCAGTTACACTACTTGTCGTCATTATTGTTGTATTATTCGTAATTTATCAGAAAGTACGCAAATAATTCAGGGAGCCCCCTCAGGGCTCCCCTTACAACTTTTTTGGCTGATTGAAAGAAAGCATTTTCTATGAATCAACGCCAGAACATCTGTTATCTGAATAAAACGACTGTATCGTGAAGTTAATGTTTTATAGAACATAGGAAGCAGTACACTAGGCGCATAAGGAAGGTTTCACACACTAGTTGAATCAACTAGTGATAAACACAGCACTTAGATTGTGTGTTCACTACTTGTCAGTGAGATGGTAACGATGTGTTGGGTCCTTCAACCCGTGGTTCTTCCCCCCGATCTCTTACTTTTAATCATTCTTTTCGTTGGGGGTCTTGTCGCTATTATCGTAATTGGATTTATTTTATTAATCGTCTACTATGCCTATAGGAGATCGATACGAAAAAAAGCGGAACGCGCTGGAGTCTATATAGGAGAAAATCTTCCCTCAAAGAGAGTATGGAACTTCTGTAGCAATGTATGGGTCATCTTTCTTTGTGTGATGCTGTTAATTATCATGGTTGTTCCGCAATTATTTTTTTCCTTCTTTACCATCCCAATAAATCTAACAGCTGAGACGGTGGTGTTGATTGTGTGGGGATTAGCAATTATTTGGGCTGTAGGAATTCCCCTCTTCATGGTCATCATTACTATAGCAGATTGCCTTTGGCTTAGAAATGAATATCTGAGTGCTATTGGTGAAAAATCGCTAGGTCAAAAATCGGCTGATTATACGGAAGCTGAACCAGAAAACAGTACAGAGTAAGTAAGGATAGCTTTTCACGTGTTATGTATTTATTAATTCCAAACTCCATACAAGTCTAACATGGTGCGAGGAAGAATGGGTTCACAGGTCAGTGAATTACCAAAAAGAAATTAGTGAGTTATGAAGAGAATTCTCCCTCCTCCATTAATAAAACTCCAAAAAAGGTGATCCTAAAGGGAGGTTCCATTACATTGAGCGAACCAAAGAAAGGCAGCTCATGGGATTTTTCAGGAGGTGCCTGTGAAGGTTGCTTTTACGTATCCATTGCGGTAATAATTGGCTGCATCATTATAGGATTCATCGTTTGGCAACTTATCATGTTAGGTCAAATTCTTGGAGTGATTCTCGGAATCATTACGTTTTCATCTCTCCTTGTCATTCTTATTCTCTACTTTAGAGCTACTGGTGTCGAAGGCGATCCCCAACTCGCGTTTAAGTTAAGAGTAGTTGCGACGGTCCTATTTGTAGCGTTTCTAATTGAAGCCATACATACTATTGTATTCTTTTGGACGCCAATCTTGCACCCAGTAGTGAGTCAGCTCTTTGCCCAAGCCAATTGGACAGTCGATAGTGGTTTTGTAATGATATGCGTTATAGGATTCTTTCTTGTAATTATCGGGGCTTTCTTCTCCATTCCTGTTTGTTTATGGACCAGCATCTGTAGAAATTCGAAAGAAGCCAAGGAAATTACTCCCAAAGTGGTTCAACCACCTGCCACGGTTGATGAAAAAATCCATCCCAAGAAATGCCCTGTTTGTGGAATGAAACTTTCAGGGATTGAGAAATTCTGTAGCTATTGTGGTGCAGCAATCTCAAAATAAACTACGGAATAGTGAAATCTAATTCGAAATAAAACGAGTTGAGTAAATTTCATCATAAATTATTGGGGGGAGACAATGACGTCTCCATTTTTTGAGTTATTGTTGAGTAGCCTAGCGTACTTGGTCGCGTTTTCTTCGTAACACAATTAGTATGCCAATTGCAGCAATTGTACCTAGTATAATGGAAGCGATTGGGAACCCCGGAATTGGTGGGGGAATTATTTCAGTAAGAAGGAGATGAATGTAACCAGTGTAGTTGTTACCGATTAACAGGGTATTGTTCTCTCCTAGGTCCGTTTGTGAGATCGTGAGTGATATGGGTCCAGATTGAGCAGCCGCAATGGCGGGGAAGGTGTGGAGTAGGAGACCGTTAATATTCCGGAATTCAATTTCGTCGATAGTGCTAAGTCGTGGAATGAGATTGTGAATATTAATCGTAGCAGTAATAGTGTCATTATCGAAAACAGCACTGGTTAAAGCAGCTGTCAAGCGTGGTGTTAATTGGAGAAGATAATCAAACGCAGGTACAATGTCAGTCCAAAGGGCATCGATGCCTGCAGAGACGGGATTAAAATATCCATAAATGCCGGTCCACTCTTCGATATGGTGGGTAGCATTATCTTCAATTACAGTAATTGCGTCTCCGCTTACCGATGAAGCATTGCGGAAGATTTCAAAACAAATGGGCACGATTGTATTTCGTTCTTCATACATCCAATCTTGCCATAAGCCGTAGTAACCTGCTGCTAGGTCTTCACGGATACCTCGAGTCGACGGGGCAGAGTAGCCAACATCCTCATTCCACCAAGGTGGAAGGAGGCTTTCAAGGTCATTGTAAACAGTATTGTAGAGTAATGGTTCAATCCAGTTCTCAGATTGATCTGAGGGAAAGAAGGTCGCGTTGATACCAGAGTGAAGGGAAAAGGCCATCGCAAAGCGATGCTGGGATGTAAAATCGCGAAAGACTTGGGTTTCATGTTCGGAAAAAGCTGAGGGGCCACGATATGCGTCATGATAGGGATCCGAGGATGAACCTGGCTCATTCCCAAAGCCACTGGGATAATTACGGTTTAAATCCACGTATCCAACTGGATCTTCGTTTTTTTCACCATCGGCATCGTTGTCGATACCTTCAAAATAGGTAAATTGGTAAACCATTGAAGAATCGTAGACGTCATAACTTGATATGGTTCCATCGGCGTTGATGTCTTCATAACCATCTTCGTCAAATTGTCCGTCTGAGTCATGGTCAAAGGGTCGGAGGTTCTTTCGAAGCCAATAGTTTCCTTGATTAACGACGTATTCGAGGGTATCAGGGTTCAAACTGGGGATGATGTAGATTTCTTGGGTGTTCACATACTCAGTTAGTGTTGGGTCAATCCCATAATTGTTTATGAGCCGAATAATGAATCGCAAGGCAGCTTCTACCGTGATTTGTTCGCGACCATGATGGTGGGCTACAACAAGTGTCTTAGCTTTTTGGCGAGTGTCAGTTTCATTGGTTATTCGAAGGCAAGTGATGTTTAGTCCATTAAAGCTGTGCCCGATTACTTCGAGGTCAATGAGTTCTGGGGCCTGTGAATGGAAATAGGCAATTTCTTCTTCCATTTCATTATAATCGTGAAACTGTCCTGGATATTGAAGAGTGACTGGATTCAGAACTCGATTAATTGATGGAATTGCTTTCACTTTAAGAGTCCTTGTATTAGAAATAAAAGAAAGGCTCATAACCGGTAATAGGGACAAGCAGAAAAGACCTAGTAAACCAATTACAAATGCTTTTTTCATGGAATAGATGAAGCCTCTCATAAACCAAAATATCCTCTTGTTTTGCTTTTTTATTCATGGGAACCGGCAAGTTCGGAAACCAACGAGGTTATTATGAGTTCTTAGTCAAAAAAAGAGGAAAAAGCATTTTGAGCGCTTGGATATTTAAGGATAACAACTACCTGAAAAGCACAAGGCGGTTCCTTATGTCGGATGAAACAGCTTCGACACTAATACTAATTGGTGCGATTCTCCAAATTCTTCTTTCAATTGCCCTTCTCGCGCTTGGAGGACTCGGGTTCATACTACCACTCATATCGGGGCATCATTAGATCTTTGGCTGCTTATTCCAGCCTTCTTCTTTATTGGCGGAATCATCAGCCTCATTTTCTGTATCCTCTGGCTAAACTGGCGTAACGACCCTGGAGCGAACAAAACAGCAATTATTGTTACAAGTATTCTTGGATTGATTTTCGGGGGATTCTTGCCTGGGCTTCTCGTCCTCATTGGTGGAATCACCGCAACTGAAGAATCAGCATAACTGGGTCAATACATCATTTTGACCCGCTCTCCATTTTTTCCCTTACTAGTATTATTCGAAAATGTTGAGTTTATAATCGAATCTGCAAACCTACCTATGACGTTGCCTGCGTCGCCCCCTGCCTGGGTGTCGCTGCGGAGTCCGGGAGCCAACTCAACGGGTGCAGAGAACCCGGGTTACTCTTTCTTTTCGCCAGTTTGATTTATAGAATCTCGTGAGTAAATAATCAAGAATCTAACCGAGGCAATCTTCATGGTATTACAGGATCTGTTAATCCTAGATCATTTTCTCTATTCATTTAAAATACCGATTTTTAACCGTCTAAAAAGCTTAGGCGATTCACTCAAAAACTGCGAATACAGAAAAATCACTCGACCGGATACAAGCTATGAAGGTGTCTACATCTTCGCTCAAGATGGCAGTTATCTTGAATTACTCAAGAACCCTGAACAAACTCCAAATGTTTTTGCCCTAGCTGTTAGCTCTCTATCTCCAAAACAAGAAACCGTCAAAGCACTTCCCTCACTCTATCCAAAGTTACAGTGGTCAACTCAACAGATTCAAGACACTGACAATAAACCCTGGTATACCTATTATGGTCAATCACCCATTCAGGATACCCAACGGCAAGGTCTAGTACTATGGGCAATGCAATACCACAATTTGCGGCGTCACCGTCCCTATCAGTATCAGAAGAAACTCCCTTCAAAAAAGAAATTCACCATCAAAGAATTCATCTCAACGCGAATCAAAATTCCCCCCAGACATCTGGATTTAATCCGAGTTCAATCCCAATGGATCCCTGGCAACCACAGTATCAGTGACCAAAAAGTTGTATTACGCGTTCTTAATCCCTCTTTTAACGAGTTTGAAATTATCATGGAAATCGATGAAGAGAAGGCGGAGAATAAACCAGTGAGTGTAACGATGCGATTAGTTGAAGGCACAAAATTAGTATCCCAAGAAGTCAAAGGCATACGCTTGACCCGACTACAAAATGTGCTTATCATTAACTTTTGAAGCTTCAATGATAGTGCCCAATCTGAGAAAACCGAAACAATGGGTGCTTAATCTCTTATCCCTTCGAACATATGCTGCATTTGTCGCTGATAGTCACGGAAAGCTTCGCGTCCCCCTTTCGTCAGTTGAATCACCGTTAAGGGTTTCCTATCTACAAACTTCTTGATAATTTCAACATACCCTGCATTCTCAAGTTTCGTAATATGTGATGACAGATTACCATCCGATAATCCCGTTTGTCGCTTGAGAAACAAAAAGTTAGCACTATCAAGAACATAAAGGTGAGACATAATTAACAAGCGGGCTGGCTCATGTATGACTCGATCAATGTCATCAATAATTGGAAATCCAGTATCACTGGGCTCCTCAGGCACCCGCCACCTCTCCAACTAGTTGTTTTGGATACTTCAATAAAAACCGATATAACAAAACCAACCCATAAGAAAGGATCGTGAGGCTGATCACAATGAGGGGTAGAATTACTACGAAGGGGAAGAAAAATGTCACAACTGATGAGGCTAAAAATACACTTCCATAAGAATAAAACCTCTTCATATCTGAGATGTATCCAATAAAACTGAAAATGATCGCTCCGAATATTCCAATCAGGAGTATGGTATATTGGGATTCAAAAATAAAAATACCCAGGGGGGGATAGATCATGGCTAAAATACCAAGAAGATTAGCAAAAACAAGCACTATGACTCCAACTAATAAAACATTTTGAATTCTACGTTTTCGTGCAGCTGAGAATTCAACATAGCCCATACGGGGAACTGTAATTTTCTTTTTTATTCCCGTATAGACTGACATCCAAGCAATTAATCCTCCAACCACAAAGAACCAGAACTCGGGTAACAACCAAATAAAAATCACTAAATTTAAAATGACACTACCAATGCAGATGTCTAAAATCCCATCTTGATGATAGGAAATGAACGCCTTTCTTTCTATTTCTTTTAGCTTCACATTCTCAGTCATAAGATGCCTTCCCTCCTTCATCAATTCCGTTCTTGGGAAACCGACGAACAAATCGAATAACCAATACTACGCCAATACTCAAAGAGAGTAATCCGACAAAACCAAGTGGTAAAAATAAAACAGGAAGCCAAAAGTTGCTTAACACAAAGAGCAAAGCCAGCAAAACCCCATACAAGTAGAAACGACGAATCCCTGAGTAATAACCAGCTGCAATAAGCGCTACTAGACCACTAGAAGCGAGTATCAACATATAATTGGCTTCAAGTAGTGGCATAACATTTGGAACCAAGAGCAAAACTAGTAATACTCCAATTAGTGGGGTAAAAATAACGGCGAAAAGGGCAAAAATGACCATGAAATTCTTCTCTTGACGTGTATAAGAAAATTCTACAAAACCTAATCGAGGAATTGTCACGTTTTTCTTCAACGAAATATAGGCAAATAACCAAACGATGGATGAGCCCATCATCCCACCAAGTAATGGTGGAAATAGAAAAATGATTACAGCCATTTGCGTCAAGGCACCACCCAGGCATAGGTCAAGCAAACCATCTTGGTGATAGGAGAGGAAGACCCTTTGCTCAATAGCTTTAAGATCAGAAGACTCATTCATTATTAATCACCTTTGGTTCATTCATCCTCCCAATTATCATAGGATCCTTCACTTGATTCTACCTTCGGGTATTTCTGTACAAATTGGTATAACATAACAAAACCGGTCACAGTTATTGTCAGTCCCAACACAAAAATGGGAAAGAAGAGGTGCAATTGAAATACGTGGGTTATTATGAACACTAAGAAGGCTAAGGCACCATAGCCAGAAAGTCGGTATACTTGGGTTACCCACCCAAAAAGGGCAAACAATCCTCCAACAACACCAGCGACAACCAACAGTCCATACTGGTTTAAGAAAATTCGGAGTTCAGGTGTCAATAATCCAAACGCCATAATCGCAAAGATTACAAAGTTCAAAACTAACAACAATGTGACAAGGAACATGACTCGATATCGCCGGCTCTGTTTAAACTCTACATAACCAATACGAGGTACAGTTATCGACCTTTTTGCACCAGCATAACTTACCACCCAGACAACGAGGATACCTCCTATCAGGTAAAAGATGGTTTCAAAAAATAGAAGTATGATGCTTAATGTAACAATCGCCAGGCCCAGAAAGATGTCAACAATTCCATCTTGATGATAGGATGTATAGGCTCTTCGTTCCAAGGCTTTCAAGTCCACATGTTCAGTCATTTTAATTCGCCTTGACGTAATAGTGCTTTGCCACACTTAAATACTTTGTGATAGTATAGCACTTTGTATGGCAAAGTTAATAAGGAGGTAATTAACAAACAATCCATAAGGTGAAACGCATGTACAACGGCGTTAGCATCGAAACACAAAAACTCAACAAACAATTTGGACCCGTCCACGCTGTACGAAACCTAACCTTACAAGTTCGGGAAGGTAGTCGTTTTGGCTTCCTTGGTCCGAACGGCGCTGGAAAAACTACGACAGTGCGGATTCTCTCAGGTCTAATGAAACCGTCAAGCGGTACGGCTACCGTATGTGGTCTACCACTAGCCTCAAAACGTAATGAAATCAAGGCTATAACTGGCCTATTACCAGAAACACCCGGATTATATTCGAAACTATCTGCAGTTGAATTCCTTGAATTCATCGGTGCACTCAATGGTCGTAATGGCAAAGCCTTGAATGGTCGTATCGACCGATTACTGGCTATCTTAGGTTTAGAATCTCGCCAAGATGATTTACTTGAATCCTATTCGTCAGGAATGAAACAAAAAGTGCTCATTGCCTCAACAATATTACATGAGCCAAAACTGGTTTTTCTAGATGAACCCACAGCACGCCTTGACCCCAGTGCAAGCGCTATTGTGAAAGAATTGATCGGTATCCTTGCAGAGTCAACGGGAACAACCTTCTTCATTTGCACTCATCAAACATCTTTTGCTGAGGATGTTTGTGATCAAATTGGGATCATCAATGAAGGCCAGTTAGTGGCACTTGGACCAGTTGAAGAGCTTATTGAAACTTCAAAGGCAAAGGATTTGGAAAACGCATACCTGCAAATTGTTGGCGGGAAAGTCGACCGTGAAGCCCTCCTTGCTTGGAGGTGAGCAAATGGCAAGTAAATGGTATAGTATTGCGAAAGCTGAATACCAGGTTAGTACTTCATCAATGCGAAAAAGTCGTACACGAAACATGATTCTACTTCTAGCATTTGGACTAGTCTGGGCGATCTTTCTAGCACCATTCATGATAGGAACAATCACAGGGTTGATTCTGCCCTTTGAATTCCTTCAAATCCTATTAGTCACCATTCTTCCGGGATTTATGCGAGCTGTCATGTTCTTCCTTTGGATGATGATTCTCATCATTCCCTTGTCACGGGCCCTTCAGGAGATTAAAATTGGTCAATGGGAAATCCTACTCTCAAACGATGTGAGAACTCGGGATATTCTAATTGGTTCATTTCTGGGTAAACTCCCAATCTATGGACTCCTAGTCTTGTATCTTGCTCCACCTTTCTTTGCATTATTTTTCCTTGCTTTCGAAGTCACCCTAATAGGACAAATCCTAATCTACTTGACACTCTTCATTGCAGTGCTATCAACAATCTGGTTATCAAATCTCATCACCGTGGCCATCCAAGCCAAACTTGGTGAATCCCCCCGTGGAAAAGACATCGCAAATGGCGTAGGAATCTTACTCGCCATAGTTAGCATTATCCCCATGTACGGTATTATGTTCTTTAGCCTTCAGTTTTCTGCCATATTAGGGTTAAACGTCTTCCTCATCTTTCCCTTCACCTGGCCTGCCGACGTCATCAGCTGGATCACCATTCTATTCAGCCAAATTGGATTAACTTCCAACCACATCCTAATCTTCCAACAGACACTTCAATTTGACATAAACATAAGCACAACGCTGCTCAGTCTCTTTGCTGCAGTTTGCATTATTATTGGACTAGCATCCGCAGACCGTATCTTCACATACAATATCGGCGCCCGTACCGAACAGATCACCACCATCAAGGGCGAAAACGTCATACTTCGTGGAATACGAAAAGTCGCATCAGGTTCATTTGGTACGCTCTTAGTGACATGCCTTAAGGACTTCTTCCGCAAAGCATCAAATCTCTCCCGAATCGCCTATGGTATCATACTCGCAATAGTTCTACCATTCATTATGACTCAAATGATCCTCATTGTCGGCCGTGACTCCGGAGGCGTCGATATGATGATGGTCGTCATGATAAGTGGTATCAGCATGGCGCTCATCGGATCATTCGCTTTTTCAGGCACAGCTTTCATGGAAAGTAAAGACCAATTATGGATTATTCAAAGCACGCCCTCTGGCACGACTCGTTATGTTAAAGCCCGTTTGATTGCAGGTTTTCTAATAGCCTTACCGCTGTGCATCATTCCCGCACTCGCGATAACCATCATCATCACAGGAACCCTCGCAACCCTTGGATTTCTACTCATCTATGGATACATCATCATCTGTGGAGCGATTATGTTCAGTACTGGTGTTACAGCACTCAATCCCTACTACGAAGATACTAAATCCCCTGAACACCAAATGAATGTCATGGTGACTACAATGGGTGTAGAGTTCACGATATTAGCTCCCATAATGATTTCACTTTTCGGTGACATTCTTGGATTACCTTTCTGGGACATAATCCGCAGCATTGCTGGATCTGCAGGCATGCCTTTTGCTTTTGCAATAATCGGCATGGTCGCACTCCTCATCGTTGGAGGAGGGGCCCTTCTCATTGGAACTCGACGGTTAGCACAACCTGAAGTCTAAACAAATCTACCAAAAGGCACCTTCTTAAGGTGCCCTTCTCTTTTTTCATAATTTGATATTTTTTACAGCCGTATAGTAATGCTTAGAATTAAAATGTTCTATCAAAAAAGCGAGTCCCGGAGCTTTCAATGCTCCGGGTTAATGTCTAGTTATATGGTTTCACTTCTTGCAGTCTCATGGAAAAGTAATGATACAACCAAAGCGATTACATTGAGGACTATCAGCATCATCATGGCCCAGAAGAAGGTCATCATGAAGTCGCTTACGAGGCTCATTAGAAGGATAAGTACGATACCGCCAGCTTGACCAAAGATCATTAGAACACCCGCTGATGTGCCTTCAGGGATAGGTTTAGTCATTTCAGCGCCTGCTTGTAAACCGATGGGAAGGGCTGGCATCAAGAAAAAGCCGAGTAAGAAAGAAGAAACGAGCAGCACCATGTAATCTGAATGATAGGCAAGGAGAAAGGTGAAGGGAATTGCCATTAGAAGTGAAAGTAGTATGAAAGGTTTCCGACGTTGTATTCTGTCTGAAAGCTCCGGTATAATGACAGCACCGATGATTCCTCCAAAAATCATGATGGCACCGACAATGCCTGCTTGTGTCAAATCAACAATTCGTCCGAGGAGTATTTGTTCGATCCAAGTCGCAATACCATTGAAGATACCTAGTCCAATGAAGAAGAGCACAATGAGAATAAAGAATTGTTTGATGCCAAAGAGGCGACGTAAACCTGCCATCATTTTCTCATCTTCAGGTTCATCAACCATTGGAGGAGTTGGGGGGTATTCCTTTGCGAGGAACACAAAAAGAATGGCGGCAACAATGGCAATAGTTGCATAGAGCAGCATCATATTGGTAAATCCAATTGCGATGGTTGCGAAGGGAGTGACTAGTAAACCGAGTAAGATTCCAAGAAAAATTGCCATGGTACCCAATCCAGTAGCAAGCCCTCGTTCTTTAACTGGAAACCAGCGACGAGCAATTTTGGTTGGGCTATTAAACACAAAGGGTTGACCAATAGCAATACCTGCTGAAAAGATTAGAAGAAACAGATAAGTTGGGGAGAAGGCTCGGAATATGGCAAAGATTGCTGTAATAAATGCACCAACGGCACAGGCATAGCGGAATCCTTTGTTGTCGATTAAATATGCTGAGGGTATTGATACAGGAATATAGACTACCATGAAAATCAAAGAAAGAAATGCAACATCTAGTTCAGTTACCCCAAATAGTATAGCAACGAGTGATGAGATGGGCGCAAAGGTAATCCAAAGAATTTGTGTAACTGCTGCAATAAACATGAACACTAACAAGACAATCCAACGGTATCCATAGGCTTGTGATTCTTCTGTTGATGGCAAAGAAATCATTCCTTAGATGTATTTTTTTTCAAGGTTAATTGTGGAACCCACTAAAACCATATGATAAGTTGTGCTAGTATAAATAGCCAAACATAACAGGGCTAGGAAGTTCAAAGGAATGATAGTACAATTGCTTCAAGAACAATTTTAACAGCAGCATTCAAAATTTTGAAAAGCAGCAATTGATTCAGGATGGAGTAACTGATGAACTTTAAGAATCTATATGAAGCCACTTGCTTCTATAAATAGTCCAACGAATGTTACAGCTAAATGGATGTATGAACAATGATTTTGATGAACCCAAGAGAATACAAACACACCTTTCCCGACGAACAAACACAACAAATTATGCAAAAAACAATCGCTTATTTCGAAAAACGAGGTAAACAAAAACTCAAAGAAGACGACCACAAACGTGAATTTTACACTGATTTTATCGAGTTCCAAAAGAACGAACAAATCTTCTACAATCTACTAACTCCCCCTCAATACAGTGACAAAAAAACACGCTGGGACATGTGGCGTAACTTTGCTTTTAATGAAATTCTAGCCTTCTACGGCCTCGCCTACTGGTATACCTGGCAAGTTAGTATTCTAGGACTGGGTCCTATTTGGATGAGTAAGAACGAGAACCTCAAGAAACAAGCAGCACAGCATCTAAAAGATGGAGCAGTATTCGCTTTCGGACTCTCCGAAAAAACCCATGGTGCAGATATTTACTCCACTGAAATGACCCTAACACCACAATCTGATGGGAGCTTTCTAGCAAACGGGTCCAAATACTACATTGGTAACGCTAACACAGCACCCATGGTCTCCACCTTTGGAAAAATGGCAGACACAAATGACTATGTCTTCTTTGTCGCGGACTACCGCAACCAGAATTATGATCTTGTGAAAAATGTGTGTAACAGCCAAAACTTCGTTGCTGAATTCGGTCTCCGAAACTACAAGATAACAAAAAATGAAATTTTATCACAGGGGCAAGACGCTTGGGACTCAGCTCTCAATACTGTCAACGTGGGTAAATACAATCTGGGCGTAGCATCCATTGGCATCTGTACACACGCTCTTTACGAAGCCATCAACCATGCGGCAAATCGACAATTATACGGTATGATGGTTACCGATTTCCCACACGTCAAGCAAATGCTCGTCGATGCTTATACCCGTCTTGTCGCCATGAAACTCTTCGCACTTCGTGCAGTCGATTACATGCGCATCGCATCTCCTAACGATCGTCGATACATCCTCTACAATACAATGGTGAAAATGAAAGTCACATTGCAAGGCGAAGAAGTCATCAACCTCCTCTGGAATATCATTGCAGCCAAAGGCTTCGAAAAAGACACATACTTTGAAATGGCAGCTCGTGACATCCGAGCACTCCCTAAACTCGAAGGCACTGTCCATGTCAATTTGGCGCTGGTAGCGAAGTTTATCTTCAATTACTTTTTCAATCCAGCAGAGTACCCTGAAGTTTCACGTCAAGACAACTCACAACATGATGCCTTCCTCTTTGAACAAGGGCCCACTCGAGGTCTAGGAAAGATTCAATTTCACGACTATAATACCTCATTCAAGGAATATGATTTACCTAACGTGAACATTTTCCATGAACAAATTAGTGTCTTCAAGGAATTATTGGAAAAAGCAACACCCAACGCAGACCAACAACGCGATACCGATTTCGCCATGGCCTTTACTGAACTTTTTGCTCTCATTGTTTATGGACAGCTTATTCTAGAAAACGCGAAAATCTATGAACTTGATGAGGAAACCATTGACCAGATTTTTGATTTCCTCATTCGCGACTTCTCAAAATATGCCCTTCAGTTATTCAGTAAGTCAAGTATCACTGAAGAACAAGCGACATTCTGTGTGGAAATGTTTCGTAAACCTACACACAATCCTACACGGTTTCAGTATGTACTTGACCGAGTCATGGCACTTAATGGCACTTACGAAATGAACAAATGAACTAACTATTCATTCATTATTCGGTACTCATCCACCAGCAGATCCATTATGTACAAATCATAGAATTGGCCAAATCGCTGAATAGCTTCACGTTGACGACCCGTTTCCTTGAAACCTATTTTTTCATAGACTCGTTTACCACGGTAGTTGTACTCATAGCAAGTAAGATAGATTCTATGTAAGTTCAGAACATCAAAACCAAAGGTGACTAGGAGACTTACTGCCTCGGTTCCGAGCCCTTTATTCCAATGTTTCTTATTATGAATTGAGATGCCTAATTCAGCACTTCTATGAATTGCTTTCACTTTATTCAACCCACAAATCCCTAGAAAGGATTTGGGTTTTTGGAGTTCAATCGCAAATACATAATCAGTGCCTTCACGTCGTTGTCGTGTAAGTTGCTTAATCCATTCTTTCTCTTGCTCTGCTGAGACTGGTGTGATCGAATGAAGGGCTTGCCGAACTTCAAAATCGTTGAAATACCGGAGTATATCCGGAATATCCTCAAATTCGGGACACCGTAATGTCACTCGTTCGCCATGAAACATAGGACAAACCAGCTTCTTGGGTTGCAAGTTAATTCACTTTTATTCCTGAAAAGATTTCTATAACACCTTCTTCAAGGTTAATTCTTCAATGGGTGAATCTGGTGAAGTATAGTATCGACTTAATTTGTTTTCTCAGTATTAAGCAACAATGGAACCAGGAGTTCTATATTCACTATATCTAACTCGCCGAGGATACCGGTTGGGATGGCTTCTTCATTTGGGAAGCCCAACATTCTTCAAGTGTTTTAATCCGGGAATTTTGGTAAATCGAGATTTTACTTCTTTGAAGCCTTTTTTCAACCATACAATTTGTTTGGCATTTTTGTGCTTTGGATGTTTGTGGGTTTTAACCTCCCTGCGAACGTAATGGCGAAAATCATAGTCCTTCACCATATCTAACACCTCATCGCAGGTTTCACGTACTCACCTTTTATGCTCGATTCGATCGCATGGAAGTAATTGTGGTTTCTTTGCGGAGTACGCCTTCCTTGAGAATATCAATGAAGTCATGTAATCTATCTTCAGATTCACTAAGAAAATCTTCGCCAATCACTCGAGCAAACAAACCTGAATACATGACGAAACTGGCAAACGCAAAGGCTGCAACCCGGGGATTCGTTCCATAGATATTTCTTTCACGAATTTGTTCATCAAAATACTCCGTAAGCTGTTTAACAATCGCATCAGGAATTGAAGACAGCGTTTCTAATACCTCAGGACGTTTCCTCCCCTCAGAAATCAACATAATAATCAGATCAGCGTTCTGCTCCGTAAACCTTAACAAATTACGACCCGTCTCAACTAAGAAATCACGCTTCTTGGTAACCTTCTCAGCCTGAAGAATGTAATCAAGTTTTCTCAACGTATCTTCTTGGGCTTTCTTCACCACAGCATCCAAGATGTTCGTCTTAGATTTAAATCGACGAAACAGCGTAACCTCGTTGACCCCAGCATCCTCCGCTATACGCCTTGTAGTGGTTGCTTTGAAGCCATTTTTCACAAAGAGCGTCGTTGCGGCGTCGAGAATCTTCTTTTCAACTTCAGTCATGATGCAAGTAAGCACTTGCTTCACTTAAAAGGCTTATGTAATTGACAACTCACACACCATAAAATACTAGTTAGGATTTTTCCACCATCTAATAATCTAAAAATGTAAAAGCATGCACACTACATTACATACGAAATGCAAGGACGAGACATGAACCATTCTTGCGTTGAAATATTTCAATGGAAGGGATTTGAAATGAGTGAAATGCATTTATCCGAAGATGAAGAAAGACGAATGTACGAATACAAGGGATCACCGCTCCCGTTTGCGACGTTTCTAATCTTAGGTCTGATTTTCGTAATGCTGGCTATTTTTGGATTTACGGTGTTTGGACTTTTTTTGGGCTTCTTTCTCACCCTAATGCTCATCGGGTTTTTTGGTGTCCTGGCAATATTGTGCTTTATACTGGTGCCAATGACCATTGCTATCAACCAACAATGGCAAGAAGCTATCATACTTCGATTTGGTAAATTCAAGCGACTCGTGGGTCCAGGCATGTTCTTTAAATGGCCAGGAATTGAACGATTTGTCCGACAGGACATCCGTATTCAAACCTTAGACGTTATGAAACAAGAAGTCATGACGAGAGACAACATCAGTTTATATGTCGATGCCGTGGTCTTCATGAAAGTCACTAATACTGCCAAGAGCCTCATCAATATACAACGTGTCAATATGAGTACTGTTCAATATTCGCAAACAACGATGAGAGATGTTATCGGCAACGTCGAATTAGATGAATTGCTCGCTCAACGTGATCAAATCGCAGATCGAATTAAAATGATTGTGGACAAAGAAACTGAAGAATGGGGAGTTGATATCCTCAGTGTCAACTTACAGAACATCGAATTACCAGCTGATATGAAACGTGTTATCGCCCGTCAAGCTGAAGCAGAACGGGAACGACGTGCTGTAATCATCAAGAGTGAAGGTGAACTAATCGCTGCTCAAAACCTCCAAGAAGCTGTAGAAAAAATGAGTTCTCAAGCACTATATCTGCGAACACTTTCAAGCCTTGAGGATATCAGCTTTGATCAAAGCAACACAATTGTCTTTGCTATTCCCATGGACATTGTAAGAGGCGAGGTTATGGGACTGGCTGGGCTTGTTGGGGCAGGTGAACCAGCACCTGTTCGTCAGCTTCGTCGAAGGAGAAAGCAAGAGTAAGTGTTTTCCAACTAAACATAAATTCGAGAGTCGATTAGGAATTGTCCTTTTCGACTCTTTTTATTCTTTTTAGGTTCTTTTTAATCATTGACGCATTGTTGTGATATTTCTAAGTCTCTTTTTTCCTAATCTGCTGGTTTCTACGGAATAAAATAACTTCATTGATAGGATTAATTTCTGCCATCATTGCAGACTTTTTCTTCAAATTACTGGGAGTTATCCAGTTTACCACAACACTCGTTGTTCAAAATATAATTTTAGTCTTTTTCATCGTTGCCTATCTAATAACGCGTAAACTTTCCAAGCCTGCTCTTAATTCAGTTAAATCGTCGTAATAGTGCTAAACGCCCCTATAATCGGCGCTGAATAAAGTCAAAAAAATCGTATATCCGTCGTTTGTGTTTACCAGGTATGATGATATGATGATTCGCAAGTGAGAGATTCAAGAAGTAGCTTACGGGTTCTGTAAGGGTTGCACGAATTTGGGTACGACATTGATTTTCATTCGTTAGATTTTTGGTGATAACACCCTCAGCGACCCAGAAGTCGGTGAGTTCTTTGCCGAACATCTTGAATACTGTGATATCACGGAAAGGGAATCGACCGCGAATCGCGACGCTTTTGTCAGTTTCATAATGTGTCATTATTTTGTAGGATTCAAGAATTGTTGTAGGTACAGTACAATGGGCAAATACAACGGAGTTGTTATCAACATTAACATCAACGACATTTGCCATGAAGGCGGATTGGTGGGTTAAGAATTTGCTCACCATCATAGTGAAAGTTGAGGGCAAATCGCCCTCACAACCAGCGACAATTCCTTCCAGGGTATTTAGGTGAGACGTGGCATAACATGCCGAGATATCGGTTTTTTCAAGTAAGTCAAAACATTCGAGAGTAACAGCGTCTAATTCATGATTCTTTACTAATGCAGCGAGCGCTTGGGCTACAATAGCTGATTGTTGAATATGTTTGTTGTCACATTCAATTCCTTGCGCTTCAGAAAGAAACTGTTGCAAGTGTGGACTGAACTCTTCCCATAGGTCATCTTTGGTCATATCAATCAGAGTTTTCATGGGGTAGTCCTTGAACTCTACACCCCATTTACGAGACACAGCAGATCGATCAAGATTGGATGCGATTAGCCAAGATGACGATTTCCCAAAAACTCCAATTCGGCTAGATTGGATCCGGGATATGACTTCAGAGAAGTCACACCACTCATTAATACGAGGGATGAGATTTTCGAGGGAATCATGGATTATACGTGCCGGAATATTCTGTAGTTGTAGAGCGGTTCGGATTTCCATTGCCGCAGGTAAAGAATTACTTCCCTCATGACTAAGAAGAAGAATTGGTGAATTTAACTTTGCCTTAGAAATGAATTGAGCTATGTCGTTTTCCGTCCCACCCGTCCCTACGAATAAATAGTTGTGTTGCTCTCGAATGGATTTGTCGCGTTTTACTCCTTTTTCAAAGAATGATTCAACGGTGTACAGATTGGCATTCGTGTTTTTCAGTTTCGCGGTAATCGTTGAGATGCGTTGTTTTGGGGTGACAGTTGAAAAGAAGGTTATGATGTTTACAGTCAAACCTATCCCTCATTGGGAGTTTTTACATAAATGGAACGTGTTCTTAGTCTATAGTATTGCTTCTTGGTTTAAAATCAATATTGTCAGGTGTCAGAAGCTGCTCGAGATTAATATCTGAGGATATGAGTCTCAGTTTCTCGTGAGTCAACGATCAGCATTGTATGCAGTCTTGATCCAGTTGACTACTTTATCGTCTATTTGTTCTATCTTCTTAATCACTCCCAGAATGATGAACGACTTGAAGTATCTTATAATATTCCTCGTTTTACTATGGAAGAACAAAACTGTGAATTATGAATTTATTGATAAGGAAGAAGGTCGCTTGGTTGCCACTATTATTACGGTTCTTGATTTGGAGCGACCACGATGAGTATTCTCGCACGGCTCTTCGGATTAAAAGAGGCAACTCCAGAAGGACTCCGACTAGCCAAGATCATTGCAATTTTGCTCCCTGCCTTCGCAATGTCGTTCCAAATCTCGACCACATTTTATATGATCTTTATTGCTGAGAATCTCGGTGGTGGTGATTACCTAGCAGGCATCGCGTTAGTAGGGCTACTAGTTGTTGTCCAAATGGCGATACAAACTGCACTCGATTATCCCACTGCCGCATTGGGTGATTGGATTGGTCATCGCTGGATTATTGCTTCAGCTATGGTGTGTTATGGGATTGCTTTTTGGCTGACCTCTATGGTTACCCATGCAACTCCATTCACACATTTCTTGCTCATCTATATACTATTTGGCTTGGGGGCTTCTCAGGAGAGTGGTGCATTCCAAGCGTGGTTCGATAATAACTACCGTGTTGCTATGCCACAGGATGAGGATCGCAAGCAATATGGTGTCTTTTCCGGAAAATTAGGAATGTTGTGGCAAATTGCATCAGTTTCTGTACTCATTCCAGGCAGTTTCTTTGCCTTAGTATACGGGCGAGAATGGGTCTTTTGGGTGCAAGCGATTCTTAGCTTCGTATTAACAATTGTTGTATTGACTGTCGTAAAAGATCTCCCAGGTGTCCGAAAGATGAGTCAAGAACGTCCGTCCCTTCGGGATTATGGGAAAATCCTCAAGGATGGGGTTAAATTTACTTTCTCATCACGGTTCATAAGTTTCATCATTTTTGGTGAAGTTCTCATCTGGGCTACTGGCGCACTCTGGTGGAACATCATTCTCTTTCCACTTTATTTTAGCTATCTTCTTACCGATGTAATGGTCTCCTTCTTTAGGACCATTATATTTATCCCAGAAGCTGTCATACAAGAACGTAGTGGTGTATTATCCAAACGATTTGACCCAATAAAATGGGTTCCTCGCTTCCGCTTTCTTCAATTCTGTGGGTTCACCTTTTATCTTCTTCTTGCCTTCACCACGTTCTTCTTCCCTCCACCTGACGCTAGCACTCCACTGCTCTTTATTCCGATCCCTTGGATTGCCCTTTACCCTATACCGCATTTTTCAGCAATCTTCCTCATCTTTCCCATCACATCAATTATTCCTATTGTAATCATTTTCGTCATATTCTTAATTAGCGATGTATTTGCTGCCCTTGCACAGATTCTGAATCAACGCGTCTTAATCGATGTAGTTCCCAGTCATATTCGAAATAGCCTATATTCCTTTAGACCAACCCTAGCGATGTTAGTTGCTATGCCCTTAATGATTATTTTCAGTCTTGTTTTAACCATATACCGTTTCCCTCTGACCCTAGCCTTGGTTTCATTAGTTGCACTACTTGGAGCATATCTTTCAAAAAAGGGATTCAGCTATCCTATTCCCAAAGTGAAGGATGAACCTGATGCTGTTGCTGAAGAAATCGAACCCGAACCACCTAAAATCTAAAGCGTGATACGAGTACAGGGCACTGTTGAATCACCTTGAATGTACCGACGTAAAATCCCAGGCTTCGTCATCCCAATTATTGCTACATTAGCCCCCGCATCCAAAATGGGTTTAAACCCTTTGATTTCCTCTAACTTACCCCGCATCCCCTTCGTTATATCTGGTGACACAGATTCCTCAGCTAATTTTTCCACTTCATGAATGCGGCTTAATGTAATTTTTGGGATTAGTTTCGCCTTTGAATCTAGTTTAGGATCAGCAGTGTAAATCCCCGGGACATCAGTTGCAAAAATGATATGTTTGGGATTCAACAGTTGAGCTAGGAGATGAATCACTTTGTCACCTGAGCAGACACTAAAACCGCGCTGGTCATCAGCGCACATATCGCCTCCTAATAACAATGTCATGCCAAGATCCAGATATTGTCTAAGTCCACCACTGAAATGACCACTGATTTCACCATTAGTCATGAAGAAAATATTACTGGGCAAGAACACAACTGGTGCTAATCCTGCTTCTTGAAGAGCCTTCGTCACTGCAATTCTGAGGTCGAAGACTTCAACCATGGTTTGAGATAATCCGGGTAATTGTTTAGCATCTTGAAACCCCGCATATAGTTTACGTTTGATAACGGGTACATGGCCAAAGCTGCCAACGCCATGGACAATAATGCAAGGACCTAGAACTTCAGCAATTTCTTGTGTGACGCGTTTGAGAATATCCTTGCGTAATGTGTAGGGTTTGTTTTTATCGGTGATGAGTGCACCACCGAGTTTGATAATGGTCAAATCCGTTACCATTGGCGTTACAACTCCTTCATCTAATCCTTCCTTTTCGACACTCCATTTTGGTCCATGAAGGGGTAATGGGTGTAGGTATAGGGGTAAGTCCTGAAAAGGGCTTCTAAGGGGAATTAGGGTAATGGAAAGAGATGCCAGAGGTAATGGGGGTACAAACCGAACCAGGAGAGAGCGAAAATTATGATTGTCGCTGCTAGTGGTATAAGGATATTATCTGAATGTCGTGGGCTAAGAATCTCAACAATGGTTTTAACAGCAGAAACGATGAAAACCGGACCAATCAATGCTATAATGTTGATTGATGTGTAAACCGGGTCAATGATAAACCAATAGATACCCAGCAATCCAAAGGTAAAGAGGAGGCTAAAGAAGAACATCGCTAGACTGCCTTCAGCGTTTTTTTCACCGAATATTTTGAATTTATGCTTGCCATAGCGACGTCCTATGAGATCAGCGAAGCCGTCACCTCCTGCCAGGGGATCAAAGATTAGAAAGACAGTTGGAATGAAAATAGCGAAGTTAGGTGTACTGGTGTTATCTACTGGTGCAGTTGGTTACGTTGAATCCGATTAATGGGTTTACCATAGTGGACACCTTTCTTGAATAGAAAGTATCAAAATGTTTTGAGTGAGTTTCTTTGTTATAAACAGCTAATATCTAAAGCTAGCAATCAAAGATCTTTGTCATCTATTTGCTTCATTTTTCAGTTTGATATGAGTGATAAGTCGAATTCTATGGTTAAGGGACAAAGGGGATTCTAAAGGGAAACACCACAAAGAAGGGGTATAACCCTAACAAATGAATGACGAAAATAGTGAAGAATGCGACCACCGGTATCAAGACAACTTGGCTGTTTCGTGGACTTAATAGTTCAACAATTGTAGTAATTCCAGTTACGATGAAAATGGGAACGATGAGTGTAATAATGTTAAACGAGTTGTAGACTTGTCCAATGAATATCCAATAGATACCAAGCAAGCCAAAGGTAAAGATGAGGCTGAAGGTGAACATAGAAAGGCTTCCTTCTATGCTCTTTTCAGTGAACACTTTGAACTTGTGTGTTCCGTATCGGTGGTGGATGAGGCTGGCAAAGTTAGCACCACCTGTTAATGGACCAAAGATGAGAAGAGCTGTGGGAATGAACAAACTGTAAATTGGAGCAGCTACCGAATTGAGTGGAACATACCAAAGATAGAGAGCAGCAAATCCCATTAAGATGGCATAAAAGAGAGGTACTTTCATCAATCCTCTGGAGGTGCCATCGGGGGATATGGTTTGTTTGAACTCCTCGCCTTTAATCGTATCAGCGGCAACTAGAATATAGAGTAGGATAAGCAGACCTGGTAGAGCCGCGACCATATAACGGCTATAAAATCCCCCTGCAAAAAGTAACCAGCAGATTACAAAGATGGGTCCAAAAAACATCATGAAGAGCTTACTAGGCATGTAATCGGGTAGGCTTTCGCGTTTGCGAAACAGACCTATAATTCGAATTAGTATAATGGTAAAGAGGATTGTTATGACTAAAGCTAACGTGTCCCAGATCCAGTCAGGGACGCCTAAACCAGCCAATGGGTTTACGATTATTGCCACCTCTCAAATCAGTACTCGGAAGAGTGAATCGTCTTCGTTGTTCCTGTATAAAAAGGAAATTAATGCGGTGAAATATCTACTAACAGTTTCTGAGCAATATCATTGAATAGCTGGTTCACATTTGAACCAGATTTAGCCGAAGTTTCGATGTAGAAGAGCATTCGAAATTCATCAATTATTCGCTTCACAGCATCAGGATCCACTTGTCGCTCATTAACTAAATCCGCTTTATTTCCGACCAAAACTAGTGGAATATTGGGAGTCGATGCATAGATTTCATTTATCCAAGAAGAAATATTATCCAAACTATTTGGTCGCGTTAAATCGAACACGAGAATCGCGCAATCAGTACCACTCATGAATTGAGTACGCACCTGTCGAAAATCAGTTTGACCTGACATATCCCAGATTTGTAGTTGCACTTCATGGAGTTCGAAGCGTAATTGCTGAGATGTGATATCCACGCCAATACTAGCCTTGTAATCTTCTGAAAAAGAATCTGACACATATCTGCGAATAATACATGTCTTCCCAACGGCATAATCGCCCATCAATATGACTTTGAAGATGAACCGTTGCGGAGAGGAGGCAGCAGCCAAGAGAAGTAACTCCAATGATCTATCTTGTGAGAGCTATGATTCTGGATATATAGTTGCTTAATCCGATCCAATCTCTCATCCAGGAATAGCTATAGATATTCACTCTAAAATAGATAAGAATATTTGTGTTTCGTTGCTTAGCTATCGTATTGGCTAAGGAACCCCTAAATCTCCTTGTACGGTCACTACAGCTAAATATCAGCCATACTAAGCGAACTACATGTCTCGCATAACTGTTCTAGGGGGATGTGGCGCAGTGGGAAGTGAGGCCGTTCGTAAGTTAACTGACCTTCCTGACTTTGATGAAATCATTATTGCTGATATCAATACTGAAACTGCAATGAAGCTAGCTGGTGAACTTGGGAATACCTGCACAGCATGCGAAGTTGATGCGTTAAATTCAGAAAGTATTAGTCAGGTTATTGATGGATCTGATGTGGTCCTCAATTGTGTTGGACCTTTCTACCGATATGGCCCACCGATACTCAAAGCTGTGATTGACTCAGGAATCAATTATGTTGATATTTGTGACGATGTAGAACCCACACTCGAACTCCTCAATATGCATGCTACAGCAAAAAAAGCGAAGTTATCAGCTCTCATTGGCATGGGAAGTTCTCCAGGAGTTACTAATATCCTAGCAAAATTTGCTGCAGAACAGCTTCTAGAAAGTGTTGAAGCCATTGATATTTACCATGCACACGGTGGTGAACCCACCGAAGGTGCAGCTGTAATAGCGCATCGTATCCATGCCATGACCTCTGATATTCCCATGTATCTTGAAGGCAAATTACATACAATTCGATTCTTCGATGATATGGGGTTAGCTTTACGTGAAGAAGTTGATTTCCATCAAATTGGAAAACATCTCGTCTACCCCTATCCCCACCCTGAAACCATAACTTTGCATAAATACATCGATTGTAAACGTGTAACCAATAAGGGAACTGTACTTCCCAATGAATATTTTCAGTTTATCATCGACTTGGTTAAGCTGGGTATCACCGATGAAGATGCTATAGAGGTAAAAGGGCAACCAATATCCCCACGTGATTTCATTATCGCATATATTATTAGAGAACGAGAACGCTTTCTTCAGAAAACGAATTTTGGAGTACAAAGAGGATGCCTGAAAACTGTTGTCTCAGGGACAAAGCAGGGAAAACGTCACCAATATGTGTTCTCTATGTCTTCAATTGGTCGGGCGATGGGAGAAGGAACGGGTATACCAGCAGCGATTGGAGCTACTTTGATGCAACGTGGGAAAATTAGGATGAAAGGTGTATTTCCACCCGAGGCGTCTGTTAAGCCCATGGATTTCCTAGCCGTATTTCAGGAATCAGAAAAACTTGATGCAGTAACCGGAAAGGATTCACCACTTTTAGTTGAATCCATTGATGCAAAGGGAAAAGTAAAACAACTATCATTCTAACTTCTAGTATAATTCACTCCCGAAGCCTATTTCAGAACCATGCAACCCAATAACAATATTTCACATCATAAGGAGGCAAGCACGATAAGCCCAGTAAGGAGTCAAGATGAATATATTCTAGCTATAGACCATGGCACTTCCGCCATGAAACCTGCAATTGTATCAACTCATGGTGAAGTTCTTGGTTGGACCTGTGAAAAGACTCCGCTCTATCTTCATCCAGGTGGAGGAGCTGAGCAAGATCCAGATGAATGGTGGCAAGCGTTTCTAACCGCTGCGAAGAACTTGATTGATCAAGACCTTGTTCCTGTAGAAAAAATTGTAGCTGTCTGTAATACAAGCCAATGGTCAGGTACTGTTGCCGTTGATGAGACTGGCCAACACCTCATGAATGCTGTGATCTGGATGGATTCCCGTGGCGAACCCTATATCCGAAAAAAGCTTCAAGGACTCATTAACATCCAGGGCTATTCTTTGTTCAACTTGTTAAGATGGTTAAGAAAAACCGCTGGAATACCTACAAAGAGCGGAAAAGACCCAATAGCACACATTCTCTACATCCAAAACGAACATCCAGACATCTATGATCAAACTCACATGTTTCTTGAACCAACTGACTACATTAACTTCAGATTAACTGGTGAATACGCTTCTTCTCCCTCTTCGATGATGCTCCATTGGGTGACTAACATCCGTGATATCAATAATATCCGATATGATGATGATCTAATCAAACGTCTGGGGATTCATAAGGATAAACTGCCAATCCTAAAACAATCGATTGACGTATTAGGTACAATCCAGTCTGATGTCGCTTCAGCCATTGGTCTCCAAGAAGATGTGAAAGTGTTTGTAAGTACATCAGATATTCCTTCAGCGGTTATTGGGTCAGGAGCTGTTCGAGATTTTGAAGGACACATCTATATCGGCACGAGTAGCTGGTTAACTTGTCATGTGCCTTACAAGAAAACCGATATCGATAGTAACATCGCATCTTTACCCTCGGCAATTCCTGGTCGCTATTTCATTGCGAATGAACAAGAAACAGCGGGTGCCTGCTTAACCTACCTCCGCGATCAAGTCTTTTATCCAGACGATGAAACTAAATGCGGAAACCAAGCTGTCTACCAAGAATTTGACCGTATTGCTGAAGAAGCACCCGCAGGAAGCAATAATATCATCTTTACTCCCTGGCTGTACGGAGAACGGACTCCCGTAGAAGACCATACCCTTCGAGGTGCCTTCTTTAACCTATCCTTAGATAGTGAAAAACGCCATCTTATCCGTGCAGTCTTCGAAGGCGTAGCCTATAACAGCCGTTGGGTTCTCAATGCTATCGAAAAATTCATTAAAGGACCACTTGACAAACTCAATATCATCGGAGGGGGAGCACAATCCGACATTTGGTGTCAAATCTATGCGGATATATTAAACCGCAACATCCACCAAGTTCATGATCCCCTTCAGGCGAATGCACGAGGGGCTGCATTCATTGCCAGTGTTGGCCTGGGTCATATTACCTTTGAGGAGATTCCAAATCTGATTAAAATTTCAAAGGTCTATAAACCAAATCCTGAACATCGAGCACTCTATGACTCGCTCTTTGATGAATATATTGGCATTTACAAGACGAATAGGGCATTTTATAGACGTATCAACGACTAGGATTTGGAATCATTGATAGGGACTCATTTTTTCTTCGGAAGTGCATCTAGCCACTTAGACCTATCAAAATATACTTCATTCCGAGTGATTTTTCCATCATCCACTTCCACGATATCCATACCATACAAAACGATCTTCTTTTTACCAACCGGGATGACTGCCCTCCACTTCCCAGTAAACCCCCGTAAGGTTGGAAATACCTCGACAACTTCCCACACCCAATTCGGATTGGCTGCAAGAAGCTTTGTGAAATATTCCCTCAGCTGATCATGACCCTGAATTCCTTCTGGATTAGCAGGATCGAGGTAGAAGGCATTTTCTGCATAAAACCTTAGCAATTTTTCAGGTTCATTCCCTGTCCAGGCAGGTAACCATTTACGGCAAAACTCAAGAATATAAGCCTCTTCAGACATTGCACATCCCTTCATCCATTATCAATGGGGTTTAATTATTTAATCGTTCATTCTGAATGCCCTTTGTAAAAATCAATTCGTTATAATTATAAAAAACTAACTTGCTATCAAAGCCAAAATTTTTTTCTTTACTGGGCAAAATCAGTAAATAGTGAACATTGAAAAATAGCTTCTCGAAGTCCTGAATCTAAATAATCTCATTTGTGATGCAAGACAACTGATAAATAATTTGAAACGAAAACAATTACTGGGATATATTAGACGAGTTGGGGAAACATTGCAAAAAGGCTTAGTACTTTGGAGCATTGTCTTTATTCTATTGACGGTAGGATTCATTCCAGTTACAGTCGTACAGGATATGAATCCCGCGCCATTGCAAACGACTATTCCGTCGTATTCAGGTTCAGGTACTAGCTTTGATGTATTTGAATTCACTCAAAACGAAAGTCAAACCATTACTAATGGCCGTAATGATACTTCATTTACCTATCTGTCTAATTGGTTTCCACCAAACTATTTTGGATACCGACTTCTCGCCGATATTAGTAATCTTAAGAAAACAGTAAACCCGGTAAGCAATGGTGATTTTGAAAAATATCCTGAGGTTGGAAATAATTGGACATTAACCCATCCTGATCCAGCAGTTATCAGTTCGGCAACCAATACTTCAGGGGGTAATCCAGGATCTTGTCTAGAAGTTAAGCTTCTAAACGATCGATTGCCATCTACGGGAATATCCCAAATTAATAATAACTTTGAATACACATCTGAATTGTTACCTGATTCTCTTTCAGTATCCTTTGATATTCGATTTTCAAGTAATATTACCAAAGCAAGTTGGCTACAAGTAAGCGTGCTTATTTTAGATGACAATGGAAATCCCAAAGGTCTGTGGGTCCAATCTACTTCTACCTTTTTCAACACGTCATGGACCCATGTCAGTTTCTTAACATTTTTTATTAATGGATCAACAACCCTCAGGATATCTGTTGAAAAAAATGATGGATCTAATCTTCGCGTTGATGGACTCATCTATTTTGATAATTTTGAGTATTTAATCGGTTCAGATACAACACCAAGCGAAGTTGAATTAACTCTCAATGAAACCAGTGTAGTGAATACGTTTGGTTCGAATGGTGAAGTTAACATTTACGCGGATTCTATTCTAAAGGAAGAAATCAGCATTTCAAATGCTTGGAATGCGACACAGGTCTTTTCATTCAATTCTACTGTATCGATTACCTTCGATTATCAATATATTATGTATATAAAATCTGTAGCTGCTGAATCTGCATCATCTTGGTTTAATGTGCAAATAAATACGGATCCAAATTGGATAATCAATTATACTGTTTCACCAGGACACATTCCACCAGGATATCAAGGTTACCAATTCGGACTCTACCTCCCTGAAGAATGGGTTTTATCATTGATTCGCAATGAAATCGGAAATATAATTACGAGTTATCACTACAACTCTACGACCCAATTTCTTATAATAGAAGATCCCTTGACTATACCAGGCGACACCTTTTCAATTCATTCCTCAAGTCTAAATTATGTCTCTGAAATATACATTCAGAAAAGTTCTACTACAATAGGTCCATGGTCCAATATATCTTCAGATGACTATTTCATCATTGGAGAGTACCTCCGTGTATATGGCGTAATTACAGACCTAAGCAGTTTGGATAATAATGGAAACGTTTCAATTATGTTACCCAACGGAACGTTGTGTCACAGTGATACATCTATTTCATTTAATTCAACGACTAATACGATGACCAGTACAGCATGGATGGTGGAATCCTTATGCGAACCCTTTGCAGGTGAATCTTGTTTCGTCCTCGTGAGCTATGATTCGACAAACCAATGTGGATTTCGATCTCATCCCTTTCTAACGATGAACCAAGCGAAGGCGACTTTGAATTCACCTGTGCCAGACTCCATAATAGGTTGGGAAGGCCTAACAATCAATGTTACTTGGCAAAATTCACTAACAGACAATTATATCTCGGATGCCATTGTGATATTACGCTATACTGATGAATTTAACCAAATCCAATTTATTGAAATGTCTTCAAATGGATATGGCTCATACTCTATCCGATTATCCACACACAATTTTAATCCCGCTTCTTTGCTGACTTTTAATATTGAATTTTTAAATAGGGGTTATGTAAATGCAACCTATGCCGCAGGAACATCCTTAGATTTCACTATTACGGTGAATACAGGAGTTCCACCTGTGGTTTTTGGTATTCCAACAGTTTTTCTCTTACTCGCTTTACTATTGATTTTACTTATTGGATCAATTGGATTAGCCTACCGAGTCTATGACCGAAGAATAATTATTCCACGCCAGATTGCCCATCAAAAAATGCTCCAACAAGTTCTCGATATGTTCAACGATGTAACTAATTTATCACGTATCCTTGTGCTTCATCGTGATAGTGGAATAGCAATTTTTGATCCCTTCCAAGAAAAAGGAATGGATGCATCGATAATGGGTGGTTTTCTCTCAGCAATACAGGCATTCGCTATTGATGTAGCGAACGGAGCAGAAGATGAAGAATTAAAAATGAGAACACGCCTTTCAGAGATTACCTATGAAGGGTTCCGCGTAATCATCCATGATGGTCAATTAGTCCGAACAGTACTTGTTTACAAGGGAACACCTAGTGAAACATTGAAAGAAAGTATTAACACATTTACAATAAGATTTGAGGACCGATACCATGATGTTATAGAAAAGAAAGGAAATCAACCAGGATTATACAGCGAAGCTACAGATCTAGTTGAAGACATTTTCCATGTGTCCTTGCTTTTTCCGCATACTGTCGAAGCCAAAGTTGCGAATATAAAGCTCACAGATCTAGAAAGCCGATTACACTACATTGCCCTAGACCTTACGAAGAACCGAGAATATCTATACCTCCAAGAAATTGTGCGTTCATATTTAGAAACCACACAGAAGAATCCACTTGAGCTTCTCAATGCAATCAGTCAATTACGCGAAAAACATCTCCTAGTACCAACAGATTTTTTCAATCTAGCGAATTCTTCTTCGAACTAACTTAACTCTTACAAATGACAATTAATTTGGGTTCGATGGTTATTCTTCTACAGGTCGTCGTAGATACCAAATAGCAAATACCATGACAAGTACGATGACGATTACTCCAATGAGTATGACAATCGGAAGAGTTGATGGAATGAAGGTAATTGAAAGCTCGAATTTACCAGAGATAGTTGCTGGAAGCTGTGAACTCCGACCAGCTGCATCGGAAGCCGTAAACCAGTAAGAGATAGTTTCACCAGTTACAAAGGTTACTGGTATGGTAAATTGATAGATGTCATCGGAGACTTTGTTCATTAAAACAACGTGTTCTGGTCCTCCTTCCACATGAAA
Organism: Candidatus Hermodarchaeota archaeon; assembly: GCA_016839805.1. GTDB lineage: Archaea > Asgardarchaeota > Hermodarchaeia > Hermodarchaeales > Hermodarchaeaceae > Hermodarchaeum. The sequence continues at coordinate 79,478 of JAEOTO010000007.1, forward strand.
TGTCAATTCCACCCGGTCAACGAAATCATCATCTGTAACGTTAACAGATAGAGTGATCGGAGTATCAGTCGACGCAAAACCTGGAGGAGTGTGAGAAATCAGTGGATTAGCCATATCTTGTTTGGCAAAGAAAATATCTTGATCAGTGATTTTACGTCCATCAGTCCAGACTATATAGAGCTTTCCAGTGGGTCCTGTCCGGAGAGTAAAATAATCACCAGGGCGAGTGAAGGTAAGTGGAAATCCCTCACTAGTGATTTTGACATTCTCGCTGAAAGTGGCTCCACCATCGGTCGATTGACTATAATAGATGTCCCATTCATCATTTCTTGCATCAAGCCAGGCAACATGGACAGTATCTTCAGCATCAATGTGCATTTCGACCATGCGTTGCATTCCTGTGCTAACATCGTTAACCTGTACAGGTATAGACCAACTATTTCCTCCATCAGTAGATTTTGTCACATAGACTTCCCGGTTTGCTGCAGATCCTGCTGCAAAGCAAATATACACATTGTGATTACTGTCAGTCGCACAAACTGTGATTAATGCAATGTCCTGGTATCCCCAAGTATTGACTTGTATTGGTGCTGTCCAGCTATTCCCAAAATCAACAGATTTTGTGATGTAAATCCTATCAGGAGCACTTTGAAAGTAATCCCAAGTTGTCGCGTAAAGTGTTCCGTTTGGTGTACAAGTAATGTAGGGTATTCCTCCACGATCCTCCCATTCACCAAGAGCTAATGTTGGTTCAAATGAAGCCCCGCCATTAGTTGATTTGGTGAAAACAAGACGTGCGTTGGAATCCGTGTAGAAATGGTCCCACATCATATAGAGATTTCCAGCAGCATCTACGCACATGGTTTCCTTGTCATCAAAACCGGTTGTGTCACTGGCCTGGGTCGGAGATTGCCAAGTAACTCCACCATCGGTGGTTTTTGCCACTCCCATCCCTTCACCAGCTTCATATTCTAAGAAAACGAAATATGCGTTATCTGCAGTATCTGATACAAGCCATGGATCTGATTGCGCTCCACCTGGAGCGATAGGTTCCATGAGAATGTTAGGACTGAAGGTGTGTCCTTCATCCGTAGTATAACAGAATCCAACTCGAAGTCCAGGCCCCGCATGAGTATCGGCTTCTTTCCAGCCAACTAATATGCGACCTGTACTGAGCACGGTAAGTGTTGGCTCCACTTGTTCCGGATATGGTGAACTTCCGTCTATTACATCGATATTTAATCCGAATTTTACATCATCAGCGTGGAGGGGGGCTTGAAATGACACTTTGTCTGATGAAAAATCAGATACTCTGAAATGAAAGGACATAAGGGAAATTGGAAAAATCAGACTTTGTGAACCCAGCAAAAAAACACAAAGAAGAATGAGTGAACCTGATTTTCGCATTGTAAACACCCTAAGGTACATTCCATGTCGGAATTTCTGGTTAAAAACGTCGTTAATACGGCACCGAGTCTAAGCTGAAATTTATTCGGGATTTTTCGCTGGTTCCTAACACTTATGTAAACTAGCTCACTGTGCAAACTCCTTCACCCGCCAATGTTCAGAAGGAACAACTAGGTGAATCCGCAATGTCTGAAGAAGCAGCAGTTAGTAGTAGTCGGCGCTATTTCGTTGTCTTAGGAGCATTAATTATCCAAGTTTGTTTGGGTTCCATCTATGCTTGGTCCATTTTCCAAACAGCACTTAGGGGTGGCATCTATAATTGGCCTTCCTTCTGGACACAACTACCCTTTGCAGCGGGCCTTGCCTCCTTTGCGGTATTCATGATTTTCGCAGGACGATGGCAAGATCGCGTTGGTCCACGAAAAGTTGCCATGCTCGGAGGAATTCTTCTCGGAGTCGGATACCTCATTGCAGGACTCGTAGACATTGTCAGTGGAGGAAATCCTGCTATTGGTACCGCATGGTTAGTATTAACTTACGGAATCATTGGAGGAGCAGGCATCGGTTTCGCCTATGTCTGTCCTATTGCCGCCCTAGTCAAATGGTTCCCTGACAAAAAGGGATTAATAACCGGTATCGCGGTAGCAGGTTTTGGCGCCGGAGCCCTTGTCATGGGTTATGTTGAAACAGGGTTACTTTCCCTACCAATCATCTTTCCAATGGTTGGTGGAGCATTTTTGATCCTGGGTGTGCTCTACCTAATCCTTGTCGTTCTCGGAGCACAAATCCTGTTTAATCCTCCTCCAGGCTGGATACCCCCAGGGTATCAACCAACTGCAGGAACCGCTGATTCCAAAGGAAAGGAGTTCATGCCGCGTGAAATGATTAGTACAATTGTATTCTGGTTAATGTGGTTCATGTTCCTGTTCGCTGCAACAGCGGGATTAATGACACTAGGAAATGTGAAAAGTGCTGCTCAAGCTATTGATCCCATTACTGCAGCTGATCCTATAATATGGGGTTTTATTGCGGCTCTAATTGTGGGTGTCATGTCTATCTTCAACGCAGCTGGACGGATTGTTTGGGGTGCGATTTCTGATCGAATTGGTCGGGTCACCACTTTGGTGATAATGTTCGTGTTACTCACGATCGGTATGTTTAGCTTCGCTTATCTGAGTACAACCATAGCTAGCTGGGTCATCGTGATGACTGTGGCTTCGCTTATCGGCTTCTGCTTCGGAGGAAACTTTGCCCTCTTTCCATCCTCAACCGCTGACTACTTCGGCTCGAAGAACGTGGGCTCAAATTATGGTGTCTTATTCACCTCTTATGGGGTAGCAGGAATCGTTGGGGCACTCGCCGCAGGACTAATTGTTGACATCACAGGCAGCTACTTCATGGCATTCGTTCTTACAGGGGTACTAGCCATCGTGGCTATCATTCTAGCCCTAGCTTTGTATCGTATCCGTCGACCAACTGCAAAGAAATAATCTGAGGCGCTCTGGGCCGTTTACTTCTTCTTTTTGTGCCCAATTACACTGAGGTATATGGCACTTTCATTTTCGCCATCTATCTGTAACAAATGGTTCACTTCATCATCAAAAAATGCTGCCACTTGACAACTTCCTAGCCCTAAACCCTCAACAGCCAAGGCCAAATTTTGAGCAATATGTCCTGCATCTAAAAAGACATAACGAAAGGCCCGTTGTCGATATTTCCATTTAGATCTTTCAAAGATTGCCGTCCAAATAATCACCACATTTCCCTCAGCAAGCATTCCTTGATCCAATGCAGCCCTTGCGAGTGCTTCACCGTAGTCTCCTTTATTGATAAGCTCAAGAGTGCCCTTTTCAATGCAATAATGATACATTCCAGGCTCAATACCAGTAACATTATTGATGCCAAGATACGTTTCAACAGGGTATAATCCTCCTGCTGAGGGCGCAGTTCGCAAGCCAATAACTTCACCATATGCAGGTACTCCAGGCTCAGTGACCCCTTGAATTGCCCAAAGAATTTGTGATAGCTCTTCTTTAGACATGGCTTTGCCTGAAAACTTACGGACACTTCGTCTTTGGTTCAAGAGCTGCCAAAGACCAGGTCCTTGTTGCGTTTGCGGAGCTGGTAATCGAATTTGCTTGGAGTTCTCATAGACCTTATACGCAGGAGGTTTCGTTCTCAGGTTGAGAGGTTGTCGAGGTAACTTGTCACGTTCATACTTAGTATTCCTGCAGAACTGAGAACCTATTTCGTTTGACATATTACAACCTCATTTTGTTTTCAAGAATTTAACCGCTTTAATTGCCCAATCCGGGTCGTTCTTTAATGCACGTCCTATCGCAATGAAATCTACTTTCCCTTCCCGAATAACTTGGTCTACAAATTGCGGCGTCTTAACGCCCCCTACACCAATAACAGGAATATCCACAGATTGTTTGATTGCATGGGCTTGCGGTACAAAGAAGCCTTCCTCTGCAGCCAATGAAGAGGGGGCACTACCACAGAGGCCTCCTGACACGTTAATTATATCGACACCAGCAGCCGCCAGTTGTTTAGCGAATTGTTGTGAATCTTCGATTTGTGTTCCCATCATCTGAAGATCTACGGAGCCCAAACGATAAGATAGGAACCGTGTACCAATCTGCTTACGGACCTGCCGTACTATTTCTAAGGGGAATCGAATACGGTTTTCAAAGCTCCCGCCATACATATCAGTACGATGATTAGTTAGCGGAGACGAGAATTGATTTAATAAGAACCCATGGGCACCATGAACTTCCACTCCATCGAATCCAGCACTCACTGCACGATCAGCAGCCCGACTAAATGCATATCTCAAAGCTTCAATCTCTTCTACCATAAGTTCTCGTGCTCCTTCTTTCGCTGAGGGAGCCACCCGCTCAATGCCCAATTTTTCGTCAGCTTTCGCTCCAGCATGGGTAATCTGCAATATTATCCGTGTGTTGAAAGGTTGAATTCGTTTGACCAGTTCCTTTAGTCCTGGCACCAAATGATCATCATAAATGCCTAATTGTCGTTTTGCTCGTTGACCGTTTAAACTCACATAGCTATGCTCAACGATAATGAGTCCTAAAGCCTCTGCTCGTTGCTCATAAAATTTAATGAGTTTCTCTGTGACACCACCTTCTACGGTAGCATGGTCTCCTTGCATGGGTGGCATGACAAAGCGGTTTTTAAAAAAAACGCCTTTCACCTTTAATGAATCTAAAACACTAGACACAATCTTACCTCCGTGTTCAATATTGGCTCATGACAAGCTTCTTGAATAAAAACCAACCGGCATTTCATCTGTGCCTGGCAATACCTATACATTTTTGTGGAAGAACAGAACGCCTCTTTGATGTTCAATATTTTGGATCGTGAATTTGATGACCGAATGCGAGACAAAGAAGAAGCTTATCGTAGTTGAGAATTGTATCGAATGTCCTTATGTCCGTAATCAAGGAGAGTCAGGAAGCGGAAAAGTTGCCCTCTATTGTACGCACCCGAATCTTGTGACTGGAGCGAAATTCATTATCAGCTTTGATGACCTGATTCAGAAAGGTTTTACCATTCCCGACTGGTGTCCCCTTGAAGATTATACTGATTAATTAGCTTAGATTTTTTTGGATCACTTCAAGAATGCCTGATTAGGGTTTCATAATAATGCCTGCATTCTGGGCAGCTATACCCCTCGTCTGGTTGCACCTGCTTCCCACAAGCAGGACAATTGATTAGCGTTATGCTGAGCCCTCCAACGAGAGAATTCAAGGAAATTAACGCCGATAAGGATTCGTTTTTTCGTGGAGTATTTTGGAAGGAGTTTCCATTAGGGTCTTTCTCCTCATTGAGGGCTTCTTTGATGACGGGAAGGTTATCCTCTGGCAACAATCAATGTCTACTTAATTCTTTAGAACTGTGGCTAAAGCCATGAATTATGTGCTATTCTCTGTAACTTCGAAGACTTAATTGCTGTAATCTTGTTTTTAATCAAATCTAGAAGGAGAACCTTATCTTGCATCTTTAAAGAGTTGAACTGTTAATGAATATTATTCGATACACTAACCATCCTAATGACGGATTGAGGGCGTTACTGTGGTTTTGGTTGTAGTTTTTTGGTTGGTATTGGTCTCAGGCGTATTACATATTGTCGAGGAGACCCTCACCGGATGGGTTTCTTGGTTTCAGCGCTATATGCCTTCAATGACGGCTCGACAGTTTTGGATAGTGAATGCGCTCTTCCTTCTCCTGTGTATAACTGCACTCATGGTAAATGCGGCGCTTCC